>NZ_CP079094.1:0-600000 GCF_019285595.1 Rickettsiella endosymbiont of Dermanyssus gallinae
GAGGGTAGATAAGCGATTAGAATTATGCTATGAACTTAGGCCGGTTAAACATTTTATTTAATCTAGAGGAATTATTGTGACAAGTGTTTTAGCAACAGCAACTTTCGTTTGGCAAAAATGTTTGGATCGTTTGCAAAACCATATTTCTCTCCAAGATTTTAATACGTGGATTCGCCCGTTACAGGCTGAGCATAAAGAAGATCAGCTTGTATTGTGGGCACCTAATCAATTTGTATTGCATTGTGTCAATGAGCGTTTTTTAGTGCACATTAATCAAATTTTGACACGATTGGATGATGTTCCTCCCGAAGTGATTTTAAAAGTAGGCAGTCGTGCTAATCAAGGCGCGCCGGCATTACGACACACACAAGAAGTAAAAGCACCGGTTAAAACAACCCGATTGTCGGCTACGCACATTAATACCAACTTTACTTTTGTAAATTTTGTTGAAGGTAAATCTAATCAATTAGCGCGTGCTGCAAGTGTACAAGTCGGTGAAAATCCTGGTGGCGCCTATAATCCCTTGTTACTTTATGGGGGCGTAGGTTTAGGTAAAACGCATTTAATGCATGCTATAGGCAATTCTATTTTGCATAAAAACCCAAATGCAAAAGTGTTGTATCTACATTCTGAGCGTTTTGTAGCCGATATGATTAAAGCGCTGCAAACCAACACAATCAATGACTTTAAAACATATTATCGTTCCTTAGATGCATTATTGATTGATGATATCCAGTTTTTCGCCGGAAAAGATCGATCACAAGAAGAGTTTTTTCATACGTTTAATACTTTACTCGAGAGCCAGCAACAAATTGTTTTGACCTGTGATCGTTACCCCAAAGAAATGTCCGGCGTAGAAGAAAGGTTAAAATCAAGATTAGGTTGGGGACTTACTGTTGCTATTGAGCCGCCTGATCTAGAAACGCGAGTTGCTATTTTAATTAGTAAAGCAGAACAAACAAAAGTTAATTTGCCTCAAGAAGTTGCTTTCTTTATTGGTAAACGTATTCATTCAAATGTAAGAGAGTTAGAAGGCGTTTTGAAACGCGTGATTGCCTACGCACAATTCACGGGTTGTCAAATTACGTTAGAATTAGTAAGAGAAGCTATAAAAGATGTGCTTGCTTTGCAGGATAAATTAGTAACTGTAGATAATATTATTAAAACAGTTGCTGAATATTATAAAATTAAAGTATCTGATTTGATTTCTAAACGTCGTACCTCTTCTTTAGCAAGGGCTAGACAAATTGCAATGGCGCTTGCTAAAGAATTAACAAATCATAGTTTACCTGAATTGGGTCGAGCATTTGGGGGACGTGATCATACGACGGTGCTGCACGCGTTCCGTAAAATACAAGAATTAAAAAAAACCAATACCGGTGTCGCTGAGGACTTTATAAATTTATTGCGTACGCTATCAAATTGAGGAAGAAAAATGCAGTTTACAATTAATCGTGAAGCCTTATTAAAACCATTACAACTTGTGACTGCGGTTATTGAGCGTCGTCAGACAGTACCTATACTGGCTAATGTCTTTTTAAATTTAAAAGATAAGGCATTATCGTTATTAGGCACAGACATGGAAGTAGAGCTATCAGGGCGGATAGCATTAGAAGACGCCGGTAAAGAAGGTAAGACCACGGCGCCAGCACGTAAACTGGTAGATATTTGTAAAAGTTTACCCGAAGAAAGCCTGTTAAAACTTCAACAAAAAGGCGATAAACTTATTCTGCAATGTGGCCGTAGTCGTTTTAATCTAGCGACATTGCCAGCCACTGATTTTCCTATTTCTGAAGAATCCTCTAGTGCAAATAATAAACAATTAACCTTCACACTCCCTCAAAAACGATTACGTTCTCTCATCGAGGCGACTAATTTTGCGATGGCTCAACAGGATGTACGTTATTATCTGAACGGAATGTTGTGGGAATTCGGCCAAGGAAGCTTACGTGCCGTAGCAACAGATGGACATCGTTTGGCAACCAGCATCAAAGCTTTGATTTCCCATACTAGGACAAATTTGAAGCAGAGTGATATTTCATTAAGTGATAATCAATTTATTATCCCTAGAAAAGCAGTTTATGAACTTTCGCGCTTGTTGAGTGATGATGAAGAGAATGACGTCACTATTTCATTAAATAACAATCAATTACGCGTCAATATGCCGGATTATACCTTTACCTCTAAACTTATCGATGGAAAGTTTCCAGGTTACGATCGCGTTATCCCACAAAGTGGCGATAAAACTTTAACCGTTGATCGGGATTTACTGAAATCTTCTTTAATGCGAGTAGGTATTTTATCAAATGATAAGCATAGAAGTATCTGTTTAGAAATGCAGGCGAAAGAATTGCGCATATTTGCTAATAACCTTGATCAGGAAGATGCAGAAGATGTACTTGAGGTTGATTTTTCAGGCGAAGCAATTACCGTCGCGTTTAATATTAACTATTTAATAGACGTATTAAATAGTTTGCCAACAGGATTGGTAAGAATGACCTTAACCTCAACGGATGCCAGTGTAAGATTAGAATCCGTTGAAGAAAATACCAGCATTTACGTTATTATGCCGATGCGTTTATAAGGCCTCATGCAGGTATTTCGTCTAAAAATAAACCAATTTCGAAACCTTGTTGATCTAGATCTTGAGTTTTCCCCCCGATTTAATTTTATTTATGGGTCTAATGGCAGTGGAAAATCGAGCTTATTAGAAGCCATCCATTTTTTAAGTTCAGGTCGTTCCTTTCGAAGCGCATTAGCAAGCCGCGCTATTCACTATGACGCAAGTCAATTTAATCTATTTTCTGTTGTTTTGAGAGAATCATTTACAACTACGCTAGGATTGGAAAAAACGCGACAAGGGAAAACTAGAATTAAAATTGGTAATAATGTTGAATCTATTGGCGAGCTAGTTAAATTGCTTCCTACGCAGTTTGTTAGTCCAAACAGTTATTATTTATTGAGTGGTGGTCCTAAAGCGCGACGACAATTTATAGATTGGGGAGCGTTTCACGTGGAACCCCATTTTTTCTCAATATGGCAACAATTCCAACAAACCTTAAAACAAAGAAATGCAGCATTACAAAGACAAATAGTAGCGGATCAAATAAAAGTATGGAATTGTAAGTTAATAGAATTTTCTGTTGAAATAACACGCATGCGGGAAAAGTACTTACAACAATTAACGCCATTGATTACAGAGTTAATAGGTGAATTGGTTGATTTAAAAGAATTAAAAATTGATTTTTATCAGGGCTGGGACCATCAATCTAGTTTAGAAGAGGTTTTAAACCGATCTTTTTCTCGCGATACTAGTCTAGGTTATACTCAATATGGTCCACAGAGAGCAGATTTATTAATTAAATTACGCGGTAATCCAGCTCATGAAGTATTATCACGTGGGGAGCAAAAATTATTAGCCTATGCGTTACAGTTAGCGCAAGGATTATTGTTAAAAAAGATAACTAATAAATCATGTATTTATTTATTCGATGATTTGTTTGCAGAGCTTGATGCGGTTAAGCAAGGATATCTTCTTGCATTGTTAAATAGACTAGAATCGCAGGTTTTTGTTACGGTAATTGAAGCTAACTTGATTAAGTCATTAAATGACAGTGTGAATGGAAAAACATTTCAAGTAGAAAATGGGCAAATCCTAGAAAAATGCTTTTAATAAGGGGGTAATATGAATGCTTGGTTCATTTTAATGATAGCAGGACTGTTTGAGATAGGGTTTACAACCTGTATGAAACTATCAGAAGGGTTTACGCAGATACCCTATACCTTAGGGTTTATAATTTTTTCCTGCCTGAGTTTATTTTTTTTAAATAAAGCATTGACTCATATCCCTTTAGGGACAGCTTATGCCGTATGGACGGGAATTGGTGCTTTTGGAACGGCTTTAATTGGTATGTTCTTTTTTAAAGACCCTATCAGTTATTTGAGGGTATTTTTCTTGATATTATTGATTGGTTCAATCTTAGGATTAAAATTCGTGCGATAAAGTAACAAAAGGCCATTGTTTCACGTGAAACCTTTTGGGTTGTCAGTAAGGGTAATAAGGAAAAGGATAATAAGGGAAGTTATAAAACCCATAGTTTCTTCTATAGGAAAGCGCATTAATGGCATCGGTAATAGGTGCTGTTTGGGCTTCGATTGTCCTTTGTCGGTTATATCCAGCAATAACTTGATTACGTTGTTGTTGATTCAGCTGATCCCACCGTTGCTGAGGTATGCCAAAGATCAGTGGGGGGCCACAAGCGGTTAATAAAAAGGGTACTATAAGGAAAAAAAGGAATTTTTTCATAAGTAATTAATCAATTAAATTCATATCTATTATAGCTTATTTTATATTAAGGACTTTTGGTGCTATCAAAGACTTCTAGAGAAGGAGTCAGTGCTTTTCTGTCATCAAATACAAAACACAGGCCATCATAATGATCGCCACCACACTTTTCAAAATAGTTGAGTATCCCCCCGTCTAGTTGATAAACCTCGTCAAAACCAGCTTCTATAAGAAAGGCAGAGGCTTTTTCACAACGTATTCCGCCAGTACAAAATGTAATCACTGGGGCTTTTTTAATAGTGTCGGGTAATTTTTGAACTGCTACAGGGAAGTCTCTAAAATGTTTAAGTTCTAAATGTAAGCTATTTTCAAAACTTCCAAATTCAACTTCAAAGCTGTTCCGCGTGTCTAATAAGACAAGATCCGGTCGTTCTTTAAACCAGCTTTTTAGGGTTTCAGGTGTTATTGAAGTGGCTGTATGGACTTCAGGGCGGATAGCGTCAATACCAAAGGGGATGATTTCCTTTTTTATTTTAACAAACATTTTCTTAAAGGGTTGGAAGTCAGACAAGCTTTCTTTAAAGGTAAGGTTTTCAAAAGATGGGATGCTGTTGAGCTGTTCTTTAAGTTTGGTAATGGCTTCTCTTTGCCCAGCCAGGAACAGATTAATGCCTTCTTGGCTTAGTAAAATAGTACCTTTTAGCCCTAATTGCTGTGTTTCTTTTTTTAATTTAATTTGCAGTTCTGCAAGTAAATCATGCGGTAAACGCACAAACCGGTAGGCTGAAATATTAATAATAGATAGCATAATGTCAGAAAATAGTCTTAATATCAGAAAATATCGCTTATTTTACACGCTTAGGGGCTATTTTGGACAGTTATTTCATAGAAGGCGCTTGAATAGATTTTTTGTTTTAGGAAAAAGATAGCGCTTAACAGGGGTGGCGAAACCTGCTATAAATTCTCATTAAGTTAATAAATTGGCAATAAATACACATTTCGGAAATTTACTATGGCGGCAAAAAATTTAGAAGAAATCGTTTCCTTATGTAAGCGCAAAGGATTTATTTTTCAAAGTGGAGAAATCTATGGGGGGCTGCAAGGTGTTTATGATTACGGTCCCTTAGGTGTGGAATTAAAAAATAATTTAAAGGCGGCGTGGTGGAAATCAAATGTGTATGAGCGTGATGATATTTACGGTTTAGATGCCGCTATTTTGACGCAGAAAAAGATTTTTTTCTATTCAGGCCACGAAAATACCTTTGCAGATTTAATGGTGGATTGTAGAAAGTGTAAAAAACGTTGGCGTTCGGATCATCTTGTTGAAGGAAAATGTGAAAATTGCGGTTCAAAGGATTTAACAGATCCAAGATCCTTTAACATGATGTTTAAAACCAATATAGGGCCAGTGGAAGATAAAGATTCTTATGCTTATCTACGTCCAGAAACAGCGCAAGGAATCTTTACTAATTTTAAAAATGTTATGGATTCTATGGCACCTAAATTGCCTTTTGGCATTGCTCAAATAGGTAAAGCATTTCGTAATGAAATAACGCCGCGTAATTTTATTTTTCGGGTGCGAGAATTTGAGCAAATGGAAATTGAGTTTTTTGTTAAACCCGGTGAAGATGAAAAATGGCAGGAATATTGGGTAGAGCAACGCTTAGCGTGGTGGAAAGAACAAGGGTTATCACCCGAACGGTTAAAATTATTTAAACAACCTCAAGAAGAATTAGCGCATTATGCGAAAGCGACATCGGATATCTTATATCAATTTCCCCATGGTTTTGAGGAGTTAGAAGGTATTTCAAATAGAACAGATTATGATTTGGGATCCCATACACAAGCACAACAAGATTTAAAAATAAATGCAAACGTTGCGATTAATAAAGACAGTGTTTCCAAGTTGAGTGTTCAAGATCCACCAGGACAGCATTTCTTACCTTACGTTATTGAACCTTCCGCAGGTTTAGATAGAGGTGTATTAGCTGTTTTAACAGAGGCCTACACAGAAGAAAAATTAGCCGATAATAAAGAGCGTATTGTTTTAAAAATAAAACCACATCTTTCACCGGTTAAAGTCGCTATTATTCCATTAAAACGTAACGAAAGTGCAATTGTAGAAAAAGCACAAGCGATTAAGAAATCCCTTCAGTCTTTAGGTTTAGGACGGATTGCCTATGAAGATACAGGTAATATTGGTAAAAGTTATAGAAGACACGATGAAATTGGAACGCCACTTTGTATGACAGTTGATTTTGATACGGTTGGCAAAAGTGATAATACTGCGAATCATGATACCGTCACGGTGCGTGATAGGGATTCTATGGCGCAAACGCGGGTTAATGTATCTAGACTAATAGATTATATAAAAGAACGTTTTTAAGCTGAGCTTTCTGGTAAAGACTTAGCGTGACTATGATCTGTGTCCAAAAATAGCCGTGCCTATTCGGACACAGGTTGCTCCTTCTGCAATAGCAGCTACAAAATCACCTGACATGCCCATCGATAAAGTATCTATTTTAAAACCTAATTGTTGCAACTCTGCAAAAGCACGATGTAACTTTTTAAAACTATCACGTTGTGCTGAAAACTCAGTTCTTTTTTTAGGTATAGCCATTAAGCCACGTAAATTTAAGTAGGGAAGTTTTTCTAACGATTGTGCAAATGCCGTAAGATCTTTCAAATAGATGCCCGCTTTATTAGGTTCTTCATCAAGATTAATTTGAATACAGACATTGAGTGGCAATAAATTGATTGCCCTATATTGGTTTAAACGTGTGGCGGTTTTTATTTCACAGAGGCTATGTACCCAGTGAAAATTTTCAGCAATAAGCTTAATTTTATTGCTTTGAATGCCCCCAGGAAATGCCACTCTAAATGATTAGCTTGTAATTGCTTTATTTTTTCTAATGCTTCTTGAACATAGTTTTCTTCAAACACGAATTGCCCTGCGTCAATAGCTTCTTTAATAGCGGGTATAGCTTGTGATTTGCTAACAGCGATTAGTTTGACAGAGTGATTTAGACGCTGAAAACGGTGCTCAGCCTCGGCTATCTGTGTTTTTACTTGTAAAAGACGTTGATGGATTAAATGGGTCATAATTAACTCTAGATTTTGGCTTACTTATACTATTTTAAGAGAGTATAATCGGCCTTATTTAAAAGAATAAGTGGGGTTTATCGTGTCTTCTACAACTCAATTTTTAAAGGCTTATGAGCAACATGTACAGCTGCGTGCCAGTGAAGGGATAGGACCATTACCTTTGAGCGCTGAGCAGGTAGCAGAATTAGTTGAGCTCCTTAAAAGCCCACCACAGGATGTTCAAGGCCCTTTTTTAGTTGAATTATTGAGCCAGCGTATAGCGCCTGGGGTTGATCCTGCCGCTTATGTTAAAGCCGCTTTCCTTGCTGCTTTGGCTAAAGGCGAAACAAAATCCCCTTTTATAGACCCTATTCAGGCGGTTGAATTACTGGGAACCATGTTAGGTGGTTATAATGTCCCTATTCTTATCGAATTACTGGATCATCCTAGTTTGGCAGATACCGCAGCAAAACAGCTGTCACATACCTTATTGATGTTTGACGCTTGCTACGATGTGATTGAAAAAGCCAATACAGGAAATTTATTTGCTAAGCCGGTTATAGAGGCTTGGGCAAACGCTGCATGGTTTACTTCTAAGCCTGAAGTTCCTCACAAACTAACCGTATCGGTTTTTAAAGTATCAGGCGAAATTAATACGGATGACTTATCTCCAGCGACCGAGGCTTGGAGTCGGCCCGATATTCCACTACATAGTTTAGAAATGTTACGTAACCGCATGCCAGAAGGGCTAGAAATAATCAGTGGTTTAAAATCCAAGGGTTATCCCATTGCTTTTGTAGGCGACGTTGTAGGGACCGGTTCATCCCGTAAATCCGCGATTAATTCCGTATTATGGCATATGGGCGAGCCGATTCCATTTGTACCTAACAAACATCGTGGCGGTATCATTTTAGGTGGAACAATTGCCCCAATTTTTCGTACAACCGCTGAAGATTCAGGCGCTTTTCCCATAGAAGTGGATGTTAGTGAATTAAATACGGGCGATGTTATCCATATTTATCCTTATGAAGGCCGGATAACCGATGAGCAAGGATTAGAAATAGCACGATTTGAAGTCAACCCCCCGTTACTGGATGCAGTACGTGCCGGCGGCCGAATTCCTTTGATTATTGGACGATCCTTGACGGATAAAGTCTGTGAAGCAATGGGATTGTCTTTTTCGAATGCTTTTTATAGGCCAAAAATTGCCCAAGAAAGTGCAAAAGGGTTTACTTTAGCGCAGAAAATGGTGGGTAAGGCCTGTGGCTTGGCCGGTATACGTCCAGGCACTTATTGCGAGCCTAAGATATCTGCCGTCGGCTCCCAAGATACAACGGGTCCGATGACACGTGATGAGCTCAAAGAGCTTGCTTGTTTAGGGTTTTCAGCCGATTTGGTTATGCAAAGCTTTTGCCATACAGCGGCTTATCCCAAACCGGTTGATATTGAAACACAACATAGCTTACCGGATTTCTTTTCTTCACGTGGCGGTATTGTTTTACGCCCTGGCGATGGCATTATCCATTCCTGGCTTAACCGTATGTTGTTACCCGATACCGTAGGTACAGGTGGCGATTCACATACACGTTTTCCAATCGGTATTAGTTTTCCTGGTGGTTCAGGTGTCGTTGCTTTTGCAGCCGCGATGGGTGTGATGCCGTTGACGATGCCAGAGTCTGTATTAGTAAGATTTACAGGTCAAATACAACCAGGGATTACGCTACGAGATCTTGTGAATGCTATTCCCTATGTAGCATTACAACGAGGATTGCTAACCTTAGCGAGCAAGAATAAAGAAAATATATTTTCAGGTCGTATCTTAGAGATTGAAGGTTTACCTGATCTTAAGATTGAACAAGCTTTCGAATTTGCTGATGCATCGGCAGAACGTTCAGCCAATGGATGTACCGTGCGCTTAAATAAAGAGCCGGTCATTGAATATTTAAATTCGAATATTTCTTTATTAAAATGGATGATAACCAATGGCTATCAAGATGTACGTAGTTTGCAACGCCGTATTGATGCGATGCAACATTGGTTACTTAATCCCGTCTTATTAGAACCCGATACTGATGCTGAATATGCAGAAGTGATTGATATCGATCTGAATCAAATTACAGAGCCTTTATTAGCCTGCCCAAATGATCCGGATAATATTAAACCCTTATCCGAAGTAGCAAAGACAAAGGTAGATGAAGTTTTTATAGGTTCTTGCATGACAAACATAGGGCATTATCGTGCGGCAGGAAGCTTATTAAAGAATGTTACTGGGCATCTACCTAGTATTTTGTGGATAGCACCACCTACAAAAATGGATGCCCATCAGCTAATGCAAGAAGGTTATTACGCTATTTACGGATCAGTAGGTGCTCGAACCGAAATGCCTGGGTGCTCATTATGTATGGGTAATCAAGCAAGAGTACAGAATGGCGCGACTGTTGTTTCAACCTCAACGCGAAACTTCCCTAATCGTATGGGAAAAGGCGCTAATGTTTACTTAGCTTCTGCGGAACTTTCTGCCATAACAGCAACCTTAGGTTATCTTCCTAGTACAGAAGAATATAAGGAAAAAATACAGTTTATAAACACAATGGCAGATGATTTATACCGATACTTAAATTTTGATCAAATGGCGGATTATCAAACTGTTTCAAAGGAAGTCAGTGTATTAGCTGATAAGTGAAGCGTTTACTAGGAAAACGGAAGGATAGCTTGGGAGTTCTAAGGATTTGAACACAGTTTTTTTATATTTATAGGCGCTGGCCTAGGTGGCGTTTTACGCTACGGCATATCAAACGGTGTTTATAGGCTCTTTAAACCGCAGTTTCCTATTGGCACGTTAATTGTCAATATAAGTGGTTGCTTTTTGATGGGACTGTTATTTGTTTTCCTATTAGATCGTTTTGAGCAGTTTAGCTCCGAATTAAGGGCATTATTATTAGTTGGTATGTTGGGCGGGTATACCACCTTTTCTTCTTTCTCAATAGAAACGATTAATTTATTTGAGAATGGCCATTGGCTAAATGCCGTTATGAATATTTTTCTTGGAGTAGGGTTATGTTTAATCGCTACATGGTTCGGCGTTGTCATGGGAAGAAGTTTATGAAGACAATGGATATTGTGGTGGTGAGAATTTATATAACGGAGGGTTCTCATCTTTTAAGTAAAATAGTTGATTACTTAAAGTCAGAAGCGCATGTTCCGGGAATGAGTGTATTTCGGGCCATTAATGGTTTTGGAGAAACCGGAAATTCTACGCCTTCATTGGTCGATCTTTCTCTTAGTTTGCCTCTTGTGATCGAATTTTTTGACGCTGATAACGGCAAAGTAGAAAAAATAGTAGAGTATTTGAGTAAAATCGTAAAGCCAGGACATATTATTTTTTGGGATGCGAAAACCACAGGCTAAAAAAACGGCTCAGTAATAGGCTTATATTTTTATATATTTAAAAATTTTTTCTGGAATCAATCGGATTATTAACATAATGACTCGCCATATTTTTGGAATATAAACACTTTCTTTTCCTTTATCTAAGGCTTTGATGATTTTTAACCCCGTTTTTTGCGGGCAGGCAGCTAAGAATATGGGGTAGCTTCCACCAAATGTCATTTTTGTATCGATTAAACCCAATTTAACCGTGAGTACATGGATTTGATGGGCGGTTAAAGAACCGCGTAGACCTTGTAAATAAGTGGTTAATGCCGATTTGCTTGCGCCATAGACATAATTACTTTGACGTCCCCTATCGCCAGCCACAGAACTGAGTCCAATGATAAATCCTTTTTTTTGTGAAACTAAGTAATTAGCACAAATATCTAATATTGAAACGGCACCTGAAAAATTAGCGGCGATAATGTCTGTATGAGGATATTTTTTGTCTAGAGATCCCACAGCCATTAATACGCCCTGTAGACTACCTATTTTTTCCAATACTTTTTTGAAGAAATCCGGGTGTGAGTCAAATGCGGTAATATCAAAATAGGAATAATAAACCTGCGTTTTAAACCGTATTTGTAAATCTTTTGATAGGCGCTCTAGTTCAAGCAAATTACGGCCGGCTAGAAAAAGTGAATATCCGCGCGCTGCAAAAATTTCAGCGCAGGCTTTAGCTATAGAAGAGGTGGCACCTAAAATTAAAATAGATTGCATGATGATAAGGATAACCCTTTATAAGGGAACAGATAGCTAAAAACTATAGCAAAAAATCGTGCATATAAAAACAACAGAAAAAATATACCGGCGATGAGACAGGAAAGCATTGTGAAAGCAATGCGAAGTCGAAGAGCCCGCGATAGGCGTGCGTTGACGGGCGAAGCAGGAAACGCATCACGCCGTAAAGTCATTTGTGGGAGGCACGGGCATGAACTCCGAAGGAGTGAGTGCGTGCCGGACGCAGGACGTATCGCGGCCTAATTTCAGTCGCGTCATGCGAACGAATTTCGGGGACACGATGGCCGAAATTCTTCGGGAGCATAGCGACTCACTTGATTTGTTGCTAAAATAGAGTTCTAAAGCGCTAACCGCATTTTTTTAGGAATTCAGAGATAACGGTGGATTGGTATTTTTCTTTGTGAATTAAGATGTGAAATTCACGGCTTAGGTTTAAAAAAGGAGTCCTTAGTTCTATTAATTTGTTACTCTTTAAGTGTTCTCCCACGACGACTCTAGAAAGACAGCTAATGCCTAGGCCGGCTTGCGTAGCCTGTTTAAGCGCTTCCGTATCATCTAGTTCTAAAAAAGGTCTTATTTTTCCACCAATAGCCTCTTCTAGTTTTCCACGGGTTTGGGAGTTTGTTTCTCGAAGTAGCCAGCGTGCATTAACGATATCAGATAAAGTAAGCTTCTTTTTTTTACTTAAAGGGTTTTTTGGAGAAGCGACAATCACAAGTTCATCTTTTCGCCAGGGATAGGTATTAACTTTGTCAGAATAACAATTGGCCTCTATGAGCGCTACATCAATATGGAACGAAAGTAACTTAGATAAAATAACTTCTGTGTTGGCTATTTCTAATTTAATTTGTATGTTTTGATGTTCAGCAGTAAATTCAGAAATAAGCTGAGGTAATAGGTAGTTACCAATAGTCTTGCTTGCGCCTATGACCAATTGACCGGATAAATTATCTTTTTTATTTTCAGTCATCATATCTTTAAGTTCTTTTATTTGAGATATGATAGTAGTTGCTTTAGGTAATAAAGACCGGCCTCTTTCATTTAAAAACAATTGTTTTCCATGTCTATCAAAGATAGAACCTTCCAATTGTTCTTCAAGTGTTGCAAGTGCCATACTGCAAGCCGATTGTGAAAGAAACATTTTTTTAGCGGCATGACTAACATTTCCAGACTTTGCAATTGCAACAAACACTTCGAGTTGTTTTAGAGTTATACGCATAGTTTTTAAAATTTTTATTACTAAATTAATTTCCTTTAACATTTTGTTAAGGAATGCTTAATAAAACCATAATACCGGATTAATATTCCTGTGACTATAATTCTTATCAAATATATATTTATCAGTATAAGGCTTAAAATGTAGCTATATTTTTTTGATATGAGTTAATTTCGTTATTTATTTTTAAGCAATACACAGTATTGCAAAAAACAGCAACGGTATTAGATTCTTTTAAAAATTTAACAGAGAAAATAATAAATAAAAAAATTATTATTTGTTTGATTTATTTTAAATAAGACTGTAATGAAAGTAAGTGTTTGATAGGTTTCTACAACATGCGAGATTCAATTATGTAGAAGTGTTTCAGTATAAAAGCTAATTTAGCTTAAAACTTTTCCTATAAACTTTGATACATTAGAAATTGATTTGAGAGTAGTTATCGATAAGGCGTTGATCATTGGTGCCGAAACCAGGAGTCGAACCCGGGACCTACTGATTACAAATCGGGACATGTTCTTGTTTCAAAGATTTTCACTGCATTTCTATATTTTCATAAAAACTCTATTTTTATAGCATAAAAAAAATAGTTGCTGTATTATAATGTTTCATCTGTTTTCATAATAATACAGTGCTTGCCATGCTATTAGAGGAACCCCGAAAGGAACCCCAAAAAGAAAACTCTCGTTTTACAGATAAGCTAATTAAGTCACTTAAGCCAAAGCCACAACGTTATGACGTAAGAGAAAAAAGTGGCCAAGGGTTTGGTATTAGAGTTTTCCCTAGTAATCAGAAATCTTGGGTTTTTCTTTATCATTTTGAAGGTAAAAAGAAAAGGATGACGTTAGGAACTTATCCTCTCGTTTCCTTAAATGAGGCACGCCAAAAGCATTTTGAAGCATTACGTGTATTAAGCAGTGGGAAAGACCCTAACGTAATCAAACAAGAAACCCAGCTTGCTTCAAAAAATGCAGAGACCATACCCGGTCTTATTGAAGAGTATTTAGAAAAATGGGCTAAAAAACGTAAACGATCCTGGAAAGAAGACGAGCGTATATTAAAGAAAGATGTACTTTCAGTTTGGGGAAAGAAAAAAGCTAAAGATATAAAGAAACATGATGTTATTTCTTTATTAGATAAAGTGATTGAACGAGGCTCTCCGATCGCGGCTAATAGGACACTAGCAGTCATTCGTAAAATGTTTAATTTTGCGGTTGAACGCTCGATACTTCCTATAACTCCCTGTTACAATATGAAAGCCCCTGCATTAGAGAATCAAAGAGATCGTGTACTTTCTTTTGATGAGATTCGTTTTTTTTGGGTTGGGCTAGATAAATTTAGTTGTTCAGAGTTGATTAAGTTAGCCCTAAAGCTACAGTTAACGACAGCACAAAGAAAAGGAGAAGTTGTGTCGGCCGAATGGAAAGAAATGGATTTAAAAACAGGGTGGTGGACGATTCCTAGTCATAAGGCAAAGAACCGAAATGCACACCGCGTACCGTTGTCAAAATTAGCGCTTTCTCTATTGGTAGAGTTGAAAAAATATTCTGGTCATACGTCTTGGCTGTTTCCTTCCCGTGTCGGAAATCAGTCTTTAACAGGCTCGTCTATTGATCATGCATTACTTAAAAATCTACAGATTCTTGACTCTGCTAAATCCTTTACACCACATGACAAGTGAGTCGCTATGCTCCCGAAGAATTTCGGCCATCGTGTCCCCGAAATCCGTTCGCATGACGCGACTGAAATTAGGCCGCGATACGTCCTGCGTCCGGCACGCACTCACTCCTTCGGAGTTCATGCCCGTGCCTCCCACAAATGACTTTACGGCGTGATGCGTTTCCTGCTTCGCCCGTCAACGCACGCCTATCGCGGGCTCTTCGACTTCGCATTGCTTTCACAATGCTTTCCTGTCTCATCGTTTGCGCCGTACAGCGGCAAGCCATATAGCTAGCTTGGGTACTTCACGATTGGTAGTGAGCAAGCTTTTAAACCATGTTGAAAAAGGTGTTACCGCTATCTATGACCGTCATAGCTATGATAAAGAAAAGAGACACGCTATAGCGGTGTGGGGAGAAAAATTAGAGGAAATTATATTCGTCAAATAAAATAAGGAAATAGTAATGTTTGATGTTAATAAGAACGATCTGACGCTACTTACAATGGAATATAATGAAGAAAACGTCAAAAAAATTCTAATGGAAGCAGTAAAAGATAATATTAAATTATATGCTCAACATCCTAGAAAGAATTATTTTTTAGCTATTTCATCTGGCTCTATAGATAAAATAAGAAAGAATCATCCTCACTCAGCTCGTATTGTGCTGGGAAATTTCTGTTATGCGAACCCTTTGGATAGTTTAACTGATACGACAGATATTGGTTTTAATGATTTATGGATCAATAAAAAAGAAGTCGATAGTTTTCTCAATAAATTAGCAGAAATATCAGGAACTAAAGTAGACTCTGAAAAACTTAACCATAATATAGAAAATAAAATGTTAGGTATTGGCAGAGATGAATTATCTTATTTGATAAAAAAATATGAAGAAAAACATGTCAACAAGATTTTATATGCAGCCATGGAAGGGAAAATTAAACTTTATATTCTACATACTTTAGCAGATATTATTTTACCTATCTCTCCTGAAAAGATAGAGGCTATGGTTATTAATTACCCGGAGGGAGTGGAAATTGAATTAGAAGCCTCTGACAAATACTTCAATCCACATAGGGTGAGGCAATGGAGTGGAGCTTTACAAGTGAGTCGCTATGCTCCCGAAGAATTTCGGCCATGGTGTCCCCGAAATTCGTTCGCATGACGCGACTGAAATTAGGCCGCGATACGTCCTGCGTCCGGCACGCACTCACTCCTTCGGAGTTCATGCCCGTGCCTCCCACAAATGACTTTACGGCGTGATGCGTTTCCTGCTTCGCCCGTCAACGCACGCCTATCGCGGGCTCTTCGACTTCGCATTGCTTTCACAATGCTTTCCTGTCTCATCGGTGGAATCATCCTCTAAGGGGAATAGAGCAGGTTTTAAGGACGAGTCGCACCATAAAATGACTTCAGGGGACTATTATGTTTTCCCAGAAACTTATAGAAAGGAGCTATGTAAAGGATTTGAGCCACAAGCAGTCACAGCACTTTTGCTTAGGAAAAGTTTTTTGTTAGAACACCCATCAAGTGGTCAAGTAGATGCATCAATCTATGTTCCTGCATTAGGTAGAACCGCTCGTTTGTATCATTTTGCTGCGCACATTATTGGTCCTAAGGAAGAAGAAAAAACGAGAGTTAGCTAAAAAGGTGTGTGAGGGATGTGAGAGTTGTGAGAAATTTAGCTTTCCATAAAAAAATGAACAACTAGCTCACAAATCTCACAAGTGGAAAAAGTAAAGTTGAGAGACAATATCTCCGTTAACACTTTGATTTTAAAGGGTTTTTAGATCTCACAAATCTCACGGGCTATTTTTGCTAATCCTGAAAAATAGAGGGAATATACAGAAAATGAAATACCAACCAGGCCAAAGCGGTAACCCCAAAGGCAAACCGAAGGGAACGTTAAACAAAAAGACACGATGGTTGCAATTACTTGAGTCTCATGCGGATAAGCTGGTAGCGCAAGCGATTGAATTAGCACAATCAGGTGATGCTAATACCTTACGTTTTTGCTTGGAACGATTAATTCCTAAAGCCAAAGCTAGACCCGTTAACCTAACGTTACCTAAGGATCTGTATAAGTCAGGCGCTTTACTGGAAGCAGGTAACGCTATTTTAAGGGATGTGGTTAAACAGGAAATAACCCCCGACCAGGCCAAATCACTAATGAGTGTCCTGACAGCCTATCGAGATACTAGCTTAATGGAAAAACTAAGCCAGGAAATTAGTGAACTCAAAGCAGCGTTAAAAAACCAGGAAAAAGAAAAGGTATTTTAGTATAAAATTAAATCTCAAGGAGATGTTTCAAATGCTTTATTCTTTTGAAGGTAGAGTGCCAAAGTTCATTGGCGATAATCATTTTATCGCTGCCAGCGCCGATATTATTGGCTCCGTCATTATCCATAATAACGTTATTATCCTTTCAAATGCCGTTGTACGTGGGGACAATGATGTTATTGAAATTGATGAAAATACGAATATCCAGGACGGAGTTATTGTCCATACTGATCCTGGGCTTTCAATAAAAATAGGGAAAAATGTGACGATGGGACATAACGCTGTGTTCCATGGACGAAGCGTTGGGGACAACTCCGTGATTGGTATAGGTGCTGTTGTCTTAGCCAATGCCGTTATTGGAAAAAATTGTATGATTGGAGCGAAAGCGTTGGTGCTTGAAAATCAAGAAATTCCTGATGGATCGCTCGTAATTGGCATCGGAAGAATAAAGTCAAAATTAACTGAAAATCAAATAGAAAATTTAAAAAAATATTCTCTGCATTATTTTGAAAAAATAGCTCGATATAAGAAGGGACTTAAAATATATCAATAATAAAAGAATTTTTAAATTCTAGAGAAATAAAAATGAAATCAATTAATAAAATTTTAAATAAATTTTTGAAAAACAATAACTACTATGTGCTAAAAGACCTTAATTCTAGCTACATTGGGTGTAGTGAATCAGTAGCTGAGGAGGCAGGACTTGATTCTTCTAAAAATATTAAGGGAAAAAGTGATTACGACATGATATGGAAAGAGTCTGCAGAGTCTTTTATTCAAGCAGATGGCGATCTTATTTTAAACAAAAAAATACAAATCAATAGTTTGGAAATGATACAAGGCTCATCGGGAATGCACAAAGTGTTGGTTAGTAAAACAGGATTACGTAAAGATAATGGTGATTTAGTAGCAATTATATCAACAAATATTATTATTGACGATATCGATATGGATATTCGAAAAAAAACGGGTAGGCTGAGTGAGGATGAACAGAAATTTTATTTAGGTTCTTTTTGGGGTGAGAAATATATTACAAAACGTGAAGTACAAGTACTTAAATGTATTCTTCATGCGATGAGACAGGAAAGCATTGTGAAAGCAATGCGAAGTCGAAGAGCCCGCGATAGGCGTGCGTTGACGGGCGAAGCAGGAAACGCATCACGCCGTAAAGTCATTTGTGGGAGGCACGGGCATGAACTCCGAAGGAGTGAGTGCGTGCCGGACGCAGGACGTATCGCGGCCTAATTTCAGTCGCGTCATGCGAACGAATTTCGGGGACACGATGGCCGAAATTCTTCGGGAGCATAGCGACTCACTTGGTTTTTCAGCCATAAAAATGGCATCTATATTAAGCCTTTCTAGGAAAAGAATAGATTGCATCATAAAACAATTGAAGCAGCAATTACAGTGTAGGTCACAACTCGAAATAGTAAGTCGAGCTATAAAAGAAGGATGGATTTATTTATTGGAAGAAAACATTGGAATAAATAATATTATCGATAAAAACAAAAAACACTCTCGGGACCGGAAATAATACGCTGTCAATTTTTAATTTTCACAAACTATCAGATATATCGGATCTTTTTTAAAAACTACAGTAAAAGCCCTACAGGGAAATTCCTATATTTTATTGTGCCGTTTTTTCTCTATAATTTACCGCTTTAAAGCTCTTAAAGGGATATAAAAAGTGGAACAACAAAATGAGATAAGAGATAAAAAAATAGTAAAGGAAATCTTATTGGTGGAAGATTGTGCTATTCAAGTAAAGGCACTTTGTCGTTTTTTATATCTTTTAGAATATCAGGTTGAAATAGCAAGAGACGCTAAAACAGCAATTCAATTTATACAAAATAAACCTTATACGTTAATTGTAACAGATTTAGGGTTGCCGGATGATTCAGGTGAATTGGTCATTGAAGAAACCAGAAAATCTGAATTTAATCAGTTAACGCCTTTAATAGTTTGTACTGGACATGCCGACTCAAAAAAAGAAGAAAAATGCAAAGAGTTAGGTGCTCAGCAGGTTTTAATAAAACCTATTTATATAGAGATGCTCAAAAAGGCGATTGAAAAATGTCTTATGAAGAAAGGACTTGATTTGAGTGTAGGCTATGAAGCGGTATAGGTTTTATTACATTTTAATGTATACTAGAATGGCATCTTTTTCTATAAATAATAAAAATAATATGCCAGAAGATTATATAAATAAGGTAAAATTCCATTCTAAATTACCTGAAGGGTCAATTTTAATATACGGGGTTAGTAAAGGCAACGATAGACAATCGGGCAATAATTTCCAAGCCCTTGTTGATTGGATTATCGAAAATAAAAGTAAAGTTTCAGAATTTAAAGTGGTTTTAAGTGATTGGTTGCATAGGTTTTATGTTGGTGAGCAAGAAGCACTATTGTGGGGTAAGAAATGGGTAGAGGATAATGCAGAAGCGCTTAATAAACTAAATAGAGCAAATATCGCTTATCAGTTAATTAATTGGAAAACGGTAACAGAAACTGAAGCTTATAAGAAAACGAAATTAGATGTTAATGATCTTTATCATAAAGATACGGGATTTGTAGCAATTGTTGAAGGGTTAGCTAATAGCCATAAGCATAAAGCAGGCTTTACGGCCGCGGTTGACTACTTGCTAGAGGAATCAGCAGCAATCGCTTCGTTGGGACAAGGCGTTTTAACTTACCCTTCTCATGAACTTAATGGCGCAATACATTATACCCTAGATAAACTAAATTCTGGTCCGATGATCTATATTGGTCATATGTTAATCCCCCCTAAATTTCGTTATAGCCCGCAAAAAAATTTATTTCAATCTATGTTTAAAACCATGTGTGCTTTGGATCAAGCTGGCCATAAATCAACACAGGCTAAACTAAATTTTTTTATGCAAGCAATAAAAGCTCATGAAATAGCAAAAAATGATGCTAGCTTATTTTCAAAAGAATTAGCCACTCTTCAAGAATGTTGCTTTGATGGGGTTTCATTTCATCAAAGCAGTATTGTAAAAGACGTCGTTACGTCAGATGACAATAAGTTGACCAATAGTACATTAAAACGGTGTTCTATTTAATTTATATTATAAAACTAACAGGGAATTTTCATGCTTAACTCTTCTTCTAACAAACTCATTGATTTGGTTAATTCGACCGATGAGACAGGAAAGCATTGTGAAAGCAATGCGAAGTCGAAGAGCCCGCGATAGGCGTGCGTTGACGGGCGAAGCAGGAAACGCATCACGCCGTAAAGTCATTTGTGGGAGGCACGGGCATGAACTCCGAAGGAGTGAGTGCGTGCCGGACGCAGGACGTATCGCGGCCTAATTTCAGTCGCGTCATGCGAACGAATTTCGGGGACACGATGGCCGAAATTCTTCGGGAGCATAGCGACTCACTTGTATTGTTTCTTCAATGCTAGACACATTTGGTGTTAACTATAGTGCCTTTGATATTAAAGGTAATTCCATTATTCAAAATAAATCAATGCAATCAACTATCTCTAAAGGAGAAGTTATAGCAGAAAAGATTGATCAATCTGCTTGGGAAAATTGTAAAAAAATTATGAAAAGTTTGAAGGAGGAAATCACTGAAGAAGAATTTGAGGATAAATACTATTTATCCATGAAACAGCCAATAATGGAAAATAATCAATGTGTGGGAATTGTCATAATAAGCTTTGATATAACCGAAAAAAAACAAGCAGAACAAGCAAAGAGCGCATTTGTCATGAATATGGCACATGATATAAGAACGCCTTTCTCTGCAATTGTAGGCCTTGCTCAATGCCAAGCAATGTATGGATTAAAAACACCTGAAGAAGTAAAAGATAATGGAACGATAATTTATCAATCAGGTAATCAATTACTAGAAATATTAGATTCAGTCATCATTGCGCTTGAAAAGAATAACATCGATGATATCAAAAAAGATAAGATAGCTTTATACGAATTTGCTCAAGAAATGGAAGAGCTTATAAAACCTAGTATATCTATAAATGGTTTAGAATTTGAACTACAAGTAGATAAAAATATAGGAGAAATTGTTAGTGACAACATCCGATTGAAACAAATTTTGGCCAATCTCCTATCTAATGCGGTTAAGTTTACCCCTAAGGGTAAGGTTATTTTATCCTTTGAGCGGACTACAGGTAAGTTAAAGATAGAAGTATCTGATACGGGTATAGGGATTGATAAAAGCAATCACGATCGAATATTTGAACAATATGAGAAGATTAAGCCTTCTTACAAAAGCTCAGAATTTACAGGGGTTGGTATGGGTTTATATCTCGTTAAACAGCTCGTAGAAAAGTTAAATGGAAAAATCAGCCTAACGAGTAGTCTAGGCAACGGCTCAACCTTCCAAGTAGAAATACCAGCCATCGCCTAAAAATTATTTAATCCATTAATAGATATTGAGGAAGACTAAATGTCTTCCCGATATTTTTTATCTGATGCAATGGAAAAAATTAATTTTTTCCAGATCGTTGTTTTAATAACATGTCCTAGCAAGTATCTCGCAGGAACCCCCAGAGGAACCCCAAAGAATTTTTTATAAATTAAAGAGAAATAGATTTTTATATAACTTGTTGATTTTAAAGGAATTTAACTGGTGCCGAAACCAGGAGTCGAACCCGGGACCTACTGATTACAAATCGGCTACTTACATTATAAGTTATTGAAAAAAGAACATTATTATAAACCGGACGATCCTTACAACTGTATAATAATGGCTATGAGTATCATGTTCAGTCGCGCAAAAGTCGCGCACGGATTTTTAAGGTAAGTTAGAGAAAAAGATGACTAATTTAGTTGTTTTTATGGCGAAGAGAGTAGGTTGTTTTAGTGCTTTTATAGCCCCGTAAAATCAATAGCTTACGCTAGGGTTTTGGTAAAGTTTTTTCGAGCTTTTTGGGTGTTTTTTGTGGCACTTAAAAGCCCTATCTATTTGGAAAAACCGAGTTACTTGATCCTGCTCTTTCTGTATCTTGAGGCGCGCTAGGTTGTGATCGCATCTGCGGTTTTCGTTTGACGTTGGTTCTAAATAGAGCCGCCCGTGATCTTGCTACAGTGGGTTGTGATCGCGCTTGCGGTTTTCGTTTGGCTCTGGCTTTAGCTAATTCAGCCCGTAAATGTACTATCTCCGCTTGTATGGCTTCTTTCTCTTTACGTGTTTTGGCTGTATCGGCTTCTATCTGTTTAAGTACACTATTATGTTGACGGGTTTCCTGGCTATACTCTCTGAGATGACAATTCATGCCATCGAGTACGACTTCTTTCAGATTGTCTAATAATGCTTGAGCCTTTTCTATAGCATCGAGACTTTGTAATTCCTTTTGGTCCCGCTTTCTGAATTTTGCCAAATCATCCTTAATAGATTTAATCTTTGGAATATAGCAGGTTGCCCAATCCTTTACTTTAGTATCGGCATCGGGTTTGTGGTCCGTGTGAAATATCAAGTATAATTTTCTTATAATCGTAGCAATATTTTTATTCTGGTTATGTACAAATTCGGCGGCGTTACCTGAATGTGCCGCCAACGCTTTTTGATGTGCGGACCAGTGTTGCTGGAGCGATGGAAAAAAACATACACCAACGCCTAAGCACTTACCTAAGCGCTCAATTGCTTGCAACATGAAAAGGGTAAAGAAAGGAATATCGACGTCCAATCGCGTTGGTCGCGCTTGGTCTGTCTGGCATAACCAGCGCCCTGGTTCTGATAAAAAATTGCCTAAATCCTTGTGAGGAATATTGAAGCCAATTTTTTGAAACCAAATGCTTAGAATCATTTGTGTGATCTGATTTAAATCAGCACATAAATCTTCGTAAATAGCTTGCACAAAACCATAGATGTTTGTTTTTTCAACCGTGGAAACTTCATTTAATTGCTGAAGTTCCGTCTCTTGGGAGTTTACGTGAGCTTTGATCTTGGCTATTAGACGAGGTTCCTGTCGAGAGAGTAGCCACTGTAGAAAGGATCTCTTATTAGGGCAACCATGATTCCTAGCCCAGTCCCTCATAAAGAAATCAACACACAGTTTATTTAAGGCCTTATCTACTAAGGGTTCCCAGTGCTCAACTGGTATTACTTGCTTGGCAGATTGGTATGCTTTTAGAGGGTTCCCGTGTAAAATTTCTTCTTTAAACCGAGTGAACCAGACAAAAGTATTCTGGGTAGATCGATATGATTTTAGAGGATTCGCGCGTAAAATCCCTTTGTTAAACGTAGTTGGCCAGTCAAACGTACTCATAAAACTCTCAAATAATGCCAGCGCAGTAGACTGATATTCCAGCGCATGCTTCTCTTTATTCCCCCATTGGCTGATGAGTTTTTCATGCAATGAAAAATATAACCAACAACGTTTTCGTATCAATTCAATGGATTCAGGAGATTGTAATTTTTTATTCTGAACCGCTTTTTTAGTGGCTTCTTGTAATCGCTCACTGATAGTCCGTAGCGCTGAAGATGAAATTTTTTCTGCGCTTGATATTTCCTTATACAACAACTGTAGTTTGCCAAAAAACAGTTCTATCCATTGCTTCAAACGATCCATCCAGGAAGGCGATAAATCCAGTGTGCTAGTTTCTTCTATAAGTTGTGTTAATTGGTTCAATAACCGATTCGGTAAAAGTTCTTTTTCTTTTGGCTTTAAAGTAGATAATTGATTGATATAAACATGTAGCATACAAACTATTTTTTCATAGAGCATATATACGCTAGATTCTGCATCGGGAGGCGGACAGTCTTGTGTCGTATTACGCAGCTCATTCAAAAGTTGTTTAAAGCAGAACTTCAATGCATGTTGATGAATTTTAAGTAAAGCACGATCTAGTGTGTTGTCGATGGGTTTGTTATCTCTGGCTTCATCGACTAATTGGAGCAACAGATTTAAGTAAACCTCTGTAGGTACATTCACCATCACACAAGTGGCATGCTTTTTCCATTGCTTTGCTTGGAGTTCAATTAATTGATCCGGATAGCATTGTTTTATAGCGTTCTTTCGATAGACATACATTGCGATTAACTGTAGCAATAAAGCAGACACCCAATCATTTATTGAGTGTTGCTGTTGCAGCAGGTTTGTGAGTTGATCAGTGAGTTGTTGATATCCGTGTTTAATGGTCTTTGAATCTGCCTCTCTCAGTCCCACTCGCAAGGATTCGATCCAATTGGATGCCCATACCTGGTGTTTGGTCGCAGACATCGAAAAACAATCTGTTACCCAGAGCTCGAGGGGTGACTTAAGGGGTGATTTGAATTGTAACAACTGCTCTTCAGAGTCTGCAAACTCTGCAACTAGAATATCTTCGTTAGGATCCATGATGACTACATCCTGGTAAAATAAGATTATCAACAACAGTATTCGATGCTTGGGATGCAGCTAGTTGTGGTTGCTGTGGTTTTCGTTTGCTTTTGGCTTTGGCTTTAAATAAAGTTGTACACGATCTTGATACAGTTGGTTGTGGTCGCGCTTGCGAGTTTCGTTTGATTTTAGCTTTAAATAGGGTTGTACATGATCTTTCTATAGCTGGTTGTGGTTGCGTCTGTGGTTTTCGTTTGGCTTTGGCTAATTCAGCGCGTAACCGTGTTGCATTCGCTTGTGCGGCTTCTTTTTCTTTTTGTTCCTCTTCTGTTTCTTTGCGTTTAACAATTTCCTCTATTTTTTGTGTCATCGATAAAGCTTTTTCCACCTGGTTTATAATCTCTAAAACAGGGCCCTCTTGTATCTTTTTCATTATGGTATGTAAATCACTTCTATCGGTACGTTCAGCTTTCTCATATATTTCATTGTAGTTTTTATTCAAGTCCTCTAAAGCATTGTTAATAGCAGCTATATTCTTTCCAGAGAATACAGCGCATAAATAACCGATATATTTTTGAGAGCTTTCCAGTCGCTTTTGTCCAAGTCGTTCAATTTTATGATTAAATTTAATTGAATTCCTAAGGGTAAATTTCCACCGTTTTGCGAATGGTAATTTTTTGCGGTACTCTGGTTTCACTCTCACTAGAGCTAACCCAAAGTAATGTAGCAATTCCTGAAAAAGAACCTGTGTTTCTTTTGCCGTTTTCGGCGCCACGCCGTTCAACGCTTTACTGTTAGCGATCAATACTTTTTTGGGATCTTCAAAAATAGTTTGTACTGCAAGCTCATTTTTAATAGCCTCCAGTGATTCGGGCATGTTTGCCAAAGCTAAGGAGCCAGAAAATAAGTGAGCTAATGCAGTCACCTTATCAACTTGACAGGTTGTGTAAGCGTAAAACCAAGCGCTCGTTTTTGAATCACCTGTTTGTTTAGGGTAAAAATAATGTGCGAGTTGCTTGGATGGGGAAGAGGTTTCAGAATGCCCTTTCCGGTTAAAACCCCCATTCGGATTGACACCTATATAAATCACGTGTAATAAATCATCTTTAGTTGGCACTATTGGCACTTTCCTCTTTTTTTTACCTCCTGCATTGATCGTCTCGGTCTGATACAGGTAAGGAAGTAATTTGCTGGTTGAAGAGGTAATATTACGGATATCACTCTCGGCTTTCTTGATGCGTGTCACGCCCGCCTTATGTTGTTGATCTTTTTGTACTTTGTAGAATTCGTCTATTTTTTTGCTAAAGATGCTTTTCTGGGTTAAATAAGGCGTTGTATTTTTCTGCAGCTCAGTTTTTAACCGTTGAAGATCTTCTATAAGCGCTTTGGCCAGTTTCTGCATCACCGGAGAGACGACGTTAGGGTTTTGTGATGGCTCATCCTGTTCCATGCGATCTTTCTCAGAAATACTCGTCTTGAATGATTTAGGTAGCTGAATCAATGTATCATTTTTTTTCCAGATAGCGCCCCCATGACTGCCCAGATGTTTTTTAATAAGGTTACCTAGTTCAGCAAGCGATAAACGTTCGAGGTTGTCACTTGCTGATTTTGTACCGCTCTGATTGAAGCAACAGGGAGAAACTAAGATTTTTGTGAACAACTCGACCGGAGTCTGCTCTATTTTTTCCGTTCCGAGCCACTTTAGCAGTCCGTCGGGATCCTTGTCCGGCAATGGCTTGCCTTCCTCCAGTTTGCTGAGAAACCTAGTAAGTTTTTCACACTTTTGGATTTGCCACTTGAGTAAGACGCCGGCCATCTCATAAGCCTGCATATCGATGTCATTTTGTTTCATCTCGTATTTAGAATCGAGTTCACGGCAGAAAATTTTGGCGATCAGTAATTTATTTTCCTCGGAGAGACGGGTCTTATTATTATTCATCGCATGTAGAAAAATACGTCGTCCCGCTTTTATCTGTTGAGCTGTAGTCAGCAAGGGAAACCAGTTTGGATTGGCTTCCAAGGGATTGGTCAGTTTTGTTTTATAGGCTTGTTTAAGTGTTATAAATAGCTTGAGTGTATCCGTGCAGCTAGTGGCAAGTGCTTGATTGTTTGGTAGGAGCGCATGCATTCTTTTCGATATTTGATTTGGGTCATCTATACATAGTTGGATGACTTGCCGTAATGGTTCATTAGGTCGCAATCTACGGGCGGCATTGAAGCCTTGATAAAGCTGAATAGCAATTGCTTGTTCTATTTTTTTCAGTTGTTCAAAGCAACCTTTAATGCTTTTTAGGCGGTTATTATATCGTGTAATTAGGCTTGTGGCTTTTGGTTTTTCTTCACGTAATAAATCGGCGATATACAACGTCTGACGAGGTGGCAATACAATTGAGTCAAAAAATAGATTGAAATTGTTTTCAAAGATTTGAAAGTAACTGTTAATCTCTATTAAATAGGTGGGGAGCTGGCGGTAGTCATTAGAGGTCAATACAGACATGAGATTTGTTAAAGTTGTATTAACTTTTGTAAAATATTTTAGTGCCTTTTCTAAATCTGCCACACGATTATTTAGATTGGCCAGATACTTTTCAGCTTCTTTTTTAATGTCCAGAATGGCTTTGGCAGCATTGCCGGTAGCCTCAAAATTGTAGAGTGTTTCTGCATTTCGCTCTACTTGCTGATCTGGATTTTGTTCATCTTGGCGTTTTTGATACTGCTTTTGGGCGAGATATACAATGAAACTCCCCCCTTTATAAAAGTGGTGGAAAGTTTCTTCGGCCACGAGTGTATTATGTAGTTCATGATATAGCGTATGTATAAACTGACCCGCCGTGAATCCTGCTGCTATCGTGGTGACCCCTGCTGCTATTGCAAGCATTGCTATCTCCTAAGGTAATTTATAATAAAATCGCATAGCGTGTTTGATAATTGAATCTATTTTATAAATAAATTAATTATTCTTAAATATACCATTTGCTAAACTAATATTCAGTTTAACGCACTCTGCATTTATAAAACTTATAAGAATTATCGTGGTAATAAAAATAATTTATTTTTATAAATATATTTAATAAATAAAAAATATGTTTATATTATATTGCATTTTAATTAATGAAATGCATATTATATATTTTTTTATTAGGAGGTTTTTTTGAGACATAAAGTTGCAGTTGTGGGCGCTGGCATCATTGGAATAACTAATGCAATTCGCCTTTTGTAAGAGGGCTTTTCAGTTACCATTTTTACTAAAGATGAGCCGCTTGAAATAAATTCAGATGCGGCCGTAGCAACAGGGTACTTAATTAATACGACTAAGATTATGTAATATCTAATTTATGCTAGTATACATTAAGACTTTTTAGGTATTTTGTATGAAGGCAACGGAAATAAATTTACAGGCCTATAAATATGCTGAATCAACCGTTTGTGAATTTAAGGAGATATGCAAGCCACTTTTTAAATTGGATGTAAAAGTTTTTGCTTATTTTAGATTTTTTAATGACGGTAGATATCTTTATCTCTGTAACGATCTAGCTTGGTTGCGATATTGTCTAGAAAATGTACATAACAACGAAGGTACATCTCTGGGTCAGGAAATAGGGCACGTGCCGGAGGATAATTACTATTGCTACTTATGGCCAGTAGAAAAAACAGATTATTTAATGTCTGCGCTTTATGACTTTAACATTTGGAACGGCTTGAGTATATTTAAACAGCGGGAAGATTCTATTGAGTTGTGGGGATTTGCTGCAGATCGACAAACCGATGGAATGCAAAACTTTTATATAGAAAATATAGAGCTTCTTAAAACATTTACAGGTTCTTTTAACTTAGCTGCGGCTGATCTCATACTACCTACTAATAAAAATCTAGCAATTTATAAAGATTTTAAACCTTTAGTTCATTTAGATGAATATGATAGAAAAAAAATTGATGAATTTATAAAGCTTACTCCTATCAATAAACGTCCTATAATAACTGAAAATGGCGAAATATTTTTAGCAACCAAAGAATTAGAGTGTCTTAATTTATTAGCTTCAGGAAATACGGCTAATCAAATTTCTCATATTTTAAACCTTTCTAAGCGCACTATAGAAAAGCATTTAGAAAACATTAGGCATAAATTAAACAAAAAAGATAAAATATCTATCATAAAGGTATATAAAGACAGTATTTTAAATTGGTTATAATGAATAAGTAAAAATGAAATATTGCTTCAAAACAGTATTCAATCTTGCTTCTAGGCTAGAAATTTTAGGAATTACTGATTTTTTTCATATAAGAGTTAATAAAAAAAGTCAATTTTTTATTTTGAGCAACAATAAAGCGGTCATTCATCACCTAGTAAATGAAAATAGAGATATTGGAACATTACTTAGAAAAGTAATTAAAACAGCTATTTGTGGTAAGATTTCTGTAGCTTTTTGGAAAAGCTATACGGGTGATCCTTTTTTAGAAAAAATTTATCAATTAGGTATATGGAATGGTATTAGTGTAGCGCTTCCATTTGATGATTACATTGATATTTTTTCTTTTGCCTCCAATTTTCAGACTAAAACACTAAATACTTTTTATTTGAATCACTTTGGCTTAATTAAGCGATTTATTATTTTTTTCAGATCAAAATCAATAGGATTAATCGAATATTCTGAACAAGCCCCCTATAAATTAAATAAAAGTATTAAGTTATATTGTGAGGCCGATAAAAAAGAAAAAACAGCTATATTTAATACGATAAATCAACAAATTTTTTTTAAAAAATATTTTATAAAGACAGTCTATTTAAAGAAAGTAAATTTAACAGAAAAGGAAACGCTGTATTTAGTGATGTTGTTGGAAGGAAAAAGTATGTCTACCATTGCAAAAGAAATAGGTGTATCGCCAAGAAGTATAGAGTCCTGTTTAGAAACTATTAAATCAAAAACAGGATACCGTACTAAATCAGAATTGCTGACAGCATTTCTTGAAAGTCATATTTATCAGCCGAGTATTAATTATGAAAGATATAATTGATGTCGATAAATTAAAGGAAAAACTAGCTGAATTTGCTAAAGTCCGTGAATGGGAGAAGTTTCATAGCCCTAAAAATTTGTCTATGGCTGTTGCTGGCGAAGTGGGCGAATTATTAGAAATTTTTCAATGGTATACCGAGCAAGAGTCAAGATGTGTAAGAGATCATCCACTTGTCAAGGAGAGAGTAAGCCATGAATTAGCTGATATTATTCTATATGTTACACATATAGCCGACCAATTAGATATCAATCTGAATTCCGCGATCCTGAATAAGCTTGCTATTAACAATAGTAAATATCCAGTGAGCGAGGTAAAGGGATGTGCTAAAAAATACACTGAATATAATTCTCAATAATCTATTGTTGAATACAATAGGTAAATTTCGTCGCCTGATTTAATCTCATTTAATACGTAGTTTTTACGGTGTTGTTGTCTACAGAAAAACAGCATTATCCAGCGCTTCTTATATATCTTGATTTTTAGATAAAAAATAAGAGGAATTGTTAGTCATAAAATGATGATATCGCAAGGATAAAAGATGAGAAATTATACTGAAAATAATAATAAATCAGAATTAAAAGATTCATTTAGCAATATATTAATCGATCTAAAAAGACAAATGGAATTGATTATCGAGATAAATAAACCACTAGCGAATAAAAAAAAGCTCATATTAACTTTAAATTATGATCAAGCTATTTACCCATACCTTATAGGCGATCCCGATAGAGTACAACGTATTGCATTAGAGTTAATAACAAACGCGATAAAATTTACTGAACAAGGAAAAGTGACATTAATTGTTCGGCTTATCAGAAGCAATTACCAAGAAAGCATTATAGAAATTGCTGTTAGTGATACAGGTATTGGTATTTCAAAGGATCAGCGAAAAAAGATGTTTCATCGCTTTAATCGCTTAACTTCTTCTTGCAAGGGTGTTTATAAAGGAGGTTATTTCGGTTTAAGTATCGTAAAACAATTTGTGGACGACCTGCAAGGCGAAATTTTTGTAAAGAGCAAAGAAGGTGAAGGTACGATATTAGGTTGTTTTATACCCTTTCAGCATTCATTAACGATGAACTACTCAAGTGGCACACACAAACCTATTTCCTTACTGCGCCGGAGTATTTGGCGTAAGCATGATATGGAGGTTACTAACTAGCCAAAGATTCTATGTTCACGGTAACTGCCAAGCCGCATAATTTATGCACTAAATAATTAAATATTTTTATATAAAATAACATATTAAATTTATTTTATTGATCTATGAGGCAAATTTTTGTACGATATATAGATATATCTTAACTAAATACCCTTTTATTTAAAGGCGATTATAAACATCAGATAAAATATCTCGGGTTTATTTATATTTAAAAATAATAAAATTCTGTAAATTTATTATTTTATTGAATACAGTGGTTACTATTTGCTTATATTAACTAGGCCTTGATAGGTGATATATTACGTAGTCATAGGCTCTCTTATAAAAATAAAATATTTAAAATGCATAATAAAAAAATTAGCTTCTTTTCAAAAAGGAAAATTGCTATTATAGGATCGGGGTGGTATGGAGTGCATATTGCACTGGTATTGAAAAAAGAGTATCCATCCTGCAAAGTAACGCTTTTTGAAAAAGGTCCTGATATATTTAGTGAAATTTCGGGAAAGTTTGGTATCAGATTACACAGCGGCCTTCATTATCCCCGTTCTGAAGCAACAAGAATAGCTTGCCAAAAAGGGTTTAATAGTTTTTCCCATTATTATCCTGAATTGATAAGGCCGCATTTGTATTCGGTTTATGGATTAGGAATCAGAGATGCAAATGGAAACCCATCTAAAGTAGATAAGGAAAAATTTGCTTCCATTTGTAAAGAGCTTGAAAGTTCTAGAGAGATCCAGCCAGATGAATGGGGATACAATAATTTAAATTTTGCAGTTGATATTGAAGAACCAAGCCTAGTATTAGGTGAACCACTACGCCATTTCTTTATAAAAAAATTAGAAGAAGCAGGAGTAAAATTGTTACGTGAGTTTGATGTTATCAAAGTAAAAAAGCGAATTGATAATAAGCTTGTTGTATGGGGTAAGTCAGGGAAAGTAGGTAAGGATCAACATTTTGCTTTTAATTATGTTGTTAACACAACGAGTTATCAAGCATTAGTACCTGATCCTAGAGGATTACCTTTAAAAATGGAAATTGTTTATCAACCTTGTTTAGCTTTAATGTATGAATATACTGAACGACCTCTTCCTAATTTACCTTTTTCATTTATTGTCATGGATGGATGGTTTCCATGTTTAATGCCTTACGATGATCGTTCAAATAAAAATGAAATTTTTTCAAAGTACATAATGACTCATGGAAAATGGACAATTATGGGTTCTTATAAAACAGCTGCAGAGGCTAAAAATCATCTTCATTCAATTGATGATGAGTTTATTGCTCAACACGTTAAACCCAATTGTGAAGAAGAGATGGAAAGATTTTGGCCTGGATTTAAACAAAAGTTTATTTATATAGAGTGGATTGGAGCTGTATTGGCTAAGATCAAGACAGATAAAGAGTTTCGTAGTGCCGTTATTTTTCAAAATAAAGAAAATAAAATGATTTATGTTATTCCAGGGAAAGTGAGTAATATATTTGATGCTGGAGAGGAAGTATTATCTCTTGTTGGGTTAGATAAAAAAAAGGTAATTAGAGACGATAATTATCGTTATGTAGAAGGAGGATCGCTTTTTGCAGCAAAATATGAAATCACTGAAAAACCAAAAGGTATTTTACAAAATACTTGTGAATTACAGCCTTATCGAGAAAGAGAGAGCGAGCAAGTTAAAAAGACCGAGTCACCTAGGTCTGGATTTTTTAAATCATTGCCAGATAAACATTTTATTTCTAGCTATCAAAATTTATCTGAAAAAATTAATTGCTACCTATGATCTTATATTTGATATATATTTTATGTACAGATTGATTTGATTTTCCTGGGAAATTTTATGCCTAGTAACCAAAAAAAAGATGCTTTTGATAGTGCGTTTATTATTGAACTTTTAAAAAGATTACCTGTCCACGTTTTCTGGAAAGATAAAGAAGGAGAATATCTAGGCTGTAATGAGCTTTTTGCACATAACCTTGGTTTAGCTTCTGTGGAAGCAGTGATCGGGAAAACAGATTATGATTTTCCCGTTAAGAAAGAAGATAGTGATGCCTATCGTAGAGATGATAAAGAAGTAATGGAATCTCGTATTCCTAAGCTTAATATTGAAGAAGAGCAAACTTTTCCTGATGGTAAAAAAATTTATCTATTAACGAGTAAAGTACCTGTTGTTGATAAAAATAATGAAGTCATCGGTATTTTAGGTGTTTATAATGATATAACTGAAAAGAAAAAAGCTGAACAGGCCCTAAAACTAGCTAAAGAAAAAGCCGAAGTGGCGAATGAAGCAAAAACTGAGTTTTTGGAAAACATGCGTCATGATATTCGGACACCCTTATCAGGAATTGTGGGTTGTGCGCATTTGATTCAAACGCAATCAAACAATCCAAAAAAAGTAGCAGAATATGCGACAGATCTTGTGGACTCAAGTAATGCTTTATTGGAATTTCTGAACAAAATTTTAGAAAGTATACAGATAGCAACGGGAGAAATACCACTCTTAAAGAAGAAGTTTTCCTTATATAAAATATTAGACCAGGTCGTACGCTTAAACAAACCCCAGGCAGATGTAAAAAATCTGAATTTACATTTTGATTATGATGAAAATATCCCTCCGTATTTGCTGGGCGATCCTATCCGTATACAACGTATTACTCTGGAATTGGTGACAAATGCATTAAAGTATACGGATAAAGGCGAAATTAAAGTCAGTACACGTTTAATAGAGAATAAAAAACGTGAAGTAATCATTGAATTGTGTGTCAGTGATACAGGGATGGGTATTCCACGAGATAAGCATCATGAGATTTATACGCGTTTTACCCGTTTAACTCCCTCGTATCAGGGTATTTATCCAGGAACAGGCCTCGGTCTTTCGGTGGTTAAACAATTTATTGATGAATTAGGTGGCGAGATTCAGCTAGATAGCCAACCCAATCAAGGTTCAACCTTTAGGTGTTTCATTCCTTTGCAAGAAGCATTATCCCCAGCCGATTATGAAAGTGAATCAGAAGAGATCTCATTGTTTGCAAAAGGTGCTCACATCGTCACTAAAAAAGCGACTGAAGCATCTGAGTTACAAGAAATGTTTGTGACAACAGGAAGTCGCGTGTTAGTGGTTGAAGATAATCCCATCGCTGCCAAAGTAGCGCAGGGTGCTCTGTTAGAGCTTAACTGCCAAACGGATATTGCTGCAGATGGGAAAACAGCATTAACTTTGGTAGAAAAAAACTATTATGATCTGATATTGATGGACATTGGCCTTCCGGATGGCGATGGTTGTGATGTAACACGTCGTATTCGATTAAAACAATGGCAGAGTAATCCATCAGTTCCCATTATTGGATTAACAGCGCATACCGTTGAAGAAAAGAAGAAACGTTGTCTTGAAAATGGAATGAATGCGATCTATAGCAAACCATTAACCCCTGAGAAAGCCTCAGAAATACTCAGTGTATTTCTATCGCATTCACAAGCTACCACTTCGGTTTCTAAAGAAGACCATGATGAATCTTCCAATGATAATTTACAATCATTGCCACTTTTAAATAAAGAAAAGGCGATAGGATTACTGGGCAGCGAAGAAACACTTCATGAATTGTTGGAGTTGCTCGTCAGTAGCTTAACAAAAGAAATAGCGGAGCTAAAACAGTACCATCAGAACAAGGATTGGCAGAGTATAGGAAACTTGGCTCATAAATGGAAAGGTGGAGCAAGTTATTGTGGAGCGAGTCGCTTAGAACAAGTTTGCAAAGAAATAGGAGCGGTATTACGAGCAAAATCGCCTGAAGAGCCTGAAATACTTTATCCGCAGTTACTTCAAGTCGCTGAAGAAACTAACGAAGCCGCTAAAAAAGCGATTTCTTAATTTATTAGATTTTAGAATTAAAAACCTTATAAATGAGTATCCTTTTTTTGTAGAAGAAGATGAATAATAAACCATATTCCTGACATCGGTAGAATGGTTATTCTATACCTAATTCATTTGCAAGTATTTTTGAAAGGTTGCCTATTTTATCGATTAGATGATTGTGGCAACTCACCTTATTGATTATTATAAATAATAATGATAATCATTCTCATTAGTGCTATACTCTTAGGATGTATGTCACGATCCACGCCGGTTTAACCGATCATTTATTGCACAGTTTGCCGTATTTAAGCCAATTTGGTCATGGTCTAGAGAACGGATTAACTCAGGAACAGCATTTATCTCGGTTGATGGAACTCTGCCGTTCTACCACAACGATGTTGCTAGAGACATCGTCGAAGGTACATGCCGGTGCGAGTTTAAGTGTCGTAGAGGACTGGCATTTTCCGGGTAAGACGTTAATCGTGAATACGTTAGCAGGGAATCCTGGTATCAAGGGTATGAAGTATTTTTTATTAGCGCTTCGTAAATATGCATACCAAAACGGGTGCAGCTTATACGCTATTCCCAGTAGAGTTTCTCAATATGAATATAGGCTTAAGTATTACCCGGCCATATCTTCAATCAAGGAAAGAGGTCAACGTGATGGGGTTTATCAGTGATTTTATTGGTTCTATAACGGGTGCTAATAGTGCGGCAGATCAGGCAGATGCGGCAAGGAGAGCGGCAGAGCAGCAACAGGCCGAGATGCAGAAGTCGATCAATATGACGAAGAACCAAATGGCATTGCAGAATCAAGCGAACTTAGACCCCGCTAAGGTTATTATGGGTTCAGATTCACGAGAAGGTGTCAGTCCTATCAATGGCATGGCGGCTAAAAAGAGAAGACAGCTTATAACGAATAGTCTCGGTATCTAGCGCTTATAACACTATGCAATCGACCTCCGCGGCATCTCTCTTTATAAGACACCAAGACGAAAACGTCATTACTAGTTCAAGTCGTTATGCTAAATGGACTTTACCGCAGATATTTCCAGAGTCGGCATCGAGCGATAAGGATACAAGGCAAATACTGGAGAGAGACTACCAAAGCAAAGGTGCTATGTTGGTCAACAGCTTAGCTAGCAAGATTGTACAGGCTTTATTTCCCCAGAACTTTAGCTTCTTTAGGATATATCCCACACCTCGAATGTTGTCCTACATGCAAAAGATAGGGATAGAAGAGAAACAGGTAGACCCGATTTTTAGTTCGATAGCAGATAAAGCAAGTCGCAGTGTGTTGGTGGATGGGACTTACTCCATACTCAATCATGCGATTAAGCAACTTATTATTACAGGGAACAGTTTGATCTATCGAAATCCCGAGACAAAACGTTTTTCTGCTTATTCTGTACGGGATTATGTGGTACGACGCCAAGGATCGGAGGTATTTCTGATTGTCTTAAAAGAAAGCATCAGTCTAGCGCAGGCGCAAGCGTTGAACTTACCGGTACTGACAGAGCATAAAGATAAATATGCCGTGCAAGATTTGTATACCTGTATTACGAAGGAAGGCAACAAATACAACGTATACCAAGAAATAAATAACGTGCAATTCAACCATGCCCAATATGCTCAAACGTTATTGCCCTACATACCGACTACTTGGAATCTCATACAAGGGGAGCACTACGGTCGAGGCCATGTTGAGGACTATGCGGGGGATTTTGCAAGGTTATCTCAGCTATCCCAGTCAAGCTTGCTATATGGTGTTGCAGCAACACGGTTAATACATTTAGTGGATTCGGGTTCTGGCATATCGGAAGACGACTTTGCTGATGCGAATACAGGTGATTATGTGTCGTGCAATCTTGCCGATAAGAATGTTATCGCGTACGAGGGAGGAGAGTACAGCAAGCTACAAGCGATACAGGCTGATATACAACAGTTGTTAGTGCAACTATCCATCGCTTTTATGTATTCCGGAAATACGCGGGATGCCGAGCGGGTTACAGCCGAGGAGATCCGAACGAACGCTCAAGAAGCGAATCAAGCATTAGGGGGCGTATACAGTAATATCTCAGACGTATTGCATACCCGATTAGCACAAATACTGATTTCAGAGACTGATCCGAGGATGCTGCCATTGTTAATGGAGGACAGTATTGGTGTTGATGTGCTGGTGGGCATGCAAGCTTTGAACGATTCGGCCAATGTCACTCGGTTGCAGTATGTCGCGAATGCGATACAGATGGTTCTGCCGGTGTTAGTGCAATCAAGCCAGCGTTTTAACCCTGATTTAGTAATAGACCAGATATGTTCTGGGTTTGGCGTAGACCGAAGCAGCCTAAGTTATACGGAAGAAGAGCTAAAACAGAAGCTTTTAGAACAACAGCAATCACAACAAGATGCAGCCAAGCAACAGCAAGAAACATCTTCTCAGATGCTCTCTAGCCAACCACAACAAGCTGATCTCAATGCAGCGCAGCAGGGATTAGTGTGAAGCCTTAAATTCTATAACACTATTTAGCAAAGGAGTTCTATGGTGCAACAAGAAGTGAATACGACAAATGAATCCATTCCCATGCAGATTGAGGGTGCATCGTTAGCGGCACAAGCACCCCCTGAACAGCGATCCAAGACAACAGCACAATTATACCAAGCATCACAAGAAACAAAGGCAGCGGGAGCAGTTAAGACAACGGAGAAAACAACTGATCAGTCAACCGAGGTACCTGAGGTTAAACCCAACCTTCCTACCAATGACGCCGAACCGATACGTTCTTCCGGTAATGCATCCATTGATGCGGGGGTAGCCATACTTCAGAAAGCAACAGGCATAACGTTTGATGACGTAGCCGCTATTGTCCAAAAAGCCGTAGAGCATGCTGATACGGCGTTGGTAAACGAAGCGTACTTAAAGTCTAAGATTCCTGCTGAGTATCAGGATTTAGCGTTGTCACTGGCGCATCAGTATGTTGCTGGAACCATCCAGGAAAGTCAGGCTGTCGTACAAGAGATATACACGATGTCGGGTGGTGCAGAGAAATGGTCACAGATGAATGACATCTTTAAGTCGAAAGCGCCTCCTGCATTAATGAAAGCGGCGAAGCTAATGGCAGACGGCGGTGATTATAAGGGCTATGCCGATATTGTATTGCAGTATACGGCAGGGTTGGGAGTAGGGGCGCCGATAGGCGCTATAGCAGGTAATCAAGCTATAGGGTTATTGTCCCGAGAAAATTTTTCTAAAGAGTTAAACCAGCTCAAACAAGACGCTAAGGGGAGAAGCTTAGAATCTCCTCAGTATAGAGACAGGTACAGCGACCTTATTCGCCGTCGGAAGATGGGGAAAAGTGCCGGGTTATGACATTTACGGAGGAAATAGACGATGCCAAATACACCTTATGCTGGAGAAAGTACAAGAGTACATTGGGCTGGAATTAATTCAGACCAAGATATTCACTTAGAAATATATCAAAATGAAGTTGATACCGCCTTTCAGTATGGCGCTTTATTTACTTCGTTAAGTCAACAACGTTCTGTTGCAGATCGAAGTAATACATACCGGGTAGACCGATTAAATAACAGTACAGTGAAAGGTCGTAAATCAGGTATATCGCTAGACCCGCAGAAGGTAACGAACGATAAGCTTGTTATTGTGGTGGATACTGTTTTGTACATTCGGAATCCCATTGACTATCAAGATGACTGGACAAGTCCTGACTGGTTAGCAGATATGGGCCAGAACAACGGTACGAGCTTTGCTGAGTTGTTTGATAATGCACATGCGATTCAATTGATTAAGAATAGAGGTTGGAAAGCACCGGATGACCTTAAGCCTGCTTTCAAAGATGGTATAGAGATAAAGGTGACGGTTGCAAAAGATCCTACCACTCAATCAGATATTGAAAGTAACGCGTTCTTATTAAACAAAGCACATAGAGCCTCTGTGGAAGAACTCGTTAGAAGAAAAATTCCATTATCCGATATGGTTACGCTGGTTTCGCCTAAGTATTACAGCCAGATCATAGAGCACCCTAAATTAATGAATGCGGACTATGGTCAAGCAAATTTAGATGGATTTAAACAGAGACGCGTTACGATGATGAATGGTATTCCCGTCGTCGAGTTTCTTGAGTTTCCATCGGATTACGGTACGAGTACTAACCATCCGTTAGGGCCTAACTTCAATACTGATACGACGGATGCTCAATGCCAGATGATTACGTTTAGTAAGTCGAGAGGATTGGTAACTGTAGAGGCGAAGCCTTTTACATCCAGCTTTTGGGATGACAAGCAGAACTTCAGTAATGTGCTCGATTGTTATGCCATGTATACGGTAGGCGCACGTAGGCCGGATACAACAGCGGTGATTAACATTACAGAAGGGGAAACGCCACCAGCACCGAATAAGTTATCAAGTAAATAGTTCCCGAAGTTAACTTTATATCCCTTATTAGCGTGATGCCGTTAGTAAGGGGTAGTCGTAGTTATGACTCATACGCAGTAATGGGAGTGTGTAATTAATCACATGAATCAGATACAAGCGATTAATACATCCTTAAGAGCGATAGGTGAACAAGAGATAGTGACCTTAGCTTCGGATAATCCGAGTGTAGGCATCATCATTTCAGGGATAGATCAGGTACGGATAGGTTTACTCGCGACAGGCTGGTGGTTTAATACGATAGAACAAGCATTCATACCGAGTCAGGACGGTTCTATAACGCCTCCCCATAACAGCTTGAGTATTTATTCGGTTGTTAAAGGGGAAAAGTATCTACGTACACCCGATGGTTATTTATTCGATATTAATAGGCAGAGTAAAGTTTTTTCAGAAAAAGTGCAGCTTAAGATAGTGTTAGATTTAGAGATGGATAGGATGCCTGAATATGCATCGCTTTACGTAGCAAACAAGACAGCCGCTAATACGTATCGGGATGATATCGGTGTAGATAATAATTACAAAATATTGCTAGAAGAAGCCGAACGATCTTTATCCCTATTACATCGAGAACATGTTAGAAATCAGCGATTGAGTACGATGTATAGTGCTCGATATAGACAGCTCAATGGGGCGAGATATATATGACGGCTATCGAAGGTAGTTACGTATCGCTATTACAAGGGGTATCACAACAGACACCACAACTTCGTATAGACGGACAAGCAGAAGCGCAGATAAATATGTTATCAGACCCAACGACATCTTTACGTAGAAGACCTGGGTTGCCTAATACGGCTGGTTTTATATTAAGTACGGTATCAGCAACGGGTTTGTATAGCATTTATTTACCTCGTTTTGGAACAGAATCGAGTGAGTCATCCAGTCATCTTTATATTGATGCGATATCTGGCACTTATTGGGTTCTTAACAAAGACTTTCGTACTAAATACACAGGTAGTCATACGTATCTTGTGGGGAAGTCTAATTTAAGCATCCAGACAACCGCATTAAAAGATAAAGTTTTTATCCTCAATACTGAACAGCCTATCGGAAAAGAGTCTAATCCAGGCTCTTTAAACCCAAGTCGGAATGGTTTCTTTTTTGTTAAAGCGTCAGCATTCAGTAAGGATTATAAGTTGCATATTGAAGCAACAGGGATCACGCCGGTGACCGTACAGTATAAAACGCCATCGGGATCGGATTCAAAAGATGGCGCATTATCAAGCATAGACAATGTGGCGGCAGAGTTAGAGAAAGCAATTAATGCATTAAAGATACCGAACATAACCGTCGTGAGAGATGGCCCTTATGTAGCTATTGCGGCCGACACGGATGACTTAAGAATAACAACAACATCTGGAAGTAGCTTCATAGGGGTATCGGGATTAAACAATACAAATTCTATCGAAGACTTACCTGCTAACTTACCGAAGATATTGGATGGATATATTATTTCAGTAGGGACAGACCCGGAAAATTTAGCTTATTTTAAGTTTAATTATGCCTCCACAACGTGGTTGGAGACAGCGAAGTATGGCAGTACGTCACGTTTAAGTAACATGCCGTTATATTTAGATGTTGATGGTCTGCATGAAGGAGATTATGCAGGACTCTTATCAGGTGATAGTCATAACAACGATGACCCAGGATTTGTCAAGAACGGTTACATAACAGGGATATCAACCTATCAAGGTAGGTTAGTTTTTTTGTCTGGCTGTTATGTCAGTATGTCTAATTCAACAGACCCTTTTCGTTTCTATCGTAGTTCGGTTATAGCGCTGCTTCCATCAGACCGAATCGATTTAGGGATAGGTTCCAGCCAGAATACAACCTTAAGGCAGGGTATTCAGTTTAATAAAGACTTGATTGTATTTGGTGACAACCTACAAGCGGTTGTTTCAGCAGGGAACAGTATTCTGACACCGCAGAATGCAAGTGTCAGCATTACTTCTAGTTTGAATTGTACGAGTCAAATTCCTGGTGGATTAATAGGGCAGACCATTCTCTATCCTTTCAAGCGTGATATGAATTACTCCGGATTTTTAGAGTTAGTTCCTTCGGAGTACACGAATAGTCAGTACATCTCCCAAGATGCAACCCAGCATTTACCTGAATTTTTTGAGGGAGATATACGTTTTATTGTGTCCAGCAGTACGATGAACATCGCCATCGCGTCGGGATCAAATCCGAAGGATTTATATGTTTATGAATACTTATGGTCATCTGATGGAAAACAGCAGAATAGTTGGAGCCTATGGCGATTCAAAACAGATGTCATCTCGGCGTATTTTGCGGGAGAGGAGTTGATTATTCTCTCAAAGGTTATGTTTAGTACAGCGCCAGGATTCATTGTATCTCGAATAAATCCTAGGGCTCGTAATGCCATCTTCTTAGATTTATGGACACGCATACCTTTGAAAGGAGGCTCTGCCATCTTGCCTAAGATGTTATTAGATTATGCCTCGCATTTAGCATTAATTGGCTTGCCTGGAGATAACAATACGTATGCAACAGAACCTGTCGCGATTCGTATTAAGGATGATCGGTTATATGCAGACATACCGGATGGGGCTTACCAGGTGGGTATTGGTTATGAAAGTACTTATACGTTAACACCTGTGATCTTAAAGGATCAGAATAATAAGGAAGTAGGAACATCGAAGGTGCGTCTGGTACGTCTTGCGGCCAGTATTTACAGCATAGGGGAAATGTATTGTCGTGTAAAAGACACAAGGACAGGTGTAGACATTCGGTACAAGCAGACAGGGTTAATAATGAATAGTACCGATTTAAAACTTAATAAAGCCTTAGTATCCAAAGGAAATAACGTGCAGTTTCCTTGCAGGACAATAGCCGATAGTACGTATGTCACATTTAGTGTTGTGGGAAACCATGATATGAACATCGTGAATGTTTGGTATTTATTAAGTTATTACCCCCGAAGCGCAAGAATATAAAGAGGTACAGTATTCATGGGATTTGCAGCAACAGGAGCAGGGTTAATAGCCGCCAGCAGCATCTATAGTGCTAGTCAAGATAGTATCTTTAATGCAGAGCAAACAACCGCTCAGAACAAAGCGATAGCAGAATACAATAAGAGTATAGCGTTGCAATCGATGAAAGCTTTTACACAACAGCAGCTTCAGTTCAATGCAAACAAGCAGGCTATTCAGGGGAGTTTGTTCAACATACAAGCGCAAGGAGCACAGGATAAGAGTCAGATTAATGCGGGTGCTGGCGATAACATCGGTGCTTCTGTTAAAGATGCGGTTGCAACCGTATCGACAGCCGAATCGTTGTTAACGGGTAAGCAGAAAAACAGTCTTGACCAGATGTTGACGATATCAAATATGCAGTTAGATCAGATAGCTGACCAAGCCAAGTTTAATATGCGAGATGCGGTAATGGGCAACTACCGAGGTATTCTGAACAAAGGTATATGGGAAGGTATCGGTAAAGCAGTCGGCATGTCTCTACAGTCAGCAAAATTAGTTTGAGAGAGGGATAAAGTGAAATGCCTTTAAATCCATTACAAGAAACCCAATCAGCTAACTTCTTAACTGGCGTTGCGTCGCCGCAGTTTAAGACGCCGGAAGTCTACTCTAGCCCTTCAGCAGCAGAGTCTTTTCTACAAGGGATATTGCCAATGCTGCCTGGTGTTATGCAGAGCATCGATCAACAGGCCATCGCAAAGGGTGCTGTGGATGCTAACGCGAATCCTCAGGATAATATAGAAGATCGCGCCAAGACACAGCGTTGGTGGATACGAGATTCCTATAAACAAGGGTATGCAAATACAGCCCTACAACATCAGATCAATCAATACCAAAATAGCTTAGCTGAATTAGCCCAGCAGGGTGCTTATTCGGGTTATTCCGATACGGAGTACTACACAAAGCGACAAGAATTGCATAGTAAATTATTAGAAAGCGTAGCCGGATATAAACAGTATGTAGGCAAGGATTTCGAGAATAATCTAGCTAAAAGTTTAGAATCAAGTAATACCGCAGGGTTTAAAGCGTTTGAGAAAGCCCGGTTTGGTGTAGCCCAACAGCGGAGCATTGAGAGTGCCTATGATAGTTTTAACCGTGTGATTATAAACCAACAAGGCATCGATGCGGTTACACCAGGTTCGAGCTTTAAGCAGTTCATGCATTCGGTTAATAATCTGCAATCAAATGGGGCGATACCGGATAAGGACAAGAAGGAGATTATTAAGAACAGTTTGAAGGCGTATGGCGAAGCGGCTGTTTCCCCACAGCAAGTATCCGACTTTGCTAATTATATCTTACCTAAGTTAGGCGCTGCATATGCGAGTTCGATAACCGCATTACATACCAGTTATAACAAGAAAGTCAGAGAACAGAAGCCACAGGTTTTGATAGCGTCTACAGAGGCAGCTAAACAGATATCTCAGATAGCCGATGTTAATCAGAGACAGGCTAAGCTTACGGCGTTTTCTCAAGTCTTAGCTCAGCATGTCAAGGAAGGTACGCTTACAGCTAATCAATTTCTAAAGTTTATGAAGGATGCAGACCCCGCATCTAACCCTAAAGCTGCCTTAGAGTCACGTATTCAGTCGGGTGCTGTGACAGAGACAGGGATCATACAACAAGCAGGTCAACTTGGATTGTCTCCACAAGAGGTACGAGAGGCGAGCATAAAGCAGCTTAATCCAGACAGCCAAAATATCTCGAGTCTGATTCAGACAGCAAAGCGAGATAATGATCCTGAATCCAGCTTAGCGTGGAAAGGTTTATTAAAGCGCGGTTGGGAGTACGCGGTAGAGGACTTGGGAAGCCAGATAGAGTCGGGGAAGATTAGCAGTCGGTTTGCTGACATGCTTAATTTTACGGTGTCACAGTTAAGGGTAGCCGATTCCATCAATTTCCAGGAGATAGCGGATCAGGTTCCTGTGGCATACCGTTCTGCTGTGGAGGCGGTGGCCTTAACGAATACGACGGAAGGAAATCTATACCAGAAATTTAAAAACTACCTAGACGATAAGGAATCGCATGCGAATCCAATTCCGGTTCCTGGTATCCATGATATTAATAAGGATGCTAAGCAGATATATGACACGGGTGCTATCAAGGGATTCTTTACGACCTTTGGTTGGACAGGTGCTGACAGAGACTTATCAGACAATGTAATTAAGTCTCAGATGAAGGCTATCTTAAATGAGTTGCAGATACAGTCTCCAGATATGCTCAGAGACTCTCCTAAGAATATCAACAGCATTGTATCCAGTATCTGGCAGCAACGTAATCCGATCTTAAAACTAGAGGAAATCAAGGGGACGAACTGGGTGTTTGACACCCGCATGCTGGGTCACTTTACCAGTCAAGATATGCGAAGACAGATGGATCCTATTAGCCAATCCCGATTAAACAGTATAGACCCTGAGATATGGAAAGAGGGATTACAGGATGCTGTGATTGCCGTGTTGAAGGATAAGCTAGGCGAAAACTTACCCGCCGATATATCTCGTAAGCTGGGAGATGCTGAATTTTATACCGATGGGACTTCTGGATATCACATCAAGTTTGATAAGGCGAACGAAGCGGGACTTCCCTTTCAAGACGTCATTGTCTCCCTTGCAACGATTAATCAGATTGCTAAACAAAAGCAGGAAGCGTACTACACCAAAGCTAAGACGGAAGGCAGGAAAGCCGCTATGCCCGTTGTCTATGCTAAATCGGTAGAAGATGGAATGCAGTTAGAAACAGTACAGGGACAAAGTACAAATACGCAGTTAAATCTAGACCCTGAACTCCGGAATCATATTTTAGCGAACCAGTTACAGCATTCAGATCAACCTAGAGAAGAGATTATAAAAAAGATGGACTTTGATGTATTGCCTAAGGTGACAGCAATGGTCAAAGCATCAAAGCTACCCCCCGAGGCATATAACAAATCGATAGAGCTGTTAGCCTCTGTTTACCTAAGTGATGATCCTAACACTGCAAAAGCACTTATTCCTAAATTGTTGCAAATTGGCAAGAAAACAGGATTAGAGGCATCAGATACTTCAGGATTGAGTCATTATCAACGGAGTGTTCTTACCCAGTTGGACAACATTATGTATATCAGCCGAATGGGCCTCTCCCTAGCAGAAACAGGATTTTTGAGTAGGTTAGGAGTCACTGATGACAGACGTACAACCTAAGCCAGACCTATTCCAGTTTGGTAATAACCCGGTTACTCCGATTGATCCGGCTGTAGCGCAGAAGAAAGCGCCTAACCCCTTATTGAAGACCGTCACAAAGCCAGCGCCGTTGGTACCTAAGTCGGCTCTGGATAACCTCGAAGACAAACAAATAGCCAAGTGGTATGAAAAACGTTACCAAGCGGATCCTGTCTCTCGTCTTGCTTCCGCTATCGAGGGAGCAAAAGAAAGCACGACAGCCAATATCGTAGACTGGCTAATGTCGCCAAACTTTGAGTCAGACGATAACTTTGATAGTGGAGAAGCGGTAAAAGCAAGTCATCAAGGTGGTGCTATTTATAACAAAGAAGAGGCTGGTTATTTATTGAAGAGCAACAGTTTAGAGGAATATGAGTACAAGCAGCAGAAGGTCTTAGATCATCGTGAATCTTTGGAGATTATGGCGGCTAATCCTTGGTCTGCGGCGGCGGGTGCTATCGGAGCAGACTTACCGTTGTTGGTATCTCAGTTATCTCTGGCTGGATATGGACTCGTAGGCAATACGGCCACGGCTTCGTTGGATGTTTTAAATTTGGTTGCAGCGGCTAAGAATAGGATAGGTGGTGCAAATGTAGGAGACTGGGTAGCGGCAGCCATAGGAACAGGCGCCATAGCACCTTATGCTTATCGTACGGGGGTGAATGCTCTCGATATAGCTAAGACTAAATGGGCTAATGGTGAGCCTGTTATACCTAAAGGGGTATTTACAAACGTAAATAGGGGGTATACACAAACGCCCCCTAAAGCAGCGACTCAAGCAAAGGAAGAGTTTAGTAATAACTTTCGCAGTAATTCCGACAGTATGTTTACTACAGCAGAGCTAGCATCTGATACAGCACCTGCTAGATTGATGCCTGATCCTGATATCAGACCCGTTAGAAGTACTCGTATAGATAAAGAAGCCGATGCTATACAGAATGCACAGGTAAGGGATACGAAGCTAAGTAGAGTTTATAATCCTAACCTTGAAAAGGATATACCTTATACAGAACCTACCAAGATAAGAAGCTACGTAGATAACAGCAAGCTAAGTATTACCGATAAACAAGTTGCTCACCAGCTGTTAGACCACCTATTAGAAACTAACCCCCACCTAAAGATAACAGCTAATACTAAGTACAAAGCCCCAGGTAGTTATACTCTGAGGAATAAGCATATTATTATCAAAGCTAAAGACTTAAATAATATGTCTAAAGCAGAAGGCTCAGCATTGATGCATGAGCTGTTACATGCGGGTACCGTACATCAGATAGCAGACTTTAGAGCCGGTAAGCTAACAGGCATCGCTAAGACAGCGGCTGAAGACCTCTTTAAGATGCACAAGAAGCTTAAAGCGCTATACTGGACTGATGTAAAGATTAAACGATTTGGAGAGAAAACAGGGACTAAATATAATAATAAGCTAATGGAGTACGCTTTACAGTCTCCTGAAGAACTAGTCGCTAACCTCTTTACTAAAGGGCATCAGAATAATCCTCTTGTTAAATATTTACATAACACACCGAGTCTGCTTGGTGCTAAAGAGAGTACGCTACGTACACTCACTAGGAAGCTACTCCAGCTACTTCAAGTCAATACAGATACGAATACCGCTTATACTGATTTGATTAACAGCCTGCATGATCTACTGAGTGCTAAGCGTATTCCTAAAGATGAGCTAGCAACCACCGCTTTCTTCATGCCTAATTTAGAATCAGATATGATGAGAGAATCCCGTAAAGCGGTATTATCTAAAGCAGACCCTGATGAGGTAGCGGCTGATCCTTCTAAGTACAGAGCAGATGTTATAAGGCATACCTTCAGAAAAGCTTCTAAACTTAATCCAGACTTGGATTACTACACCCGGGTAGCGAAGTACAATCAAGAGACGACTAATCTGGCTAGCAGTTTATTTGCTGATGCCGCTGATATGACAGGGTCTATGTCAGCGACTGATTATAAAAGGATCATAGAAGGTAAGCTAGTTAATGCAAGTATGCACTTTGAAGAAGCTATCTCGGATGTCTTAAACAAACATTTTGGATTCGGCAAGATACAACAGATGTTTGGTAGAGATAAGCTGATAAAAAAGTATAAAGAAATTAATCAAGCGTTCACCGAGTATATGCATCAAGCTTACGATGCTGATATAGCGGGAAGAGTTATTCCTGAAGTACCTAACGCTGCTATAGCTGATCTTGTTAAAGCTTACAAAGAGTCAAGATGGGCAGAGATAGGGTACAAAGAAGGGAGAGCAGCTGGCTTCCTAAATGATGTTGCACCATCAGAATATTACCTACCTAGAAGGTATAGCACAGATAAGATATCACATCTGATACAACAGGGATTTAGTACGGCTAATATAAAAACGCTGTTACGTCGTAGTATCAAAGACTTAATGCCAGAGGTAGATGCATCTGTATTAGAAGAAGCGAGTCAGATGTGGTTAGACAGACTGACTAAGAACGGTTCAGGTAGGATAGACAACCTTACAACATTCTCGGGCGATAACAGTAAGAAGATAGCCGGGTTTATTGATGCAGGGTTTAATGCTGATTCTGTTATGAAATTCATATCAGAAGCACAGGAAGCGAAGGGATTAAGCAGCAATCTAAAAAACAGAACCGCATTCGATACCAACAAAATACACGATATCGGGGAGGGTAAACGACTAAGACTAGCCGACTTACTTGATACAGATGTAACACGATTGATGCAGCGATATAATGCTATCCAATCAGGTAGATATTCCTTAGCACATGTAGGCTTTAAAAACTTAACGCACTTAAGAGATGAAGTAAATCGTATCCAACATACAGCGGGTGTACCTACTCAGTGGTCTCAGGATATGATCACAGGTATCGATGCTATTCTAGGCTATCTACCTTCTGATAATAACAAGTTATTACAATCCGTATCCAGCTTAGGTAGCCTTATGGCATTAGGCGGCTCTGGATATTACGCAGCAATAGACTTTGGTATAGCAGCATTCAAGTACGGATATACCAAGGTATTCAAAGCGATACTACAAGGTGGTATGTGGAAAGACTTTACTCACCTTATCGAGAACCCACAGTTAAGAGAAGAGCTGAGTACTATTCTTAATGCCGTCCCTAAGGATGATGTTAAGTGGCGATTAATACACAATTACGCGATGGACAACTCTGACTTGAATGTATCAGGTACGTTGTATCGTATGATCCGATCATCTGCTTCGGGTACACATTACCTAAATGGAATGAAGTATGTCTTGAATGGGCAGATCAATCTTAATTCAGGTCTTTTGTATACGTATTTCAATCGTATTTTTAAAGGCGTTGACGTTGTAGGTGAGAAATCGCACGCCGAAGCCATGCGGATTTTAAGAGACTTTGGCATGACAGACGAACTAGCCGCTCGATTAAAGGGAGGATACAGCCCAGAAGGATTATTTGAAGATAGTCTACAGAGGGAACTGAATGGTGTAGGTCTTCGAGCAATGGATTACTTTGTACAGAAAGGACGATTAGGCGAAGCGCCTTACTTTGCAGAGTTCACACCTGTTATGAAACAGCTAATGGGCTGGAATAAATTCGCATTAGTCGCACAGAACAAGCTGTTACGTAACGAGAGTGTCAAGTCAGGTAATCTCGGTATCAGTATGATGCTGCTTTATCAGATGCCGTTTAGTTTGATGTTAACGGCATTGAAAAACAAGGTTTCTGGTGCAGAGGACTATAAGACGACAGCTGGGTTTATATCAGATGCTGCAATGAATACAACGATGTTAGGGGTTATGAGTAGCCTACCTAGATTACTGACAAGACCAGGTGAGATAGGCCAGATAGCACCTATAGGTGCAGCAGGTAGCTGGATAGGTAATCTTATTACAGCCACATTAAATCCTAAAGACAAAGACTTAACCGTAGAAGATTATTTAAAAGCAGCACCCTTACTGCGGATTAATCCGATAGTGCGAGCGGTAGGTAGAGCATTATCGGATGATTGATTAAAGATAAGGAGATATTGAGATGGCATTATCATGGGAATCCTTTAAGAGTGTCGAAGGACAGCAAATCTTACCTGTGAACATAGACTATTTTGAGCAAGAAGATATCAATATAACGATCGACGATATTCCCCTACCTAAAGAAGGTTATATCTTTGAATCGAGGAATACGATTCATCTAAAAACGCCTTTAGAGGCGGATAGAACAGTGTACCTCTATCGAAGCACCGATAATACGAAGATGCGCGTTAACTTTTCACAAGGCGCGCCGTTCTTTCGGGAGCAGTTAGATGAGGCCTATGAACAGTTATTGTTATTAGCTCAAGAAGTTATTGAAGGTGTATCTGTCGCTAACTTCAGAAAGAACTTAGATATGAACCATTTACGTATCTTCAATCTGGCAGACCCGATATTAGATCAAGATGCGACAACGAAGCGCTACGTTGATAAAGCATTAAAAGATATTTATGACCGATTGATGGTACTGATATCAGACAATTTAAGGCAAATACAAAACATCATTAAGTCGATAGGCAAGGCTAATGTTATGCAGTACGAAGAAGTATTAACACTGGCGATAGAAACCGATGTATTTGACTTGAAGGCAACTGATATTAGTACGATGGAATTGCATCTGAATGGTGTATTGCAGATTTTAGGAGAGAGTTATACCTACACCACGGATTCAGAAGGTACGACGGTGTACCTCACGGAGCAAGTTCCTGCAGGTACAGTGATTGATGCAACGACGTATACCTTAAAGCAAGATCAGAAAAAGATATTGGAACATGAAAAGGTATTGGAATTGGATGACGAGTGAGACTCGATAGTCAGAAGCTTTATAAACTTCATAATTTATTTGTGGATTCGTTGCTGTCGCAGCTAGAAGCCAGCACAGCTTCTGGCAAATACTTAAGTTCTGCTGATAAGTCTGTGATTGCTAAGTTTTTAAAGGATAACGAGATCACCGTTTATAAAGTACAACAGACACTCGATTTGGATGATGAACCAAGGAGTCTTGCACAAGCGATAGAGCAGTTCAAAGAATTGTAGGCCATCGTATTAATATGTATACGAACCCATCATTATCCAGAAAAGTCGCTTTTTTAGAGTCTATTGCTGAACCTCTTTCGGGGATATCGTATAGAGCAACAGAGCAGTTATCTCTCTTGAAGGTATGCTTTGAAGACTTTAGGGACTTTGCTTGTTATGGCATGAAATTCTTAGGGTTCAGTCTAACCGACATGCAAGCGGATATAGCACATTATTTACAGACAGGCCCTAAAAAGAAAATGATCTTAGCGCAGAGAGGTGAGGCGAAAAGTACATTAACCGCCTTATATGGGGTGTGGAGTCTGATTATGGAACCGAGGACGCGTGTCTTAATTATCTCGGCAGCGGGAAGACAGGCATCCGAATTAGCTACATTGATAGTTCGGTTAATAGAGCATTGGCCCATTCTTAACTGTATGAAGGCAAACAAATGTCAGGGAGATAGGTCATCGTACTGTTCATACGATATCAACAATGCACTTAAGCCGTTGGATAAATCACCCAGCATTGCCTGTATCGGTATAACGGCATCGCTGCAAGGTAAGCGGGCCGATGTATTGATAGCGGATGATATTGAGTCGACTAAGAATGGCTATAGTCAGACAGAACGAGATAAGTTACTCAATACCAGTAAAGATTTTTCCGGAATATGTACACATGGTCAGATTATTTATTTAGGAACATATCAGACAAGGCAATCGATCTATAAGACGTTACCTAATCGTGGATTTGATATACGGATATGGCCAGGCAGAGTGCCATCCGATAAAGCAATACGGACATATGGCCATACGCTTGCTCCTTATGTACTTGCATTATCACAGCGCTTTAAACAGTCAGGATATGGCGTATCAGGAGATAGGGGCGAATCCGCTGACCCAGAGAGATACACCGAGGATATCTTGCTCGAGAAGGAATTAGACTGGGGGCCAGAAGGATTTGAGTTGCAGTATATGTTGAATGCAGACCTATCGGATGCAAGCAGGGCGAGGATTAAAGTACAGGATATTTTAGTGTTGTCATCGGGTTCCACGACTCAAGCGCCAAGTCAGGTATCTATAACAGGAACGTATCGCTGCCAACAAATAGGAAAAGATTTATCGCAGTGTAGCCCTACGGACAGCGCTATGTTAGTCCCTTACGAACATAAGATCATGGTGATAGACCCGGCGGGTTGTCGAGGTGATGAAGTGAGTTATTGCGTAGGTGGATCAGCCGCCAGTTATATTCATCTCTTTAGTGTGGGGGGATTACAGGGAGGAGTGACGAACGACAATATCGATTGGCTATTAAATCTCGCTTCTCTGCTGGGGGTATCCGATATTGTTATTGAATCAAATATGGGTCATGGAACGGTGCGAAGTTTATTCTTAAACAGGATGAATGAGACAGGTATCGTTATGGGTTGCCGAGACCTATACAACACAGCACAAAAAGAGCGAAGGATTATAGATACATTAAGTCCTGTATTACGTCGGCATAAGTTGATCGTGCATGCGGAGTGTTTGGAGCGAGATAAGCTAGATTGCTTGAAGTATTCGGCAGATAAGCGTTGGCAATACAGCTTATTTACGCAACTCGATCTAATAACCTATGACAAGGGATGTTTAACAAAGGATGACAGAGCAGATGCGGCTGCAATGTTAGTCCAAGAATTGAATAAGCATTTAATTAAAGATTCAGATTCGCTGTTATCTTCGATACATCAAAAGGAAATGGAAGAGTTTGTATTAAACCCCCTAGGCTATGTAAATACGCGAAGCACTGTGCGAAGTCAACGCAGACGCCGATATTAGAGGTGAGTCAATGTTAGTTAAATTAGATTATGTTAATGGCTGTATTCCTTACCTTGGTGATACAAAAGAGGATGTTAATAATCTAAAAAAAGAAGGCCGATATATTGTCGATAGCAATCCTAATTTACCGGATGAAACTTCCGGGTATTTAGATATGCAGAATCAAATCCAGGTATTCACAACCAAAGAAGGTAAGGTATGGGTAAGGGGTTTATCTGATTCCCCCAATTCTCAAGTCACACAGACAAGATGGAATTATTTAGCCAACGGAAGTGATGTACAAGTAGAAATAGATAAATTAAAGACCCAGCTTGATGATGCATTGGATGCAGTCGAAAAGAAATTGGATGTAATCGAAAAGAAAATTAATAGGTTGATACAACCCGGTGATTTCATTTTAACAGGGGCGCATATTACTGAGCGTCCAGGGTTTCTTTTAATGGATGAACGTGAAGTTGGCCGTATTGAGTATGCTGATTTATTTGATGCTATTGGCACTCAATTCGGTGAGGGTGATGGCAGTACAACCTTTAATATTCCTAACTTCTGTCGACGTACCTTAGTCGGTGCAGGTGGGGATGCCTCAGCTATACTCGGCAATATCGTTGGAAGTAGTGGCGGTGAAGAAACACATAAAATGACGATAGATGAGCTCGTTGCACATACCCACACATTTATAGACCATCCAAAAGTGGAAACATTTCAAGGTGGACCTTACGGGGGGTGTGGAAAAGAGAGTCCTGGCAAAACCAACTCTACAGGAGGAAGTACTCCTTTTAACATTATGCAACCTTCTTTAGTGGTAAATGGATTTATTAAAACCTAACTCATGCAGCTTGCTAGTCTACAAGATGATTTTAACAGTTTTTTTTCTCTAAGATTTACAGGCAAACGACGTCTTTTGGGAATAAAAGAAAATTTTGTTCTCACAATACTTTGGAATAAAGAGGTGAATCAATGCTAGTTAAATTAGATTATGTTAATGGTTGTATTCCTTACCTTGGCGATACAAAAGAGGATGTCAATAATCTAAAAAAAGAAGGTCGATATATTGTCGATAGCAATCCTAATTTACCGGAGGAAACTTCCGGGTATTTAGATATGCAGAATCAAATTCAGGTATTTACAACCAAGGAAGGCAAGGTATGGGTAAGGGGGTTATTCGATTCTCCCAGTTCTCAAGTAACACAGACAAGATGGAATTATTTAGCCAATGGAAATGATGTACAAGTAGAGATAGATAAAATAAAGACCGAGCTTAATGAAGCATTAGATGCAATTATTAAGTATCTACATGATTTTTTACCAAAACCAGAGCCTGATGACTTAAGTAATGGATTGCCTGTTTATTATAGGCAAGGTAGTTTATTTATTTATGATGGTGATATAGGCAAAATATTTCCTGCTGCTTATCCCACAGTCCAATTTGGTGAATTACTTTGTGATGGTACGCGTTATTTACGATCAGGTACTGTACACAGAGTGATCCCTAATATACGTCTTGCTAATAGACTTTGGAACGATGAAATAGGTTATTATCAATTTGGAACGGGTACTAGCTTTGTTACCGTTAATTTGAACAGTAATAACCAATTAATTTTAACTACCAATCGTTCGGGAGCAGCAAGAATAAGTACACCTGAAACATCAGGATTTACCGTAGAAGGTGTATTTAAAGGCAATGATTATGGCGTCAATGCCTACCTCAGTTCTGATTATCCTAATCGTGTTTATGTACAGGGTAAAATCGCTGCTGGTGTAACACCCCCAGATGATAAGATCAGTGGCTTTAATATTGTTCCTTTACGGAATGGTGCATTAGTAAAACAGCTTTTTTATATCGAAGGTACGGATGCTAAAAATTTACGTGGTAAGTGGTTTCAATTTTCAAATACAACCAATACCTACGGAGTATGGTTCACTGTCGATGGACAAGGCACCAATCCGGTACCATCTAACCTAACTGCAATAGCAGTATCACTCTTATCGACCCAAACCGCTAGAGACGTAGCTATCTACCTCGCTGAATTCTTAGGAGGACATCAATTAACACGTATTACCTGTGTCGACGCAAGTACAATCAAACCGGGCGATTACTGGATTTTCTCAACAAGTTATGAAAACTTTAACGTTTTCGCTAAAGTAAATGGTCAGGGTAAACCGCCTCCTATTTCCGGTACTAATATCCCTGTTGATTTTATAGGTACTGAGACAATGCCGGAAGTAGCTCAAAAAATTAAAATTGCTATTAATCAATTTTGTTTTGCTGTGCCCGATTTACGAGATGCATTTATTCGTGGTTGGGATAAAGATGGCAGTGTCAAAGTAGATGACCGCTATTTTAATTATGGCCAAGGGTTGATTGGAAATGGTATCGGCTCATTTCAGTTTGATGAAATATTAATCCATAGCCATCCTTCTCTCTACAAGGGTCAATATTTGTATGCCTCGACCTCTCCTTCTGTCGGTAGTGTTGCTGGAAACTATTATAGCGTTAATTTTTCACCTAATACGGGCGATAGAGGCGGAGTTGAATCTCGTTCATCAAATTTTGCGGCTAATTTTGTTATTAAGTGTTAGGGATTTCCATATCGGTAAACAGATTTATTATTTTTAGGACTTTTTTATGGCTCATGGTGTAAATAAAGTAACATTGCTTGGAAATTTAGGTAAAAACCCGAAGATTCACTCAACTGATACAAATAAGCTTATTGTAATACTTTCATTAGCGACGACGGATAGTTATAAGGATAAAGCGGGTACATGGATTAAACAAACGCAATGGCATTATATTACGTTATTTAATCGTTTAGCTAAAATTGCGCGTGATCATCTTAAAAAAGGCGCTAAAGTCTATATCGAAGGTCGTCTTAAAACACAAAAATGGAAAGATAAAGAAGGTAATGAACAGATAACGTTATCCATTATTGCCAATGAATTGCAGATGCTAACAAAAGGCAAGGGTGAACTCGTAACGCCTGAAATGAAATCCCAAGAAGATTTTGATAGTGATATTACTTTTTAATGGGGTTTGATGACATTAAAAACCTTGAGGACAGTATATTTTTCAGAGATAACGTTCTCTTCTTGTATGTCATATTCCATAAGTAAAGAACACTGGAGTTGATAGCCGCCGGAAAATGTTATTTCTCCCGTTTTAACTTCATGTAAAAATAGCTCATCCTGTATTTTTGCTGAAATCAGCTTATTATAAATCAATAGCCAGGGTGAATTATCAATAAAATCGACTTGTTTAATCAGTAAATTAACATTAATAGGTGGTTGTATAACGTGAATGGTATGTAAATCACGTTTAGTGTTGTCATCCTGATTATCAGAATAAAAGGCTTTTTTAGCTAATCGGCTTAACACGAATTTTCTCCTTAAAATAATTCAAAGTAATTTTGCAAAATATCGTAGGTTTCTTCGATGCGATAAGAGACGGCAGGGGCATATCTAACCTCTGCCATTAATTTTAACCAGTGTTTTTGTTAGGTGCTTAAGTGCTCATTCTTCTCGAATAGATTTGTTAGCTTTTAGAAAATGATAGAGACGCTGTTGTTTTTCTGACTCTAGTTTGAAATAAACTTTCTGTTTCTTTTTCTCATATTTTTTCTTTGTCCTATTTTCCCTGAATTGTGCTAGGGAAGGTATTACTCTCTGTAGTAGGTTCTTAAGCATTAGTTGACTCCTTGTTTCTTTCACAGTAGGGGCAATGAGGAACTTCATAGGGACTTTTTTTATCTAACAGAATATGTTTTTGACAAGTTTTACAGAAAGCTGTTTTGTTATAGCCGCCCAGAGAAACAATACGAGACTGAGCTCTGGCGGTAATTTGATAGCTGGAGATGGCAACATCTAAGCCAATCTGATTAATCGCGAAATCAAACATCTCTTCGATTTCTTCACTCGTCCAGTTGTCATGACGGCCCACATTTTCTATCAGTTTCTTTAAGTATTGTTCTTTTTTAAGAAAATCGTACAACCTTGATTGATGTTTAATTAACCATTCTTTTGTTTTATCATTAATCAGATGTGGTGGATTAATAATCAATTTAAATGTTTGTTCAAAAGGAATCACTTGGATAGTGATTCCTTTCTGACGTAACTGAGCAAGAGGATTTTTATTCATCGTATTTACCTCCATCACTGATGGGAATATCGAGATCAATGACAAAGGCGTTGTTTTCTTCTATTTTGGTTAAATTTTGTTTATCTAGTTCATTATGTATACTATTAGATAATAATTTATCCAATTCATCTTGCTCATCATGTTGCTTAACACATCCTATATGAGCAAGATCGTGATCATGATCAAGATCGACAAGATTTGAACAATTTGAGTTAAAATTGTTCTTTTTTGGTTCAGAATAAGGATAATTTGAGGCCGCTTTGTGTAAAAAATTATCTACTCTCCCATCTTGATCAAGTTGCTCATCTTTTTGTGTATGAGCAAGATCGTCAGCATGATCAAGATGGGAAGAATTAATTTCTTTTGGTAATATCCATACCCAATCACCTAAAAAAGATTCTTTTTTATATATAATTCCTAATCGTTCTTTAGCACGCCTTAACGTTATCTGTGAATGTCCCGATTGGTGGGCCAAGGTTTTTATCTTTTTAACACTCATTGAACGATCTTTTAAAAGGTCAGCAAGAAAATCGATAGCTTCTTGTAAAGCACCTCGTTCTTCTGGGTCATCTGATGTTTTCATAAGATTGAGTACATCTTCATTGACCGTTTCTTTTTCCCAAACCACTTTGGAGGTAGCTATCTGACAGTCTTTTAACCAACATGATTGAATAGAAAAAGCAAAGCCATAGTTATCTTCAGAAATATTGTTTTTAGTAGGTAATAAAAAACGACGTTTTTTATCATTGGGATCGGCAATGACAATAAAAGCGGAACGTGCGGCTGCAACAAACGCTAAACTACCCGCTACACGTAATAAGGGTTCTTGACTTGAGTTCTTATTAAGGTGAGAAACGGCCACAATAGCCACGTTATACTTGGTTGCTAATTCACTTAAGGGGGTAAGTAACCCTCTAACCTCTGCATTGTTATAACTGTCAGTTTGACCTAAATACGCGGTAATAGGATCAATCACAATTAAGGCAATATCAGAGAGCTCTTTATCAGAGATCTCTTTTAACAGTTTTTCTAGATTAGGTAAGTCCGTTTTAAGATTGAAGCTACGTTTAATATCCTTTCCTTGTTTTTTATTTTCAATCAGTTTGATGATATAAACTTTGCTTAAATCTGCACCAATTGCTTCTAAACGGGGGCGAATGGTATCTGCCGGATCATCTTCGGCTGAAAGAAAGATTACACCTCCTGGATTACATTTTGTTTGTTCGATTGGCCAAACACCCCCGTTAGAAACAACAGCCGCCATATACGCTGTAATTTGTGATTTGCCTAAACCAGGATTGCCCGCAATGATAGAGACTTTCCCTCGCGCAATTTGATTCGGCCATAGCCAATCAATAGCTTGTGGTTGAATATCTAAAAACTTCTGATATAAAATGCCATGATGTGTTGGTAACGGTGTAAAGATTAATTGGTCTAGTTCTTGATAAGCTTGCTGAACTAAGGCTTTTATATCCCCTTCATTTGCGTGTTTATCGAGATAGTCCAATATCTCTTTAAACTTTCGTCGCTGCGAATGGTTTTTAACAATGGCGGCATGGGAAGCAATATTGGAGATACTATAGGTTTGATTAAATAACTCAAAAACATAGAGTTCGCCGTTGATTTCTTTTAGTTCGGGAATAGTTTTAACTTCATTACTAAGACTTAGATTATCAACACATTCACCTTGTTCTAGTTTTTTTGAAATTATATCGAAGAGAACTTGATGTTCTCTTCGATAAAAGTCTTTAAAGGTTAGTTGTTCTTTGACAATTGGCCATGCACTATTATCAAGTAATAACACCCCCAGCACGGCTTTTTCAGCTTCAGGAGAATAGAAGTTCATTATTTTCTCCTCTTAATAATTTGTTTTTTAATTAATCGGGATAACTCTTGTTCAAGATATTTACGAAATGAGTTTGATAGATGGTCTACACAAAGCAAGCGGAGCACTAAATCAGGATAAAAAGAACACTCCCAAGGGATATCATAAAAAAGTCTTTCTATATGTTTACCTTGATTAGGATTTCGTATAGGAAAATAGATAAGATAATGGGGTAAATAAATCCATTCTCTTAAAGCATCACCAGAAACAAATGCTTTTTCTTCAAGGCTCTCTAAATCACTAATGTCTTCATCTTGAGCATATGCTAAATCATGAATGATGTTATCTAGAGGGCAATAAAAGCATCCTAGCCGATTACTAAAAGGGCTTGTATATAGATAAGCTAAACATAATTTTTCATAGGGATATAAGGCCTGTGTATCATTCCAAAAGTTAAAAGGTAATTTCGATTGGTGGTGACGTATAGGTATATTAAATTGCATAACTATCTCTTAATTGGTTAATAGGGTTTCGATAAAAGGGTGACTTGTTTAGTGGAGGGAAGCTCAGCTAAAGAGGCTGCTTTAGATACAGAAATCTTGTTATGTTTGATTTGATTGATAAGTTTTGGGCAACCAGACTGTAATATCTTCTTTAATTGTCTATAGGTATAATCGCTAGCAAAACCGATTCGTTTAGCAATGAAACTTCTCGTTTTTGCTCCCTTTTCTATTTCACTTGTGGATGAACCATCCACAAGTCCCTTGGTATCAGTGCGTAATCCTTGTCTGTTTCCTATAAATTTTTCTAAACTAATACCAATAGCTGTACGTTCTAATAAGTCAAAAGTTTGGATGAGATCATCAATGTCATACTTTCCATTCAATAAATCAGAAAGAGAAAGACGCCAACCAAATACACTCTTTTTTCCTTGTTTTTTACAAGCATTAATGGCTTCTAATCCATAAATAAGGTAATTATTTTCATCAACACAAATAGGTTTTTGATTGAGAGGGGATAAGTTTTCTTGATCTGGGAAAAGAGGGGGTATATTTAATATAATGATGTTCTTTATTAAAATTTCCCTTGTTATACAAGGTGCCTTACAAATTAAATTATAGTTTTTTACTTTCCAGGGTAATAATTCCTTACAACTTATTTCTCCTTTGGTTAGAAATTCAATTTCTTCAGCCACTTCCTTAGGAATCGCTTTATTACCTGAAAGATATCTATAAATTTTTTCACGGTTTATTTTTATTTTTTTCGCAAGTCCAGTAATACTTCCAAAGAAACGTATCGCTTTTTCAACGCCTATCTCTTGCATAAAAATGCTCCATGATTTTTTAGAGGCGTTAACTATTTTATTGAATAAAAACGTCGGCATGTCGACATTTTGTTCCGGTAACATTTGTTAGGTAATAAAAGGAGATATGAGATGCAACCAAGACTCATTCGCTTACGTGATGCACCAAATTATTTAGGGATGGATCGTCATCGATTTAATGAAGAAGTTAGACCTTACTTAACAGTAGTTCCTATCGGAGAGATAGGAATTGCTTTTGACAGACTTGATTTAGATGCGTGGGTGGACGATTATAAGCAATGTAAGGGTCGTCCTCCATTAAAGAGGAGATCACTATGGGAAAAAAGAAAATGCCAGGACTCGTTAAACGCGGGAACATTTGGCACATTAACAAAAAAGTCAACGGACGTCGCATTTCAGAAAGCACTGGATCAGGTTCTCTCGAAGAAGCCGAACGGTATTTAGTTCATCGTCTTGAGCAGATTCGACAAGCCAGTGTTTATGGAGTTAGACCTAAGCGGATTTTTAGAGAAGCGGCTACGAAATATTTGATTGAAAATAAACATAAATCGAGTATTAAGGAAGATGCGAGGTGGATAACATTTCTTGATCCGTTAGTTGGCAATATGCTTTTAGAGTCTATTCATATGGGTAGTTTGCAAAGTTATATCCAATTAAGACGAGAATCAGGTGTTAAAACACGTACGATCAATTATGGATTACAAGTTGTTCGTCGAATTTTAAATCTAGCTGCTGGCGAATGGTTGGATGAATGTGGTTTAACTTGGTTGCTTAATGCACCGAAAATTAAGTTATTAGCAGAAGAAGATAAAAGAAAACCTTTCCCATTAAACTGGGATGAGCAAAGAAGGTTATTTACTGAATTGCCCGATCATCTTAGAAAAATGGCATTGTTTGCTGTTAACACAGGTTGTCGTGACCGAGAAATTTGTTGTTTGAAATGGGAATGGGAAATTCCTATTCCAGAATTAGGAAGTTCGGTTTTTATTATTCCAGGAAAGCAAGTTAAGAATAGACAAGATCGTTTAGTCATATTAAATAATGTGGCTACTGAAGTAATTCAAACTGTACGAAATAATAATCGGGAATATGTTTTTACATTTCAAGGGAAACCAATAAATCGTATGTTAAATTCAGCTTGGAAGAAAGCACGTCTGCGAGCAGACTTACCTCATGTTAGGGTACATGATCTTAAACATACTTTTGGACGACGGTTAAGAGCAGCTGGTGTAGGATTTGAAGATCGACAGGATTTATTAGGGCATAAGAATGGACGAATTACGACGCATTATTCTAATGCTGAATTAAATAACTTAATTGAGGCAACAAATAAGGTGTGTAATATGGAACAAGGGCCACGTTTAACTTTGCTCAGAATGAATCCAAACAAAGTAAGTCGCGCAAAAGTCGCGCAGGGAAATTTAAGGGATTATCTAAAAGTAGTGTAAGTCATTGATTTAACTGGTGCCGAAACCAGGAGTCGAACCCGGGACCTACTGATTACAAATCAATTTCTCGCTATAAATATCAACAATAGAGAATTAATATTTATAATTAAATCAATGAGTTAGATTATTTTTCTTATTGTCACCTATTGTAATTAAACGTAGTTTTTTATACTTAACTGCCCCACTAGTGCCCCTTGTATAGTAAGCGATGTCTTTGCTTAACGTATAAAAACAAAGTCCGATTATTTTGTTAACCATTTAGTATTAAAAATAAATATTGCATTAACTACCTTAAATACAAACGATTATTATTCTTGTTTTAATAAACAAAAATAGAATATACTTTTCTGCATAGTCTCATCTAATGCAATGAAAAAATACAATAAGGATAAAAATATAGATGCCAGGATCATTTTTAAAAAAATCGTTTATTTACTTGCTTGGAAATCATGATGACCTTAGTTTTGGTATGTGCTTTCATTACGGATACTACAATTTTAGAAAAGACTTTACACTGGCGAGAAGATATTATTTAGAAGCTGCTAAGAAAGGGAAAGAAAAAGAGGCTTACTATCATTTAGGCAAACTTTCTAAAGAAGAGAAATCTCTTGTTGACGCTTTTTATTACTGGGGAAGAAATAACGAATGTGGTGAACGATGGAAATCAGCATTAGGTTTTTATGAAGCGATTATTGAAGGGAATAGCTGGCCTATTTTTATAGGGTTGTCACCAGGTGAGTATAAAAAAATAAGTAAGGAAAACTATGCACCTGCCATGTATAGAGCGGCCTTACTTTTTAAGGAAGATCACCTATCTACGCCTGAAGAAAGCATTAAAAAAGATTTAGCCGCTACGTTGATATGGTATAGGAAAGCAGCCATTGCAGGTTCCAAAGAGGCTTTAAATGAATTGATTGCATGCAGTAAAGAGCAACCAAAAGCGGCATTATATCTTGCTCAAATGTATGAAAGAGGCGAGATTGCTAGTGAACAATCCATCACTTCTGTTATAGAGAATGATAAGCCTGCTGTACAGTACTATGAGAAAGCAAAAGCCCTAGGTGATCCTATCGCTGCTTGTCGATTACATCAGCTAAAAAGTTTAAAAGACTTACAGGACACAAAAGTTTTTACAGTTTCAGAAATTCGGGATCCCTTCGTCCTCTATGGCACCCATTACCTGAACATCTTCTGTGAGAAACTTGATCAACTTGGAAAATTACCTAAGCCTAAGGAACTGGGAGAATATCAACAATTCTGTGAAGCGTTTGGAAGAGTACTCAGCATTGAGGAGAAATTAGAATTTGATCTTTTCTATAAAGAGCTTGGAAGGAAACCAACTCCTGACGAAATATTAGGGTTTGATACTTTACATAAAGAACTTGGGAGAATACCAAAATTAGACGAAGTCATAGGATTTGATATTTTATATAAACAATTTGGAAGAATACCAACAGTACATGAATTATTAGGCTTTAAAAAGCAACCAGCGTCTTCTAAAAGCTCAGCAATTCCAAAAGAGCCAAATAGTTTAAAAACGCCAAAAAATAAAACAAATCTACCGGATCAGAAAGAACCCATTGTTCATAAAAAAGAAGAACAAACCTCTTCTAAAAATTCAGCTGTTCCCAAAGCATCAACAAGTTCAAAGAAACCAAAAGAACAAGATAATTTAAAGGATCAGAAAAAACCAGAAGTATTAAAAGATCCTAGCTCAAAGCTAAATAATTCGGCCCATGATGCTAAAAAAGAAAAGCCAGTTATAGAGAATAAAAAAAATCCTTTCAGTTTCTATAAAAAGACAACTGATCAAAAAGCTGAGGACAAGGACTCAGTATTTCAGTTAGGCTTGCAGTGTCAATCTGATAATAAAGAAAAAGCATTTGATTGCTTCATAAAAGCAGCGCAGTTGGGACACTCGGAAGCACTGCTCATCTTAGATCGATTAGCGCATGAAATGAATCCGGATAAACAGCTACAGCTATTTAATCTTTATCGAACACCGCCGTTTAGTGATCAAAATAAGGCTTTATACTGGTGCCAACAAGCCATGCAAGGTAGTGACTTACAAGGCTTAGAGTTAAGCACCGCAAACATTAATCAATTGCTTGAATCTAAACAAGCTATCAATCTTCATCAACTCTCACAGATGCTTAAACCATCTATGCCCTGGGAAAATAAAGGTCTATTCAATTTATTCAAATAAAGATTAGGTCATACAAAATAATAACTGAGCATAAGGAATCAAAGAAATGCATAATTTCTATCACGTGTTAGGTGTCAGTTCGAATACTTCATCGCAAGCCATAAAGAGAGCTTATCGAGAAAAAGCCTTATTGGAACATCCGGATAAGGGTGGCGATGCTCAGAAAATGTCTTTACTTACTACCGCTTATCAAACACTCAGCGATCCACTCAAAAGACAACAGTTTGATAAAGACTGGTACGTTTTTAATGCCTCTAATGAGAGTGAAATGGTAGTAACGCCAGAGGGTTATTTACCCACGGCAGGCACTTCTTTTTCGCAAAAGTTTAGAAAACAACATAGTGAGTTTATTAAACAATGCTATGCTAAACCACTTCACAAAAGTTCGGTGGCTCAATATCTAAAACCCTTTCACTCCGATCTGTATCTAAGCAAAGAAGATAAAAAAGAAAGCCATATTTTTGCGTTGATGCAACAAAGAAAAACAACAGATGCAGAGCTGAATATCAGCTTTCAAGCGTTAACGCCCGAAAAGTCGGTTAACTACTTTTTAGAATTTTTACAGGGTCATTATTCTTGGCAAGCACTTCAAGATTTAACCCAAGAATTTTCTGGGAAACTAAAACAACTAGAAACATTAGGACAACAGGCAGGCTATGAATCCCAGTTATATCAGGGTATTTACGAAATTTTATTGATAGCGGCTAGAGAAACGACACCTACCGAAAAAATACTCTATTCCTTAAAGAAAATAACTGATTACGCTAAAGTAACCGCTGATCAGTCCATGACTTTTATGGCGCCGTTATTGCAAAGTAAATATTTCCGTCATTTACACGCGCAAGCGTTACATTGGTATTGGCTATCAGATGAACAGGTATTAGAGGAATCTTTTTTAAGGGTATTCAACGGCCAGAAGGCGATAGAAAAATTAATTGAAAAACTGAAATCGCAAGTCTCTGAAAAGCAATCGGCAGATCAGTCCAGTGGACAGCTAACCCAACTACTGCGATACGCACGGTTACTATTTAAACTAGAGCAAGATATACAGAAACGTAGCTTTACGACACATGAAAATCGAGCCGCTTTTTATAGAGAAAAAGCCTTTCATTTACTCGATTGGTTACCTGCCATCATGGGGTTTGCAGAATATGCGGTTCTTGTTAATACCTTATTACAAATTGGGCTCACATTACAAAAAGCCTCTGCACAAGAATCAAATCCCATCCTGCGTATGGCGGATGAAAGACTCGTTGCTCAAATTTATCTTGAAGCTATCGGTGTCGCTCGCCATGCTACACCCGAGGTTGAACTGTATGCTTGCCTACACAGCATAAAATGCTTGATGTCTTGTCATTATCTTCATTCCGAATCAGAACAAATAATAGAGGCACTACAACATCGTGCACTCTGGCTAGCGGATTTATTTCCCTTTTTCCAAGCAACACAATCCAATGCCAATTTGTTGGCCGAAGAAGATAAAAATTTGCTCTTAATGCGGCAATTATTACACGCATTAATTGATAAGATTGATAACAAAAAAGAGGATGTAGAAAAAGCCGAAATTGATCACAGTTACGTACGTGTTTTTTATCAAGCGTATGAAGCCTGTTTAAAAAACTGGTATCAAAAGAATCATGATCCTGAATTAGAAAAAAAATTCCGTCAGCGCTTAATGCAGGAATTATTAGTCAGTAAAGAATGGACAAGCGACGATCTGGATTACAATCTCAATGCACCGTGGCCATTAGATAATTTAAGTGAAGAAGGCTGGACCCAACCTGAACCGGCATTGCCCTTAGCTCAAAAAGAGAATGTTCCCACTTATAAAACAATACACGGTGTAGAAATCAGTTATAAATCCGGAAATATGGCATTCATTCTGGATTATTGTGAAGACAATGAAAGCGATTACAACCGTTTATTAACGCTATTTGATTTAAATGAGATGTTTCAGCGTCGCCTGGGATCCGCGCTGTTCAGTTTAGATGCGGCTGATCCTGATATGCCATATCACCCCTTTAACCAAATGCGTTTTGCGCCGACGACGCTGCATCACTCGCCGCTGCTACATACGATGTTTCTGACGGATTACTTATTAAAATTTTTAACCGTCGATCAAGAAGTACAGCGCCGTGATCCTTATCAACTCAGATCATTAGACGAAATAACTCAGCATCTTCCTGATTATCTCAAAAAAGTAATCACGGATTTTCATGCCAGCCATCATGAAGCATCACTTAATCGTTTTTGGATTGAATCAGAGGAAGTCGATCTAGCGATTGATGATGAAAATGCGAATAAAGATGGTCATGTGTTATTTGCCTTAGGCGACCTCAAAATGGTGGTCAAACATCACAAGCTCACCCGTGATGCCGAAGGTAATCTGGTCGATAAAGCTGATGAAGAGGAAGGCTGGGATTGTTACGTATTGACACCCGAACAAAAACAAGCATTAGAGGAAGGAAAGCGTGTCATCCCTGATTCGGCCTTAATTATCGTTAAAGAATCTTGGGAGCTTATTTTTTGGGAAAATCATAAAGCAACCACCCGTTGTTCCTTAGAAGGTGATAAGCACCTTTTAATCCGCTTAAATGGACGACCACGTGATGAAAACGAAAAAGTTAAAATAGACGATTCAGAATCTTTACGTCAGATCTATAGGATTGTTTTAAAAGCAGCGACTAAAGCGGATATGCCGCATCGTTACTCGCCTGAATTTATCTTTGCACAAGAATTTACTAAATACTACAACGAATTTGCTATTTATTTTCCTGAGTTTGGACGCCTAAGAGAACTCAGTAAAGTAGCGACTTTAGTCAATATCATGGCCGCGCAACGTGCCGCAAATAAAGAAGAAATTCAGTTATCAGAAAACCGCTTACAAGATAAGAAATATTGGACCGCTGCAGAACATGACTACTGGAAAGAAACAGAAGAAGAAATTAAAAAACTTGTTAGAGAGAATACAAGGGAGCAGTTCCAGGAATGGCGCCGTCAACTTTCCAAAGAAAAGCTGACACAATCACGACAAACTTCACTGAATGACATTAGACGACAAATAGGCAGTTTAAGCTTTACTAAAAACTCCCCTGAAATAGTCGAACTTTGCGATAAATTTTATGAAGAGACCAAAGCAAAAATTATTGCTGAGCATGGACGTTCGGGTTGGAATAGTGTATCGCACAAGATCCGATCAGAAGCGATTGACCCTAAAGTACCTCAGCTTATTTTAGATTTACAATCTCAAAAAAAGACCGCATGTCGCAAACAATTACTCGAGTTATTTAAAAACGAGTTAGCCGGGTTATTTTTTTCGAACCCGAGCCAACTCATCGATAAATTTTTAGAAGCTAACGATAAGCCGCTGCTTGATCAGTTAGTGGCTTATGATAAAAAGCAAGTCGCTAAGAAGATCAAAGAGGTCTATCCCGAACATACCGAAGAAAGTTTAGATAGAGCGATGAATCATTCTTTATTAGTGATAGATGACATTGTTGAAAAAGAAACGCCCGCCGCACTAGAGCAACATAAACAACAACTAAAAAAACGCTTAGATGAAAGAAAAGTATTAGAAAAATCCTTTGTTGACTTAGGTTTTGCATGCGATGCCGACGAAATCGATATAAAAGGAACCTGTTTATGGGTACCGGCCAGTTTTCGGCATGATGTAGACAAAGGCCATACACGTACCGTGTATGGCGGTGTGCATATTTTAGGGGGTGCCAGACAGATTGGTGCGGCGCAGACGCAGGTTTTAGCCAGACAAACTAACCAAGTAGGGCAGAGATCAGCGCAAAATAGGATAAATTACCAAGCACAAAGTAACCATGCTCGGGAGATCTTACATAAGAAACTGAGTATTTTACAAGGTGGACAACAAGATGCTGTACGAACTCAACAGTTGCCTGATGGCCGAATACGCTATTACGAGAATGAACGGCCGTCCAGCACACCAGGGCCCACTAGAGGTGCCGCATATGTTACAGAGTATAATCCTAAAACGGGACAAGTTCGTACTTGGAACGAATGCTACGATCAAAAAGGAAATGTGAATAGAGTGCATCCTAAAACGCTTGATGGGCAAAAATTACGTGGTCAACATTACCCACCCACTAAAAGTGAATTACGTGCGTGGTCAACATTATCTACTAACTAAAAATGAATTACGCAAGTAAATTTATTTTTAGTTAATTATTTTGGAGGCAAAAATGGCCTATACACGAGAAGAATTTGGAAAAGAGCTTAAGCAACGCGTCGCTAATAAAGAAGCTACAGAATTAATTGGAGAGTGGGCACACTCTACATATATAGATCACATTCAAGACATTGATAGTGCGTTTAGGAAGATATTACTAACATTAAATTATATGGAATTGGGTCCAGAGTTTGCTTTTTCTTATGAAGAGCTTAATCAAATTGCGGATGATTTGATCGCAGGTAAAGAGGTTAAATTATAAAAAAATAGTTTTTATATGGGTAAAATATGTTTAGTCGATCTTTATTCGGACAAAAATGGCCTATACACGAGAAGAATTTGGAAAAGAGCTTAAGCAACACGTCTCTAATAAAGAAGCTATAGAGTCAATTGGATATTGGACATACTCTATATATCTGGCTCATATTCAAGATATTGATAATGAATTTAGAGCTATTTTACTAACGTTAAATATGATGGAAGATGATCCGCAATTTGCTTATAGTTATGAAGAGCTTAATAAAATTGCGGATGATTTGATCGCGGGTAAAGAGGTTAAATTATAAAAGGGAATTTTTATATGTACTATTCTACATATTTAATTTGATCCTATAATCTTTCTGGCTGCTCCCTTAGTTTCTTCTACAACTTGAAGTAAGGTTTGATAAAGTATTTCGGTCTTTTCAGGCGATTTCGCTCGCAGTACCGTTTGTATTTTTTTACAAACTTGCTCTAAGCGAGTCGCTCCACAATAACTAGCTCCCCCTTTCCATCGATGAGACAGGAAAGCATTGTGAAAGCAATGCGAAGTCGAAGAGCCCGCGATAGGCGTGCGTTGACGGGCGAAGCAGGAAACGCATCACGCCGTAAAGTCATTTGTGGGAGGCACGGGCATGAACTCCGAAGGAGTGAGTGCGTGCCGGACGCAGGACGTATCGCGGCCTAATTTCAGTCGCGTCATGCGAACGAATTTCGGGGACACGATGGCCGAAATTCTTCGGGAGCATAGCGACTCACTTGTTATGAGCCAACGCGCCTATACCCTGCCAATCCTTGTTCTGATGGTACTGTTTTAGCTCCGCTATTTCTTTTGTTAAGCTACTGACGAGCAACTCCAACAATTCATGAAGTGTTTCTTCGCTGCCCAGTAATCCTATCGCCTTTTCTTTATTTAAAAGTGGCAATGATTGTAAATTATCATTGGAAGATTCATCATGGTCTTCTTTAGAAACCGAAGTGGTAGCTTGTGAATGCGATAGAAATACACTGAGTATTTCTGAGGCTTTCTCAGGGGTTAATGGTTTGCTATAGATCGCATTCATTCCATTTTCAAGACAACGTTTCTTCTTTTCTTCAACGGTATGCGCTGTTAATCCAATAATGGGAACTGATGGATTACTCTGCCATTGTTTTAATCGAATACGACGTGTTACATCACAACCATCGCCATCCGGAAGGCCAATGTCCATCAATATCAGATCATAATAGTTTTTTTCTACCAAAGTTAATGCTGTTTTCCCATCTACAGCAATATCCGTTTGGCAGTTAAGCTCTAACAGAGCACCCTGTGCTACTTTGGCAGCGATGGGATTATCTTCAACCACTAACACGCGACTTCCTGTTGTCACAAACATTTCTTGTAACTCAGATGCTTCAGTCGCTTTTTTAGTGACGATGTGAGCACCTTTTGCAAACAATGAGATCTCTTCTGATTCACTTTCATAATCGGCTGGGGATAATGCTTCTTGCAAAGGAATGAAACACCTAAAGGTTGAACCTTGATTGGGTTGGCTATCTAGATGAATCTCGCCACCTAATTCATCAATAAATTGTTTAACCACCGAAAGACCGAGGCCTGTTCCTGGATAAATACCCTGATACGAGGGAGTTAAACGGGTAAAACGCGTATAAATCTCATGATGCTTATCTCGTGGAATACCCATCCCTGTATCACTGACACACAATTCAATGATTACTTCACGTTTTTTATTCTCTATTAAACGTGTACTGACTTTAATTTCGCCTTTATCCGTATACTTTAATGCATTCGTCACCAATTCCAGAGTAATGCGTTGTATACGGATAGGATCGCCCAGCAAATACGGAGGGATATTTTTATCATAATCAAAATGTAAATTCAGATTTTTTACATCTGCCTGGGGTTTGTTTAAGCGTACGACCTGGTCTAATATTTTATATAAGGAAAACTTCTTCTTTAAGAGTGGTATTTCCCCAGTGGCTACCTGTATGCTTTCTAAAATTTTATTTAGGAACTCCAATAAAGCATTGCTTGAGTCCACAAGATCTGTTGCATATTCCGTTACTTTTTTTGGATTGTTTGCTTGTGTTTGAATCAAATGAGCGCAACCCACAATCCCCGATAAGGGTGTACGGATGTCGTGACGCATGTTCTCTAAAAATTCTGTCTTTGCTTCATTCGCTAACTCAGCTTTTTCTTTAGCGATTCTTAATGCTTCTTCATTCTTTTTTCTTTCGGTAATATCAATAGATATACCAATTAAACCATCAATATTACCTAACTCATCTTTAAGAGGCGTTTTTATTGATAAATAAACTGCTGGGTCACCATTTATATCTAAGCCCATTTCTTCAATTTGATATTCTTTCCCAGTGGCAAGAACTTTGCTATCAAGCTGAACTACTTTTTCTGCTAAATTCTTTTCATACAAATCATAATCCGTCTTGCCTTCAATTTCATTTTGATGTTTAAGATCTAGAATTTCTGCAAGCTTTTTATTACACCAAACAAATTTTCCATGTTTATTTTTCCAATAAACATGGCCACTTAAAACATTTAAAGCACTTTCTAGAACTTTCAATTTTGCATTAGCATAAGTATTCATTTTTAATTTTTTACTATTCCATTTAAAATTTATGATTGATTTATTTGTAGAAACGAACTAGCTTGATCATTGGAAGTATTTTCCGTACTAGAATTAGTATGAAACATGCTAAGTTTAGACTTAGATTTGGACTTTAATTCAGAAAACATTGACATAAAACAAGTATATTTTTCATTAATAAATAAAATACAATCAGTCATTGGCTTAGGATAAAAAATGCAGCAATATCCAGGGTGAACTAAAATTTTACCCCATACAATTAGCACAGCACATTCTTCTTTTAAACATTCTCTACAATATTCTCTTTCTTTGTCAGAAAAAGAAATATTTTCTCGCTCGGAATATCGCCTTTCAAATTTCAAAACATCGCTTTCTATAGCATTATAAAATGCTGAGCCTTTTTTGCTATATAAACTATCAATTTCTTGTCGTGCTTTTTCATAAAGCTCATGATTAGTCCACTCATCCCATCTGTGATAAATGACCTTACTTTCTTTAAATTTATTTTCAATTAAATCCTTATAACCTTCTCCCCAGATATTTCCTTTCTTGTTTGCTAGATCACGCATTGCATCAGGGGTTTCTTTATTTTTTATAGCTAAACTATAACGTTGAGCCGTATCAGCAATAACTACATTAACTAACGGCCTATTTATAAAATGCTTTACGAGAAGATCAAGTACATCACAAAGGCTATCTGATTCATGATAAGGTTGACCAACACTAATTGGCATCCATAGAACAGTGGTTTGTTGAGTAAATTTTAATTTTTCCCTATTATATGATTTGTAAAATCCACTGTAGCTCAATCTAGATGTTTTGGGCATATTATTCTTCTTATTTTAATGGGGATATAGTATAGTTCTACTCTAACTCTATAATAGGTTGAGCTTTTTAGAGATACAAGAGGTAAACAACTATAACAGCGATATCGATAAGTATTCAAGTTTACCCAGTGTTTGATATCACATTAATCCACCTTTTTAAATTCTTACTCCACCTCCAATAGCTTGTAAAGCTAGATTTAATATCTCCTCCATATAATATCTAGTTCAAGTGACCTAATAATAAGGGGATAGCTTCGTGTATACCCACAGCCTCCTTGATTAATGAGTGTTGAAAGGGTATAAAACAACCTAATATCGTACCTTCACCTTCTTTGCTCTTTACAAAAATTTCGCCTTGCAGGTCGTCCACAAATCGTTTTACGATACTTAAACCGAAACAACCTCCTTTATAAGCACCCTTGTAAGAAGAAGTTAAGCGATTAAAACGATGAAATATCTTTTCTCGCTGATCCTTTGGAATACCAACACCCGTATCACTAACAGCAATTTCTATAATGCTTTCTCGGTAGTCGATTTTGATAAGCCGAACAATTAATGTCACTTTTCCTTGTTCAGTAAAATTTAGCGCGTTCGTTATTAACTCTAATGCAATACGTTGTACTCTATCAGGATCGCCTATAAGATAGGGGTAAATAGCTTGATCATAATTTAAAGTTAATGCGAGCTTTTTTTTATTCGCCAGTGGTTTATTTAGATCGACAATCAATTCCATTTGTCTTTTTAGATCAATTATTATACTGCTAAATGAATCTTTTAATTCTGATTTATTATCATTTTCAGTATAATCTCTCATCTTTTATCCTTGTGATATCGTTGCTTTATAACTAACAATTTCTCTTGGTTTTTTATCTAAAAAATCAAGAGATGCAAGAAGCGCTGGATAATGCCGTTTTTTTGTAGAGAGCAACACCGTAAAAATTACGTATAAAATGCGGTTAAATTAAGAGATGAAATTCACCCATTGTGTTCAGCAATAGATTATTGAGGATTATATTCAGTGTATTTTTTAGCACTTCCCTTTACTTTGCTTGCTGGATACTTACTATTGTTAATAGCAAGCTTATTCAGGATTGCAGTATTCAGATCGATATCTAACTGGTCTGCTATACGTGTAACATATAAAACAATATCAGCTAATTCATGGCTTACTCTCTCCTTGACAAGTGGATCATTTTTTACGCACCTTGATTCTTGTTCAGTATACCATTGAAAAATTTCTAATAATTCACCCACTTCCCCTGCAACTGCCATAGACAAATTTTTAGGACTATGAAACCTCTCCCATTCACGAACTTTAGCAAATTCAGCTAGTTTTTCCTTTAATTTATCAACATCAATTATATCTTTCATAATTAATACTCGGCTGATAAATATGACTCTCCAGAAATGCACTAAGTAATTCTGACTTAGTACGGTATCCTGTTTTTGACTTAATGGTTTCTAAACAAGATTCTATACTTCTTGGAGATACACCTATTTCTTTTGCAATGGTAGACATACTTTTTCCTTCCAATAACATCACTAAATATAGCGTTTCCTTTTCTGTTAAATTTACTTTCTTTAAATAGACTGTCTTTATAAAATATTTTTTGAAAAAAATTTGTTGATTTATCGTATTAAATATAGCTGTTTTTTCCGCTTTATTGGCCTCACAATATAACTTAATACTTTTATTTAGTTTATAGAGGTCTTGCCCAGCATGTTCGATTAATCCTCTTGCTTTCATTCTAAAAAAAATAATAAATCTTTTAATTAACCCAAAGTGATTCAAATAAAAAGTATTTAGTGTTTTAGTCTGAAAATTGGAGGCAAAAGAAAAAATATCAATGTAATCATCAAATGGAAGCGCTACACTAATACCATTCCATATACCTAGTTGATAAATTTTTTCTAAAAAAATATCACCTGTATAGTTTTTCCAAAATACTACAGAAATCTTACCACAAATAGCTGTTTTAATTGTTTTTCTAAGTAACGTTCCAATATCTCTACTTTCATTTAGATGATGAGTGATAGTTTTATTGTTGCTCAAAATAAAAAATTGACTTTTTTTATTAACTCTTATATGAAAAAAATCAGTAATTCCTAAAATTTCGAGCCTAGAAGCAAGATTGAATACTGTTTTGAAGCAATATTTCATTTTTACTTATTCATTATAGCCAATTTAAAATACTGTCTTTATATACCTTTATGATAGATATTTTATCTTTTTTGTTTAATTTATGCCTAATGTTTTCTAAATGCTTTTCTATAGTGCGCTTAGAAAGGTTTAAAATATGAGAAATTTGATTAGCAGTATTTCCGGAAGCTAATAAGTTAAGACACTCTAACTCTTTAGTTGCTAAAAATATTTCGCCATTTTCAGTCATTAGAGGACGTTTATTGATAGGAGTAAGCTTTATAAATTCATCAATCTTTTTTCTATCATATTCATCTAAATGCATTAAAGGTCTAAAATCTTTATAAATTGCTAAATTTTTATTAGTAGGCAATATGAGATCAGCTGCAGCTAAGTTAAAAGAACCTGTAAACGTTTTGAGAAGCTCTATATTTTCTATATAAAAGTTTTGCATTCCATCGGTTTGTCGGTCTGCAGCAAATCCCCACAACTCGATAGAATCTTCCCTCTGTTTAAATATACTCAAGCCATTCCAAATGTTAAAATCATAAAGCGCAGACATTAAATAATCTGTTTTTTCTACTGGCCATAAGTAGCAATAGTAATTATCCTCCGGCACATGCCCTATTTCTTGACCCAGAGATGTACCTTCGTTGTTATGTACATTCTCTAAGCAATATCGCAACCAAGCTAGATCGTTACAGAGATAAAGATATCTACCGTCATTAAGCAGACCGCATTAAGTATCTATAAAAAGTTTATGGGGTAAGTTATCATTCAGTTTTAAGTGAATGAATAAGCATGATAAGAGTGAAAGTTAATGAAGAAGAAAAAGCATCGTTAAATCGCTTACGACGTATTCAAAAATCAAGCCAAGGCGAACGAGCCTCCTACGTATTGTTATCTCATGCAGGAAAATCGGTTTCAGAAATAGCAAACCATGTCAGTCGTAATGAACACACGATAAGACTATGGCTGAAGCGTTATATCCGAGAAGGAATATCCGGATTGGAGACTCGAAACAAATCTGGACGTCCAGCAACGAAAGCACCCCTACTGGAAGCACAACTTCTGGAATTGTTAGACAAGACCCCTCAAGTGCATGGTTACCAAGAAGCAGGCTGGCAAATTAATCTACTACGAGATTGGTTTGAAAAACGAGGCTTATCAGTCTGTGAGAATACGCTAGTAAAATCCCTTAATAAACTAGGGTTTGTGTATAAACGTTTTTCGAAAACAGTGCCCAAAAACACACTGTCTGCTTCTGAAAAAAAAGCAGGTGTGGGAAAACTGATATTGGAGATAAAAAATAAGGCACAGAAAGAAGCTATTGAGATATTTTTTGTCGATGAATCCCATTTTTCCAATCAACCTTATGTGAGTCGTGGTTGGTTTAAGCGTGGTGAAAAAAAGTAGTTAATACCATTAAAAATAGATTAAGCAAAACAATTTTTGGTGCATTAAACCTACGAACAAGCCGATTTTATTGGAAGCAAGCAGATACGGGAAATAGCCAACAATTCATTATGTTTTTGCATCAGCTACATCAAGCTAATCCGGGCAAAAAATTAATGCTTATCCTCGATAATGGGTCGATACATAAAAGCAAAAAAGTACAGGCATTTATCAAAAAGCATCACTGGGTTGAGCTGCTTTTTCTCCCGCCTTATTCGCCTGAATATAATCCAATAGAACGTTTTTGGCATTGGTTAAAACACAAAGTTTATGCTTGCAAATCCTTTACGAAAATGGATGACCTCATACAACAAATACGTAAATTAGTCTGGCATTTTCATGAGCAGAGACTCGTATCAATACCTAGGTTTAATTTTCAAGCTTATGCTGATTTATTATAGATACTTAATGCGGTCTGCTTAAAAAATCTAAAATAAGCAAAAACTTTTACATCTAATTTAAAAAGTGGCTTGCATATCTCCTTAAATTCACACACGGTCGATTCAGCATATTTATATGCCTGTAAATTTATTTCCATTGCCTTCAAAATACCCAGAAAGTCTTTATGTATACTTAGTATAAATGAGGTATTATATAATAAAGTGGAATAGTTCAGATGGCCTGTTGAAATATCGTATCACTGATCGAAATTTACTCAATCTCCAAAGTTAAGTCTCTAAAATTGTTCTTTTTCCTGATTTTTTAGCGTTGCTTTGAGTTCGCTAATTTCCTGGCTTAGTTTTTCCATTAAACTAGTATCTCGATAGGCTGCCAGGACACTCATTAGTGATTTGGCCTGGTCGGGGGTTATTTCTTGTTTAACCACATCCCTTAAAATAGCGTTACCTGCTTCCAGTAAAGCGCCTGACTTATCCAGCTCCTTAGGTAACGTTAGGTTAACGGGTCTATCTTTGGCTTTAGGAATTAATCGTTCCAAGCAAAAACGTAAGGTATTAGCATCACCTGATTCTGCTAATTCAATCGCTTGCTCTACCAGCTTATCCGCATGAGACTCAAGTAATTGCAACCATCGTGTCTTTTTGTTTAACGTTCCCTTCGGTTTGCCTTTGGGATTACCGCTTTGGCCTGGTTGATATTTCATTTTCTGTATATTCCCTCTATTTTTCAGAATTGGCAAAAATGGCTTGTAACATTTGTAACTTTGTAACATTAACGTAAGTTGTTGATTTTAATTTATTTTTTAATTTTTCCTTGCTGGAAAAGGTTATTTTCTCTTTGTAACTTTTGTAACAAAACAGTTTGTTTTTTATGCATGTTACAAATGTTACAGAAGCTAAATTTTAATTTGTAACATATAAGCTAGTATAACTTATTGATTTAATTACGCTTTTATCTTGTTACAAATGTTGCAGCTGTTACAGAGGTTTTTTACTATCCCTGCTTTTTCTCCTCTTCTCTCGCTTCAACAATTTGGGCAGGAAAATGATATAAGCGAAACTGTTTATTATTAGCTGCCGGCACACGTATCGATACGCTCATATCATTTCCTCTCTTCGGGAGATACAAAAGACCTTTTTTATTTAAAATGGTTGCTACTAACCGAGGCTCATAATTTTTACAAATTTCCTTTTTAAAAGTCGTCGTAAAAACGTAATAATCGCCTGCGGCATTTCCCTGTTGCGCCTCACTTCTAAAGCCCGCCCGATTACCTTTGAAGGATGATTGAACCATAAACGAATCAAAACGGGATGACTGCGATTCAAAGAAGTAACGGACTTGCTCTACTATTTTTTCTTCTTCAGAAGAGCTCATACCGCCTTCCCGATGATCGTTTATCCATGATTCAAAGCATGTAAACGTGGACTCAATACAAGTGCCTACTTCCCAGTCTACAATACCCCATTTTATCGCCAATTCACCTGCCGCAGCTACCAAAGCAAATCGTTCTACCACGCGTTTAACTTGTCCGTGTGCATTATCACCCTTGATGCGAGTTAGAAATTTCTGCGCTATCTCATTTCGTTCCTTTAGAATCTTTTCTTTATCTGTCTTCACTAAATATGTTAAGAAAGCATCAATAGCGCTGCCATAAGAACGTTGGCACTGTTCCTTAAGATAATTCGATAGACTCGAACCATCTTTATGACCGTGCAAGTCTTCAAATATCCCATAACCTTCACCCGCATCAGCCGAAATGTTGATTGAGCGAATTTCCTGACCCGCTTTAATGGTTTGTCCTGCTGATTCTAAGTGAGCCCGTAATGACAGTTCACCGCTGGTTAAAAAAAGTAAACACCAGGTCGCTATGTTCCTGGCTTGCCCTGTTCTAAACGCACGCGCTTTGCCTTGACCATTTGCTAACATATAAAACACATCACCCGCAATGCGCGAATTAAGCTGCGATAATTCATCTAAGATAAGTAACGCATGATTATGCTGCGCAGCCAATCCTTCCAAACCATTATCGGTGGTGCGCAACGTACGAACATAGTTTTTACCGCTATAAACCGAAGCGGCCACAGCTAAAGCGGTACTTTTGCCTATGCTACTTTCTCCGACAAGATGAAAGCCACCACTTTCTAGCCCCAATAAGCCGACAAGCGGACCGGCAAACGCCAGCGCTACCGCAAACATCAATCGTGAATTACCTGAACAATATTTAGAGATATTGTAAGTCCATTCATCTAATGTGCCTGAATAACTGTAATTGTGTAGGGTACAATCACCACGATACTTCAAGGGTTCTTGATTTTCTAAAGGCGGATAATAGATCTTATTTGGCAATATAAATGATTGTTTATACCATCCGGTATGGTCTATACAACGTACTTTAGTTTCCACGAATGTTGTAGCAAGATATTCGAGAAGATATCTTTTTTGCTTTAAGCCAGGATGAATAGTCAGACCTAGACGTAATAACTCGGTTATTGCTAGCTCTCCATTTCCTTTTAAAAAAGTGTCTGGCATAACCCAGTGATGCAAGTGTCCGTCAGCATCATTAAATTCTAAAACTCGCCCCCAGTTCTCATTATTCGGATCACGACTTAATGCGGTTATTTCCAATTTTGAGCAAAGCCAGATAGTTGTATCGCCTGCTTTGCAGTAAAATACACCGTCATCCCTAACATCAAAAGGGCAAAAAGAAACTGGTGTATCTTCTAAAGGAGGCGCATCAATTAAAGGTAATTGTGGAATATCTTCTTTTGTAATGCTACCTTTTGCTTCCATCCAGTCAATAAAATCACCGCCTTTCGGAAGATGTAATTGTTCAACATTAACCCAACGAATCGTACAGCCTAATGCTTGTAACCTAGCCGTGACATTTTCCCGATACTTAATGCCAGCCTCATCATAGTCACAGAAAAAATTTACTTTACGATTAGCTAACGGGAAGAAATCAGTCGTATTGACTGAATTGGCAGAACCAGATGTTGTCGCTAATAATCCGTAGCTTTCCATCGCTTCTACGCAACTTTCTCCTTCACAGAACCAAATAGTTTCATCGGTGCGCTTAATTAGCTCAGACAAGCGATATAATGGCTTGCCTTGATCGAATTTAGGTTCTCCTATGGTATAATTTTTTCGTTCGCTATCATAGCGAAAAGGCCTTATCCACTTTTCACCCGAGGTAAGGTTCTTTAGACGAATCTTTAACAATGCAACTGTTTCATCTTTATCATAATAAACATGTGTACCCGTATGTTTATAATCTTTGAATGCGTCCTTTAGTTCATTTTTTGCAAACTTATTAATTAAGCCTTGGACAATTTCTTGTGTTGGTAAGTTACTCATACTTCCATGCCCCCAATTCAGTAACAGCGTCAATAAACTCAATTCCGCGCAAGCGAATGTGAAAATCGAGAACATTTCCGCCTCTTGAGCCACAACTGAAACAGAAAAATGTCCCTGTCTGTAAGTTAACGGAGAAAGAAGGGCTTTTGTCGCTGTGAAATGGACAAAGGGCAGTGGCTTGTTCTTTTCGAGGATGAAATTTCTTTAACACCCCCGCGTAATACACGCGAGGGTTAGGTAGTAAATTTCGATCAAACTTCCGCCTTCTTTTTTTATACGTAAGTGGTGCTATAAGGCCTTTTGGGGTAACATGGTATGTTTGATGTTTCTTGTAGGGCTGAGTATTGCGAGTACTCAGTCCTATGTTATTAGTAGACATAATCCTCCATTGATTGATCAGAAAAAGATATTTTTGAAGGGGGGTAATAAGTGATAGTTATTTTCCTTGTTCATTTTGTTCATTGATCCAGTTAAAAAAGGCAGTTTCATCAATTAAAACGCGTTTACCAACTTTTTTAATGACTTTATAAAAACCATTGGTATCACGGTTAAAAATTAGATTGCGTAAACCCCCGATCTTTGGCCATTCGTGGTATTTTTCCCAGCTTGGAACCGGAATGTATCGAGTAGAGGAAGCTGATTTTTCCATAGATTTTTTCCTTGTAAATAATGAGAAATATATATAACTACGATATCGTGTTATGAAATAAAAACGCAACACTACATGTGATGAAAACTAATTAATCTATGTAGCACACCATTACAAACAGATTTAGTATGGAAGTTGATTGCTAAAATTAATAGTACAATATGCGGTATGTTTTTATGGAAACTGCATTGCAAAGCAAAAGAATTGATAGGGCTATGTGCTTATTAGCCAAAAATTTTCTCATTCATCTTGGCAACGACTTTGCTGGTATGAGCTTCAGATAAATGTGCGTAGCGTTTTACCATCTGTAAAGTTTTATGGCCTAATACTTCAGAAATTTCTGATAAGCTAGCACCATTCATGGCGAGATAAGAGGCTGTGCTGTGACGGAGGTCATGGAAGCGAAAATTAGTAATGCCCGCACGTTTTAAAGCGGTTTCCCAAGGAGAACGAATATCAATCGGGTTTTTCAGATTCTTGCCAGGAAAAACAAGAACACAATTTAAGTCACGTGTTTTTTCATGCTGTTTCATTAGCTCCAAAGCATGACCGCTTAAGGTGAGTACGCGACGATCTCCGTTTTTAGTTTCATGTAAGATAATGACGCCACGTAGCAAATCAATATCTTTCCAGCTCAAACCTAAAAGCTCCATACGCCTAGCGCCTGTAGAAAGTGCTAATACCACCACGGTGTAAAGAATTTTGCTATCACTTGCTTTGCAAGCTTCTAATAAGCGGGGGCGTTCTTCATCAGATAAAAAACGCACACGTCCACGAGGTTCTTTGGGCTTAGTGATTTTGAGCAAAGGATTCTCCTCTACCCAAGACCACTCCTTTATAGCGACAGTAAAGACATGACTTAATGCAGCTAGGTAACGATTAACGGTAGCCGGTGTACGTAGTTCTTTACGTTTGGTTTTTTCTTCAAGTAACCTATCACGCTGTTCTGCTAATAAAGAGGGTGTTATTTCGGCAAGCGTATAAGTCCCTAAGATTTCTTTCCAGTATTTCAATTGTGTTAATTGATTTTTTTCTTTTTTAGATTGTGTGGGTAATACTTTATGAATATAACGATCTATGGCTTCAGCTAAAGTGTGGCGTTTGGCCTCAGTGGTTTTGAAATGTCGGCCTTCTCGCAACGAAGCTTCTGTTTGCTGTACCCATTTACGGGCATCGGTTAAACGTTGAAAAGTAGCGGTTTGTGTAGGAAAACCTTTAAGCCTAACCTTGACTCGAAAACTGATTTTTCCATCTTGAGTAATTCGTTTTTCAATGTTAGCCATGTTTCAGCCTTACTTATTGTTAGTAACTATAAATTACAATAAGTGAAAAATAATGGCAACAGCTGATTATTAATCATTGTCATAATTATTATTTTATACTTATTATTAAGTAGTATTACACATTTAAAAATGTGAAAAGGGCACTTAAGGGGCAGTTGAGAAAAAAACAGTGTTTAATTTGTTCAATAAATGCGCGAAGTTAAAATGTAAATTAACTAAAGATTCTATTCAAAATAGGGAAGGCTTGTTTAGATTTATTGCTATTTATTTTTTCTAAGTGCCCCACTGTTGCCCTATGAAGCGATGATTTAAAGAAGAGAGATTAATTAAACCCTTGATTTAACTGGTGCCGAAACCAGGAGTCGAACCCGGGACCTACTGATTACAAATCAGTTGCTCTACCAGCTAAGCTATTTCGGCATGAACCTGAAAGACCCCGAATTGTAGTCAATTTGAGCGTAATTAGCAATTTACTGTTTAACCTTCTCATGATTGATGTACCAGTTTTGTACCAGCTACCCGCTCTGCGGCATTTCGTAAATGAGAGCTGCTTAAATGAGCGTAGCGTCCAACCATATCTAGGGAAGACCAACCACCCAGTTTCTGCAAATCATATAATGAAGTTCCATTTTGCACATGCCATGATGCCCAGGTATGACGTAAATCATGCCAACGGAAATCTTCGATCCCCACTCGCTTTAGGGCTTTACGCCAAGCTTTAGTATTACACTGTCTTATAGGATTTCCTTTATAAGTAAATACAAATTCATCATGCTTAAATAATTGCTTTCTTAAAATAGAAATAGCATCAGAATTTAGAGGAACGGCAATAGATACTTTGCTTTTAGATTCTTTTGCAGGAATAGAAGCGTGTCGCTCGTCTAAATTAACGTTTTTCCATCGCAACCTTAATACATTGGCTTGTCTTAAGCCCGTGGCTAGGGAAAACGCAGCTAAGTCAGCCAAATGTGTAGGAAGCTCCTGTAATAGCTTTTTAGCTTCTTCTTTCGTTAGCCAGCGTTCACGTTCTTCACCTTCATAACGCATAGAAACTTCAGGCGCTTTATCAATCCATTTCCATTCTTGTTCTGCTTTTCTGAGAATTGACCGTAAAAGTGCTAGTAACCGATTAACGGTAGCAGCAGATACTTCGGTTTTTTCTTTTTTTTCGGCTATTTCTTCAATCATTTCACTTGTTATTTCACTGAGCTTTTTATTCTTTAGGTGAGGTTCAACCCAATTCAATTGCTGTATATCGTTCTTTAAACTTCGTTTATGGGCTGATACCTTTAACCATTTAACAACGGCCTCTTGCCATAGTTTCTCTGGTTTTTCACCTAATTTGCGTTGACGCCATAGATCGGCTTTTAATCGATCATGCAATTCTTGCGCCGCTGCTTTGTTTGCCGTCCCAGTAGATAGTTGTATTCTCTTTCCATTTTGACAAAATCTGATCCACCAGATGTTATTGCGTTTACAGAGTGCCATAATTTTTCTCTCCTCTTGTTAGAGACACCCTGCGGTATTTTGCAGGGTTGATCGTAAAGTGAACGAATGTAATTAGCAAGGTCTTCTTCTAGGAAGCACCAGCGTTTACCTGGCTTTGCTGCTGGGATTTTCCCATTAGCTACCAATCTTCTAAGTCCTTCTGGGTTCATCTTTAGAAACTGAGCCGCTTCCTCAAGATCAAAGGTTTTCATGGTTTCTGCTCCTTAACTTCGACGGTTGCATCTTTTTCTCCATATATGTGAATAGGTAATTTTTTCATATCCATGAACGTATTTATCCTTGATAAGCTGGTTAAGAACCAAATCAATATTTTTATTATAAAAAAGGTAATAGTTTTTTATCTTTCTACTAATAGATTACGCGAAAATTTTAATACCCTGGTCATAAATTTATTGGGTAGTCTTTATAGATACTGTGTAATAACAAAGGGGAGCGAATACACATGGAGCATGATGTTTTTGAACTTTTCTTAAGAGAATGCAAAACACAAGAAAAAGCGGCTGATATTCTCAAGGTTTCTCAATCTTATATCAGTAAAATGCGTAGTGGTGAAAGAAAAATTTGCTTTGATCTTGCAAAAAAAATTACTGATTACTTACAAAAGAAATTAGATGTAGTAATTTCTCCTGAAAAATTGATTTCTCGTATTGAAAAAAATAAAAAAGAACTTTCTAATTCTACCTTATTCTATAATATTCCGATTAAATTTAGTCCTATCAATTTAGAAATAATAAAAACATCGTTTGATAAAAATTGTCCTCAAAGTAATGAAAAAATAGACCTAGAGAGATTTATTATTGTTGATGAGTTTTATTATTTAATTTCAGATGAAGAAACTTATTTTCATTATTTAAATTCAAATAAGAAAATAGTTAAGGGATGTAAAATTTGTTTACAAAAATTAATCAATATGGGATTAGATAAATCTATTATTGCATATATTTCTAATACATTTGATCTAATAGAGCGTACAAAAATTGCACAAAGGGTTGAGGGTTTAGCGGGGAATCGACGTGGAAAACCACTTAAAAAAGGTCTTAATGTGGATAATTTACCACATTTGGTACTTCCAAGAGGGGTAAAGACACGAGACTTTGCTGCTGACCTTTGTGGTCTCGGTGAAGGTACCTATCGAAAACTTAAAAAAATCATCGAACACGATGACGAAGGATTGATTGATCAAGTTCGATGCGAAGAAATCACCCCCCATGCCGCCTATCAAAAAATCCTAACAATAGAACCCAAACCTTCTTTTTCATTCCCTTCATCTTTTAACCGTTAATAAGGAGACCCTATGCCATTTTATACCTTTATTTTCAACCAGCCATCTAACCCACTTTCACTTTTGAGGAGCTATTTTATGAAAATGAATGACAACTATATGTTTGATATAAAAAGAACAAGGGATGAATTTATCTTAAGACTATTTTCTCTAGACCTTAAAGAAAGATTGCTCTTAGGAAGTATTTATGAACAACCTGAAATTAGCTGTTTGGGTTATTTAGAATATAAAAACATTTTTATAGACAATATGTTAGGCCTATTAAAGTCCGATTTAATACACTGTGTAAATAAACTGTGTCAATACGATTTTTTAATGTATGACCCTCATTTTAATTTACTGTATTTGAATGACTATCTAATAAGATTCCCTTTAAAAAATGCCAATGAAGGACAAAAAGTAGAGAGACATTTTTATAAGCTTACTAAAAAAGTTAATTTTTATCCTATTTTAGCCTGTGATTTATTAAAGATGCCTTTTTTAACCAAATCCTTTCGTAGAAACCTTAAAGAATATTTATACGATTTAATGGATGAAAGCAAATGAGTAATCCCGCTTGCTACTCATCCCAAGCTGAACAAGCGATCATAGGTAGTTTATTACTGGATAACACTACCTGGGATGACGTACAACAAAAACAACTAACGTTTAAAGACTTTTATCGAAGAGAGCATCAAGTTCTCTTCGATCTTATTTCTAAAAAGTTAGTCCAGGGCGAATGTATTGATGCCTTAATGCTCCAGGATGAAATAAAGCTAATCCCAGAATTAAAAGACTTAAACATCGAGCTTTACGTTTTAGAGCTACTAAGGCAAACCTACCGTACCTCCAATATTACTTCTTATGCAGAAATAGTTAAGGAGCATTCACAACGTCGACAGTTTAAGGAGGTATTGGGTTACCTTGATAAACATGCGAATGAAGGTGACATAAAAACGTTGGTTCAACAGGCTCATCAAGAACTAGCACACTTAGTTTATGCACCCTTACCAGAGCATCACGGCATTTCTTATCAACGTTTCCTTGATATTGAACCACAGGCGATTAATTGGCTATGGCCGAATCAAATTGCTCGAGGAAAAGTATCCATTATTGCTGGCAATCCTGGTTTAGGGAAATCACAAATTACCGCGTATATGGCCGCAGTTGTTTCGAGCGGCGGTGTTTGGCCAGTAGAACAAACCCAATGCCAATCGGGGGGTGTTATTTTTCTTTCGGCAGAAGATGATCCTGCCGATACCATCAGGCCGCGTTTAGAAGCAGTAGGTGCTTATTTAAACAAAGTTTATATTATCAAGCTCGTTAAAAATAAAAAACAAGACAAAGAAGTTAAGCGCAGTTTTAATCTTAAAACAGACTTACCTAATTTAGAGAAATTGCTGAACGAGTTAAAAGATATTGCACTGATTATCATTGATCCCATTACGGCTTATTTAGGTCAAACAGACAGTTATAACAATGCTGAAGTGAGAAACTTACTGATGCCATTAAGTGATCTGGCCGCTAAGTATAACGTCGCTGTCGTGGCAGTTTCCCATCTCAATAAAAACTCAGGACAAGACCCGTTATTGCGAGTAGCTGGCAGTTTGGCTTTTGTAGCCGCAGCACGCACGGCGTTTGTGGTGACTCATGACCCAAATGATAAAAAGCGCCGTTTTTTATTTCCTGTCAAAAACAATATTGCTGAAGATAAAAACGGCTTTGCTTTTTCGATTCAATCTTGTTGGTTAGATAATAACCAATTCGGCAGTTCAAAGATTGTTTGGGAAGACGAAATGATTAGCGAAGAGGTTATGAACACCATGAGTTCATCCAGCGAACCGGAAGATAACAGCATATTAAAAGAAGCAATAGATTTTCTGAGTAATGAGTTGGCTTATAGCGCGCGAAGCGTTAGTCAGTTAAAGAAAGCGACGAATGAATATGGCCTCTCTTGGGCAAGTGTCATTAGAGCAAAAACAGCTTTAAGGATTATTCCCAAAAAATCAGCTTTTACAGGCGGATGGATGTGGTCTTTACCGGACGAGCTTAAAAAGGACAATCAGCAGAATAAGTTGGTTCCTTTTAAAGAGCCTATTTCTGATTTATCGAAGGAGATCAAAAATCCTAATACAAAAAACTTGATCTCCTTGATCTCCTTCGGAGAAGAAGATCACCTTGGGCAAGATTTAAACAAAATAGAGGATGAAATAGAGCAAAATTTAAACACAAACAACGTAGTGGTCGAAGAAGATCAAGGAGATCAAATTATTTGTGAAGGGGATATTGATCATCTTCAGCAAAATTTGAACAGTTCGGAAAACGAACAAGATTTTTATATCGATATACAACAAGGGGAAGATAACGATGCGTACTAATCTACTTACTCATATTAATCCTTTATTCAAACACGTAAGAGGTAAATTTATGTTCATTGTAAAGTTACTACACGAGGTAATACGTTATCCGGTGCAATTGCGGCAAAATTACAAAGAAAGAAAATTGCTCAAGAAAAGAGACAAAAAATTTGCCGACATAATGAAAAGGATTATTAAGTAGTATGACGCCGCATACAAAACGGATTTTTGAGACCCTAGATAAGTTTGTAACGAATTACCGACGGGGCTATCAAATCAAATATATTCGGTTAAAACCAGACGATTATAAATTAGTGGTTAAATCCTTACCGTATTACCAGAAATTAAGTGCGGAGAAAAAAGGCTATTTTGATTATCGAGATTTTACTGTGATACCGGAGAAATAAAATGCGATGTATTAATCCAAGCTGTAATTATCCCAAGACCTCTGTTAAGAATTCACGGCGTATGTACGAAGGCAGAATGCACCGTAGACGCCACTTTTGCCATAAGTGCAATACACGCTATACCACTTATGAAACAATCTTATCTGATGGAGGTACAGCGCCACATTGGTTTGATTTTTAATACCTATTATTGTACTGAAGAGACCTACAACATTTTCTAAGATACTTTGATAAATTTTAAGAGCAAAATAGTGATAGAATTTTCTAGGATTTTAAAAGGATTGAATAGAAAAAATGATAAAGAGGATTGAATGCTTGGAAGATGTTAGTAACTTTACTATTAAATTAGGTGGCAAAAATAGTATAGATGCGGAAGCATTTAACAATATTATACAAAATACTGTTTCATTAATGAAAAGAAGCGCCTCGATAGCCGCGCCAGATGCCTTTTTAAGAGTAGAGATTAATGGTAATTCACAAGGTTCTTTTCTAACGTCCTTAGCTATCATCATAAAAGATAACCCTACATTATTTCATCATGGTAAAGAAATTATAGGGTTGGGAGTGCTTATCTTAGGAGGGTTCTATAACTATTTAAAAATTAAACAGCACTTAAAGGGGGAAAAAGAAAAAAGTATAAACTTCAATGTTGTACATAATATAACAGTTATTATCAATAAAGATAATGAAACGCTAAAGGTAGATACACCTTCCGCAAAAAAATACTTTGAAAATAATGAAATAGAAACCTTGGTTTCGTCAATATTTTCAGAAGCAAAGAAAGAAAATAGAACTTCCTTTGAGTTAATACCTAGTAAGGAAAGTAAATTAAAACCATTAACTATAAAAGGTTCCGATTTCGATAATATGGCGAAAGAGATTGTTGATAATAAAGAGTCAATAACGCACATAGTACAACCGCCAAGCAATGCGAATTGGCTTATAAAGCAACCTGACTTTATAGGAGATTCACAGTGGGTTTTTATTTATAATAAAACGATAAAAGCTAGTATAAAGGATAAGGTATTTTTAGATAAAATTAAATCCGGACAGATAAAATTAGGGGCTAATTATTATCTACATTGCTCTTTCCAATTGGAATATGATCTAATAAACATGAACGAGGCTAAAAAAGATAGTGAAAAATATACTGTCCTTGAAGTCTTTGAGGTTATAGAGCCTAAACAGAAAGAACTTTTTTAATTTCAAAAAGGAATCTCATCATCAATATTTTCCTCTAATTCGTCAGGCGTAGACGGTAATGTAGTAGAAGGATCAGCAGATTTATCTGTTCTGCTATCTAGCATCTGTAGTTCTTTACACACAATTTCGGTTATAAAATGGTCTTGGCCGTCGCTTTTGTCCTGCCATTTACGTGTTTGTAATTTACCCTCAATGTAAACTTTAGCCCCTTTTTTTAAATAATCGCGGGCAATTTCAGCCAGGCGCTGAAATAATACAATACGATGCCATTCGGTTTTTTCTTGTTTTTCGCCGGTTTGCTTATCCTTCCATGCATCACTCGTCGCCAAACTAAACGTAGTCATAAGTTGGTTATTAGATATTACTTTTACATCAGGGTCTGCGCCTAAATTTCCCACTAAAATAACCTTATTAATGCCTCTTGCCATAAAACATCCTAATAAAACAAGAGATCACATTGTATTTTTTAAAACTATAGAAGAAAATATACCGGATAAAGTAACTATTATTTTTAATTTCAATCTTCCATACTCACTTAGTTCATTCTCACTATTTGTAAAAAGTATGGATAAAAATAAGGTTCCTTTAAGTAACGCTCCTTGTTCCTCCGAATCTTCGGGTTCGGAGTCTATTTATGTGCGAATAGCCAGAGAGCATGACCGAACAAGCTATCACGTGGCTAGAAAAAATTTCATGGGGGATGTTACGCCACTTTATGTCGACACGGGTAGATAAATGCCGGCGGGTCGCCCTACAAAACTAACACCTGAAATAGCGAAATCTATCATCCATGATCTAGCACAATTGATACCCTATGGCTCGGTCGCACAAGCGCATGGCATTACGCGTAACACCTTATATAAATGGATTACGAAGGGTTTAGACGAAGCAGAGATAGGGAAAGTATCGCCATTTTCACAGTTTTCCATAGCGATTAAAAAAAATGAATGTCATTCGATTAAAACATTGTTAGACATTATTCGCTCTGGTGAAAAAGGCTGGCAGTCTTGCGCTTGGATTTTAGAGCGCCGTTTTGCATCTGAATTTTCTTTAGGCGCGCCAGAGTTAGCGCAATTAAAGCAAGATATTGAAGAATTAAAAAAGATGATAAATGAAAATGACTAAACACCGGAGAGTTAAAAGTGGAAAAATTAGATAAAGCGGCACGTTTAAAAAAACGTTTTATAGCCATCCATGATGGATTAACCGAAACCTTAGAAAAACTACGAAAAAGAAAATAACTTGATTGCGGTTTTTCTATTTTATAACCGAGGCATCGGTAAGTATGGAATATTTAGCTTTAGTAAGGAGTTAGTACATTGTGCGTTGCTCTGTTATCAAGGTGACTACTGTGTTTTGTTTGAAATTTCTCCCTTTGGTTTTATTTATCGTATTTTAAAAAGTAATGACGTAAATAAAAATTTAAACGCTATTAAAAAATTACCTTGCTTGAGTGCTTTTATTGCTGTGATGGTTAAAGAAAAGAAAAAAATCAAAGAATGGCCTATCAAATGGTATACCTGCAACGAAGTGTGCCGTTATTTTAGTGGCGTGGCGATTGGATGGACATTTAACCCTAAGCATTTATATAACAAATTATTGAGTCATCAAAAGAAGCGCAACTACGAACTATTAGCCCATTGGAGACGCACATGAGTGGTGGTGGTGGCAGTCATGAGAGTGATGAAGCTAACCGCTTAGCTGACGAGCAACTACGTCTGCAAAAGGAAGAATTAGAGCAAAAACGCGAGGCGGTTTTCAAAGAGCGTATGGCTATTCTCCAAGGCCAGGGCGCGCAGCAGTTCAACAACCCAGATAATCCTAATCCACCACAGCAGATTATCCAATGAACTTTGCTACCTTGTATGCTCGATATGAAGAAAGCAAGCGGTACAAAGACAATTGGTTAGCTTTATACAATGATTTGTACACGTTTGTGATACCGAACCGTGACGCGTTTAATATCAAATTTAATTTTCAGGACGGAGGAAAGCCTACAGGACTGCAAATGTGGGATAATACGGCGCTTTTAAGCGCTTATCAGCGCGCCAATGATCTACATGGGCTGTTATTGCCACAAGACCGTGTATGGGGGAAATTGAGCCTTGATCCGCGTCTTGTCAAAGAAGATCACATCTCTGAATTACAGCCGGTTATTGATGAGGTCAATGATCGCTTATTTTTTTACTTAAACCAATCGAATCTAGCGAGGATGGTAGCATCCAGTAATCTTGATCTGGTGGGGGGTACGGCTGCTTTGTGGGTCGAATCGATCGATGATGTCACGCCACTCTATTTTCGTTCTATTCCGGCCATTTCCCTTGTCATCGAGTACAGTACCGATGATGTGTTAAATACTTGTTGGTACCAATGTCGTATGAGCGGCAGAAAAATAGCGGAGGATTTTCCAAAGTACAAAAATAAGCGTCGATTATTGGAAGAGCCGAGTAACTTATTTGTCGTGATTTATGGACAAATTAAATTAAGAGAAGACAAATTTTATATCTATGCCATATTAGAAGATGACCCATTCACGCCATTATGGGAAAGCGAACGCGATTATAATCAAATCATTATTTATCGAGACCGTGTGAGACCAGGTGAATGTGAAGGGCGAGGTATCGGTATCGATTTATTACCGACGATTCGTGACCTCAATCGGGTGATTGAATATAGCCGTAAGAATCTCGCGTTTAAAGCCAATCCACCCTTATTTTATGATGTGGACAAATATTTTAATCCGCATATGGTTAGACAGTGGGCTGGTGCGTTAATTGCTAGAAATCCAAACGGTAGAAATCCATTAGAAGCGCTGCAATTACCGGAATATCCAGAAATCATAGAGCACATCCGTGATTTAAGACAAGTGATTCGAGATGGTTTTCAAGTTGACCCTATCGGAGAAATCAATACACCCGTTAAATCAGCGACGGAAGTGTCTATCCGAGAAAACAGAGCGCAGCGTACCAGTGCGACGGATATCTCACGTTTAATTAATGAATTACCTAAACAGATTTTTACTATCAGTGCAAAAATCTTAGCTAAACGACGTTTGCTTTCTCAAGATAGAAGTGTGAGCGGTATTAATTCACATTTATTGCGCTTTGATTTCCAAAGCCCACTCTATGATCTGCAAAAACAAGATGACTTAAGCCATTTTACGATGATGGCACAGATTCTCCAGCAGTTTGGTGGCGAAGGCGCTGTACTGACAGCAACGAAGATGGAGGAAGTCTTACCTTTCTTAGCAGACAAACTCAACTTACCCAGTAAGCTAATGAAATCTAAAGAAGAATTTGCCGGTTTTCTACAGCGTATGGCTCAACAAATTCAACAATCACAGACACCACAATTACCGTCACCTTCAACAAGTGCAAGTCCGATTTCTATTCCAAGTCCTTCACAGGTGCAATTTTGATAGAAAAACTGAATACCTTATTAAGCGCAAGAAAAATTAGCAAAGAACAACATGATTTATATCTCTTATTTACTCAGCCTTTAGGCGCTGAGTTTTTAAAAAATAAGCTCATGAGTGTTGCTATGGAAGAATCACCTCGTCCTACGAATGCTGCTTTTGCCTGGACGGATGGTAGGCGTTCGGTTTTGCGTGACTGGCACAATACCATTAATCATATTGACTATCTTTTGGAGGAAAAGTGTGGAAACAACGAATCATGAAATAGGCGCTATAGCTGAAGAAACGACAACGGCTGAAGAACCTAAACTTTACGCCGGGAAATATAAAAGTGTTGGAGAATTAGAAAAAGCCTATAAAAACAGCGCCACGGTATTTAATGAAAATAAAACTTTGAAAGAAAAATTAAAAAGCCATGAGGTGCCGGAAAATTATAGCCTTCCTGACGTTAGCTTGCCGGAAAACGTATTAAAAGAAATGCAATCTTTAGCTAAAACAGCTAGATTAAGTCAGGAACAGTTTAACAAAACCTTGACTGTGATGCAGGAGCAGCAACAACAAGAAAAAGCCCGAAAGGAAGAGAGAAAAAAATTACTCGGCGATAACTTTAAGATAGCCGAAGATTATGTCACAAAAAATTATCTTCCCGCTTTCCACAATCCCATTTTAAATACCCTGCTTGGAGATGAAATTGCTATGTCAGATGCCATGAAACACCGTGAACAATTACTCAATAGCCAAGTGCCTGGTTTGGGCAGTCAACGTGCTAATTTAACTGATTCTGATGATGGGAAAAATGAATTACTAAAAATAGCCGCAGAATATAGACAGAATCCAAACGACAAAAATAGAAAACGCTATATTAATATTGCCAGTGAAGTGGCTGATGCAAAACGTAAGCATTAATTAAAGTAAGCGCTATATTCAGTATCTTGAACCTTTTGCTATAAAAAATATAATAGCGTTATCTGCTTAAAAAGCCCATTTGGAACCTTTTTAGTGGATCGAAGCATTATCAGCCCCTCTATTGTTAGATTGGGCAACCTGATAGATGAAATTATTTTTATTTATCAGGTTGTTTTATGTCCGAAATTAATTTAGATACTGCATGCCAGCTCTTTGCATCTGAAGTCACACTACAATATCAAAACCGCTTAAAGTTACAGGATACGATTGAAGAACGTCATGGCCTGCGAGGTACACAATTAAATGTACCTGTGTCTGACTTGCTGGAAATGAATCAAACGAACTTTACATCGTCAGATATTTTCGTTACGCCCGTTAATGAAACCAATGTACAAGTACCCACGCATGATTACCACTTAAAAACTGTAATAGGGGGTGGTGAAAAGACCCTATTTAATTTTGATAAAATTCTGGATCACGCTAGGCTGCACGCAAAGGCAGCCGCTCGTCTCACCGACTACATAAAAATCAATGCTATTTTTAGTGATCCCGCCTTTATCAAAGGTGATATTTATACCGTGCCTGTCGACGTAGGTATTAATACAGGTCTTAATGAAGAAAAATATGCACTAACGATTTCTTATTTAGAAAGTCAAGACGTGGATGTACACGATCTGGAAGTCAGTACTTGGCCACCAGCTCTGCTCAAACCTTCATTATTTGCCGATAAACAAGTTACGAGTTCTTTCTATAATGATACGAAACCTCTTACGAATAATAAAATTAAAGTCTACTTAGACATTGATTTTCGATTCATGGGGCAGAACGGAATTAACAGCATTCCGCGTGTTCCTGATGAAAAAGGATTATTTCAATACCTCGTGCCTGTTGTTCATAAAGACGCGATCATCCAGGGCTATAACCGTGACATTAACACGAGTATCACCTGGTTACCGAACCAAGATCGCTGGGAATTACTCACGTTTTTAACCAGTGGTGCCAAAATCATTCAACCGCGTGGAATTGCATTAATTACCGCGAATCAAAAATTTACTAAAAACCCTTAGAGGATGTCATGCCCAGTACACCGAATACATCAAATTTTATAACCTTCGCGCCCACAACAGGGGGGCTGACAGGCACAGCAGGCGCTATTTTTACAGCCAGTACGGAAGATGATGAGGCAACGATTACTAAAGCGGGTTATATCAATGATCTTTTTATAAGAAAAGTCGTTAAGGATTATGACGTCATCCTTATTAATTATGCTTCAGGTAAAAATAGTGCTTTGTTTTCAGTCAAAAATATGGCGAAAGAAGGTGATCCGCCCCAGGCACAATTAATTAAGGTCGCAGAACCTAAACCGCCTACGCCGCCTAAATAAAGAAGAATCAATACGATGGCTCTCCCTTTTTCAAAGCTAACGGTGATTAATCAAGCCTTATTAGCGCTTGGTTTATTGCCGGTTGCGAATGAAAAAGAAAGTGATGCGGCAAAGTTTATCTCAGAAAAGCTAGACAGCTTATTACCGATATTGTTACTGAGTGAAACTTGGTGTTTTGCGGTGAAATATCGCCAAGATAATACACCGATTACGCAAAACTTTTCGCCTGATTACAGCTATACCTATCAATTACCATTTGACTATGGACGTTTTATAAAATTAGCAGGACATCGGTTTAATTTAAGGTTTATTTTAGACTTTGAGATAGTCGATAACCTAATTCTAACCAACAATAAGCCGTTTTCATATTACTATCTGGCCAATACGATGGACTATCGTATTTTACCGCCCCTTTTTGCACGTACTTTAGCGTTATATGCGGCGGCTGATTCTGCGATTTCGCTGACACAAAATGTTCAATTAGCCAATTTACTTACTACGCAATACCAACAAGAAAAAATGAATGCGTTGCTACTCAACAATATGGAACGAGATATCAAAAGCGCACCGTTTAATGATTTTGATCGTGTGATGCGGGTGTAATGAATGGCGACAGAATTAATCCGCCAAACGATGTTTACGAGTGGTGAAGTTGACCCCGCGCACTATCATCGTACGGACTTTAGAGATTATCTCACGGCGGCTCAATCCCTTTTAAATGTGGAGGTCGGTACCACGGGTCTTGCTAAGAAAAGAAAAGGATCAGCCTTTGTAATCAACACCAAAAATAGCGATCCCAATGCTAAGTTATACGGCTTTCAAGATAAAAATAACCAGTTTTATATGTTGATAAGCTTAGAAAAGGCGTTTGATATTTATCGACTTGACCCAGGAGATAAGATTGTATTTTTACAGACACTAACAACGCCTTATCCATCATCTGAACTCAACGATCTCGATTTTACACTCGATAATGATTCACTTATTTTAGTACATAAAGATTATCCACCCGCACGTATTACCATCAAGGATTACAGTAAATCCTTATTTATCTATGAGGTTTTAAATCTCTATCCATTACCCTCTTATGATTTCGGGGATGTGGTTTATAGCGGCGGTATACTTGGTATCGCGGGTGACGCGCATACCATCACCGTGAGTATAACTAATACACCAGGTTTTACGAATGATTGGATAGGTGGTCAAATTATTGGCGGCGGAACTTCTGCACTCTCGCCTTTAGGTTATGCGATTATTACTCAGGTGGGTTACCAAGGTAGTACGGTTTATTTTACCGGAAAAGTTCAAATTCCCTTTTTAATTAATGGTGCATCAACCTCGCCTACACAATATTCAATTAGAAAACCGGCTTTCTCTGCGACGATGGGCTACCCCAGTAAGGTTATTTTCTTTCAAAATCGACTCTGGTTTGCCAATACAAAAACCCTTAACAATACGATTTTTGGATCAAAAATTAACCAGCCAATTAACTATGATGTGGGAATCGGTCAAGATACGGATGCGATTATTTATTCTCTAGGACAAAGTGATTCTGGGGGAATCGTGTGGATGAATGGCGGTAAGCAACTAGAAATATATACCGCTAATTATGAATTTGTTGCACCACAAGAACAAAACGTAGGGCTGACACCTTCAACTTTTTGTGTACGGCAACAGTCAGCCTATGGTGTTTCTAATCGACTCAAGCCAGTTAGTTATCTCAATGATAGTTATTATCTCAATAAAACCGGCAATGCGATCATTAATTTCCGCTTTCAAGGCATTGGACAGAGTTATTTAGCCAGTAATATAAGTCAAGCTTCAAGTCACTTAGTAAAAAATCCGATAAAAGCGGTGTTATTGCGTGGTACGGATCAATCCCAAGATAATTTTATTTATTTTTTAAATCCCGATCACAGTATTACTGCTTTTCAATTTGCACATGAGGTTAATTTAGCGGCTTTAACGCCCATTTTATTTCAAGAAAAGGTTGAGATACAGGATATTGTAGCTATCGATAACACCATCTATCTGTTAAAAAACTATAAGAATAGTCAACAAACAGTCTTAGAAAAGATGGACGAAAGCGTAAAAATAGATGGCTATGAGATAAAACAACTGACAGAAAGTGGTCAGGTTGACGGTTTAGATCGGTTTGAAAATTTAAGCGTACAAGTCATTTTTGACAATCAGGATTATGGTATTTATCCCGTTACATCGGGAAAAATCCAGATTAAAAACCCTGAGCAAAAAAGTGGTTCTTGTTTTGTGGGTCTACTTTATCCGGTGGAAATAAAGTCGATGTATTTTTATGCGGGGTCTTCCCATGCGGATTTAATGAAACAAACCACTAAGATTTATGTGGAGTATTTTCAATCGTTAAATTTTTATATCAATGAAAAATTAGTGACGTATCAAACGTTTACCGATATTCAACAAGGAAAAGGTTTAGTCGCCAGTTCAGGCACAGCGATAACAACCCCTGTCTTCGGTTGGAATCGCGATAAAACTTTTTCTATTACTCAACATGCGCCTTTTGATTTACGGATTACGGCGATTGCGTATCAAGTCACGGCCTCAATGATTTAGGAGTATGAATGCCGCAAGCGAGTTTACTTATTTTGGCAACGGCCGCCGCGACAATGGAGGTCGGAAAAGGTGTGATGGAAATGCAAGCATCCAAAGCACAAGAAAGTGCGCTGGATTTACAGGCCAAGCAGAATCAATTGCAGTATCAACAGCAAACTTTAAGTAATTTAGATAGCTTAGATAAGGTGATTCAACACCAAACCGCACAAATGACAACACGGGGTGTCGCTTTTTCATCACCCAGCTTTAATGCCATTCAACGTAACACCACAAACATTGCGGCCAAACAACAAAAAAATCTGGATATTCAAAAAAGTATTTTGGATGCCAATATCGATATCGAAAAACGTAACGTGAAAAACAGTTTGTTTGGCCAGTTGTTTGGTGATGCGGCAGGTACAGCGATGTCGTTTGGACAATTGCAAGGGATGAGACCTAAATAATGGCAGAAGCCTTTTCCCAATTTCAAGATGAAGTACCTATTATTCGCGATACGCCAGTCGCCAGTCGCGCGAAAGGTTTGGAGGCTATAGGACAATCGTTAGGAAATGTGTCACAAGGCTTAATGCAAACCACAGCCCGTCTTGAACAGGAAAAAAGCAGTGCATTATTGCTACAAGCAACCAGCAGTGCCGATCAGATAAAAAGTGATGCGCTGTTAAAGTTAAAAACACACCCACAATTAGCCAGCAAAATCGCCCAAGATACTCAACAACAACTCGATAATATAAAAAATAACACGCCAGTGAATGCAAAAACCAAAGGTCAACTAGACTATTTGCTGCAATCGAGTTTTCAGCACGTTAGCAACCAAGCTCAATTAACCGAGTACGATACCCATCAAGTTAAATTACAAAGTCAGTTTTATACGGAGTGGCCGAATGTTTTAAAAGACCTTTACGCCTCCGTTTCTGATGACAAAGTATTTCAGCAAAAGGTAGATATTGCCCATCAAACGGTTGAAAACGCGTTATTAGGTCGAATTATTAGCCCTCAGCAAGGGGGTGTTTTATTTAAAACCTTGTCCCATACACTCGATAGTTTGCACGAGTTACATCAACTACAACAAAACTCTGATGCACGGTCGAGTCATTTACAGATTGCACTCGCATCACCGTTTGCACAAAACATCGATAAATCTAATACACCGATTGCTCAAGATACACGGTTTTTGCAAATGCACTATGATAATGATTTGACATTGCAAGGGATTAAATCGGATTTAGTGAAAAGCCATGCGATTAATCCATTGGCATGGATGAAACTAACGCCAAACCATCTTAATGAGGTGGTTTTATTTAGCCAAGGTGTACAAAAAGCGCAAGGTCTCTTTAATAACGGTGAGAATTGGCAGTTACTCAAGCAACGTTATGATCAATTAAGCACAAAAGAGGGATTACTAACCCAATCTGAAAAAGGTGAAAGAGCCGCTTTGCAGCATCTAGTGAATGGTTTTACCTCTGGCGATTATGCTCAAATCATTCAACAGACACCGCAAGGTCAAGCTATTTTTAAGGATTACGCACAAAATTATAATGGCGTCGATCCTAAAGCCGCGTATAACGACTATATCTCACGATCAGTGCAACTGGGTCATGCCATGCACATCGATAATCACTTTATCCAACCGATCCCTAATGATCTTAAGATGCAGGCGCAATCTTCTTTTATGCAAGGTGCTGATCCCGATGGTTTATTACAAGTCTTAGAGCATCACGATCCACAAAATAAAGTGTATGTTGCAGCCAGTTTACAAAAACCCTTACAACAAGAAGTCGCTTATACCGTCGGTGAATTACAAGGCAATACCGATCCTGCTTTTTTAAGACAACTGATTTTAGCTAATCAAACGGGGCAGGACTTTTCAGCTATTAGTATTGCGAATGCAAAAAATTCTAATGTTAGTGATAAAAGTTTAAAAAATCTTGTGGTTGCCAAACTGAATGAAACTAATTCGGATATTTTTAACTATATTGACCAATCGGGTGATCCTTCACGTACTTTAAGCATCGTTAATATGGCAACTAATTATGTGAAATATCAGGGATTAGTTCACAATGATCTGGCATTAAAAAATGTCTATGAGTATCTACAAAATTTTAATGATCATTTTTATAAAGCGTATCAGGTTACCAGTGGTGCTGATTACAGCTTCAATTTAAACGCACTCAATCTCACACCAGGTGAAGCAGGCCGTTTAGCGGAGCATGTGCGCGACGAAGCCTATCAAGCATTAGGTTTTCATATCACCCCAATTAACACGCCAATTCGGGAAACACCTTTAGAAAAAGCACAGGATATTGCTATGGATTCAGCCGGTTTACCGACGACTCAGGCGTTCAAAGAAGGTTGGGCAGACATGAAAAATCACATCAGCGAATTTTTTAATTTGGATCGTAATCCTATAACAATCACTAATACGCCTGATGGCTTAATCATCGCTACGGATGCAGCCGGCCATGTGATTTATTCGCAACCATTTACCGATAGCTTAGTGGCTTATGCACATAAGGAACAATAATTATGCTATTAAGTAATGCGGTTGTTAAGTCAGACTTTAGAGAAAAATATCAACAACAAGCTGAATTTACGCCGCCGAGTTACAGCGCTTCTATTTCAGGTAATTTCTTAAAGCAACTGATTGAACCTGAAGTGGCTATTGAAAAAATAGCACCCTTAGTCGGATTGCATCCGCATTTTTCCTCACTGGATGATATTTACGAGGCGATTAATCAGGTGACGGAAACATCAGGGTTGCCAATAACACAACAAGTCGGTAATGGGATTGCTTCTTTACTAGGCTTTGCCTTAAATCCGATCAATATTGCGTTAGGCTATGGGGGCGGATTACTGGCAAAAGGAGCTATTAAAGGGATTTCAGCGTTGGCACCTGAGTTTTTATCCAATGTGGCTGGAAAAACCATTACAAAATTATCCACTGAAACTGTTGGTTCATTAGGCGAAAAAGCATTAACCGGTAGCAGCATAGCGGCTATTTCATTATTACCGCAGGAGCTTGCCGAATCCATTACACCAGAAAATAAAGTGGATGTGTCGCATTTCATTAAAACGATGAGTATCGCTGGCGGTTTTGGTTTAGCGCTAGGGGCGATTCCCTTTGCAGCCAGTGTGATTCGTTCTAAATTCTTCAATCACTCAGAAGCAATCGTGACACCTGAAGAAAAAACGTGGTATCAAGATTATCAAAAAAATCCAAATGATCCGGAATTAGCTCAACGTGCGGCTGATATACTTAAAAAAAATCAGCCGGATATTGTGATTAATTCGGCTAATAAAGTGACGGTGCCACTATTAACACCTAACGATATCAAAGCCTTACAGTCAGTCATACCGGAGGAATTATTAGCGAGAGAAGATATCGATAACCCTGCTGTGTTATCCGATTTCATCCAAAAAAATGCGTTGGATCGTTTAAAACAAAATCCAACACTTTCTGAAGGATTGAAAGGCATTCTCAATGAACTGGAAAGTAAGGGAGAGAAAGGCTGGAAACCGTTTTTGTCGAATATCATTAATCATATTGATTCCGGCTCGGAACCTTTAGCTAACCCTAATGCGGTTAAGGATTATTTAAAACAGCGTATAGAAAATCAGTGGCCTGATAGCCAACGTGTCGAACAGAATGCACGTGATGTGACAGAACGCTTAAAAGCACATCAAGATAGCTTAAAAGAAGAGATAACCGACCTATCCGCAATGGCCTCTCAGCATGTTGAAGACAGCGAGCTTGCCAAAGAAGCACAACCCGCCTTAAAAAAATACCAGGAGTTTAAAAATAAAACGAAGGTATTTAGTGCATTTATGCAGTGTCTACAAGGACGTTTAACATGAAAAATCAACATTGCTTTGATGAAGCATTAAAACACCTTGATCATTTTAGCAAAGAGGATTTACAGGCTTATGTGAATGATGTTTTAACCAAAGCGAAAAGCTACGATAGTTTACGTAGTCAAGCAGCCATCAATAGGGCGATTAAAGCGGTTAATCAAGCCCATCTTCAATCTTTTTTTGAAAATGCCTTGGTGACGCAAAACAATATTCGTAAATTTGACGCCTTAGCAAAAACGCTTAAAGAAAAATCCATCGATCTGCGATCCATCATTGCACAGCGTTACACCAATCTTGCCGATAATCTCCCCGCACATCAAAAAGCTGCACAACAGCGCTTATTTAAGTCTTTGTTTCAGGGAATGTCCGATGAAGAATTAAGTTTTTTACAAAACAAAGATAGCGATATTTCGATTGCCCGTGCCTTGGATGGTAAAGCCGCACCCGAACTTGCCAAGAAGCTCGCTAAACGAATCGAAGATTATATCAAGGTACGAAACCCTGAATTAATTATTTCCAATGCGTTGCGTTTACGTGAAGTCAATACCGATCGCTTTGTTCGTGCTGTACATGATCAGGGGTTAGTAAATTATGGGGGCAGAAGTGCAGGTAATAGTTTAAAAAATTTATTTAAAAATACAGAGGACAAAGCCAAGCTATTTAAAGCCTCAAAGCTTCGTTGGACTCAGTTTATTAAATCAAATCTTGATCTTGAAAAAACCTTTGTGGGTACCGATGCCATCGATACCGAAGGCAACATTATTCATGCCGAAATCGATAAGCGCTTAGATTCTATCTTCAATAACATTATCACGGGCAAAAGTGAAATCTTTACCCGTTCTGAAGTGGCCAATGATCGCGAAGCGGTAAAAAGAAAATCCCGACTATTTTTTTATTGGAAAGATCATGAATCTTTTTTAAATTACAGTCGCGAATATGGCAAAGGTAATCTATTTCAAGCATTAGTGGGTGATCTCAATGCGTCTTCTAGTCGTATTGGGTTAGCTGAATTAATGGGGGATTCCCCCTTATCCGTCTATAACGATCTGCGCCAGGTTCAACAAGAAAAAAATCCCAAAGGTGCATTGTGGTACAAACATACGGAGATGGTGTTAAAACAAGCACTACAGCAAGATCAAACAGTCGTAAGCCCTACATTGGCAGCATTTGGCGCGAATACACGCTCGTTAGGTGCGATTGCGCGATTACCTACCATTGTTTTAAGAAGTATACCTGATGCCAGTTATATTGCTTCTTTTGCTCAGCGCTGGGGAAATGATTACTTCAAAAGTTTGGCTTATACATTAGGTCATACCTTTGATCGTTTTACCGATGCCGAGAGAACGTTCATTGCCAAACAATTCAAACTTTTAGCGGATAGCCACTTAGGTTATATGGCACGTTTTGCTGATCTGACGAATGGAACGGAGCTTGTTCACAAAGTCACGACCGGATTTTTTAGGGCTAATTTGCTTGAATCTTTCGATAAAGGTAACCGTCATTCGTTGATGCACCTTATCGCTAAAGGTCTTTACGAACAACGTAACCGTTCCTGGAAGAGTTTAAAAATCGAGACACGGTTTCAATTAGAAAAATACGGGTTAAACCAAAAAGAATGGGATTTACTGCGAACCAAAAATCAACAAGGTTTATTTACTACCGCTAATGTTGATGCGGTGACAGATGCAGAATTAAAACAACTGTATGGTAGTAGCAAGCCCTTCTATGAAATGCGAAATGATTTAACGCGCAAGGTCTTTTCTATTTTTTCCACGGTGGCTGATAATGCCGTACTCGTGCCTGATAACTTTACCAAAGCCTTTATGTATTACGGTACACGGCCTGGCACGGTGTTAGGTGAAATCATGCGCATGGTCATGCAGTTTAAAGGTTTTGCGATAAATTTTGCCGACAAAGTGTTACTACAAGGCTATCAAGATGCCCGAAATACCCAAATGCGGTTGCGTTGGGGATTATCTCTCGTTGCCGGTACCTTGCCTTTAAGTTATCTCTCCAATTATTTCGATAATCTGGCACATGGTAAAAGCATGCCGTTGTTTTCTGCTATGAATCGACAAGAAAAAACCGATTATTTAATTAATTTAGTCCAGCCGAATTTAGGGATTTTCATGCAGGTATTTGATCCCAAGTACCAAGATAAAAAACTACTACAAAATTTATTTTCTTCGCCAAGTATCAATTTTTTATCGAGTGTTGGGGCGTTAGGTGCATCGACAGTGACTTTAAATCCGAAAAAAGCCGGTAAGAACCTCAAGAACATGGCAAAAAACATTTTACCCATCGATACCATGCCGGTGATAGGGCCTTATTTTAATCAACTGCTTGGTGATAAATCCTATTTAGAACCAGGACAGAAAATGTATTACGGACAATAACATTGCTAAAAAGTTATTTACCCCAACAAAGAACAAAAGATCAGCCTATTGCCGATGGTAAAACGTCTGTCTTCAATTACAGCTTTTTAATTCTAAAGCCAGAAGATATCGCCGTTTTAGTAACCAACCCTGGAGATATAGCCAATCCTGATAAAGATCGAAAAGTTTTAAATCAAGATTATATCGTGCAAAATATGGGAACGATGACAGGCGGTACCATTACTTTTTTGAAAGAAAAAATACCGATGGTCGGTGCAATCGTGACGCTGACACGACAAATGGAAGTCAGTATAGAGACGGAATTTGGTAATGCACAAACCTTTAATGGTCATACCTTAGATGCCGCGTTTGAACGGGTATTGCTCATCATGCAGCAATTTCAAACCCAATTAGATACCGACAGTTTGCAGTATGTCATTAACAGTTATTTACCGTCTAATACATCTAATCAACTACCTATACTCACAGGACAAGATAACCAAGTTTGGATCAGTCGAAATGGACAGATTATTACGGCAAAAATTGAAAACTCGGATATCAGTACCCTACGTTCAGAGCTTGCCAGTCAAGCGCCGAATGGAGGTGATGGCACTAGTTTAATTGGTTATTACGACCCACTACAAAAAACAGGAGGCAAATTACAAGCATTCTTAAGTCAGTTGCAAAATAGTTTAATCCAAATGCAACAAGACCTTGAGAAAAAAATAGATGCCTTAGCCCTTGCGTCTATTAAACCAGGCGATTTTATCTTAACCGGCGCACATATCACCGAACGCCAAGGGTTTTTCTTAATGGATCATCGTGAGGCCAATCGAATAGAAGATGCAGCACTTTTTGAGGCCATCGGCACACAATTTGGTGAAGGGGATGGAAAAACGACCTTTAATGTTCCTGATTTTTGTCGCCGTACCTTGGTTGGTGCGGGGGGAACTGCTACGGCTATTTTAAATAGTCTCGTCGGCAGTGTAGGCGGTGAAGAAGTACACACGATGACGCTCGATGAGTTAGTAGCGCATACCCATGCTTACAGCAGCATGATTAATAAAGCGCATACTTTTCAAAATGGCCCTAACGCACCCACCGGCGATAGTTGGGGTTCATTCCCCACGTCTTCTGCTGGCGGTAGTAAACCTTTTAACATTATACAGCCTTCTTTAGTCGTCAATGGATTTATAAAAAGATAGCCATGCACCTCGCGCCTTTAAAAAAAGAAATTAACCACCTGAAGCTTAGTTTTCAAAAACGGTCGCATGACAAATTTACCTGGGAGCGGGATGAGAAAAATAACTTAAATCTATATTTTGGAAAGACAGAGCGTATTACTTTACCCGTTGTAAGTTTCAGGCTGTATCAACAGGAAACACAACACAAATTATTTATTGAAAACTACAAACGTTTTTTCTTGGTTCGGCCTAGACGTTCAGGGAAAGAGATTGAGTCTTGGAATCTCTTAATTCAGGGTGCGCTAATACAGCCTGGTTTGTATTTGATGATTTATCCGACCAATGTGAGGGCAAAATTAGTCCTGTGGGAAGGTGCAGTTTTCTTAAATGATAGCCATGAGGGTCAAAGTGTACGTTTTCTCGATATGATTCCTAAACGTTGTATTAAACGTATCAATAATCAAGATATGACCATCCAGCTTATTAACGGAGCTGTCATTCGTGTGCTAGGGTCGGATATCGACCCTGACAAGCTCAGAGGGGTCAATGTGTTAGGTGCTGTCTTCTCCGAATATGCCTTTTCTGATCCCAGAGTATTACATATTTTAATGCCCGTATTTCGTCAAAATAACGGCTGGTTTATTCTACAAACGACGTTTAATGGGATGAACCACGCCTACCGTTATTTGCAATCGATCAAAACTAATCCGGCCTGGGTCTGGCGCGTAAACAGTGTAGAAGATTTAAAAGATGAAGCGGGTAATCGGTATATTACCGATGAGATGATCGACGAAGATAGAAAAGCCGGTATGCCAGAATACCTTATACAACAGGAGTATTACTCGGCGATTACCGTGCAGCATGAGCGTTTATATTTTTCAAGGGAAATTCAAAACATGGATGAGAATAAGCGGATTATTCCTGACCTAATATTACCTAATGTGTCTGTATACGCTTTCTATGATTTAGGGGTTAATGATTCCACCGCCGTGATTTTAGCCCAATTCGATCATCTGAATAATCCGGTTATTATTAATTATGTAGAAGCTAACAATCATCCCATACAATATTACGTTAATGAAGCGCATCGTTTTTGCACAAAGCATCACTTGAGATTACACAGTCATTTTTTGCCGCATGATGGTAAAAGCCGTGATAAAGCTACTGCAAAAAGCACGCAAGATATTCTACAAGAATTAGGCGAAATGGCTTATTGTGTGTCCAAGCCACAACGTAAAATCGATGCAATCAATCTCATGCGACGAATGCTTTATCGGACGAAGTTTAATAAAGAAAATACAGAACGATTAATTGACTGTCTTTCTAACTATTCCAAAGTCTTTGATGAGAAAAATAATATCTATAAGGATCATCCGTTGCACGATTGGACGTCACATGGAGTGGATGCTTTTCAAACACTGACTTTAGCGATTGAGCATCAGATGATTCGAGAGGCGCCACTCGAAATTGTTTACTATGCTTAAATTAATTTAATAATGGTCATTATGTTTACTTCTATTTACTCAACATTAAGAAAAGTGTATTTAATCGGAATCGTCATAAACACACTTATGCTTTTTGGTTGCGCGCCATTTCAGGTGAATTTACCCGGGTCTTGTTCTATCTTCTCTAATCCCGAAACGTCACAATCGCCACAACACGACACGCCGGCAGAAAAAGAGAAGAAAGGGTTTTTTAGAAAATAGCTTTTAAATTATTCCAAACCAATTGCCTTTTTTGTTACTTATCCCTAATGTAACAAAGGTATCTCTATTTCAAAGGTTGAGCCGTTTCCTAAGCTACTCGTTAAACTGATTTTCCCATTAAGTTCTTCTACATATTTTTTGGTAAGATATAGCCCCATTCCAGTTCCTGTAAAAACTGGACTTTTATAAGAAGGTTTAATTTTTACAAATTTGTCGAATATGCGTGCGTGGTCATCCTCATTAATGCCTATACCCGTATCAGATACTGTTATTTTTAACTTATCTGTTTTTTCAAAAGATAAAGTAACCTTACCTTCAGGGGTAAACTTAACTGCATTAGATAGAAGATTAGTTAAAATTTGTTTCAATCGAATTTTATCAGTAACAATTTCTCCTATATTTTTATCAACATTTAACTCAAAATTTAATTTTTCCATATAAATAGATGGAGTTATAAGCTCTTGCATTTCTATAGCGAATTTATATAAATTTATTTTATCTTTTTTGATAATGTCTATTTCGTTTTCATCAAGTGCATGTAGACCGGCATTTAGTATCTCTAATACTTGAGTACCGCACTCACTGATCATCTTTCCATACGTTCGCACATCTTCAGGTGTTTTTAATGATCCCATTTCTTGAAGTTGAGCAAGCCCTACAATACCTGAAAAAGGTGTTCGCATGTCATGAGCCATATTCATTGTAAAGGCTTGTTTAGCCCTTTCAGCTATTTCACCCCGTTTTTTTTCAGTTATATCTAAAGCTAACCCAAGAATAGCAAGCAATTTACCACTAGAAGACAACAAAGGCTTTCTACGTGTAAAAAAATACTTTTCTTGATAAGTCTCTTCACCCGATAATTCCTTTTTTGATTTTATAATCTCTTGGCAGCATTCCCAGCTATATTTATCCCAATAACCAATATGTTTTCCTACATAATCCTTAAGGTCTTTCAAATTTAATGTGTCTAACATCCGTTGATTGCCCCATAGCACGTAACCTTCCGGATCAACTACAAAAACGTTTCCAGGTAGTAAACTAAGTAAATTTTCTGTAATATTAGCTTCAAGAGGTCCTAATGAGTGTAATACGCTATAAATATCGGTTGTCATCGAGTATATCTCCTATCTCCGTAAGAATTTGATTTTAAATCTCCCCATCTTTCCCTGCATTTAGAAAAAAAGAACGTATCCATACTTCTAACACGATGGGCTAATTTACCAGATAAAACAGAAAATGCACTATGTCTCTTTTCAAAGGAATATTTTAGCCAAGGTAAAGAATGTTCTGCGGATTGAAATAAATGGTTATAGGTATATTCAACTGCTTTATTCTTACCTCCAGGATAAGTAATAAAATCTAAATCTTGTTTAAGTAACGGTCCCCAAATAGCTGACTCTTCTAATAAATAATTTTTTGCTGCATCAAAGCATGATTCAAAATTAGGGGGATTCGCTATTTCTTTATGTCGATATAGAAGTTTGTCGGCATAGCTTTTAGAAAGTTCATCTACAATACCTCTAAATGCCGCGTCAGTTTGGTATAAATGACTAACTTTAGCAAAAGCGTCTTTATAATCCTTTTTACCTATTACATTATCCCAGTATACGATTTGGAAGTCGATTTTTATATCCAACTGAAAGGTTAATGCTTTTCTATTGTTCTTTACCCAATGACTACCTTTTTCTATAGCTAGCTTTTTAATTTCATTAGGTGATAATTGCGTGTTTAAACCTACATAATGACGCTGTAAAAAATCGGTCAGAATAATAACTAGTTTTTTTACACCGTGTTTCTTATTAAGATTATTAATACAATTAGTAAAGGACTCAAATTTATCTCCCGATTGCGATGGTTGATCCATACTAATGACATTTACAATAGAGAGGTTTTTTTTATTAGGATTTTTACGAAAAAAATCATTCATCCCATGTATTTTTGCTTTTATTCTCATATATTATTATTTTAATGTTAATTAAGATTAAGTTTAAGTAAATTACATTTTTGGTAAAAGATATGTAGGTCTTACTGAAAATGTAAAAATCTAGCCTCGAAACTCCCTAAGAAACTAAATAGATTCATTGCTGTGGAAAAAACGGCCATCTTTGTTCCCATAGGCGCTTTTGTAGTTTCCATAGCCTTCCGACTTAGTAAATAAAAGATGACTCCTGCGCTAAAAGTAAATAATGTAAGGAAAATCAGAATAAGGACAATATTTTTTGGTATATACAAAAATGATATAAAACTGAACCCTAAAAATATTACCGAAAAAGCTAGACCTCGTTTAATGGTCTGTTCTATAGAGAGGCTTAATTTAGAATTAATATTTAACCCCAAAATAAATCCTCCATAGATAAGCATTTGTATATAACCAAACCCTAGTAGACTAAACTGTAAATAGTCCATTAAATAAAAGGGGCTAAAGGTATTCCAGGCCGCTAATGATGCCAATAAGCCACAAAAAGACAAGGTATAAACCCAAAAATTACTATTTGTACATACTAAATGATAATCTTTGATAATACCCTTAATTTTAAGGCTTTCTGGTTTTTTTTTATCTTGCGGCATAAAGATATACAACATTATCAAACTTAAACTGGCTAGCCCAATTAAAGCGGCAAATAAACCGCGCCAATGTATACCATAATTCAATAAAAAACCACCTAATAAGGGTGCTCCCGCAGGCACCATCACGGTGATACTACCCATCCAAGAGTTTATTTTAATTGCCTGTTGGGTATCTAAAAGCTCATGAATCATGGCATACCCAGTGACCAAAATGGTACTAATTACACAGCCTTGCAAAAATCGACCCACTAAAAACCAAGTCATTGAAGTGGTCGTAGCACACATCGATGTGGCGAATAAGAACAGTATGCCGCCGGACAACAATACTTTTTTATGGCCATAATGGTCTGAAAGAGGTCCTAAAATCAGTTGTAACGTTGATGCTCCAAGAAACCAGTAGGTAATACTTAATTCCACAGTTGAATTTGAAGTATGAAAACTCTGTTTTAATGATGGGAACGCTGATAAAAATAAATTATTTGATAAATATAAGGGTATCTCATAAAGAACCAAACTGAGAGGAAACCAAAGCGTTAATTTTTTTGTATTACTATCCATTTATTATTTTCCATGAACCAATATTTATTGGTAACATTTTCCTTTGAGTTTTTTGAATTTATTAATATGGATTGAACCACTAATGAGCTGGATTTAATGTTTCCTTAGAAACATGATTTTTTTTCCACCATTGATATTCATTTGTGACGCTGATAAATTTTTGTGAAAGAAGTGTCAGTGTTTTTATAGTTGTTATTAAATTTTCATTTAGAGTTTTAACTTGACGATCAAATTTTCTTTCATATCCTCTCGTTAAAAAACAGTCTTCAATTGCTTTCTCAAGTGTTTCTATTTGGACACGGTGTGTTAAGACTTTATCAGCTTTCCAGTCAATACATTCTTGTTTTTGTTTTGAATCAGCATGTGCAGTACAAATAATCAAGGGCGTTGATTGATTAAGTTCACCTTGACAAACTTCTTTAATTACAGTTTCTCCTAGCTGATCCGATAAATCTAAGTTCATTATAATTAAGGTATAAGCTTTGCTCTGTAAAAATTTAATTGTCGTCAATGAATCTTTTGCTATTTCTACCTGAAAATTTAAATTCCATAAGTTTTTGCAAAATAATTTTATGTGAGTATTGGAATCTTCTATCAATAAGACTTCTTTTATTATTGGCATTTCTACTATTTCTTGCTGTTCCATGTTAATTCCTTATTATTAAATTCGCTGCATATACAAATTATGACCATATAAATTATATTTAGTAAGTTGGGTAAACCCCGAAGTAAATTGGCATAAAATGGGTATAATATGTTCAATTTTTCATCGTTTTTAACCATAACGCCTTGTTTTTTATTGCTTTTCCTTATTTCGGTAAATACCGAAGTAAAATTAAATTAAAAAATTAATTTTTTTTCCATGCCCTTTTTGACGCAGTGCGGAATATTTCTACAATTCAATATTTTAAAAAGTTCTGCACGGATATTTTCAAGCTGACGAGGAGAACGAGCTAATATGGCTGCTGTGTATTCAAGGCTATAACCTTCTGATGCTAAATAAAGGTATTTGTGCTGCATTAAAGATAGAGGAGAATGATAGGTAAAATCGTCATAGATATACCGCCCATACACTAAATTTTCAACTACACGCCGTTGTTTTTCCGTTGGAAAAGGAATGCCTAAGAAATTTAAAAAATCTTGGACTATTGCGGCATACAAAAACTGCTTTTGTCGTTTTGTATTATCTATCATTTTTTCAACAAAAATCTGAAACTCATTCGGCATTAGCTCTTCTCCATATCATAGCTTCTACATAAAAATTATTATGTAGTGATGAAAAAACCATAACTACCCGTGCTGGCACGGGGGTACTTTATGCTTTAATTATTAATCCAAACATTTAATAGCAACTAATTCTGCTTTATTTCTGCGTAATTCATTCTAAATCTAACATTACACCAATCGAATTGGTTATTTTTAAAGCTAAATTACCCCGTGCTAGCACGGGGTAATTTTTACCTTAGTCATATAACTTAAATATTTAATACCGATTCCTACGGCTTGTTCCATTGTTTTTACACGGAGTTTTTTACGTAAATTTGACCTATGTCCTTCGACAGTTTTAGGGGCAATTTTTAAAATGCTTGCGGTTTCTTGTATGTTTTTGCCTTTATAAGAAAGATACAGACACTTACTTTCTTGTTCTGTTAAACGTTGATCAAGGGTTATAATTTGTTTAACTTCAGTTTCATACAAAAGAGACTCCATTTCTTTAATACGCTTTTCTGTAGAAAGTGTGTCCAAATATTCAAGAAAAGTTTTTGCAAATCCTCTCCAAAATTTTTCTTCTTCAGATAATTTGTTTAAGATCGCAAAACGATCTATATTTGGCGTAGCCATGATACTCACTCCTAACTTAGTCTTAGTTGTTGAGATAAGTGGTCAGACAGCGATAGGGTGTTGATAGCACCTGATTCGCTGTCCCCCTTAATTGGGGTTTGACCGGTTTAGTAATTAATGTTTATTAATTGATGTTATTTATTCTTTTCTCCTTTAAGAGTGAAATAATATGTAAACCACCAAGCCTTCCGAAATGGCCAGGATAAAGGCTAGGCCAATACCCCATTTAAGAAGGGAATTCTTAATCTTATAAATTGTTGCTTCGAGGCGGTCTATTTTTTGGCTTAAGTAATATTCGCTGCTTGGGTTTAATGTATTGGTGTAGATTTTCATATTTTAGTCTCCTAATAAGTTAGTTGTGATTAGTGTGTCTTTCTTCTAGCAAGTTCTTGTTCAGCTAATGGTTTGTATTCTTGACTGTTGGCCGCTAACCATTTCAAATAATTTTCAGGTATTTCATCCAGGCGGTTACCCTTATATTTGCCTATTGGCATAACTGGTAATTCCTCTTTTATTTTTTCTTGTTCTGAATCATCTATGGGTGGGCTTTCATTCGGCCATTCAGATTGATTGATTGCCTCGATAACAGCTTCTTGCTCAATGGTGCTATTCTCTAAAATAGTTGGTTGAACTTCCTTATTTAATTGCTGCTGCAATTTTTCCACTAGAATTTGGCTTTTATTGATAGGGGTAATATCTTTCTCTACTGGATAATCTTCGACTTCTTCGCGGATGTATAATCCACGCAGTATGTCAGCAAAAGTATCTCGTAGCCCCCAACTTCTCGGACGAACTTGTAACATACGTTGAGGGTATAGTTGCCATGTACCAGATTTTTTTAATAACCCAGCACGTTCCGCATCTTGTACGCTAAAAGTTCTTATTATTTCATTAGGCATACCCTTGCGCTTTATAATGCAAGTAGCTATTGCATTGGTCTTGATATCGCCTTCTATTGTTTCTTTGATATATTCTAATTGGCCGGAGGCTTGCACTAAACCTATCAATGTATCGCCCCAAATACAGGGGCGACCATTAATTACAGCAATGCCTTGCACTGCTTGTGCTGGTTTTAAACCTACCTCTAATCCCATTAAAATAGCTATAAATGTATTTGCAGGGTTATTTTGATATTCTTTAGGAACACAATTACTTTTAGAAAATCTATCGGCCAATTTCATTACCTGATCCATTTCGGCAACGCTGAGTAATAAATTATTGGTTTGTATAGTGGGTAACATATTATTCTCCTAATTAAATGCGTATTTGGGTAGGGATATTTCTTGCGTTTCATAAGCAGGCCAATCATTGGCAGCTAAACAATGCTTATAACGAGCAATCAGGTATTTAAATTCCTCGTAGCCTTTTTTTAAGGAGATTTCATCTAATTTATAGGTGGAAACCACATAAGGGGGTGATTTTTCTATTACAATAAACCAGAAGGATGTGACGTCTATTTGTTTAATTTGTCTTAATGCTTCTCGAATCATGGCAGCTTGAATATGATAACCATAATCGTAAATAGCTTTAGAAAAAGAAAAAGCTGAGCCATCTTGCGTGGTCTTTAAATCAGCCACCAAGGATGACCGCAAAATATCAGGTCTGCATTTACATAAAGTATCGGTACTAGGATCAGTCCAATAAAGAGACTGTTCTATTTGTGCATTTTCAATCAGTTGACAAGCAATTTTATTCTTTTTAAAACTGTCTGCCATTGCTTGCAATTCTTGATATTGCAATTCACTAAGTACAACTTTATTACCTAAATCTTTTTGGATGTGTTGCCAACGTTCTGCGCCAGCCTTAGTTCTTTTGTCAAATTTCGGTAAGATAAAAAATTGTTTTTCAAATTTTTTAGGCTCTAAAATAAAAGTATGTAACGCATTACCAAGTAGTTGTGCCGGTGTAGCAGGTTCTGCTACATACTCAGAATTCAGGTACTTATACCAATAGTGATAGGGAGAATGCTTTTTAATTTCCATCAAACCACTGCGGCTAATACCAGAGCCTCGGTGGTAAGCTTCGTTAGAAATATCGTAAATTCCAGGTTCCATGTGATTCTTACTAGGAGTTAATGCACTAGCATGGAACCTAATACTAGAATTGTTAAGTGCCATATTGGGTATGACATTATCCATGATTTACCTCCTTTTCTTGCTTCAAGCAATGTCCTTGCTTAAGACAATCTCTTAGCCATTGGTTCAAATAGGAGTTAAATTCTTTTTTGCGCTTCGGATAAACGCGATTACCAACATAAACCCTTTGATAAGTCCACCTATCTTGATACGCTAATACTTCGGCCATATGCTTTTTAAGCAAAATACAAATTTGCATATCAATACAGGCTGCAAAATCTCCCCATTCGGTTTTGTAATAGTGCGCTAAAGAAATTATTATTTTTTCTTCGTTTCTTTTTAGTACATCTAAATGTAAATCCATCGACATAGGCTTGATAGAACAGCTTATTAAGCCATCTCCTAATTCTAATTCCTCAATATCTGGGATTAGTTTGATTAAATTTTTGTAGATGCGAGAGTAAATATCATTTGCTGTAGAGTTAGCCATTAGCCACCTCCGATTTAACTTGATGAACGGTGGCTTGATAATTCTGTACAGTTTTTTCAAATAATCGGGTTTCAAAGAAAAGCCGTAAAAGCTTTCTATTAAGTTGTGACAGGGATTGTTCAATAATTTGACAAAACTTTTCCCTATCATAAAGAGGGCTAAACTTCCGGGCGTATTTTTTCTCTTTTTCTAATTGATGTGCTAATTGGGTAAGCTGAGGCAAAATAAGCGTGTCCAATGAATGGACTTGCTTCCCAAGCTCTTTTGTTCGATGGATAAGCTCAGCTAAATGTTGCTGAATTTGGACGGATCGATCTAAACTGACTTCTGCGGTCATGACTAACTCCTAACAGTTGGTTGTGCTAGCCCCAAGGTGTATCAGACCTTGGGGGCCGCTTTTATTTATGAACCCCTTTAATGTTAGCACATTTGCACAAAAATGCAAATATGTTTTTATGTGATCGACGATCTTAATTTATTTGATTTTTTATGCAATAATGCTATATCTCTTAAGGTATGAGTGTTTTGGAAAAGGCTTAACTGTATGAAAGATTCTGGTAACAAAGCTAAATTAAATAGTGATGATCCTATTATTAGAATGAACGTTGGGTTATCTAAAAGTCTTCATAAAGCGCTAAAACGACGTGCTTTAGATGAAGACATATCTGTAAATGCTCTAGCAGTAAAAGCCCTTAAAAAATATATTGAAAAATAATTTATTGTCTAATATTTAGGTTAAAAATTATCCTTTAGATAATATTTGGTAAAATTTTTTCTACCAATAAAAATAAGGAATAAAAAATGTCTAAAAAAATAAGATCAGAACAGGACAGTGCTTGGAAAGACGTTTTAGATGCTTACTTTCAAGAGTTTACAGAGTTTTTCTATCCTGATATTGCTAAAAAAATAGACTGGTCTCATGGCTACACAGCCCTCGATAAAGAACTCCAATCCATCACTACAGATGCTGAAGATGGCAAACGTTTTGTAGATAAACTATTCAAAGTAAAATCACTTAATGGATTTGAGCAAACTGTATTAGCACACGTCGAAATTCAAGGCAAAAAAGAGGATAAGTTCCCTATACGCTTATTTCAATATTATTACCGTTTATTCGAGCTTCGTAAAAAACCCATTATAACGCTAGCTATTCTAACGGATGATAACAAATCTTGGCATCCTAAGAATTACTATACTGAAGTTTTGGATTTCCCTGTATTGACCTTTAACTTTCAGACCCATAAGCTATTAGATTATCAAAATAAAAAGCAAGACTTAGATAAGTCTACCAACCCCTTTGCTATCGTTGTATTGGCTCATCTTGCCTTTATAGACACAAAAAATGACCCAGAAGCTCGATTTCAAATGAAATTCAGGCTAACCAGACGATTATATGAAAAAGGCTATAATAGGGGTTATGTAATAAACCTCTTTAAAGTGATAGACTGGATTTTAGTAATACCAAGAGAACTAGCATTAGAATTTAGAGCCAAAATACACGAATTAGAGGGGGCTAAAAAAGTGAGTTATATTACTAGCATTGAACAATTAGGACGCGAAGATGGGTTAAAACAAGGCATACAGCAAGGTGTTGAAAAAGGCGAGCACCGCCGAGCTATTGCTATTGCTCAAAAAATGCTAGCTGATGAGATGCCACCTAAAGCCATCCAAAGACTTACTGGCTTATCGGAAGATGCGGTGATGGGTTTGATTGAAAAGTATTATACAGAGAATTAATATCCATTAAAAAAGAAAATTTATGGATACTCTTAGTCCTGAGTTGGCTGATATTATCAGTAAAATTGGAGCTAACTCTGAAATATCCGAAAAGGTTCAACAAGCGCTATTAGCAATAATTGATTGGGCTTGTGACGAGGCTTTAAAAAAAGAAAATTGGCGTATAGCTCGATGTCTACTAGAAGAAGGGTTGTCTTCTGAGCAAATCCAACACATTACAGGCTATTGTATAGAAGAGTTTAGCCCGACTATACATTAGTTCCAGTTTCCTTCTAATTTACCTCTAAAATTTATGCGCGACTTTTTCTGGCTTTTCTATGCATTGCTCTAAAAAAGTTGATGTACCAGAATTGTACCACGCTGAAATAGAATGTACCAAAATTGACGTGGTTTTTAATGGGTTATTAAGTTTGCAAAGTACCGCAAGTGTCTGATTATTAATGATTTTTTAATTTAAATAGCTGATTACAAATCAGTTGCTCTACCAGCTGAGCTATTTCGGCATGAACCTGAAAGGACCCCGAATTGTAGTCAATTTGAGCGTAATTAGCAATTTTCAGGGCAAGAATTATGTAGTATACGAACTTCGCCACTGTTAAAACAACGTTGTTCTCCATCAATCTCAATGCAAAGCTGACCCAGAGAATTAACGCCACGAGCAATCCCTTCTTGTAACTCTTTGGGGGTTTCTATTCGAATGAACTTATCTTTTAAGTTATCCAGCTGATCCCACGATTCTATGAAAGCTGAGAAGCCTTTGCTTTGAAATTCAGAAAGTGCAACTAAACAATTTTTTAATAGCAAACCGGCAAGTCGATTGCGCTGAGGGGGTAGTTTTTGGATGGAATGAATATCCGTAACCGCTTGGTTAATGGCGTGGGGGTTCGTAGTGGGGTTATAAAGATTGAGCCCAATACCAATGACAATAGAAGAAAACCCAGGTTTAGCCGAACTTTTTATTTCAATTAAAACCCCGGCTAATTTTTTAGCATGGTGGAGAATATCATTTGGCCATTTAAGTTTAATTTCTTTTAAGCCATATTCTTGCAAAGCTTGGACAACGGCAATACCCATGACTAAGCTTAAGCCGTTTAATTGATTTGGCTTGTCGGGTAAGTGATATAAGATAGATAAAGCGATATTTTTTCCAAAACCGGGTGATGACCAGGGGCGATTAAATTGACCTCGTCCCGCCGTTTGCTGTTCCGCAAAAACAGCTATTGTTTTTGAAGTCGCTTTTTTTTCTAGGAGATAGGTACTCGTAGAATTGACCTCGCTTAAAATTTCTAACTGTTTAAGTAAGGAATTAGCATGGCCAAGTTCATTGAAAATTAATTTTTCATGGAGTAATTCTAATCCTCCAGGGATACGATAGCCTTTATCTTCAAGTTTTTCTAAAGGAATACTAGGGTCTAACAGCTGCTGTAAGGTATCAGGAATAATACAACCAGGTAGACCTAAAAAATGGCTAATTTCTTTTTCTGAATGGAATTTACCGTCTGAAAGTAAATTTAATGTAGATTTAAGCAACGACATATTTTGGGAAGTAAATACGTTAAATTAGACGATGACCTATTAGGTTTTCGAGAATATGCAGCGGTGCTGTTTCAGGGTTTTTCATCGCAGTAACCGGTAAATAAAAGGTTTGTTCAAGTATATATTGACCTGAGATGGCAGCGTGTGAAACTTGGTCGGTGGAAACAATCCAGCTGCTACCAGGCGGAAAACGCAATTCTGTGTACTCTACCCGCTTTTGGTAGTTGGTGTCGAGCTTCATACGGTCATGGATTTGCAGCATGATATGATCGTAATGGCTACGAATGCTTTTAGTGATACCTACCCAATGTAAAAATTTAGCGCTGCCAGGTATGGGTTTTGAAACTTTTGGTAGGAATTGTTTTGCAACAGAAGGGAAAGGTTCACCAACCCGCCAGACACGGTGCTCTCCATAAGGGTTGATATTACAGAAGAGCCTTAAGATACGTTTCCCTTGATTGGGACTAGCTGGAAAAGCATCAACATGTAGACGGCTATCATCTTTACGTGGGGAGGTTTTCCGGTTTTTTATTTGCACGGGGCGATAGCTGGGACGGCCTATATTTAACGTGCTGGCATAATGAGGAAAGAGTGTTTTAATGAAGTGGGTTGCGTGGCGTGAAAAACGCGCTAGCATAATTTTTAATTGTAATTGGTGTTTTTGAGTGGTTTGTATGCCGCGTAATGTGTCTGTATTTGGGTTGAAGCTAATATTTTTAGTTTTTTTCCCCGCGCAGTAAGGAATAAATAAGGGTTGTTCTTCCGGATTTAATTTAAAGCTGAGTTGTGGGCAATAAAGAATTTTTCCAGACTCTAAATCAGTTAAGGCTGTTTTTTGTTCATGTTCTTGAAATTGGTTATTCCAGCCATCCGCTGTATAGGTAGCACAATGATCCATATTAAATAATTCCATAGATAAACGACCTTATTATATAGTTTTTATTATTATTATCTAGGCTCGGATTTGCCCTTTCCTTCTATAGCTTAAATTTAAAAAATACTAATTTACGCTATAAATTATCCAAAAAATCATTTGGTGAAAATAGTGTTTTTTTATTTAAAAAAGAAACAGAGCGTTTCTTAGCAAGATATCTTTAGGAAAGGTTAACTATTTTTTTGTCATTTAGAGTGAAATTGTGATTTTCTATAGCTCAGCGCCTCCATAAGATGAGGCGTTTGTATTTGTTCACAGCCTGTTAAATCAGCAATAGTTCTGGCAACGCGTAAAATACGGTGGCAGGCACGTGCTGAAAGTTGAAATTTGGCAAAGGCTTTTTCTAGTATGGTTTGATCTTTTTTAGAAAGTTTACAAGCTTTTTCTAAGGCTTTGCCTGATAAATTATTATTTAATGCCCCTCGATCATAATATTGTTTTTCGCGCGCTTTTTGCACGCGAGCCCTAACTGTTTCACTTCTTTCCGAGGGTAATTTTTTCAAGAAATTATTTTTAGCGATGAGATCGACTCCAACTTGCATATCGATGCGATCCAAAAAAGGTCCAGATAGTTTTTTGTGATAACGTTGAATATGTGTTGTAGAGCATTCACAACGATTTGTTGTGCTCCCTAAGTAGCCGCAAGGACAAGGGTTCATCGCAGCGATGAGTTGAAAGTTAGCTGGGAACTCGGCCTGACGAGCGGCACGTGAAATAGTAATGGTGCCCGATTCTAATGGTTCGCGTAAAGACTCCAAAACTTGTCTATTAAATTCGGTTAGTTCATCGAGAAATAAAACGCCTTGATGTGCTAAGGAAATTTCGCCTGGCCTAGGCGGGCTGCCACCACCAACGAGTGCAATACTAGAAGCCGTATGATGGGGCGAACGAAAAGGTGCTGATTTCCAATCGCGAAGCTTAAATTCTTTTCCTGAAATAGATCGAACGGTTGCTATTTCTAAGGCTTCTTCATCGTTCAATGGAGGTAATAAACCCATTAAACGAGTCGCTAACATCGTTTTTCCAGTACCCGGTGGGCCTATCAGTAACAAGCTATGTTTGCCGCTGGCAGCGATTTCGAGTGCACGTTTTGCATGTAATTGTCCAAAAACATCTGCTAAATCTGTTTGAATGATATTAGTGTTAGCGGCTTCAAACTCGCGTTTATAAGGCGATAAAAATTCTTTCGATGAGACAGGAAAGCATTGTGAAAGCAATGCGAAGTCGAAGAGCCCGCGATAGGCGTGCGTTGACGGGCGAAGCAGGAAACGCATCACGCCGTAAAGTCATTTGTGGGAGGCACGGGCATGAACTCCGAAGGAGTGAGTGCGTGCCGGACGCAGGACGTATCGCGGCCTAATTTCAGTCGCGTCATGCGAACGAATTTCGGGGACACGATGGCCGAAATTCTTCGGGAGCATAGCGACTCACTTGACCATGAAGATGTGAACAGATTTGTAAAATATTTTTTGCCGGTAATAGAATGGTATGTTGGCTTAAACTAGCCTCTAATGCATTATCGGCGCGCAATATAATTTTGTGATTTGCTTTATAGGCTTCGAGTGCAAAAGGTAATATAGCTGAAACAGGACGTAATTCACCGGATAAGCCTAATTCACCAATAAACTCATAATCTCCAAGTGTGTCTTTGGGAATTTGCTTAGAAGCCGCTAGAATTCCTAACGCAATGGCTAAGTCAAAGCGTCCACCTTGTTTGGGTAGATCTGCAGGGGCAAGATTGATGGTAATCCGTCGAATTGGGAATTCAAATCGGGAGTTTAAAATCGCACTGCGTACTCTATCCCGACTTTCTTTTACTTCTTTTTCGGCTAGGCCAACGATAGATAAACTAGGCAAGCCATTGGAAATATGGGTTTCAACACTAACCGCAGGGCCTTTAATCCCCGCGCTTGCACGTGTTTGCACAACAGCTAATGACATGGTGCAGTTCCTTCTTACTATTATTTTTTAGCGAACATACACTCTTCGCACTTGAATTTTTGTCTGCGTTCCCGCTCAATTTCACGGTGCCTTGCCAAAAATCCCATTGCTGTGAGTATAGTTTTTGTTGTTGTAAGCCCAGGATTCGAAAAGGGTCTTATTTATTCTTTTTGTTTAACTTTGCCTTTGGAATATGTTCTTCTAATTGTTCTAATTGTTTTGCTAAGGCATTTATTTTAGCACGAGTTTTTGTTAAAACGCCTTTCTGGGCATTAAACTCTTCGCGGGTTACTAAGTCGAGTTTAGCAAGCATGCTTTGTACGACAGCACGAAAATTTTTATCAAGATCATGCTTGAATTTTTTTGCGCCGGGAGGGAGTTTATCACTAAATTGTTTGGCTATATCATTGATAAAATTCATATCAAACATAAAATATTCCTCTTTAAATTTATTACGATAGTGCATCAAAATTAGCGTGCGGGCAAATTTTATCTAAAATGCTTTTTGATAAAGTTTGTTTATCCTTAATTAGGAGCGTATGTTCTTTTTCTAAGCTGGTTAACGGTTCATTATTTTTTTTCTGTTCTATTAAAATAGTTAAATCTGCTTCAGAAACACTATTAGGTTTATTTAAACGACTCTTAATTCGTTGTTCTATCTCAGTGTTATTGACTTGGCAATGCAATATGTAAAAAGGTATTTGCATTTTTTCTGCCAAGGAATAAAAGCAAGTTCGTTGCGAATGCTTAAGAAAAGTCGCGTCAACAAGCGTTGTGAAACCGGCTTTAATAATTATTTCTGCTAAATCGCTAAGTTTTTTATAGGTCGCTTTTGTTGCTTCAGCCGTATAAATGCCACTATTTAAACCAGAATTGGAGCGACCATGTAAGGGTATATCAAATAGATTTTTGCGTATAATGTCAGAACTTATTTGAATGGCACCACAATATTTAACACATTCTTTTGCAAGCGTTGTTTTTCCAGAGCCAGCAAAGCCATGCGTGATAATGAGGGAAGGTTTTGCTGAGTGTGTGTAGGATTCTGCGAGGTTAATAAAATTATAGTAATCGTTTTGTATTTCTTTTTTCTCTGCATCACCCAGTTTTTCTTCCTTTAACCGAAATAAAGCAATTTTAGCCCGTACCACCGCGCGATAAGCAAGATAATAAGGTAATAAGGCAAGTCCTTCGTAGTCTTCCGTATAATGGAGGTAAGTGTTAACAAGTTGATTCGAAAAACCTATTTGTTTTTTTTCTGTTAAATCCATCATTAAAAAAGCCAGATCTGCAATGACATCTGTCCATCTTAAATCTTCATTGAATTCTAGGCGATCAAAAAGAATCGGCTTGTTTTTATAAAAAATGATATTGGCTAAATGGAGATCGCCATGGCAATCACGAATAAAACCCTGGTCTTTTCTTGACTGTAGTAAGCTCTGAAATTGTTTAAATTGTTGTTCAGACCATAGTTCTAAGCGCTTTAATTGTTCGATATCGGCAGCTTTGGTTAATAGAGGCGCTATTTGTTCGAAATTTTGCTTGGTTGGTGCATGAACCTCTTCAGGTTGTCCAAAACGGGATTCTTTTGTAGCGACGGGTGTTTTTTTATGAAACTCTGCTATTAATTTGCTGAGTTGATCAATGATATTCTCTGTCAAGCCGCCTTGTTTTAATAATGTACTTAATAAGTTTTCTTGTGGAAATTCTAGCATCTTGATGGCATATTCTAAAATAGGGCCTGTGCCATTAATCTGTGGATGATCCAATGTTCCTGTAATAGGTACGATATTCAGATAAATTTCTGAAGCAAATTGTTGACCTAATCGTAACTCTTCTTCACAGAAATGTTTTCGCTTTTCTAAAGTAGAGAAATCTAAAAATCCAAAATCAACGGGCTTTTTTATTTTATAGGCATATTGCCCTGTCAAAATAACCCAAGAAACATGTGTTTCGATGAGTCGGGGTTGAGCAGCAGAATGCTCATAAAGCGACTTGGAAAGTAGATTTTTTATCAAGACGTTCGTAGACATAGTTTGATATTAATTACAGTCATAATAATTACGTGAGAATGAACTATAACGTAACTTGTTATTTGTTGTAAGACTACTGAGGCCTTTTTAGGCATTTTTTATAGTAGGTTGTTTTAATGGATTTACAGCGCGCTAAAAAATGTGTTCAAGAATTGTTACTTGAGGCTGGAATGACTGTTAATGGTAAAAAGCCGTCAGATATTCAGGTCTATAACCAAGCGTTTTATCATCGTATTTTAAAGGATCCCATTTTAGGCTTAGGTGAGGCCTACGTTGCTAAATGGTGGGATTGCGAACAGTTAGAGCAGTTTTTTTATTATCTTTTAAGGGCGGGTTTGGAAGAGAGAGTAAAAAAGAATAAATGCTTTTTACCGTATATTTTAAAAACCAAGCTGCTAGCAGTCTTTATGTGTGGCTGGAACTTACAAGCTAAATCACATGCGTTTGAGGTGGGTATACGGCATTACGATAAGGGCAACGTATTATACCAAACGATGTTAGATAAATATCTAACTTATAGTTGTGGTTGTTGGAAAGAGGCTGACAATTTAGATGCAGCGCAACAAGCTAAACTTGCGTTGACATGTGAAAAGTTACAATTAAAACCAGGGATGCAGGTGTTAGATATTGGCTGTGGTTGGAGTAGTTTTTGTCGGTATGCAGCAGAAAATTACCATGTTTCTGTATTAGGCGTTACCGTATCAAAGGAATAATAGCAGTATGCTAAAGATTTTTGTAGCGGCCTTCCTGTAGAAATTCGCTTATTAGACTATCGATCTATTCAGGGTTCTTTTGATCGTGTTTGTTCTATTGGTATGTTTGAACATGTAGGCCCTAAAAATTATCTTAGTTATATGAAAATTATTCATCGTTGTTTAAAAAAAGAGGGATTATTTTTACTGCATACGATTGGTAGTAATACATCACAGTATTTTCCTAACCCATGGATTCATAAATACATTTTCCCTAATGGGGTTTTACCTTCAATTCAACAAATTGCTAAAGCGACTGAAGGATTTTTTGTGATGGAGGATTGGCATAATTTTGGTGCTGATTATGATCGGACCTTAATGACTTGGTATACTAATTTTTCAGAACATTGGGATTCTTTGCAAAAATATTATGATGCTTCCTTTTCTCGATTGTGGAAATACTATTTGTTGGCTTGTGCGGGTGCTTTTAGGGCACGTGATATTCAGCTTTGGCAGATCGTGTTTTCTAAGGGTGGCGTCATAAATGGTTATGATTCTATACGCTAAATTAAAGTGATTGCTTCTCAAGTGAGTCGCTATGCTCCCGAAGAATTTCGGCCATCGTGTCCCCGAAATTCGTTCGCATGACGCGACTGAAATTAGGCCGCGATACGTCCTGCGTCCGGCACGCACTCACTCCTTCGGAGTTCATGCCCGTGCCTCCCACAAATGACTTTACGGCGTGATGCGTTTCCTGCTCCGCCCGTCAACGCACGCCTATCGCGGGCTCTTCGACTTCGCATTGCTTTCACAATGCTTTCCTGTCTCATCGTAAGCCCCTTAAGTTTTTATTGCCCATCTTGTTTTTATTTCTTACCGGCCAGTCGATTTATAAACACAATCCATTAAAAGAATGTAAAATGAATTTTATCGCGGTTTACCCCCTATTATTTTTGTGAAACAATGTAAGCCATAATTCAGGTGGAGAGAGTAGTGTGATTGATTCAGAAGGCTTCCGTATAGGCGTGGGGATTATTGTTGCTAATGATTGCGGCCAGGTTCTATGGGCGCGCCGTATTGGCCAGCACGCTTGGCAATTTCCTCAAGGCGGAATGCAATGTGATGAAACACCTGAACAGGCATTGTTTAGAGAGCTTTATGAAGAGCTAGGACTTGAAGATTCTGATGTGAAGTTACTCGGTGGCACTAAAAATTGGTTATATTACTGGTTGCCGCCCCATTTGAGACGTTCGCATGTTCAACCTTTATGTATTGGACAGAAGCAAAAATGGTTTTTATTATGTTTAACTGGCGATCCTGAAAAAATTCGTTTTGATGTCACACGTTCGCCGGAGTTTGATCGTTGGCGATGGGCGCCCTATTGGTACCCTATAAGACAAGTTATAACTTTTAAACGCCATGTTTATCGCCGAGCATTAGAAGAGCTATCAACCTCACTTCCTGGCGCTAGCGTACAGCTAAAAAGGGTGAATAAATTAGCGGATAGTTCAACGTTGGTAGAAAAAGTCGAATAAACGTGAAACAAGTTATTTAGGTTAGATTTTTAATAGGAAAGAGATATTCACAGCAATGGAGTTTTCGGCAAGGCGCCGCAAAAAAGAAGCAACCTCCGTTTCTTTAGGATGCATGAGGATTACGAGTTAAGCGGGAACGCCACCGAAAGTTCAAGTGCGAAGAGTATAGCGCTCGAAGAATAGCGCTATTCCTGTTATAACCCCTCTCTTTTAGGTTCAAATCATAAGTGGTTAGGTGTTTGCCTATGTTGAAGGTGCTTCGTCGTATTGTTCAGGAAGTTAGTAGCGCACAGCGTTTTGAACAAGCCTTGCAAATATTAGTGAGTCGAGTTCGGGAGGCGTTGCATACGCAATCCTGTACCGTTTTTTTATTGGATGATAAAAAGATCTATGTTTTGTTGGCAACAGATGGTTTGAACCCCAGTTCTGTTGGGAAAGTTCGTTTGACGTTTGATCAAGGTTTGGTCGGGTTAATTGGTAGAACGAGGGAGTTAATCAATATTGATAATGCCCCTGAGCACAGTGATTTTTTTTATGTCGAAGGTATAGGGGAAGAACGTTATAAGGCATTCTTAGGTGTACCTATTGTTCATAATCGAGCTTTATTGGGTGTTCTCATCGTGCAGCAAGAAGAGCAACGTTGCTTTGATGAAACCGAAGAAGCTTTTTTAGTTACCATGGCAGCGCAATTAGGTGGCGTATTAGCCCATGCAGAAGCGACCGGAGAAATTTCTTTTAAGGAAAATAAAGAACAAGTTCAAGCAGATATTATTTTTCAGGGTATTGCCAGTGCGCCTGGTATTTCAGTTGGCCAAGCTGTGGTGGCTTATCCATTTGCTGATTTGGAAGCCGTTCCGCATAAAAAGGTAAAGAATATCTCAGCAGAAGTGACCCAGTTAAAAAAAGCCTTTAAATCAGCAAGAAATGATATACAGCGTTTAAAAAAACATATGCTGTCTGTTTTGCCCGAGGAAGAACAAGCTTTATTTGATGTTTACCTCATGATTTTAGACAAAGCGAGCTTGGAAAAAGAAGTTATCAAAGTGATTCAAGACACCCAGCAATGGGCTCAAGCGGCTTTGCAAATAGTGATAGCGTCTCATGTCCATCAATTTGAGAAAGTTGATGATGATTACTTACGTGAAAGAGCAGCCGACTTGCGTGATCTAGGCCGTCGAATCTTAATGCACTTACAACATGGACAACTTACTCCGGTTCTTTATCCTGAAAAAACTATTTTAGTCGGAGAAGAGGTTTCTCCTTCTGCCTTAGCTGAGGTTCCTGAGGGTCGATTAGTGGGTATTGTGTCTGTAAAAGGCTCTAGCCATTCACATTTATCGATACTTGCACGTTCCTTAGGAATTCCAGCTATCACAGGGGTAGAGAATTTACCCGTTAACCAGCTAGAGACACAAACCTTGATTGTAGATGGTGCTCAAGGAAAGCTTATCGTGGCACCTTCGGCACTAGTGAAGCAAAGTTTTATTGCGTTAATTGAGCAGCAACGTGAGTTTTCTGACAGTTTGGAGGCCCTACGCGACCTTCCTGCCGAAACCTTAGATGGTTATAGTATTTCACTTTGGGTTAATACCGGATTGATGGCAGATGCTAATCTTTCTTTGACGGCCGGTGCAGAAGGTATCGGTTTATACCGTACAGAAATGCCTTTTTTGATCCGCGATTGCTTTCCTGCCGAGGATGAACAATACGGTTTATATCGTCAATTATTAACAGCATTTTCTCCTCGGCCTGTGGTCATGCGAACTCTCGATATAGGAGGCGATAAGGCATTACCTTATTTTCCCATTAAAGAAGATAATCCTTTTTTAGGTTGGCGGGGGATACGTGTAACGCTGGATCACCCAGAAATTTTCTTGATACAAATTCGCGCCATGTTACGTGCGAATCGAGGCCTTAATAATCTACGTATTATGTTACCCATGATTAGCTGTGTTGCAGAGGCTGATCATGCCTTACGTTTGATTAATCAAGCCTATGAAAAAGAATTGAGTGAGGATCCCAATGTGTGCAAGCCACCGATTGGGATTATGATAGAAGTTCCCTCGGCCGTTTATCAGGCGCATGCCTTGGCCGAGCGAGTTGAGTTTTTATCGGTGGGTAGCAATGATTTAACCCAGTATATGCTAGCCGTAGATCGTAATAATCCACGGGTAGCGAATCTCTACGATCCTTTTCAGCCATCTGTTCTGCAAGCATTGGTTCAGGTGGTAGAAGCGGCTCACCAAGCACAAAAACCAGTGAGTATTTGTGGGGAAATGGCCAGTGACCCCTTGGCTATCCCTTTGTTACTCGCCATGGGATTTGATGCCTTGAGTATGAACTCTTTTTCGATTCCTCGAATAAAGTCAGTTATTCGTCACATTAGCTTCAGGCAGGCTAAAGTCTTGTTAGCGCAAGTTTTAAAGATGGACAATGCGAAGACAACCAGAGACTATTTAACCCAAGCATTGGCTGGGTTAAGCTTAAAAACGTTGGTGCCCGTCGAAGTTGAGGGATAGAGCCCATTTTTATGAACCACTATAATAAATATAAAACGAGTTTTAATCGCTACCCACATCAGCGCCCTAAGCGCTTATCGCGTCCAGAAAGTTATTCTGAGCTAGAAGCCGTATTTACATCGGGCGGTATTGCACGTGGTCTGGGGGGTAGTTATGGCGATGCGGCTTTAAATAAAGATGGTCATGTTATTTTAACTGAGCGTTTAGATCGTTTTCTTGAGTTTGATGAACAACAAGGCATCCTTTGTGTTGAAGCGGGTATTAGTCTAAGGAAAATACTTGAGCTCATCGTTCCACGTGGTTGGTTTTTGCCTGTGACACCAGGAACCAGTCATGTGACTTTAGGTGGCTGTGTTGCAGCCGATGTGCATGGAAAAAATCATCAGCAAGAGGGTTCTATTGGACAACATATATTGTCCTTGGCATTGATACCGACACAAGGTGAGCCTATGCAATGCTCAGTCCAGGTTCATTCTGAATTATTTTGGGCAACGATAGGTGGTATGGGTTTAACCGGCACTATTGATACTGTGACACTAAAACTTAAGCCTATTGAAAGTGCCTATTTACTTGTACAGCATAAGAAAACAAATACTTTACAAGAAACGTTTGATTGTCTTTCTCAAGAGAATACATCAGATGAATATCAGGTAGCATGGTTAGACGGCTTAAATTTACCCTTAGGCCGTAGCATTATTATGCGAGCCAAACATGCCGAGGTAGCTGAATTGCCGTTACAACAACAGCCCGCGCCTTTTATTGCGCATCATCGTAAAACGTATAAACTTCCTTTTTATTTACCGAATGGATTGCTTCATCCAATACTGATAAAAACCTTTAATAAATATTATTATCAGCAATTAGCTAAAAAAGAATCGCCTATTTTAATGTCTTATAGCGATTATTTTTATCCGCTGGATAAGATTGTGCATTGGCCACGATTGTACGGTAAGCGCGGGTTTTTACAGTATCAATGTGTTATTCCGACGGAATCCGCATATGCAGTTACTAAACAACTATTAGAAACGTTAAATACAGAAAAATACCCTGTTTATTTAGCGGTTTTAAAACGTTTTGGTAAAGAAAGCTCAGCGCCTTTATCTTTTGCCATGCCAGGTTTTACCTTAGCATTAGATATTCCCATTCTAAATCAAGGTTTATTTGATTGTTTAAATAAATTAGATGAAATGGTTATTGAAGCCGGAGGACGTGTTTATTTAGCGAAAGATGCACGCTTAAAACCAGAGGCGTTTCGCAAAATGTATCCACGTTATTCAGAGTGGCTAGCCATTAAACAACAGTGGGATCCAGAAAATAAGCTTAGCTCGAGTTTAGCTAGACGATTAGAAATGATAGTGTAGTGTTTTTTATCCGTGAAAATATTTATCGAATATCCAAACTTTCCAGGAAAGGCTGAATTTTAGGTGCACGCCCACGGAATTGTTTAAATAATTCTACCGCATCAACCGCACCGCCCTGCTCTAAAATAGTTTCTAAAAACGCTTGTCCGGTTGCTTGATTAAAGATGCCATTTTCTAAGAATTTATAAAATGCATCACAAGACAAGACTTCAGCCCACAAATAACTGTAATAGCCCGCGGCGTAACCACCCGCAAAAATATGCGAAAAGCCATGTTGAAATCGATTAAAAGGAATGACGGGGAAGACATCAATTTGTTCACGTATCCCATCCAATAATATTTGAATTTGCGAATATCCCTCTTTGGGGTCAAATTCAGCATGTAGACGAAAATCAAATAAGGCAAGCTCTAATTGCTTTAGTAATTGTAACCCCGCTTGAAAATTTCTAGCGGCACGCATTTGTTGAATTAAGTTATCCGAGAGTGGTTCACCGGTTTGATAATGACTGCTAATCAAATCTAAAACAGGTTTTTCCCAGGCAAAATATTCTAAAAACTGACTGGGTAATTCCACTGCATCCCATGCAACACCATTAATGCCAGAAACTCCTTCATAATCAATCAGCGTGAGCATGTGTTGTAAACCATGTCCAAATTCATGGAATAAGGTTAATACTTCTTCGTGGGTTAATAAGGCAGTCTGAGTAGAATCGATGGGTGGTGAAAAATTACAGGTTAAAAAGGCAATCGGTGTTTGGATTTTTCCATTGCTTAAACGGCGGCGCGATTGATAGTCATCCATCCAGGCCCCTTCACGTTTCTCAGGTCGTGCATAGATATCTAAGTAAAATTGACCACGCAATTGTTGTTGTGCATCCGTAATAGAGAAAAAACGTACACTAGGATCCCAAACGTCGACGTTTTTAACTTCTTGTACATGCATACCAAACAAACGATGTATGAGGCAAAAAAGCCCTGTCAGAACTTTTTCTACAGGGAAATAGCAGCGTAAAGCATCTTCACTAATACCAAAGTTTTTTTCTCTCAATTTTTCTCGGTAATATAAGCTATCCCAAGGCTCTAAAGTATCAATTTTGTCGCAAGCATAAGCAAATTCACACAAGGTTTTCCGCTCTGCTTTTGCTTTAGCGCGTGTTGTGGCAAGCAGCTCTTCTAAAAAACTGATGACCTCTTCAGGGCTTTTCGCCATTTTGTTTGAAGCAAGACTTTTTTGTGCATAATTAGCAAAGCCAAGTAGTTCACTGAGTTCATGACGTAATTTAAGGATGTCTGCTAAAACAGGACCATTATCGTATTGAGCATCATTGAACTCAGAGGCGCGCGTAATATAGGCTTTGTATAAAGTCTCGCGTAATGCGCGATTATCAGCATGGGTTAATACAGGAAAATACGAAGGATAGTCGAGCGTAAATAAATAACCGTTAAGGTCTTTATCTTTAGCTGCTTTTTCGGCGCTAGCGATCACATAATCGGGAAGCCCTTGTAATTCAGCTTTATCAGTAATCAGTTTAGACCAATTTGCTGTGGCGTCTAATAGGTTTTCTTCAAATTGATTCGATAGTTGGGAAAGTTGTGCTTGGATGTCGCGATATATTTTTTGTTCTTTCTCCGGAAGATCAACGCCGCTCAAGTGGAAGTCGCGTAATTCATTATGTAGACACTTTTCTTGTGCATAATCAAAGTGATAGTTACTATTTGCTAAGGTTTTAATCGCTTGGTAAAGCGTTTTATTTTGACCGAGCTCTGTACTATAAGCGCTAAGCAGAGGCAGACACTTATTATAGGTCTCGCGTAGTTCTGGCGTTTGTTTAACCGCATGTAAATGGCTAATGGGCGACCAAAAGCGTTGTAGGCAATCATTTAGATCCTCAAGGCGCTCCATTAAACTCCAGTCTAGAGGGGTTATTTCAGTTAATAGACAAGGTAAATTTTCGCGATTTTTTTTTAATATTTTTTTTAAATCCGCAACGATCGTTTCAGGATTTACCTTGCTGAATTGGGGTAAAGTACCGGTTAGGTTTGTCATAATAAATAATTAAATTTTACTGTTTGCGATACATTTTTTTATTTGATCGAGTCTAAATCCACGGTATTGTAGGTAGTGAATTTGACGGTGTTTTTCCTTTAAGTTTTCAGGGGGCGATGAAAATTTTTTTTGTAGCATTCTTTCGATGCAGTCCAACCAAACCGATTCATGTTGTTGAAGCTGGGCAATAACAATTTCTTCGTTAACACCTTGTTGACGTAGCTCCATAATGATTCGGACAGGACCATAGCCTTGTCGAATGCGATTAGCAATGAAAGCTTCGCAAAAACGTATGTCATTTAGCAATCCTTCCTGGATTAATTGTTGTAATACAGTTTGAGTAATCTCAACCGAAAAGCCCTTTTGTAATAATTTTTTTTGTAATGATAGTTCCGTGTATTCACGTCTACCTAAGTAATTCAATGCGGCATAACGGACTTTTTGTGTATCCGCATTGCCGCAAATTGTATTATTACCCGCCATTGCCCAGGTTAATCAGCTATTTCTGCTTCAGCTGTTTCGGGTGTGGTTGTTGGTACAGGCTTATTGATTAAAAGTTCACGTAGTTGAGTTTCTAAGTTTTGCCGTACTTCAGGACGATCTTTGAGGAACTGTTTTACGTTTTCTTTTCCTTGACCTATACGATCACCTTGGAAGCTATACCAAGCGCCAGCCTTATCGATTAATCCATTGGATGTACCTAGATCGATTATTTCTCCGAGCCTACAGATGCCTTGGTTATAGAGGATTTCAAATTCCACTTGTCTGAAGGGCGGAGCCACTTTGTTTTTAACGACTTTAACCCGTGTTTCATTGCCTATGATTTCGTCACTTTTTTTGATTGCGCCAGTACGGCGTATATCAAGACGTACAGACGCATAGAACTTGAGCGCATTACCACCGGTGGTTGTTTCTGGATTACCAAACATAACACCAATTTTCATACGAATTTGGTTAATAAAAATAACCAGTGTATTAGAACGTTTAATATTTCCAGCTAGTTTACGTAAAGCTTGTGACATTAAACGCGCTTGTAAACCCATATGTGAATCGCCCATCTCGCCTTCAATTTCAGCACGTGGGGTTAGTGCGGCGACGGAATCGATAACAATAATGTCAACCGCATTTGAGCGGACTAACATATCAACGATTTCTAAGGCTTGTTCACCGGTATCAGGTTGCGAAACCAAAAGGTCCTCTAGATCGACACCAAGTTTACCCGCGTAAATAGGATCCAATGCATGTTCGGCATCGACAAACGCGGCAATTCCGCCCTTTTTTTGGCATTCGGCAATAGTTTGTAAGGTGAGTGTTGTTTTACCAGAAGATTCAGGGCCATAGATTTCAATAATACGTCCGCGTGGTAATCCTCCAATGCCTAAAGCAATATCTAAACCTAATGAACCGGTTGATATGGCTTCAACAGGTACTTGAATCGAATCTCCCAAACGCATCACGGCACCCTCTCCATGCTGTTTCTTGATCTGACTTAATGCGATGCTAAGGGCTTTTTTTCGTGCTTCAGTCATAGGGAGATACCTTTATGTCAAAAAAGTGGAGCAAAAATAGACTCTATGGCATTATCGCATAAACTAGGTAATAGTCTCTACAGTACATATTAATGAAAATTCAAGTTCCTTCATTTAATTCTATTCGTGCTTTAGTCGTCGGCGATATCATGTTGGATCGTTATTGGTCTGGTACAACGTCGCGGATTTCGCCAGAAGCACCGGTGCCTATTGTTCATGTGCAATCCATCGAAGAGCGTCCTGGCGGAGCCGGGAATGTTGCTCTCAATATAGCCGGTTTAGGTGCGCAGGTGGATTTAATTAGCTTCTGTGGTGAGGATCAGGCCGGAGATAGTTTAGAAAAGAAACTAAGTGACGCAGGTGTCGCTTGTTATTTATGCCGCATGCCTGAATTACCAACAGCAACAAAGTTACGTGTATTGAGTTTGCATCAGCAGTTGATACGGCTTGATTTTGAGGAGCCCAACTATCAACTTGATTACGCACAATTAAAAAAATTATTTGAGCAACGTCTTGCGCATGCCGATGTTGTTATTTTATCGGATTATGCCAAAGGCTGTTTGGCGCATGTACAAGATTTAATCCAGTGTGCGCGCTCAGCAAATAAACCGGTTTTTGTTGATCCTAAACGCAATGACTTTGAATCCTATCAAGGTGCTACTGCAATAACACCCAACCGGCTAGAGTTTGAAGCGGTCGTAGGACCTTGTAAAGACGAAGAAGCTTTATTGCAAAAAGGGTTGAAGCTTTTAAAGAGTCACGATCTTCAGGCTTTGTTAGTGACACGTGGCGAAGAAGGGATGACCTTAATTCGTAAAGATCCGCCGGAAATATATTTACCAGCATTTGCCAAGCAAGTTTATGATGTGACTGGCGCGGGCGATACAGTCATTGCTTGTTTTGCTTTAAGTTATGCGGCTACACAAAAAGATTTAGTGCAGGCGGCACAGTTGGCTAATATCGCCGCAAGCATTGTGGTTGGAAAACTGGGTGCAGCGACGGTTAGCCCCGCGGAATTAAGACGTGCGATTCAAATGCAGCAATTCTCTTTTCACCGAGGTATTTTGTCAGAGGCGGAGCTTAAGGTCGTTGTCGAGGATGCAAAGGCACATGGCGAGCAAATTGTGATGACAGGCGGGTGTTTTGATATTTTACATGCAGGTCACGTTGCTTATTTAGAGCAAGCAAAACGTTTAGGGGATCGTCTGATTGTTGTTGTCAATGATGATGCGTCGGTATCACAATTAAAAGGCCCAGGGCGCCCTGTTAATAATTTAGAAAAACGTATGGCAGTACTTGCTGGATTAAGCGCAGTGGATTGGATAGTGCCTTTTAGTGAAGCAACGCCCGAGCGGCTCATTAAATCAGTTTTGCCGGATATTTGGGCTAAAGGTGGAGATTACCAACTTAAAGAGCTGCCTGAAGCAAAAATAGTCAAAGCGTATGGGGGGCAAGTTAAATTGATCGATATGGTGGAAGGCTGTTCTACGAGCCGTATTATTTCAGCAATTAAAGAAGGTGGCTCATGATTATTGTGACAGGGGGCGCCGGCTTTATTGGTAGTAATTTGGTTAAGCAGTTAAATGTTAAGTACCCTGAAATACCTATTGTTATTGTGGACGATCTCACTGAAGGTATTAAGTTTAAAAACATCAATGATTGCAGGGTTGCAGATTATTTAGATCAGCAAGATTTTCTAGAGAAAATAAAACAGAATAAGTATTTTCCTAAATTAAAGGCTATTTTCCATCAAGGCGCGTGCTCTACAACCACCGAATGGAATGGGAAGTACATGATGGAAAATAACTTTGAATATTCAAAAGTATTATTACATTATTGTTTATCTTGGAAGGTTCCATTTATTTATGCTTCAAGTGCTTCTGTTTATGGGGTAGGTAGTGTTTTTAAAGAAGAATTGCAATATGAAAAACCAATTAACGTTTACGCCTATTCCAAATATTTATTTGATCAGTATGTACGAAATATTTTGCCAGAGGCGAAAAGTCAGATAGTAGGGTTACGTTATTTTAATGTTTATGGGCCTCGTGAAAGTCATAAAGGAAACATGGCCAGCGTCGTGTTGCATGCGGATCAGCAGTTAAGGGAAACGGGCATTATTAACTTATTTCAAGGAAATGATGGTTATGGCGATGGCGAACAACAACGCGACTTTATCTATGTCGATGATGCAGTGAACATTAATTTATGGTTTTTAAAGTCTAAAAAAAGCGGGATTTATAATGCAGGAACAGGGCATAGTGAAAGTTTTAATGCGCTGGCCCAGGCAGTGATTGATTTTCATGGGCGTGGCGAGATTCACTATATTCCTTTTCCAGCATCGTTGCAGGGGTGTTACCAAAGTTTTACACAAGCCGATCTTTCTAAGTTAAAAGCGATAGGGTATGCCGGATCTTTTAAGCCGGTTGCTGAAGGCGTAAAAGCGTACCTCTCAATTATTCACAAAAGTATTACCATTTAATTCATGCGATGAGACAGGAAAGCATTGTGAAAGCAATGCGAAGTCGAAGAGCCCGCGATAGGCGTGCGTTGACGGGCGAAGCAGGAAACGCATCACGCCGTAAAGTCATTTGTGGGAGGCACGGGCATGAACTCCGAAGGAGTGAGTGCGTGCCGGACGCAGGACGTATCGCGGCCTAATTTCAGTCGCGTCATGCGAACGAATTTCGGGGACACGATGGCCGAAATTCTTCGGGAGCATAGCGACTCACTTGGTTTCATTTTTTATTTATCTCTAAACTAAAACTCCCAATCGAAAAATGTATAAAAAGGAGTTTTTATGGGTATTTATCCTTAGTTGTTAACTACTTTATTAGTTTCAGTATTAGGGACGCCTGCTTTAGCAAATCAATCTATTGACACACCTACTTATCCTGCTGCACAACGATCAACAGCGAGTTTGCTTGCGCAAGATTATAAGGAAGTTACGGCGAGCGTTAATATTAATACGGCAGATGCTAAAACATTGCTTGAATTAAAAGGTGTTGGTTTGAAGCGGGCGCAAACTATTATTTCTGATAGAGAGCAAAATGGTCCTTTTAAATCAGTGGATGATTTAATACGAGTTAAAGGGATTGGCAAAAAAACAGTTGATCAAAACCATAATAAAATAACTGTTTAAAGAGTGTTTGATAAGTTAGAAGTATTAGAAGCAGTGGGTAATTATCGCTGCTTCTATATACTCTTCGCACTTGAATTTTTGGCGGCGTTCCCGCTCAACTCGCCATCCTCATGTATCATATATACACTCCGGTGGCTTCATTTTCGCGGCCCCTTGCCAAAAAATCCATTGCTGTGAGTATATTTACAATTTTTTAAACAAAAGCAGGCTCAGCTTCTTTGTCTTCAGCTTCCATCGTCGTTTGATAGAGTCCTTTGCAAGCGGCTGCATTTAATTTTGCACGTTTATAAAACGCTCGTTGCGCGGCCTTAACGTTATGTGCTTTTCCATTCCAAGCCTTTAGGGCGGGTTCTTGTAAAGCGCGGCCATAAGAGAAGCTTAACAGCCAAGGTTGTTTAGCGGTTTTTAATTTATTCATTGCGTTTAGATGCGCTGTTGCAAGCTCGGGTGTCTGGCCACCAGAAAGAAAGTTAATGCTAGGTACGTCTGTAGGAACAGTTTGTTGTAAGATTTTTAGAGTCGCTTGGGCAACCTCATTGATACTAGCGGGAGGTGTGTGGTGATTTCCGGCAATAACCATGCTGGGTTTAAGTATCATGCATTTCAACCGAATTTGATGCTTGTGTAGTTCTTCAAAGACGGCATGTAAGGTGGCTTCGGTGGCTTCCGCGCAACGCGCAAGGCTATGGCTGCCATCCATCAATAACTCAGGCTCTACAATCGGAACGAGGCCATTATCTTGGCAAATATAGGCATAACGCGCTAGTGCTTGAGCGTTTGCCGCTATGGCTAAGGAAGAAGGAAGCGTATTGGAAATAGTGAATACAGCGCGCCATTTGGCAAAACAAGCACCTAAATTTTTATAGATCATGAGTCTTTCAGCTAAACCGTCTAGACCCTGTGTCATTTTTTCTTCTGCATTCAGCGCAATAAGCCCTTTATCGACTTTAATCCCAGGCACGATGCCTTGTTCGGCTAATAGGTCGGGAAAAAGTATACCTTCTTTGTCTCGTTGACCTAAGGTTTCTTCATGCAGAATAACGCCATTAATAAAGGCTTCAATTCCGGGGGTTGTAAAAAGCAACTCACGATAACTACGGCGGTTTTCTACGGTAGATTCTACATGCAGACTAGCAAACCGTTTTCCAATGGTAGCCTGGCTTTCATCGGCAGCTAATATTCCTTTTGCTATTCCTGGTGTGGCAAGTTGTTTGATAATTCCTTCGAGTTCATGGACGGCCATAGTGATTGCTCCTTACATTTTTTGGCATAGAGTATAGGACAATATCGTGATTTATAACGCTACTTCTACAAAAGGACAGCCTCGTGCATAAGTCATTAAGCGTACCACTATATAGGACAATACTATCAATTTCTAGTGAACCTTAAGCCTGGGTTTTGCAGGGCAAAGTGGATTATCTGGGGTTAAATAGCAGATTTAATTTTTCTTTAAGTTAAAGCGTATACAATTAAAGTAGGTGAGGACGATCCCCACTTATAAAGATTTTCTCGTACATAAGAGGGAGGATGAAAATAAAACATAAGGGGTGCTTATGCAACCAATAACTTTCTTAAAGCAATTGCTCAGTATGATGAGAGAAGGCTCGCGCGCTGAAGATTCCGCGGAGAAACCATCTGTTATTGCATTAAGAAAATATATGCTTTTCGAAGGGAACTTTAAAAAGGATATTAAGCGTTTGTATTCCTTAGGTCATTCTTCCTTCCAACCCTCTAATCTGAAAAGTCTCTCTGACAAAGAATTATGGGAAAAATTATGTAACCTGCATTGCTTATTAGAAGCTTGGGAAGACAGCGGATTAAGTAGAGATAATAAGGAAAACAAGGAAAATAAAAAACAACGTCATGCGCTTAAATATAAAAAAGATCTGGCTAAACCAACTCGAAGAACGATTCACAAAGCACTTAACATTGAAGTTATTAATTTAGCAGATGCATTAAAGGTTCGTGAAAAAGATAGTGACAATGTTGCGGTTCTAAGTGGAAATCAGTTAATAGATCTGACCTCTCAGTGGCTTCATGCGCTAAAAATAATTAATCCCGACCTTGAATCACCTGAGGATAAGGATATTGAGAAGCGCTTTAAAAAGGCAGCCAGTGCGATCACTTCTTTTAAAACACTAACGCAGAAATTTATAGCGGCGCTAAGTGTTTCTGTAGCGATTATCGCGGGATTAGCCTGTGGATTTTTTACAGGTGGTGCTATTTATGCATTAATTGCTGGTGCTTTGTTACCAGGTGTGGTTATACCGATTGTTGTGATTGCAGGCCTTATTGGTTTTGCAGTTAATGTACGTTTTTTTTCGAAATCGCTTCCGGAATTTTTAGTGAAACTGACCAATCTCAGCAGAATAACGGAATTTATAAATGAAAAGGGTGAACGTGAACAATTCTCAAATCTTAAAAAATATGTCTATTTACCGCTTGCCGCACTTTTCTCTGTGGCGGTAGGTATTTCCTTTGCTGCTTTTTCTCTAGTGCAACTCGCTGGTATGTTAGTGGCTTTACCTTTTTTAGTTGCAATAGGGCCTTTACCAATAATTTTAGCGGTCGTATTAGCTATAACGATGACCATCGTTATGTTTAAGGCTTTTGTGGAACTAGCACCAAACCTTCCTTTCTCTCAATTATGGCAGTCGCTAAAGACAACTTGGAAGGAAATGTCTTTCATGAAACTCCTGTCTTATGGGTATTACGCTCGCCGTTTGGGTAGGAAATATTTGTTTAGCGATGGCGTGCCAACAAGGCATTTCAGACATTATAAGTTGCTTTTGGGGTGTTGCTTTCCGCTGTTTTTGCTTAGGTCGTTCTTGCGACAAATTCTTTGTAGGGTCAGCTGCCCCGTTAATATATTTACGCGTCCCATAACCTTTTGTAAAGTAATGGTACTTTTTGCTGAGTATTCCCAAAAAGTTGATATTGAGTTATTCCAGAAAGATTAAAACTTGTTTTTTTCGTCGAGTCACAAGTTCAATCGGATAGGTATTAGAGAACCCTCATTCCTAAATAAAGTGACCAGCGCAGGTCATTTTTATCTGGGAATCAATAATTATATCCCGGTGCTCTTGTTTGTTAATGCCATCGCGAATGGCGCCTGGCATTTGATAGTAAGCCGTCGACTTATGGTATTGTGGCGGTGCCGCTGGGGCGCGCTTCAATTTCGCTTTCGTCGCGGGCAACCTCGTCATCGATAATAATGCACTCAAAGACGCCAAGCGGAAACGCGGCTATTCGGGCTTAAAGCTTCTCTGAAGCCTAAAGACCCTCCAATGAGTGATAATAAGACACAGGAAGAAAGCCAAGTGGATGAAGTGGTTACGGCTGCTCAGAATCCGAGCGCTCTAAAGGTCGATAAACTCCACTGATATCGGATTACAGTTAGTTTTGGTGAGAGCTTTCCCGTCCTCTATCCCCACTACCTTAACCTACACGCGCGCCGGCAGCGCCGCAGCCGGCATCAGCATTGAGCACCCGGTAAGCGTACCGTGTCAGGTGGCAGCTTATGTAGGGGGTATAAAATATGCTTGTTACCCCCTATTTTTTTCCTTCTAACATAAACTTTATCCCTTTTATTCTTCCTCCTGTCGGCCAGCCGTTTATAACACTAATAGCTCAAATTCTCTTTTGTCAGTTATATCCTTCTTTTTCATTGCATAAAAAGAATGTGCTTATTATACTGTGCGGCAATTTGATGGGGGGATGAATGGCCATTAGTAAAATTCAATGCCCTCTTAGCTTAATCGTGCGGATAGGGGTAGCTGGCCTACTAACCTTAGCATCGCTTTTTTTATTACGGCGTGCATTTAACACAGCTGTCGTTTGTAGCCTCTTTTATTAGGGTTTTGCTTTGGGCATTACCGAGTTGTTATTTTGCTAACAAGTTATTTCGTAATGTAGCTAAAGTTTCTTCAGCATCCTTGTTAAGGATATTTTATAAAGCTGAGATAATAAAATTGTTGTTAAGTGGGTTTTTTTTTGTAATGATAATAAAGTTACTATCAGTTAACATACCTGCGCTGGTCACAGGCTATTTCGTTTCCCAGCTGGTTTTTTGGGTACGCTTAATGATGAAAAACAAGGAAGGTCTATGAGTACTCAGTCCTCTGCCGATTACGTTCAACATCACCTTGAGCATTTGACTTTTAACCTGAAGGCTTTAAGTTTTCATGGACAAGGTTTTTGGAATTTAAATCTAGATACCTTCTTTTTATCCTTAGTATTGGGAATAGGGTTTCTATTTTTATTTCGTTGGGTTGCCGTGTCGGCTAAAACGGGTATTCCTGGAAAAATACAAAACTTCGTTGAGATACTCATTGAGTTTGTTGATAAAACGGTAAAGGAATCTTTTCAAGGAACGAGTCAATTAATTGCACCACTGGCATTAACGATTTTTGTTTGGGTGTTTTTAATGAACTTTATGGATTTAATTCCTGTTGATTTTTTACCGACAGTATTGTCATTGTTTGGCGTCACGCATTTCCGATCGGTACCTACCGCTGATCCGAATGCAACGTTTGGTATGTCAATTGCAGTCTTTTGTTTAATCATTTACTATAACCTAAAAATTAAGGGCTTTAAGGGACTCGGTAAGGAAATGCTCATCACGCCATTTGGTCCATATCTGTTTCCTATCAATATTATTTTTCGGTTATTAGAAGAATTTGTACGCCCTATTTCTTTATCATTACGGTTATTTGGAAATTTATTCGCCGGCGAATTAATTTTTATTTTAGTCGCTTTGCTGCCTTGGTGGATACAGTGGACGTTTGGTGGTGTATGGTCAATTTTTCATATTTTGATCATTGTTATCCAGGCATTTATCTTTATGATGTTGACGATCGTTTATTTAAGTATGGCGCATGAGTCTCATGCCGAAGAAGCACATTAATTGTTTATTAATATAAGAGAGGGTATAAAAAATGGTGGAAGTTGCACAAGTTGTTGCTAATGTACAAGGGCTAACCGCTATCGCGGCAGCTTTGTTAGTAGGATTAGCGGCATTAGGGACTGCGATTGGCTTTGGTATTTTAGGCGGGAAGTTTTTAGAAGGTGTTGCTAGGCAGCCTGAATTAACACCCATGTTGATGTTACGAATGTTTTTAATGGCAGGGTTAGTCGATGCATTTGCAGCGATTTCTATCGTAATGGGGCTTTACTTAATTTTTGCTAAAAATCCGTTTTTGGCCGAAGTAATGAAACTGGTAGCAAAGCCAGTAGCCGGTTAAACGAGAATAATTTGAGAGACTGTTGTTGTGGAAATTAATATTACATTAGTCGGCCAGTTAATTACATTCGCTGTTTTTGTCTGGTTTACCATGAGGTTTGTGTGGCCACCTCTCTTGAAGGCGATGAAAGAGCGGGAGCAACATATTGCTGAGGGTTTAGCAGCGGCGGAACGAGGTCAGCATGCCTTAGAATTAGCGCAGCAGAAAGTCGATGAACAGGTGCAGCAGGCTAAACAACAGGCGGCTGAAATTATCGAGCAAGCGAGTAAGCGTGCTAATCAAATGGCTGAAGAATCAAAACAACAGATACGCAAAGAGAATGAGCGTCTATTATCAATAGCGCAAGCAGATATTCAGCAAGAGTGGCAAACAGCTCAAGAAAAATTACGTGCGGAAGCGGCTAGTTTGGCTACGACAATGGCTGAGAAAATTTTAAAACAAGCACTGGATAAGCGGGAAGTTCAACAGGCTTTAGTTAAACAATCCTTGGAAGAGATTTAATGGCAGATATGAGCTGGACATCTATTGCAAGGCCTTATGCCAAAGCTGCATTCAATGCGGCGGTGGAAGAGGAAAACTTAGAAAGTTGGTCTGCATTGCTTAATCAAGCCACGTTGATTGTAAACGATAAAGCAATGCAAGTTTTATTAAAAGATCCTCGCTTTGACAAGATGGCTGCTTATGAGTGCTTGCTGGCGGCGTGTAAACGCCAGATGTTTAGCAGTGGAGAGAATTTTTTAAAACTGATTGCGCTTCATCAACGTTTATTGGTTCTGCCAGAGATTAAACAGTTGTTCGAGCATTATATGGCTGAGCGGGCTAATCAAATTACGGTACAAGCGGTTTCTGCTATTCCTTTAACGCAGACAGAAGGCTTAGCATTAACAAGTGTTTTAGAAAAACGGTTACAACGAGAAGTTAAATTAGATTACGCGGTTGATGACAGTTTATTAGGCGGACTTGTTGTCCGAGTGGGCGATTTAGTCATCGATAGTTCTGTACGCGGTAAGCTAGAACGTTTACGTGCGACATTAGTGAATTAAATATAGAGGCAAAGTATGCAGCAACTAACTACATCAGAAATTAGCGAATTAATTAAAGCGCGTATACAGAAATTTGATGTCTCTGCCGAAACGCGTACAGAAGGAAGTATTGTCAGTGTTTCTGACGGGATTGTACGTATTTATGGTTTAAACGATGTAATGCTGGGTGAAATGATAGAGTTTCCCGGCCAATGTTATGGTTTAGCTTTAAATTTAGAGCGAGACTCCGTGGGTGCTGTTGTACTAGGTGATTATGAAGCCCTGAGTGAAGGCCAAACAGTCAAATGTACAGGACGTATTTTAGAAGTTCCTGTTGGCGAAGCGTTATTAGGTCGTGTCGTGAATGCCTTAGGACAAGCCATTGATGGTCGTGGCCCTATCCAAAGCGAAATGAGTGCGCCTATAGAACAGATAGCGCCAGGGGTTATTTGGCGTCAAAGCGTCTCTCAACCATTACAGACAGGTATTCTTGCTATCGATAGTATGGTACCCGTTGGGCGTGGTCAGCGTGAATTGATTATTGGTGATAGGCAGACGGGTAAAACGGCATTGGCTATTGATGCCATCATCAATCAAAAAGGTACAGGCGTAAAATGTATCTATGTGGCCATAGGTCAAAAAGCTTCTTCGATTGCAACTGTTGTTAGAAAGCTAGAAGAGCATGACGCGTTAAAACATACCATTATTGTTTCAGCCAGTGCGGCTGATTCCGCTGCTATGCAGTTTATTGCCCCTTATGCCGGTTGCGCGATGGGGGAATATTTCCGTGATCAAGGTCAAGATGCACTTATTATTTATGATGATTTGACCAAACAAGCTTGGGCATATAGACAGATCTCCTTATTATTGCGTAGACCGCCAGGCCGTGAAGCGTATCCCGGTGATATTTTTTATTTACATTCTCGTTTATTGGAGCGTGCTTCGCGCGTAAATGCGGAGTTTGTTGAGAAAGCAACGAATGGGCGTGTTAAAGGCCAAACAGGTTCATTGACTGCACTGCCTATTATTGAAACACAAGCGGGCGACGTGTCTGCTTTCGTTCCTACTAACGTTATTTCTATTACCGATGGTCAAATCTTTTTAGAAACCGATTTATTTAATTCAGGTATTCGTCCTGCGATTAATGCCGGTTTATCTGTTTCACGGGTAGGTTCTGCAGCACAGACTAAAATTATTAAAAAATTAGGCGGCGGTGTTCGATTGAGCTTAGCTCAATATCGTGAATTAGCGGCTTTTTCACAATTTATGTCAGATTTAGATGAGGCAACACGTAAGCAGCTTGAACGTGGCCAACGTGTAACAGAAGTATTAAAACAAAAACAATATTCGCCTTTTAGTGTGGGTGAAATGGCCGTGATTTTATTTGCAGCCGACCAAGGTTATTTAGATGACGTTGAGTTAACCAAGATTGTTTCTTTCTCTGAAGGATTATTGGCTTATATGCGAGCAGAGAAAGCGGATTGTTTAGCGGAGATCAATAAGAAGGGTGATTATAACCAGAGTATTATTGATGCATTGGGGCAAGCAATTACTTCCTTTAAAACAACACAAACGTGGTAATAACGGATGAGTTTTGCACAAGAAATTCGCGGTAAGATTTCCAGTATAAAAGGTACACAAAAAATTACGTGTGCTATGGAAATGGTTGCGGCGAGTAAAATGCGTAAGGCACAAGAGCGTATGACGCTTTCTCGCCCTTATGCGCATAAAATGTTGGATGTTATTAGCCATATTGCCAGCAGCCATGCTGAATATCAGCATCCTTATTTACAGGTACGAGAAATTAAGCGTGCTGGGTTTATCATTATTACAACGGATAAAGGACTTTGCGGCGGCTTAAATTCTAATTTATTAAAAATGGCATTGCAGCAATTCCAAGCATGTAAAGAGAAAGATATTGCTATTGATCTTGCTGTTATTGGTGGAAAAGGGGAAGCTTTTTTTAAACGGGTCGGTGGAAATATTGTTGCGCATGCTGATCATTTAGGCGATGCGCCACAGTTACAGGATTTAATTGGGGTTATTAAGGTTTTGTTAGATGCGTATAAACAAGGTGAACTTGATAGTTTAACGATTATTTATAATGAATTTATTAATACCATGACACAAAAGCCCAAAGCTTTATCATTGTTGCCCATTGTACCACCTGAAAAATCAAAATTAAATTATCATTGGGATTATCTTTACGAGCCTGATGCAAAGCCTTTACTGGAATTGATATTAACGCGTTATATTGAATCACAAGTTTATCAAAGTGTTGTAGAGAATGTAGCGTGTGAGCAAGCAGCAAGAATGGTAGCCATGAAAAGTGCTACTGACAATGCAGGTGAACTGATAAATGATCTGCAGCTAGCCTATAATAAGGCCCGTCAAGCCTCTATTACAAAAGAATTAGCGGAGATAGTCGCAGGAAGCGCAGCAGTTTAGATGACACTCGTAGATAAACATTCAAGTGTAAAGAATATGTTCCATGAATAAACGAAGAGAAGAGTTATGAAGCAATCAGAATCTACCGGAAACATTGTTGAAATTATTGGCGCCGTCGTTGACGTCCAATTTTCACGCGGACACGTGCCTAACATTTATGATGCATTGATGGTGGATGACGAGGGTTTAATACTCGAAGTTCAACAGCAATTAGGTGACGGTGTTGTTCGTACTATTGCAATGGGTACCAGTGATGGTTTAAAGCGGGGTTTAAAGGTAAGCAATAGTGGAGCACCTATTAGTGTGCCTGTAGGTAAACAAACCTTGGGACGTATTATAGATGTTTTAGGTCAGCCTATTGATGAGGCCGGCCCAATTAATGAAGAATTACGTTTACCGATTCATCGTAAAGCGCCTAGTTTTGCAGAGCAAGCTGCTAATGAGCAACTCTTAGAGACAGGTATCAAAGTGATTGATCTACTTTGTCCTTTTGCCAAGGGCGGTAAAGTAGGTTTATTTGGTGGTGCGGGTGTAGGTAAAACTGTCAACATGATGGAACTTATCCGTAATATTGCTATTGAACATAGTGGTTATTCCGTATTTGCTGGTGTTGGTGAGCGTACACGGGAAGGAAATGATTTCTACCACGAAATGAAAGAATCTAACGTTTTAGATAAAGTGTCATTGGTCTATGGACAGATGAATGAACCACCAGGCAATCGTTTGCGTGTAGCACTGACCGGTTTAACCGTTGCAGAAAATTTTCGTGATGAAGGCCGTGATGTTTTATTATTTATCGATAATATTTATCGTTATACGCTCGCTGGCGTTGAAGTATCTGCGTTATTAGGTCGTATGCCCTCAGCGGTAGGTTATCAACCAACATTGGCTGCTGAAATGGGTGCTTTGCAAGAACGTATTACCTCAACTAAAACAGGTTCTATCACCTCTATCCAAGCGGTATATGTACCTGCCGACGATTTGACGGATCCTTCGCCAGCAACTACCTTTGCACATTTAGATGCTACCGTTGTATTGTCGCGGCAAATTGCTGAATTAGGGATTTATCCTGCTATTGATCCACTCGACTCTAATAGCCGTCAGCTTGATCCGTTGATTGTTGGTGAAGAGCATTATACAGTAGCGCGTGCAGTACAAAAAACCTTGCAGCGTTATAAAGAATTAAAGGACATCATTGCTATTTTAGGCATGGATGAATTATCAGAACAAGATAAGCTTACTGTCATGCGCGCACGTAAAGTACAGCGGTTTTTATCACAACCATTCTTTGTTGCAGAAATATTTACCGGTTCACCTGGTAAATATGTCAGTCTTAAAGAGACGATTCGTGGTTTTAAAGCGATATTAAATGGCGAATATGACGATGTACCAGAACAAGCATTTTATATGGTTGGTGGTATTGACGAAGTAGCGACAAAAGCAAAGGCCTTATAGGGTTTTAAGTATCATGACGAAGACCATGCAGGTTGACATAGTTAGTGCTGAAACTGAGATTTTTTCGGGTCAAGTTGCGCACCTAGTTGTTAGCGGGTTGCTCGGAGAGTTAGGCATTTATCCAGGACACACACAACTTGTCACCGCATTAAAGCCGGGATCTGTTCGGCTTGTAAAGCCGGATGGAGAGGATGAAGTTCTCTATATTTCGGGCGGTATATTAGAAGTTCAGCCAGAGCTTATTACGCTTTTAGCGGATACAGCAGTTCGGGCAGCTGATTTAGATGAGATGGCGGCATTAGAAGCGAAACAGCGTGCCGAGCATGCCTTAAGCGATAAACAAGCTGATATCGATTATGCAAAAGCAACGGTAGAGCTCGCCCAAGCGGTTGCACAATTGCAAGCGATTGCTAAGTTAAAGCAGAAAGCGACAGGAAAGCGTTAAATTACAGGATAGAGTCTATTTCCTAGCGCCAATATGGTCTGTTTTTAAGCAGATGGGTTGGGACAAAAAGCTTCAACCATGAAATCAAACAAACTATCACACCCGAAAAAAAAATTTCTTGATGTCATTATTCTTGCTGCGGGTCATGGCAAGCGTATGCATTCTAATTTACCTAAAGTTTTGCATAAACTTGCTGGGAAACCATTGCTACAGTACATTGTAGAAACGGTTAGTCAATTAAATCCACAGGCTATTCATGTCGTATATGGGAATGGTGGAGGCCAAGTACCTAATTATTTGGCTGATTTAGCGGTTAATTGGGTTAAACAAAAAGAAATTTTAGGCACGGGTCATGCCGTCGCACAAGCGATACCACAGATTAAAAATGATAAGAGCCAGGTGCTTATTTTATTGGGAGATACCCCTCTCATTCATTTGAGTACTTTAAAAAAATTAATTGCTAATACAAAACCGGATGAAATTGGGTTGATCACCTTAACAACGCCCTACCCATTTGGATTAGGTCGTATTTTACGTAATGCAAAAGGGAAAGTTGCTCAAATAATTGAAGAAAAGGAGGCAACAGCGGCACAAAAAAAAATACAGGAAGTAAATAGTGGTATTTTTTATGTCCCGGTTAAATTATTACAACAATGGCTTCCTAACCTTAAAAAAATGAATGCGCAAGGTGAATACTATTTAACGGATATCATTGAAATGGCAGTCAATTCAAAAATTAACGTGGTAACAGTTTCATCCGATATTGAAGGTGAAACGCAAGGCATTAATGATCGGGTACAGCTCGCTAAACTGGAGCGTCATTATCAGCAAAGCCAAGCAGAAAAGCTCATGTTAAAAGGACTTACTTTGCATGATCCGAATCGTTTTGATTTACGAGGTAAATTAACAATAGGAAAAGATGTTGTTATTGATATCAATGTTATTTTAGAAGGCGAAAATACCATTGGGGCAAATAGTTATATAGGGCCAAATACAACACTCAAAAATGTCAAACTGGGTGCCGGTGTAGAAATTAAAGGCTATTGTATGATTGAAGATGCGATTATTGAGGATAATTGTATTATTGGCCCCTTTGCACGCATTCGACCAGGGACTAAGTTAAAGAATAACGTTCATATTGGCAATTTTGTTGAAGTTAAAAATAGCCAGATTCAATCAGAAACTAAGATTAATCACCTCAGTTATATTGGTGATGCAAAGATTGGAAAAAACGTTAATGTAGGCGCCGGCACTATTACTTGTAATTATGACGGCGTTAAAAAACACCAGACAATCATTGAAGATGACGTGTTTATTGGTTCCAATACAGCATTAGTAGCACCTATTCGCGTAGGGGAAAAAGCAACCATAGGTGCTGGTTCTACCTTAAGTAAAGCGGTGCCTGCAGGAAAGTTAACGGTTAGTCGAGCAGAGACACGGACTATATCGAGTTGGAAACGTCCTAAATAATAATTTAAATCGGCAAGTGTATTTGCTTGAGTTTAAGGATTATTTGGTGCATTTGTTGAGGATGAATGTGCATGGATGTTGTGGGTAGCAACCCCAGGATTCGGGGTTATTATTTGGCCGCGCGCAATAGACTGAGTGAGCTGAGTTTCTAGTACCGTTATTTTTTCCTGTAGCCTTATCATATGGCCTTCTAGTTGTCCAATTCGCGAAGTCTTAGTTGTTAATTCTTGCTGTAATGTCATGTATCTTTGCTGAGAGCTAATATGATCATGAATCATACTGTTTAGATCTCGCGTTAATTCTATTATTTCTCTACGTAAAGTACGGTTTTCTTCAAGTGCCCACTGCATGTGTTGACATAGCTGATTAAATTGTTGAATTAATACCTGATTGCTATGTGTCATCTCTGCCAGTCTGCTTCTCAATACCTGTGGATTATTGTAGGGTCTATGAAACATTTTTGAATCCTATGGGTGGACACTAGGTTTAGAGAATATAGTCGGAATTGTTTTTTTTTCCAGGAGAAACAAATAAATCTATACTCACGGTAGTGGGATTTTCGGCAAGACACCGTGAAAATGAAGCAATCTTCATTTTTTATCTTAGTTTAAAAAATATTTTTTTAGTAAATTTTCAAGGATTGCAAAGGTTTCAGCATCCGGATTGCCCGAATAATCCCGAGCTCTGAAATGCATTTGAAAGGCTTGTAAAACAGTACGAGTCTGTGCGTCGAGGGTTCCTGTTATTTCAATCGCGTAGCCATAGGCCTGTAAATTTTTTTGTAAACTTAAAATATCAATCTCATTCGAATGATTATATCCAAGCTCTTCTTCTTCAAACCATGCCCCAATACCATTTTCATAGAGTGTTTTCCAAGGAAATAGAGGGCCAGGATCAACTTTTCGCCCCGGTGCTATATCACTATGTCCAATGACACAGGTAGGATGGATTTGATAGCGCGCAATAATAATTTTTGCTAATTCAATAACGCTTTCAATCTGATAATCAATAAAAGGATACCAGAGTCGTTTCTTATTTTTATCGCTATAGCCTAAATTAACAATCTCTATTCCAATAGACGAATCATTTAGGTTTAGTCTTTTCTGCCATGTACTAGCGCCCGCATGCCAAGCCCGTTTTTTTTCATCAACCAGTTGGAAAATTTGTCTTTTTCCACTCATGCTCTTTTCAGGAATAAGATAATGTGCGCTCACCTGAGTGTTAGGGTCAGTTAACGCTTTTAACGAAGTTTTAAGGTCAAGCGCGGTGTAATGTAAAACTAAAGAAAAGATCCGTTGATTGGCGTTAGGTGAAGCATGACTTTTATCAATAACTATACTCTTCGCACTTGAATTTTCAGCTGTGTTTCCGCTCGATTCACAATCCTCATGTACCATGAATACACTCCGGTTGCTTCATTCTCGCGGCGCCTTGCCGAAAATCCCATTGCTGTGAGTATAAGTTGTTATTGGTAGGGGTTGACGCTGCAGCTATTCCTGACATTTATGAGAGATCCACTTATAATTTATTTGAACGGACAATATCCCACCAATTTCCTTTTAAATAGTCAATTAATTGCGAGGCATCTGCTTCAACAAAATTTTTTTTAATATTGACTAACAAAGTATGTTCAACTTGTTTATCAAGGTTGTTTAGCAGGGCACCACCTACATGCGGCGGGGCACATAAAATGAGTTGTTTATATTGATGGCTATCAAGCCCTTTTTTTAATAAATCAGCTAAATTTCGGGTGAAGCGATCTAGCTCTACTTCGTGGGGATCGCTGGGTGCTTCATAGGCGCCTTTAGCAGAGTGCATGGTTTGATAGTGGCCAGGCTTATCCGTTAGTAAATCACTGTTTTTTAGATGCCCACTTGGATTTGTTAGGCTTTCTAAAAGCGTTAGTTTATGTTCCTTTGGTTCATAAGAATAAATATGACCTACACTACTGTTTAAACCGATGATCCAAATCATTTTTACCCCTTTACTTATCAATAAAGTATAGCAGTTTCTGTTTATTATCCTATCTTTCTGTTTTTTTAATGCCGGTGCTTGTTGCTAGTAATAATGTATTGGCGGGACGTTGAGCAAATAGTCCATTGCAAACAACACCAGGAATATTATTAAGGAGTCGTTCTAGGCGGATAGGATCAGTGAAGTCCCAGTTTTGAGTATCTAAAATAATATTTCCATTATCGGTAATGAAATTATCGCGATAAATAGGGAAGCCTCCTAGTTTAACAATTTCTCTTGCAACATAACTACGCCCCATAGGAATAACTTCGATGGGAAGTGCGCCTTGTCCTAATAATCCAACGTATTTGCTTTCGTCAGCGATACAAATAAAGTGTTTACTCGCAGCCGCTATAATTTTTTCGCGTGTTAAAGCCCCGCCACCCCCTTTTATTAGTTGTAATTGGAGATTGACTTCGTCAGCGCCATCGATGTAAAGCGCTAGCTTACCCGCGGTATTAAGATTTAAAATAGGAATACCGTGCTGCTTTAAATATTTTTCTGTACTAACAGAGGCAGCAACAACACCTTCAATTTTTGCTTTTACAGAGGCTAATGCGGTTATAAAGTGATTGACAGTGGAACCACTTCCTAAGCCAATAATTTGTCCTGTTTTAATATAGTCTAATGCGGCTTCAGCTGAAGCCTTTTTTAAATCCTCTTGATTTTTCATCATAATAGATAGATTACCTTGCTAAAAGTTTAGGCTGAATTCAAAAACGCGCTACATTTGCTTTATAATGCATCAAATTCCACTTTTTAAATATGACGTAAGGAAAAAGAACGGCGTTGCTAACTATCTATATCGTTTTCTGTACCGACAATATAGCCGATAAGCGCGGCTTCTTCTTGTGAAAAGCCATTTAAAAGCAAGGGATCATTAAAAATATGACGCGCGCTGCTCATAAAATAGAGTCCTTTACCTAGGATATTAATCATCAGTTTGCTTCCTCGATATTGCGCAATAATTTGATAGCGTATTTGATTCGAGATAGTCCACATAATTTATCTCCATAAAAAATGATTAAATAAGAGAGCCCTTAGTGTTGTATTTAAATATCCCTATCGTCTTCTATGAAGAAAATTTCGTATGTCTCCAGAGGATTTTATATTGTTTTTAATTTAATTTTTTATTTTGTAATTTATAAAATTTACACATCCTCAGCACTATAGTATTACCTATCAGAGATTATTTCAATGTCCTAAACTTCGCAAAAGGAGAAGAATAATCAAAGAGTTAAGAAAAATTTATCGAGTTGGTAAACTAAAATTAAATCAATTTGGATAAGTAATTAAAAGGGAAATAATAAAAATTTAAGATTAAAAATATTTGATGGCTAAAAGCCGATAAGCTTGGCACAGCAGAAAAAACGATATAATTTATAAATATTATTTATAACCATCAGTTTAGTCGATTGTTTAAAATAAAAATTTATATTTTTACTGCGTAGTCATAAATTACAGTTATATTTTTTGTTTGAAAAGGGAAACTTCATTTTTTTTATAACCGTTAATAGCGTTGATCTTAAATATAAATTTGCGCTGACACTTTTTATGCAATGGAGCCTAGTCATTCTCCGTCAGCGTTAGCAACTTAATAATGACAACGCGTAGGTATTTTTTTGGGTCACCAATAAGGTCAGGTATCGTTTTCTGTCTGAGCATATTCTCAATGTGGGGGCTATCTAGTACATGTACATTCCTTCTTTACTGTATAGGTGTAGTCGCTTAACGTTTTTCTATAAGCTATGTTATGCTTGGTCATTTTTATTGCTCTGACGTCTTTATAAAAGAGGGCCGTATGCTTAAATTGACTGTCCGTAGTCTGGCGTTACTGATTTTATCCACCCTATTGCTAGCTTGTGGAAAGGTGAGTAATTATAAACCTATCCCCCCTACTGATTTCCAAGCAGGGAGAGACTATCAAGTTATTTCTAGTTCGCAAATTACTCCTATAGTAGGCCCTAAAGAAGTTATAGAGGTCAAAGAGTTTTTTAATTATGCCTGCCCGGCTTGTTACCATTTTGAGCCGATCTTAGAGAAGTGGTTAGCTAAAAAACCTGCTTATGTGAAGTTTGAACGTATACCTATTATATTTCAGCCTAGTTGGCGCAGTTTAGCGCGCGCTTATTATATAGCCCAGATGTTAGGCGTAGAGAGACGATTGACGCCCGCTATATTTAAGGCTATTCATGTTGAGAGGCAGGATTTGTCTGACCCTAAATTACAAGAAGCCTTTTTTATTAAAGAAGGCGTTAAACAACAAGAATTTGAAAGTATGGCGAGCTTTTCGCCGGGTATTGACGCACAGTTATTACGTAGTGATACCTTGATGCAAGACGCTAAAATTGTTGCTGCGCCAACATTGGTAGTAGGTAACCGGTATAAAGTTGATCCTAGTCTTGTAGGCGGAGACCCGACTCGTTTTTTACAAGTGGTTGATTATTTAATTGAGAAAGTGAGAAAAGGGGAAGATTGATTGGACAATTTAGTCGAGGTTCGACGTTTGTCTTTTGAACGTAATGGCCGCACCGTCTTTTCCGATATCGACCTGACTATCCCGCGTGGGGAAATTACTGCGATTATGGGGCCAAGTGGTTGTGGTAAAACAACCCTTTTACGCTTAATAGGTGGTCAGCTTAAACCCAAGACCGGGACTGTACAGATTAATGACAGAGTCATTAATAATTTATCGCGAACACAGCTTTATGCGCTACGTCGCAAGATAGGTATTTTATTCCAAAGCGGCGCCCTATTTACGAACTTAAATGTTTTTGAAAATATTGCCTTCCCTCTGCGAGAACACACACAGCTACCTGATTTTATGATTCGTGATATTGTGCTGATGAAATTAGAATCTGTGGGGTTGCGAGGAACGGCTGAACTCATGCCTAGTCAGCTATCGGGTGGTATGGCACGTCGTATTGCATTAGCCCGAGCGATTGCGCTTGATCCAGAACTTATTATGTATGATGAACCTTTTACCGGTTTAGACCCTATTGCACTGGGCGTTATTATTAAGCTGATTTGTGATTTGAACCGAGCATTATCCATGACGACGATTTTGGTCTCGCATGATGTACAAGAGGTAATGCGTATTGCGGATTATATTTATTTGATTGTAAGCGGCAAGATTATTGGTCGAGGGACGCCGGAAGATTTAAGCATGAATAAAAACCCTGAGCTTGAGCAATTTTTGCAAGGCTTACCCGATGGCGTTGTTCCATTTCATTATCCCGCCATCGATTATATTCAAGATTTGTTTCATTAAACTATGTGGATAACTAACAAATTAAGTGAATTGGGCCGAATTGGCTTAGGATTACTGATGGATCTCGGGCGCTCGGGGTTATTTTTTTGGCATGCGCTTTATCGTAGACCACATTTTAGAAAAAGCTTTCCTTTGCTGATAGAGCAACTGTATTTTATCGGTGTACTTTCGCTGCTCATTATTATTTTATCGGGATTATTTATTGGTATGGTCGTTGGATTACAGGGCTATAATACCTTAGATAAATTTGGCGCAAGTCAACAATTAGGTCAGCTTGTGGCTTTGAGTGTTGTTCGAGAATTAGGTCCCGTCGTGACGGCACTATTGTTTGCAGGACGCGCAGGTTCAGCGTTGACTGCGGAAATTGGTTTAATGAAATCAACCGAGCAGTTGGCAAGTATGGAAATGATGGGTGTTGATCCACTGCGACGTGTTATTGCCCCTCGTTTTTGGGCAGGTTTTATCTCAATGCCTTTATTAGCCATTATTTTTAGCACGGTTGCTATTTGGGGAGGCTACTTAGTAGGGGTAGTATGGCTAGGCGTCGATGGCGGTACTTTTTGGGGAGCGATGCAAGCCTCAGTTGATTTTTATGATGATATTATCAATGGGATAATAAAAAGTATCGTTTTTGGGATCGTCGTGACGTGGATTGCTGTCTTTCAAGGTTATGATACGGTACCAACAGCGCAGGGAATTGGGCGCGCTACAACTCGCACGGTTGTTTATTCTTCTTTAGCGGTGCTGAGTTTAGATTTTATATTAACGGCTGTGATGATGGGAGGGTGGTAAGTGCGCGATAGGATAATAGAGGTTTGGGTTGGCCTATTTATGTTATGCAGTATTATTGCCGTACTTATTTTAGCGCTTAAGGTAAGTGGTTTAAGTAATACCATTGGAAGTAATGGCTATACCATTACGGCAGATTTTGATAATATCGGCGGGCTTAAAGTGCGTTCTCCCGTTACCTTAGCGGGTGTTCGGATTGGTCAAGTTTCTGCCATAAAGCTAGATAGTGCGCGGTTTAAAGCAATAGTAACGATGCAACTTGATGCGAACCAACAACAATTGCCGGCGGATACATCCGCGAGTATCCAAACTCAAGGATTATTAGGCGCTAATTACATTAGCCTTAGGCCTGGGTTTGATCAAAGTTTTTTAAAGAATGGAAGTGTTATTCAAGATACGCATCCCGCGTTGATCCTAGAGGACTTAATTGGGCAACTCGTATTCAGTTTAAAGAACTCAGGGGGAAAACAGTGAAAAAGTTTATTTTATCTATGATTGGCTTATTAGCTTGTACAGCGGTATGGGCTATTTCTTCGCCGCTTGATTTGCTGCAAACCACATCAAATCAATTGATTACGACTTTGCAACAAAACCAAGCCACATTAAAAACAAAACCACAGCTTGTGTATGGCATCGTTAATCAAATTTTATTGCCACATGTAGACTTAGCGAGTATGTCAAGAATAGCATTAGGTAGAGATGCATGGATGCAAGCGAGCCCTGCGCAAAGACAAGCTTTTACTCAGCAATTTACTACCTTATTAATTCGTACTTATTCAAGTGCTTTAGCACAATATACGGATGAAAAAGTAAATTTTCTGCCGTTACGGGGTGACTTCAATGCAGAGACACGTGTGCAAGTTAATAGTAATATTATTCGTGACTCAGGGCCTGCTATCAATGTCAGTTACCGATTGATGCGAGTGGGCGAACAATGGAAACTTTACGACTTTAGTGTCGATGGTATTAGTTTAGTGCAAAGTTTTCGTTCTCAGTTTGCGCAAGAACTACAACAAGCGGGTATTGATGGCTTGATAAATAAGCTCGCACAGCATAATGCGCAAAATAACTAATGAACAACCCATCTAATTTGTTTCAAAAGCGTGACAATGCTTATTGTCTTTCGGGCGAATTAAGTTTTGATACGGTACCCCGGCTGTGGCAACAAAGTCAGGAAGTGTTAAAAGATAAAGCATCATCGGTTATTTTTGATTTAGCAGAAGTAACCCAAAGCGATAGTAGTGGCGTTGCTTTATTGATTGCTTGGACACGGAATATTCGTCGTCAATCACGAACAATTCATTTTGTGCATTTGCCTAAGCAAATGTTAGCAATAATCCAGCTTGCTGGCCTAAAAAACATCATACCGATAAAAATTTAAATAGAGAGTTAAATGGTGGATAAACTTATTATTAAGGGAGGGACACCGTTGCAGGGTGAGGTGCGAATTTCTGGCGCTAAGAATGCAACCTTACCTATTTTAGCGGCTTGTTTATTGTCAAAAGAGCCTATTACTTTATTTAATGTTCCACATTTGCAAGATGTGACGACCATGGTGGAACTTCTGAGCGGTATGGGTGCTCAATTCATGATTGGTGAGCGCATGAGCTTAGAAGTGAATGCGCGTGATCTGATCGATTCCTATGCACCTTATGCACTTGTTCGAAAAATGCGTGCTTCTATTCTTGTATTAGGGGCATTGTTAGCACGTTGTGGTGAAGCCATTGTTTCTTTGCCAGGTGGTTGTGCGATTGGAACGCGGCCCGTTAATCTGCATATCCAAGGACTGCAGGCAATGGGCGTGAAGATGAGTGTTGAGAATGGTTATATCAAGGCTAAAGCAAAGGGACGATTACAAGGTGCTATTATTCAGCTCGATACGATTACAGTAACGGGAACAGAGAATTTAATGATGGCAGCAACGTTAGCAAAAGGAAAAACCGTTATAAAAAATGCGGCGCGTGAACCAGAAGTAGTTGATTTAGCTAATTTTTTAAATAGCATCGGCGCTAATATTAGCGATGCCGGAACAGATACCATCACTATCGAAGGTGTTCAGCAGCTAACAGGTGGTTATTACCGAATTTTACCTGATCGAATTGAAGCAGCTACTTACCTTATTGCAACAGCTTGTACGCGAGGATTTATTCGTTTAAAAGATATAGAAGCGAAACATTTAGAAGCGGTTATTCATACATTACGAGAAGCCGGTGCAGAAATTACCATTGGCGATCATTGGATTGAATTGGATATGCGTAATAAACGCGCAAAAGCAGTTAATGTTATTACGGCACCCTACCCGGCCTTTCCTACCGATGTTCAAGCACAAATTATGGCAATGAATATCACGGCAGAAGGAACTGGAACCATTACCGAAACGGTTTTTGAAAACCGCTTTATGCATGCGCAAGAAATGCGTCGTATGAGCGCAGATATCACATTAAAAGGTAATACCGCTATTTGTAAGGGCGTTGAGAAGTTAACCGGTGCAGAGGTGATGGCCACGGATTTACGTGCCTCTGCGAGTTTGGTTCTTGCAGGATTGACAGCAGAAGGTGAAACGACAGTCAATCGAATCTATCATATTGATCGCGGTTATGAGTGTATAGAAGAAAAACTGTCACAATTAGGTGGCAAGATTAGGCGTATCTCTGTGTCAGAAGCGCCATAATCCGTTCTTAATTTGTTGATTGCTTGCCAAAGACATGACCTTTGCAGATTGACGCAGAGGTCATGAAAAATTATCTATAAATGCTAAGTATTGCCGTTTTATTAAGCAGCAGGTATTTCACAATGAACATTTCCAATCGTTCGTGCTTGTATGCCACTTAACATATCCCATACCGATTGAGCTATTTTTTTTGCTGCCTTCTCTGCCTTTATTTTTTCTAAGGAGAGTAATTCTTGCATGAGTGTTTTAGTGGCTTCAGAGTGTTCTACATCGGCTTCTAAATGTACTAGGAAGAATTTTAATGTGGCTGGGTCATCGATATTATAAAATTGCTTAAGCCCCATAATTTTGCTTGCCGCTGTCTGTGGAATTTGACGTTCATAGGCGTATAAAGCGCCTAAGCCTTCTGCATAAGAAGAACGCGAAAGCGATAGAAAATCGTCTATGAGTTGCTTGGTTTCTGGCGTGGGCACACTGTTTTTTACGGTTTCTTCACATAAACCTAAACCTTTAGCAAATTGTAGCCATAAAGTAGGATGGGATTCCCTCGTAGTAGTATCGCCTTCTTCGTCATTTAAATTCTCTAATAATACCTGACGCGCATGAGGAAGATGACAGTTACTATGCGTTGCGCTGAGGTAACGCGGAAAAGCATCGACATGGTGATAATATTGGCAAGCATAAGTTTGTAAATCATTGAGTGAAAGTTTTCCTGCTGACCAAGCCTGGTACATAGGATGCTTTAACAAATGGTTTTCATTGAGTTGTCTATCGAGCACTTGCATCGAGTTATCGAGTGAGTCAGCATTAAGCCGATTATCGGGAATTTGCTTGGTCATAGGATTGTTCTCCTTGTTGGGTTTAGATGAGCTTAATTGTACCGAAATTCATAGTAGATCTGAAATAACCAAGTGCTTTTTTAAAGCGAGGTTTAGATAATCGAAGATATCGCGCGTACTATTTTAAAAAAGGGTACTTTCAAGTAACGAGCCGTATATAGTAAAAAAAGATTACTAAAGCAAATTGCTAAATATTTAGCAGATTTTTTTATATTTGACTCTATCTAATTAAGCTTCTAGGATAAATAGCCTTATTTAGATATTAAATAGATATTTACATGGAGTGAAATATGAAGCTTTTAAATAGTAGTCTTCGTTCTGCAGGGATAGCCGCGGCTATTTTATTACTTACTGCCTGTGGTGGTGGAAGTGGTGGTCCTGGTGGAGCGACTGGAGCGACGGGCAGTTCGGGAACTGGTACTCCAGGACCCGCAGGCGCTACAGGTCCTGGAGGAGTACTTGGCGGTGGTCTACTAGGAGGCAATATAGCGGGTGTGACCCTGACAGGAGATGGTGGTCTTATATTAAATGCAACCGCATTGCAAACCTTAGGTATACAAGCGGGCGTATTAACACCTCAGGAATTAGCAAGATTAAACGTAACGTTGCCTAATTCAGGAGTAGGTGTGAGAGCTCTAACGAAACAAGGGCAACTCATTGCTATTACAGGACCTCGCGGACAGACTTTTGGCGTCCCAGGTGGTCCAAGTACGTTACCAGGAACAGGTATTCAATTACCAAAACTACCTAATACTTTAAAAAGTACGTTAGGGAATGTATTAAAGCACTAATATTTAAAATTTAAGCGCAAATAGGCCTGCTTATATTGAAATCAAGTTATGCTTGTTGAATATAAGCGGGCTACTTTATCAAAGCGGCGTATAACTGAAGTTAAAGAAAAAGCGTAAACTTTTTCCATTTTTTCCACTTAATACTTCTGCTTGAACAGGATTGGTTAAAGGTCTAGCGAGACTGAGTTCAAGATTGAAATCTTTTGTTAAAAATAATCGTAACCCAGCAGATAATGAAGCATCACTGTACACGCTATTTAAAGCGAAAGCGGGTGCAACATTTTTGTTCCATACTTTACCAATATCGTAACGTGTAAAATACTGTACAGAACTGAAAGATTCTGGGAATGTATTGTAGCGTATTTCTAATCCTCCCATAATGCCACTATCTCCAATGATTTCGGAAGGGTCATAGGCGCGTCCAAATGGGATACCACCATAGGGAATTTTTTCAACGGGGATTAATGGGCCAAAAGCATATTGACCCATTGAATCAATGAGTATTGAGAAGGATTTAGGGAGAACTTGTATATGGGATGCGTAGTAATAAAGTTTTGTATAATCAATTGATGGATTATTTGATGCAGGAGGTCCTATTGTAGCGCCGAAGGAATGAAATCCTTGGCTTATTTCGGCCTCTATTCTATCAAGGTATTTGGATCTAGTGCGCTCGTAGCTTGTTTGGACACGTATAGTTGGAATTTTTACAATAACATCTTGAGGGCCGTTAAACGGATCATTAAAGCCGGTTGTTTTACTATCATAGTATCCCAGTGCTAAGCGACCTTCTAATTTTTCATCCGTTTGTAGTATAAATGGGTGATAATAATAGCCAGTTATCTCAGCTACTTTGCCGGACAAACTATCAAACGTTCCTACTACTTCGGTCGCTATTGGGGGGCCGAGTACATTGGGTTTTGTTTTTGTATAGTCTACTGCAATATCTAAATGATTGCCGTAAACACCAATCGGTATGATTTCATATAAATAATAATACTGTAGCACCCTGGGTTCAAAGGGTGCCGTGGCAGCGGTTAAGGTGGTTGCGTCACTGCCTTTTAATAAGGAATACATATTAGCGCTAACAAATAAATTTTGTGATCCCAAATAGCGTGATTGATTATTATTGAGAATAGCGTAAGGAGAAAATCGGCGTTGATTGATAATAAAAATAAGGTTTTGTGCACCTGAGCTTTCTGATATGGGATTGATTTGTAGCGTAGCTTTGACACCCGGTAAGCGGTTCAATAATAAAGTGTAATACCGTAACGTTTTTTGTTGTAAAGGACGGGACTGTTTAATTTTTTCACTGTATGTATTTAGAAAGTTTTCTAAACCATGAATTTTCCCTTGAATGCTTACATTAGCAACATAGGCTTCGAGAATTTTTATGGTTACATGTCCTGACTTTAGGTTTTGTATCGGTATATACGCGCGTGAGAGTATATAACCATCTCTGAGATATTTTAAGGTAATGTCAGATGCAACCTTTTCTAGTTCTGAATAACTTATCCTTTTATTAAGGTAAGGTTGATAAAAAGCGTTTAAACTTTCTTGTGAATAAACGGTTGATCCTATAATACGCACCGAGCGTAGGATAAATGGAGCACGCATACTCGGCGGTATGGAAGTCGTTACGGGGGATATGGCTGCCGGAGCTGTTTGTGTAATAAGTCTAGTAGGTCGCTCTGCTTGTATAGGAACAGTGTTTCTTGATTGTCGCTCTACTTGGCCAGGTACTATGGTGCTGGGTACTACAGCTGCAAATCCTTTTAGGGAGACCATAAGCAGTAGAAAATGCAAAAAGTAGAGCGCAAACTTAATATAATTTTCTTTCCCTTGATTAGATTGCTTATCCATGTGCCCCTTATATCTACAAATGATAAATACAAGGGAAGTCTAGTAGATTTTATTCAATGTTCAATAAAATTTGTGCGCTGCTGTCATTAATTAAAGACAGTTTGTAGTTTTTTTTGTGCTTCTTTTGCGTGTAAAGCAATTTCTGCAAAATTTCCTTTTTCAATCAGTGAGCGAGGTGCTATCCATGTGCCACCAATACAAGGAACTTGGGGTAGTTTGAGATAGTTAATAAAGCTATCAAGATTAATGCCACCGGTAGGGCAAAACTGTAACGAAGGCAATACTTCAGATAGGGCAGACAAAGCTTTTATTCCGCCCATTATTTCAGCCGGAAAAAATTTAAGTTGAGTTAAACCTAGCTCATAAGCAAATAGTGCTTCAGAAACAGTGGCAATGCCGGGAAGGTAGGCTAATTTTTCTTTTTTTGCTTCAGAAACAAGCTGTTCGCTAAAGCCAGGGCTGACTGCAAATTGTGCGCCCGCCGCTTTGGCTTCAGATAATTGACGCGGTGTAATGATCGTACCAGCCCCTAGAATAGCATCGGGTACGCTATTGGCTATTTGTTTGATGGCCTCTAAAGCACAATCCGTACGCAGTGTAATTTCTAGTACCTTGAAACCACCTTCCACTAAGGTGTTAGCCAAAGGAATTGCATGTTCTATCTTATCGATTACAATAACCGGTATAATGCGACTTTGCTGTAAAATATCAATGAGTGTGAGCACGTGTTCCACATCCTATAAGATTATCTCTGATAATACGTCCTCTTTTTTTTCTACGCAAACTTCAGATACACTTTCTAAGTCTTTTTTAAAGCCCTTGCCTATTCTGGAATCCTAAAATGAAGCAAATTGCAGTCATTGGTGAAGCAATGCTAGAGCTATCACATCGTAGTGATGCCACACTAGCCCTAGCTTTTGCAGGCGATACCTTAAATTTCGCCATTTATTTACGACGCTTACTTCCTGTCGAATCTTTTGCTATTCATTACGTGACAGCATTAGGTTGTGATAGCTATAGCGATAGCATGCTAAAAAATTGGCAAGAAGAAGGACTCAATACGGATTTGGTGTGTCGTTTAAAAAATAAACTGCCTGGGCTTTATTTAATTCGTACCGATGAAGAAGGGGAAAGGACTTTTTATTTTTATCGCCAAAATTCTGCGGCACGGGAGCTTTTTAAATCCTGTGCCACGCTTGATTTAGAAAAAAAATTGCTAAGCATGGATTACTTATATTTATCAGGAATTACTTTGGCTATCCTTGATGATGATAGTCGGGACTATTTATGGAGGATATTAGAAAAGGCAAAACAAAAAGGTGTTAAGATAATTTTTGATACCAATTACCGTGCGTCACTTTGGCCTGATGCTGAAATAGCAAGAGCAACCATTGATCGCACTTTAAAATGGGTAGATGTTGCGTTGCCTACTTTTGTAGACGAGCAGTCTTTATTTGGTGATGTGACACCAGAAGCTTGCGCACAACGCTTGTTAAAAAATAAAATAACGGAAGTGGTTGTTAAATGTGGTGCCGAGCCAGTTTTAATTGCTACTATTGCCACGCAAACAAGTGTGCCTGCTCGTTTGATAGAAAAGGCAGTGGATACAACCGGCGCGGGCGATTCATTTAACGCGGCTTATGTAGCGGCACGTTTGTTAGACATTGAGCCTATAAAAGCGGCGCAATGGGGTCATCAATTAGCTAGCACAGTTATCAATTATCCCGGCGCAATTATTCCACGAGAAGCAATGCCAGATTTACGAGGACATTATGCCTGAAATGTTTTGTCAGCCATCAACTTTTGGTGAGTTACCTGATGGTCAAACGATTACGCAATATACATTGCGTAATCCCAGTGGGATGTCAATAAGCGTTATGAATTATGGCGCTACCCTTACTTCGGTAAAAGTACCAGGATTAAGAGGTACCGTACACGAACTTACTTTAGGATTCGATCAGCTTGAGGAATATTTAAATCACGATTTTTATTTTGGTGCGACCATAGGACGAGTGCCTAACCGTATTGCAAACGCGTCTTTTAATTATCAGGGACAAGATTTTCATTTAACAAAAAATAAAGATTATGCACATCATTTACATGGTGGTGAAAGAGGTTTTGATAAAGCGATTTGGCAGCCTGAAGTTTCTATTCAGACTGATAAAGCCAGTGTAGCATTTAAAATGCTAAGCCCGGATGGCGATCAAGGTTACCCAGGAACGCTTGAAGTAAAAACGACCTATAGTTTGACATTGGCTAATGAGTTAAAAATCGCTTTTGAAGCAAAAACAGATCGCATAACCCCCGTTGACTTAACTAATCATGCTTATTGGAATTTAGCGGGTGCAGGACAAGGTACCGTGTTGGATCATGTGCTACAGGTTTTTGTCGATCATTATGTAGTGACCGATAAAGATTTACTTCCTACAGGACAAATAGCAGAAGTAAATGATACCCCCTTTGATTTTCGCCAACCACATCATTTAGGAGAACGTTTAGAGGATACACCGATTGGAGGCTATGATCTTTGTTTTGTGTTACCAGCCATGACCAACCATCACCCTCGCTTAGTGGCGCAGATCAAAGAGCCGGTGAGTGGGCGTACGTTAGAAGTGCATACCACACAGCCAGGGTTACAATTTTATACCGGTAATAGCCTTAAAAGTTATCCTATCAGTGGAGGGTTAACAACACAGCGATATGGCGCTTTTTGTATGGAAACACAAAATCTTCCGGGCGCTGTTAATTATCCTCAATTCCCCTCACCTTTTTTATTGCCGGGTGATCGTTATTATCACGAAACCATCTATCGCTTAATTTGGTAAAGCTATGTTAAATCCAGTCGTTGTATGTGAAGAACCCATGTTATTGGGTGAGAGCCCTCTTTGGCATCCCGAAGAAAAATGTCTTTACTGGGTCGATATCGTCGCAGCGAGCTTGAATCGTTTAGATATCAATAATAGAAGCGTTAAAAAATTTAAAATGCCTAGCCAGATTGGTTCCATCGGCTGGCGTGCTAAAGGAGGATTGATAGCGGCGCTCAGTGACCGATTTGCTTCCATTGACACAGAAACAGGCATGACACAAACCATTGCATTACCTTTAAAAAAACAGTCTCAGGATATGTTTAATGACGGAAAATGCGATCGGCAAGGTCGTTTTTGGGCAGGGACTAAAGATATTGCTGAAGAGAAACCCATTGGTGCCCTCTATTGCTTAGATACAGAAGGCAAGGCGATGGAAATGGCTAGCGGTTTTACCGTCAGTAATGGAATTGCGTGGAATTTAGATAATAGTCGAATGTATATGTGCGATTCTCCGGCGCGTCAAATCTATGAATATGAATTTGACCCTATAAAAGGTCGCTTAGGGGCTTTTCACGTGTTTGCTCAAATTCCTGAATCAGAAGGCTTCCCTGATGGGCTTACCGTCGATAGTGAGGGCTATATATGGAGCTGCCATTGGGACGGTTGGCAAATTACCCGCTATAAACCCACAGGAGAAATCGATAGCATTATTCCTATGCCTGTTCCTAGGCCCACCAGCTGTTGTTTTGGGGGGGGAGATTTAAAAACGCTTTATGTGACTTCTGCGTCAGTTGGGTTATCCGCGTCTATTTTGGACGATGCACCCCAATCGGGGCAGTTGTTTGCATTGGAAATAGGCGTTAAAGGGCTAGCTGAACCCGCCTATCTTGGCTGAAAACCTTGCGCTTTTATTTGCTTTTAAGCGGGTTCGAGGTAAAGTAGCCTGCTTATGCTATCTAAGAGAGAATATTTTCATGCTTGAACGATCGAATGCAAACTGGATGGTTTATGCAGTTTCGGTATTTGCAGCGTTGGCGGGGCTACTGTTTGGGTACGATACAGGAATAATCTCAGGCGCTATTTTATTTATTAAGAAAGACTTTGCTTTATCGGCCTTTCAGGTAGAGATGATTGTAAGCGCTGTTTTATTAGGTGCTTTAATCGGCTCGGGATTTAGCGGTAGACTGACTGACCTGTTTGGGCGACGTAAAGTGCTTGTTTTTACGGCCATTGCTTTCATTATCGGCTCATTATCCACGGCACTTGCACCTAGCGCACACTGGTTAATTATCGGTCGCATTATATTAGGCATTGCGATTGGTGTGGGTTCTTTTACTGCGCCTCTTTATATTGCCGAGATAGCGCCACAACGTATTCGTGGGATGTTAGTTTCTTTGAATCAATTAGCGATCACGATTGGGATCGTTTTTTCATATCTGGTTAATTACTATTTTTCTGTGCAAGGTCGTTGGCCTTGGATGCTAGGTTTAGGGGTAGTACCGGCTGCGATTTTATTGTTAGGTACTTTATTTTTACCGGAAAGCCCGCGTTGGATGGTATTAAAGGGCTGGGAGCATAAAGCACGTAATATTTTACAGCGCATTCGAGGCAGTGAAAATATTAATCAAGAATTTGAAGAAATTCAGCAAACAGTAAAAATGGAGAAAGGGACGCATCGTTTGTTGCTTGCAAAATGGGTACGCCCTATTTTGTTCATTAGTTTAGGACTAAGTTTTTTCCAACAAGTGACGGGAATTAATACGATTATTTATTATGCCCCCACTATTTTACTCATGGCAGGGTTCAAACAAGCCGGAGGCGCTATTTTAGCGACACTAGGAATAGGCATTATTAATGTGCTATTTACAGTCATTGCACTACCTTTAATCGATAAATGGGGACGTCGCCCTTTATTACTTTTAGGGCTCTCGGGTATGTTTATAAGTTTGGCAATGATGGGCGCTGCATTTTATTTTCCTGGATTTGCTGCATTGCACTGGGTAGCTGTAGGTAGTATGGTTCTTTATATTGCGAGCTTTGCAATGAGTTTAGGCCCGATTATGTGGCTTATTATTTCTGAAATTTTCCCTTTAAATATTCGTGGTGTAGGCGCTAGTCTGGCTATTTCTGCGAGTTGGGGATTCAATATGCTCGTTGCGTTAACGTTTTTAACGCTCATTCAATTGATGGGTCCTAGTTATACATTTTGGCTGTATGCTTTTTTATGTATATTAGGCGGACTTTTTGTTTACTTTATTGTTCCCGAAACCAAAGGATGTTCTTTGGAGGATATTGAACAAAATCTGCGTTTAGGTCGGCCTAGTCGTGAGCTGGGTGTTCCTTTACGGAAATCAACAGTTTCTCAATAAAAATTGGCCTTTTTTTCTTAAAATAAGTTATAAAGGAAGCATTAATGTTAAAAAATAAAGTTGTTTTAATTACCGGTTCTACCAATGGAATTGGTGCAGCGACAGCCCGCCGTTGTGTTGCGCAAGGGGCTAAGGTCATGATTCATGGCCGTCAGGAAGATCGTGCAAAAGCGTTAGTTGCAGAATTAGGCGGCGATGCGGCGCATTATTTAATTGCTGATTTAACGGATGAAAATGCCTACGCTAACTTAGTGAACGAAACAATAGCTAAATTTGGTCGTTTGGATGGTCTTGTTAATAATGCAGGTATTTATCCACGCAACAACATTGATGATGCCAGTATAGAGCTTTGTGAAAAAGTGATGCGTATCAATTTTTATGCGCCATTACTTTTATCTAAAGAAGCCGTCAAGGTTTTTAGAAAACAGGGAAGCGGTGGTGCGATTGTTAATATAGGTTCTATGAATGCGCATTGTGGACAACAGGATCTATTGATTTACTCATCCTCTAAAGGTGCGTTGATGACCATGACGCGTAACTTAGCGGATAGTCTAGGTCCCGATCATGTGCGTGTTAACCAGTTAAATGTAGGTTGGACACCAACAGATAATGAAGTTGCTTTGAAAAGACGTGAAGGATTACCCGATAATTGGCAAGAAAAAATACCCAAAGTATATGCACCAAGCGGTCGCTTATTATCACCTGAAAATGTAGCGGCGCACGTTACATTTTGGTTGTCTGATCAATCCGCGCCGGTTTCGGGTGTGGTGTATGAAGTTGAACAATATCCCATTATTGGACGTAATCGCTTAAATGATTTGGTGATTACTTAATAAAGTTAAACCCTTTTACTTATAAAAATGATTGCTGAGGTAAACGATGAAAATTCAAGAAGCTAAGGTTTTTGTTAGCTGCCCTGACAGAAACTTTGTTACATTAAAGATTGTTACTGACGAAGGTGTTTACGGTGTAGGTGACGCAACGTTAAATGGTCGCGAATTAGCTGTGAAAGCTTATTTAGAAGATCTTATCCCTTGTTTGATTGGGCGAGATCCTGCACAAATAGAAGATATTTGGCAATATTTTTATCGTGGTGCTTATTGGCGCCGAGGTCCCGTTACTATGGCGGCTATTGCAGCCATTGATATGGCTTTATGGGATATTAAAGGAAAAGTTTTAAATACACCTGTTTATAATTTGCTTGGCGGTAAAAGTCGAAAAGGCGTTATGGTTTATGGCCATGCGAACGGAAAAGATATTAATGATACGGTTAAGGAAGTTGGTAAATACATAGAGAAAGGCTATTTAGCGGTTCGTGCACAAACCGGTGTGCCTGGGCTAAAAGATTCTTATGGTATCTCCTCTAAAGATAAAATGTATTACGAACCAGCGACAAAAGGATTACCTCAAGAATCAGAGTGGTCTACTGAAAAATATCTTAACTACGCGCCTAAATTGTTTAAAAAATTACGTGAAGAATATGGTGACGAGGTACATCTTCTGCATGACTCGCATCATCGTTTAACACCGATTGAAGCAGCACGTTTAGGAAAAGGGTTAGAGCCTTATCATCTGTTTTGGTTAGAAGACACTGTACCAGCAGAACTACAAGAAGGTTTTCGAATTATCCGTCAACATACCACGACACCTTTAGCGGTGGGTGAAGTATTTAATACTATATGGGATACCCATATTTTGTTTACGGAACAACTGATTGACTATATCCGTATGTCAGTGGTGCATGGCGGCGGTTTAACACACTTAAAGAAAGTGGCTGCAATGGCTGAAGTTTACCACGTCAAAACAGGTTGTCATGGCCCTACAGACGTTTCGCCTATTACGATGGCAGCCGCTTTACATTTTGGTATTTCAATCAATAATTTCGGCATACAAGAATATATGCGGCATACCGATAAAACGAATGAAGTATTTCCGCATGCCTATACGTTTGATAAAGGCTATCTCTATCCAGCCGATAAACCAGGTTTAGGTGTGGATTTTGATGAAAAATTAGCTGAAAAATACCCTTATGAGCGTGCTTACTTACCCGTTAATCGAAAATTAGATGGTACGCTATTTAATTGGTAAAAATTTAGATGTACTCCCCACTTAAATGGGGAGAGTACACAGACCTAAGCTAATAAGTCATTAAGTCGTTTTACGAACGCAGCGGGATCCTCGAGATGCCCACCCTCTGCCAAAATGGATTGCTCCAAAAAGAGATGTGTCCATTCAGCAAGTCGCGCATCATCCTGTTCTTCTTTTAGACGTTGCACCAATCGATGTTGAGGATTTAACTCTAAAATAGGTTTGCTTGCCGGAATAGATTGGCCAGCAGCTTGCAACATGCTGCGCATTTGGTTGCTTAAAGCATTTTGTTCGTTAACAATACACGCGGGTGAAATAGTTAAACGTTGAGAGATACGAACTTCTTTTACTTTATCGCCAAGCACTTCTTTCATCTGTTCCAACAGGGGTTTGAATTCGTCTTCATTCTTTTTCTGCTCTTCCTTATTTTCTTCACCCGTGATGCCAGTGATATCCGCATCTTTAGCGATGGATTGCAGCGTTTTTCCTTCAAACTCGGTTAAATGCGCTACTAACCATTCATCAATACGATCATGTAGCAATAAAACCTCAATATTTTTTTGACGAAAAATTTCTAAATGTGGGCTGCTGTTAGCAGAAGCATAATTTTCGGCAGTAATATAATAGATTTTGTCTTGCGTAGGTTGCATGCGCGCAACGTACTCTTCTAGACTAACGGTTGCTTCGGCATTATTTAAATGGGTTGACGAAAAGCGTAATAATTTGGCAAGTGCATCGCGATTATTAAAATCTTCGGCAAATCCTTCTTTGAGTACATTTCCAAAAGAATTCCAAAACTGTTTATATTGATCCGTCTGATCTTTTGCAAGATGAGCTAATAATTCTAAAATTCGTTTAGTCACGCCAGAACGTATGTTATCAACCAGTTTGTTGTTTTGTAAGATTTCCCGTGAAATGTTTAAAGGAAGGTCATTACTATCAACTATTCCTTTTACGAAGCGTAAATAACGAGGCAGAAATTGTTCTGCGTCATCCATAATAAAGACACGTTTAACATAAAGTTTTAAACCGCGAGGTTTTTCATGGTTCCAGAGATCAAACGGTGCTTGAGAAGGTATATAGAGTAAGGTGGTATATTCCTGTGTTCCTTCTACCTTATTATGGCTCCAAGCAAGAGGATCTTGAAAGTCATGTGCGACATGTTTATAGAATGCTTTATACTCATCGTCTTTGATTTGATTTTTAGGTAGAGTCCATAATGCTGTTGCATTGTTTACGGTTTCCCAGATATCTTGTTCTTCGATGACCTCATCTTTTTTGTCATCGGTTTCTGGTGCGGGACGTTCCTGCTTCATATTAATCGGTAGCGTAATATGATCAGAATATTTAAGTATAATACTGCGTAATCGCCAATCTTCTAAAAACTCATCTTCACCTTCGCGCAGATGCAATATAATTTCAGTTCCGGGTGTTGTTTTATGGATTGCTTCAATCGTATATTGTCCATCGCCCGTTGACTCCCAACAAATGGCTTCATCAGTTGCTAAGCCAGCGGCACGTGTATTAACCGTTATTTTTTCGGCGACCATAAAGGCTGAATAAAATCCAACCCCAAATTGACCGATGAGCTGTGTGTCTTTCGCCTTATTTCCAGTTAAAGAAGCTAAGAACTCTTTGGTGCCTGATTTTGCAATAGTACCTAGATTGGAAATGACCTCTTCTCTGCTCATCCCTATCCCGTTATCATTCAGGATTAACAGGCGCTTTGCCTTATCAATTTCTATAGTTAATTTGAGCTGGGCATCCTCTTGTAAAGCAGGGTTTTCTAATGCTTTAAAGCGGAGCTTATCGACCGCATCGGAGGCATTTGAGATTAATTCACGGATAAAAATCTCTTTATTGCTATAAAGAGAATGAATCATTAGCTGTAATAATTGATTGACTTCCGTTTGGAAGCCCAGGGTTTGTTTTTCTGCAACGGTCATAGAATGATACTCTCCACAAAAGCTCGAATAAATGGTTAAATTATCTGGCAAGTAAAGGGAATATGAGGGCAAAAATACGGATTTCAAGCGCTTACCCGCTGCTCACACCTAAAGGATACGAATTTTTAGGGGCCAAAGCAGGCGCTATCGCTCGTCATTCAAGAGGGAAAATCATGGCTCTTTCCTTGAAAATAGCTACCAAAAAAATAGATGCTTATTTTTTCATAATATGAAGTTACATGAGTTTTTAGATAAAAAAACAATACTTCCTTACGATTTTATTCCTATTTTTCTAACGACTAACCCATTATTATGTAGGGGGTAATTTTTATTGGATTCAGTTATTGTTTTTTACATTTATAAAAATAATACAGGTAGCATTATGCTAGAGAAAGTATTAACGGATTTATCACTGTATATTTTTGCTAAAGATAAAAACTTAAAATATCTTTTTTGTAATGAAAACCTTGCTGAAGCGGCAGGCCTCGATTCTCCAAGCCAGATAATTGGTAAAACAGATTATGATATTTTTTGGAGAAAACATGCCGATTTTTATCGTAGAGGCGATAATAAAGCGATAATAGGCAACACAAGAATCAATGTGCCGGAAATTCAAACTCAGCCAAAAGGGGTCGCAAATATACTTGTTACTAAAACTCAATTAATGAGTGATAGTCGGAAATGTGTGGGTGTAATTGGTTCCTATATAGATATTACAGGCTATTCAATTATAAAAAGAGGAGGTCATTTTGATTTAGAAAAGGATCGGTTTTATTTAGGAAAAAATTTTAGCAATGAATATCTTACTAAGCGTGAATTAGATGTTTTTAGATATATGCTCTATGGGTATACTTCAGGAAAAATTGCTTGTTTATTAGGTGTTTCACCTAAAACTATACGTTGGTATATTCAAAGGTTAAAAATAAAATTTCAATGTTCTTCAAAAGGAGAAATTGTATCTATGGCTATTCGCTATGGTTTAACTTATGTATTAGAAGAATATAAACTATGGAAAGATATTAATTAATAAATTTTAAATTATAGGAAAAATTATGAACGATAAAATGATAGATTTTTTTTCTTTCCGAGAAATTTCTGAAGCCACCCCTTATTTTAATGAATTTACAGCATCTATTAATAATAGATTTTCATATAAGTTTGAATATGGTGTCTATGAAAGTAAGGAAAATCGTAATAAAGGATATAATTATGTGCTAAAAATAAATTCTGATGAGAATTTAGAAGAAATTGATGATTTATTTAAAAAAGAATATAAGTTATTTATTGAAAAAATAATGCCCTCGTTAAACAAAGAAGAGCCCATGTTTTCGCTTGTTTTTAAGCCTTCGCACCCGCCTATTAATAAGGGAAATTTACAAGAAAAACCCCAGATAAATCATATTGTTTTTCTTCCTTTCAAGAAAGATTGTTCAGATGAAGCCATCAAAGAGGTTTTTTATAAATTAAAGGAATTGTTTTCTAATGTAGAAGGAGCGTCAAGCTTTTGTTATGGTAAACGTCTCAATTCATCTGTTTTAGATAGGGAGTATGTTTTTGAAATGCACTTTTTAAGTGCGACAGCTAGAGATAAATATTTAGTGCAAGATCAACATATAAAAGTAGCGGAATTTATTATTCCTCTGTTAGAGAATGAAGAGGCCTCCATTATTGCTTTTGATTATAGATTGCCAAAATCTTGTGAAAAGCAAACCTATTCAATGGGCATCGGAGAATTTTTTAATCCCGAAGTGAGGCGTGAGATAGCGGAGCTTAATAAGCAACCACCGCTACAAGCTAACTTCTCAAAATAGCGTTATGTAGCGCGTCTTTAGATACAGGTTTGGTAAGTACCGCATCGGCTTCCAATTGCATGCACTCCTGTTGTGTTTGTGTATTGACGTGGGCAGATACGACAATGATGGGGGTGTATTGATTTAAAGAACTGCAATGGATAGCTTTTATTACTTCGAGGCCTGGTTTATCCGGCAGCCCTAAATCGGTTACAATCACATCATAAGTTTGGTTTATGATGTGATTGTAGGCTTCCATAGCATTGCTGGCTATGTTGATTTTATAGCTTAGTTCGGATAGCCACGCGTCATATATCTTTTGACAAATAACATTATCTTCAATTAATAACGCCCGTTTTCTATTCTGCATTTTAATTCCTTATTACTATTTTTAGAAGATAGAAAAACTAGTATGCCGAATTAACTATATAAAAAAACCATACATAGGTATGGTGAGGAGTATCGATATAATGACGGTGAATCTTAGTTAATAATTTAGCTGGGGTTATTTTGCAAGACAAGTCAATTTATGTATTTCTTCAAGGATAGTTTCAGAGCCGATAGTAAAGCCAAGGTCGTAGATTTCTTGCGAACTAAGTTTTTCTAGCATAAAAGGGGCCTTAACGATTTCAAGGGCGGTAAATTTCTTTTGAATAACGTTATTGGCTTGAGTAATTTCGAGGATAAAAATACTTTGTTGACGGGCATGGTCATAACTTTTAGCAATTATCTTATAATGGACACGACAAGGAAAAATAATAAGGTTATTTTTTTTATAAAAAGTTTTTTTATTAGAGCTATTTAAAATGTTTAGTAAATCGAAAGGAGATAGTCTTTGCAATAACTGATTATCATTAAATAGCTCTGTCGCACATAATTTAAAAACTAAATTTTTTCCTACAATTTGTACTGTGTAAACAGTATCTTTATTAGCTAATTCCTGGCTAATGATCCGTAACGGAAAAGGGTAGGATTTAGCTTGTTGTATAGACTTATATTTTAATTTAATGGTATTTATATAGTTTCCAATAAATTTTAACAACCATTGCTCCTAAAACGTAATTCCATTTTTTTTATTTTAGCTGGATAAAGAACTTTTAGCTATAAAATTTTGGCCAGATTCCTTTTTTATAGGGTTATCGGCGAGAAAAAATTTTGAAGAAGTAGCAGGTTTTAACTCATTAAACTCTTTTAATTGAACTTTAGGGATTAATTTTTCTATAGTTGATCTTTTTTCATCATCTTTTTTATAAAGACAGCTTAATATTTGTAATTGTTCTTTAGTTGGGTTGCTGTATAAACTAGGGGTAAATCCAGGTATACATTCACAGGTAACTAATCCAAAGTTATCTCTGTCTTTAGCTGCTGTTAAGTTATTCCTTGCGCCAAATAAGGTACCTTTTTCTAGAGTTAAACAAGGGTTTTGTGCATTTAAAACAAATTCATTTATTTTATCTTTAGAAAGAATAGAAATGGTGATATCACAGCCCGCAAGCCAGTGCCAAGTTTCTGTCGTATCTAATGAATGCCAACAAGAGGTTTGTTGATCCTTTATCAAGTAAAAAATCACTGTGCGATTTATTTCTTCAGGTAAATTTTCTGTTTTTACAAATTCACTAAAAAATCCTTGTTCACTTGTTATCTTAGAAAGATCTATTAAGTTTAATAATTCAATAATTTTATCAGGTAGAAGTTGTTCTCCTATAGCAACATTATTAAGATATTGAATAAAATTCTCTATAGTTTCTTTTTTGCCTGCTTTAGAGTCGATATAATCCAATATGGTTTGCATTCTCTCTATAATATATTTAATTTGCATATTATCCTCGTTAATTATTTGTGTCATTATTTAAACGGATTAAAATTAGTTTCAGTATCATACACATCAAGCTGTTCTTCTAGTTTTAAAAAGCCAGTAATAATCGAAGCAGGCCATACGCCTAATAAGGAATAAAAAACCTCTACCGAGTACACAGATAAGATCATATAAATTAATTGTGACCAATGTATATTCCCGGTAAAGCCGAATAAAATAGTGACTAAAACTAAGATGAAACCACCAATGGCCGATGATCCTAAGCTCCTAAGCCAAAAGTGTCTACCTTTCATCAAAATTTTCCATTTAGAAATCATATAAATATTAATAAAGCTGCTACTAATAACGGCTAGGATACCGGCTAATACAAAACGTAAAATAGGATCAATTACTGCATTATAAGCGAGTTGATGTTGCCAGAACACTGGTGAAGGAAGATGAATAATTAATTTGACGGCAATGGCAAAAAATAATTCACAAATCAAGGTTATCCATATAATTTTTTTAGCGACGGTATAGCCATAAACTTCGGCGACAATGTCACCAATAATATAGGTTAAAGGAAATACTAGCGGTGCACCTGGTAAAAGTGCCGGACCTAAAGTGATTAGTTTATAGGCTACAACATCGGCGGCTAAGCTGATTGTTATGTTAACCATCCCTAAGATAAGGATATAGTGACTAATATTGCTTGACGTCGTTGGAAGATTTTTTGTCCTTGAGATTAACATACGTTCTATTGTCTTTATAATTCATTCTAATTTGGATGACTACACCTAAGTTTTTATAATTATTTGTAAAAGAAATAATTTCAGATGCGCAGTCAGATGTTTTTAAATACGATTTACTTTTAAAAATTAATAGTTGATGTAACTGAGGAAGCTGTCGTTTTTCCTCGGTAATGATTAGGAAATCACGATTGTTGGGCGTTAAATGCGGGTCGATAATTAATAAAGAGCCAGGCAGAAAATTACTCCATTGCTGTTCTTTTATAAGCAATGCATAGCTATCATGGCTTAATGCCATGTCGGTTACTAATAATGGCGCAAAGGGTTGTTTACATTTATCTTTCTGCGGGTTTGATGCGTTTTCCCATTCTATAATAGGTACTGTAATCTCATTTTGTAATCCGCTGTTTTTTTCTAGTGGATCAATCCCTATAAGCTGATCTACGCTGATATTGAAATATTGAGCAATAGGAACTAAAGAAGCAACGGTGGGGTTATTTCCTTTGTTTAGTCGCAATCTTTTCAATGTAGATAGAGGGACGCCAGTATACTTATGCAGTTGCTGCGTATTTATCCTATGTTCCTTCATAAGATACTCAAGTATATCATTTAATTTATTTTCAGAAGACAATGGATAAAATCCCCTTAAGCATTTTAATACTATCTTAAATTATTTTATCGTTTAAATATTATTTTTATAAGTGATTGCATAGAGGTTCATTTATGGGCTATTATAAAACAAATACGGGTTTGTATTTTTAAAGGAGAAAAAAATGGAAAATAAAAATAAAATTTTATTAGTAGAGGATGATCCAATTATTCAACGCGTGCACCGCGCGTTCCTGGAAAAAATGGGATTTCATATTGAATTAGCAACAACAGGTGCACAAGCATTAGAAATGGCTGAATCTAGATTTTATCATCTTATTATTTTAGATGGTGGATTGCCTGATATACAGGGAGTAGAGGTGGCAAGAAAAATTCGAAGCTTAGAAAAGGAAAATAAAATAACAAGAAAGCCTATTCTATTATTAAGCGCTTATTCTTCTGAACTATTAAAACGCTGGTGTGAAGAAGCCGAAATAGATGGGTTTTTAATTAAACCGGTTAATTATAAAGATTTGCTTTTTACTTTGGAGAATTATTTTAGCAAAGGTATTTTTAGTGATAGGGTTGCTTAAATTGAAAATCCCTGAATAAGTTACCTTATCAGGGATTCATCGTTGTGGTTTTTGGTTATAAATTAATTCTGTTAGTAGAGCGTTAAACCAAGCTTGTTTTTATTTAATATTAACTAAATTAACGAAACTTGTTGAAAACTTTAAAGAAGGATCGCCTTCCTCCTTTTTTTCCGAAGCAGGCTCATGATTAATGACACAAGCTAATACCCAAGCTACGCCTAACTCAAGCCCTGCCAATCCAACTCCGACTAAAACGCCATCTATTATCATATCCTCGTCCCCCATTAAATTGTTAAAATTTCTTCATTAACCTGTAGGTAAGCAAGCTTTTCTCTTCTAATCTTTTTGAGTTGAAAAGGTTTAAAAAGCGCGGCCCACTAGAAAAAGAAAGAACTTAATTGCCGTGATTCTTTGTTATTGGACACCTATTAATAGTGGCTTTTTACGGTCGAAAGGGGTAGCGGGCTGAGAGGAAAGGGTTGTAAGCAGTTGGATAGGCGAGATGCAATTTAAGGCTTATAGTCTTAAATTGCTGCTTGGATGCCAAAGCCCACAAAAAGAAGGCCAATAATCCCGAGAAAGAATAATAAAGGTTTGCCGCCTTTTAGCTTAAATCCTTGGGATAAAGGGTTTTTGCTATAACGTCCACGCCAGGCCATTAACGTAGGCAATATAATAAAAAGAATAGCGCAGTAGATTCCAGCATAGCTTAATGCACCGATAAAGGCCCCTGGATAGAATAATACGATTGTTAAAGGTGGTAAAAGCGTGGCGGCATAAACTAGAATGTTTCCTGTTCCTCGTTTTGCAATACGCAGACCATCCGCTAAAAAATCGGATAGGCCTAACATACTGGCAAGAAAGGAAGTGGCAAGGCAAATAGAGGTAAAAATGCGTGCTAATAATGAAATAAAGTCATTATTAAGAAAATAACTAAGTTGACGAACAAACTCACTCGTAGAATGCCTAGAATGTAACATATCAATGAGCCCATGTTCTCCTCCACGTGGGAGAATGCCCATAATCGTGAGGTCCCAAAATAAATAGCAAATTAATGGGATTAGGCTCCCTATCAAAATAACTTTCCGTAATTTAATAACGTCGCCATGAAAGTAAGTTCGCAGGCTAGGGATAATATTGGCAAAGGTAAAAGACGTTATCATTACCGTTGCACCGCCGGTTAAATAAGCAAGGTTGCCTTCTTTGAGTTTGCTAATTGAGACAAAGGGGATAAGAAATAGAACTAAGAGTAGATAAATACTAAATTTGCTGAACATCAAACCACGATTTACGTAATCGACGTAGTGAATACCTTTATAAACCACGTAACTTAAAATGCTGGTAAATAATATAATAGCGATCCAACTTGGAATGTTTAGGCCCAAACTGGCTAATAATCCAGTTAGGAAGTCGCCTCCGCCAGCCATGTAAGCGGCGAGTACAGAGTAGAATAATAACAAATAGCTGATCCAAGCGATTGTTTCCCCCCATTTTCCCAGTAAAATTCTAGCCATGGTGATAATGTTGGTGTTGGCTGGCAACCATAGATTAACTTCAAGTACTAAAAAGGCGCTTGCTGTCATTACAAACCAACAAACAAACATTAATATCAGCGAGTTAATAAAACCTGTTTCTGCTGTTGCAATAGGGAGTGCCAACATTCCACCACCAACAGCTGTTCCTACGATCAGTAGAATGCCACCAATAAACTTTGTATCAATTTTATTAGACATATCAAAATGGAGATTTAAATTATATTCCTATACCTATTACACTTTGAATCGTATAACCGTTCGCTAAAATTTTTATTTTTTGGGTTTTAAGACTTTAAAATACAAACGCTACATCCATTGGATTAAGGTTACCGTATAACAAAGACTTTTATGATACAAGTGTTACAAATTAAAAAATATAGATAGCCGAGAAGGATTGTGCGCTAATAGTATGTTTTTACTAGTAAGTTATTTACATTCAGCGCTTTTATGGGGGCGCGCTCTTTTTGTTAATTTTTGAAAAAACGTATAGCTTGATACGCCGCCCCTTACGCTATGAGTCCAAGTGTGGAAGCTATAGAAGGTGTGCCCCTACCCCTTGTCGCCGCCAGCATGTAAGCTTTTTAACTACAAAAACCCAGTAAAAATACAGATAAGAGACAAGGCTTCTATTTTGCCCCTTAAGGTATTAGTGGTAGTATAAGCAGATGAAAGAGACAATTGTTTCTATTTACGACCCAGCAGAAATGAAGGGGGAGCTTAGCTTAACCGCGGCTGCTAGCCTTCACATTAAAAAGATGCTTGCCAAGCAATCAGATGAAAAAAGCGTTCGCCTTAGTGTAAAGCAAGCAGGCTGTTCAGGCTTTTCTTATGTCGTGGACTATGTAAAAACATCGAACACGAATGATTTACAATTTTCTATCGATGATGATTTAGTGGTTTTTGTTGATCAGTCTAGTTTTCCCTATTTAAAGGGAATCTGTATTGATTATGTGCAAAATGGGCTTAATGGGTCTCTAAAGTTTATTAATCCTAACCAAACGGCCGCCTGTGGATGTGGTGAAAGTTTTAGTATAGAAAAAGGAAAAATAGAGGGTTAATCTCCTCACTGTATGTTACGTAAAATTGTTACAATCAATAACAAGTTAGGGTTGCATGCCCGCGCTTCTATGAAGTGGGTAAAGATTGCAAGGTGCTTTATTAGCGAAATTACGCTAAAGTGCAACGGCAAACAAGTGGACGGCAAGAGCATTCTAGAAGTAATGGGCTTAACGGCTAGACAAGGAAGTCCCGTAGAAGTCATCGTTAAGGGTGAAGATGAAGCAGCTGCTTTAACAGTTTTAGAAAAGCTTGTCACGGATCGGTTTGGAGAAGAGGGATGATAGGTGCCATATCGATGTTTAATATTTCTTTGCCTTTTTTTAATCTCCTTAAATAGCTTTGCCAACGTTCGATTTACTGATCAACCGGCTATTCAACTAATAAATTTAAATAAAGAAAATTCACTTCAGCAGCGGATTGAGCTGCATAGTGCCGCTTTACTGAGTGTTCCTTATCAAGGGGGTGCCTTAGGTGAAGGCTTGATGGGTGAATATGATCAAAACCCATTATATCGTTTTGATCATTTCGATTGTGAGACTTACGTTGATACCGTTATGGCGTTGGCGCTTGCGTCAAATTTTCTTGATTTTAAAAAGAAGATCAATCAAATTCGTTATAAGCAGGCGCAAGTCGATTTTTTTCAGCGTAATCATTTCCCTAGCCTGGATTGGATTCCTAACAATAAGAAAAACGGTAATATACGAGAATTAAGTTATTCTATTGCAGGCCAAAAAACCAGAGTGGCGACGGCTTTAATAAACCGCCGTAATTGGTATCAACACTTAGGTATGGATAGAATCCAAATCCCTTATTTATCATCATTAGAAAAAAAAATTTATCTTGATGAGTTAAAAAAACAAGGTAAAGCGTTTGCTAATAGTGAAAAGGCGAGTATTGCTTATATTCCTGTTGCCGATGTACTCAATGATTCCCAGTTAAGAAAAAGAATTCCTACTGCAAGTTTAGTTTTTCTAGTCGGGCATGATAATTACTTAAACTACCGAATAGGGACACCCATGAATGTTCTTCATATGGGCTTCGCTATTTGGGATAAGGACCAGCTCTATCTACGTATGGCCTCATCAAGAGCAGAGAAAGTATTAGATGTTCGCTTACAAGATTATTTAAAAACCTATTTGGCCTTAGATACATTGAAAGGGATTAGTGTTTGGGCTGTTAAAGAAACACCTGCCTAGAAACCGTCATTGCGAGCGCAAAGCGCGTGGCAATCTAGAAAACTGTAATCTGGATGGCCACGCTCATTGCATTCGCTCGCCATGACGCTTTTGAGCCTTTGTTAAGGATCCAATCCCGCTATCATCATATTTTCTAAAAGAATTGAACCTGTCAAAATTGAACTTCGATGATCGATATCATTGCCTATAGCCACCATATTTTTATACATATCGCGTAGGTTGCCTGCAATCGTAATCTCTTCTACCGGATATTGTATTTTTCCATGTTCAACCCAGAAGCCAACAGCGCCGCGTGAATAGTCGCCCGTTACTAAATTGACGCCTTGGCCCATGAGTTCAGTCACCAATAAACCTTTATCCATCTGTTTGATTAAATCTTCTAAGCTCAATTGGCTGGTTTCTAGCACAATATTGTGTGCGCCGCCTGAATTACCTGTTGTTTGCATACCTAATTTGCGTGCAGAATAACTACTCAGCAAATAACCTTGTAAAACGCCATTCGACACTAATGTTCTGTCGCGGGTGATGACACCTTCATCATCAAAGGGAGCGCTACCTAGACCTTTAAGTAAATGTGGTTGCTCATGAATCGTTATCTTGTCAGAGAATATTGGTTGGCCAAGCTGGTTTACTAGAAAAGAAGCTTTACGATAGAGATTTCCCCCCGAGATGGCGGATAAAAAATTTCCAATTAAACTACTTGCAATTTCAGCATGAAAAATAACCGGTGCTTGGCAAGTGTTTAAGCGTGTTGCATTTAAACGATTTAGAGTGGCTTCTGCCGCTTTTTTTGCGAGTTTTTCAGTAGGATCCAGTTGGTGTGGATCACGACTCACCGTATAGCTACCATCACGTTGCATACCTTTTTTATCTTTTGCTACGAGCCTGCAAGAAAGACTGTGTCTAGAGCTTGGATAGCTCCCGATGAAGTTGTTGCTATTGGCATAAAGGTAGATGCCTTGATGCGTTGATAGACTAACCCCTTCAGAAAGTGTAATGCGCTTATCGATGGCTAAGGCGCTCTTTTCACAGTCCTTACCCAGCTCAATGGCATTCTGAGGATCGATGGACCAGGGATGGTGTAGATCTAAATTAGGCGGGGACTTTGCGAGTAACTCTGCATCAGGAAGACCGGAGAAAGGGTCCTCTGTTGTGAATCGTGCGATGTGACAAGCCGCTTCTACCGCATTTTCTATGGCGGCTAAACTGAAGTCCGAGCTGGATGCTGAACCTTGTCGTTGAGCAAAATAGACATTAATTCCCAAGGATTTATTGCGATTATGTTCAATGGTCTCTACTTCGTTCATTCGAACATTGATCGAAAACCCAATGTCATGTGTTATATTCGCTTCAACCTGCGTGGCACCCTTTTTTTTAGCCATCTGTAAGATTTCGCTGAGCAGCATTTTATAGTCTGTTTGCTTGCTTAAAAAATCAACAGGATGGTCTATTTTATTAGGCATGAATTAATATTCTCTTATGAAAATGAGCAGGCAGTATAGCGGGCAGGTTTAAATTTCGCTAGACTATGTGGCACATGCCGTGAAAAGGCAACTTACATTTAGGTCAAATCCAATATGCAACAGTTCATTGAATTTAGTTTACGACACTGGGAGCTTTGGTTGGCCTTTCTAGTGATTTTAGGGTTTTTGCTTACTTTTGAGTTACATATCAAACTGACTGGGGCATCACCTTTATCCGCGCAGCAAGCTATCTTTCTGATGAATAGAGAAGAAGCTATTTTATTAGATGTTCGTGATGTGAATAGTTTCTCAAAAGAACATATTGCCGCGTCTATTAATATCCCCCTTTCCGAGTTGGCGCAAAAGATTAATCAGCTTGATTCATATCGTGAAAGGCCTATTATTATTAACTATAGTCAAGGACAAGCCCATCATCGCGTTGCACGATTGTTAAAAAACGCTGGGTTTAGCAAGATTTATCACCTTAAAGGCGGAATAATGAGTTGGAAAAATGCCGCATTGCCCTTAGCTAAAAAGTAAACATGATTACATATACTCACAGCAATGGGATTTTCGGCAAGGCGCCGCGAAAGCGAGCAACCGCAGTGTATATAACATACATGAGGATTGCGAACCGAGCGGCAACACAGTCGAAAGTTCAAGTGCGAAGAGTATAATAGAGAGGATTTATGTCCAAGATTGTGATCTATACCACTGCCGTATGTGCTTATTGCAACAATGCCAAACAATTGTTGTCTCAAAAAAAGCTGGATTACACGGAAGTGCGCGTTGATACTGACCCAGAGAAAATGAAGAAAATGATTGAATTATCGGGTCGGCGTACCGTGCCGCAGATATTTATTAATGGTAAACCTATTGGCGGATTTGATGATTTATCTGCATTAAATGCCTCTGGTAAACTAGATGATTTATTAAAAGAAGGAAACGCTTCATGACAAACGATCAAGCAAACAACGCTTCCCCAGCGCCGGAATTTACTATTCAACGGGTTTATGTAAAAGATTTATCCTTAGAATGTCCGCAATCGCCGCAGGTTTTTCAAGAGGAAAGGCAGCCTGAGTTAAATTTACAATTCGCGATGAATAGCAGTACGGTTGATAAAGCAATTTATGAATTGATTTTACAGATTACAGTCACCGCAACCTCAAAGGAAAAAACATTATTTTTAGTAGAAATAAAACAAGCGGGGCTTTTTACTTTAAAGGGTTTTACGGAAGAACAAATTCAACAAATACTGAGTATCACTTGCCCTACTATACTGTTTCCTTATGCACGTGAAGCGGTGTCTGATTTGGTAGGTAGAGCTGGGTTTCCACCGCTTTATTTGGCGCCAGTTAATTTTGAAGCCTTGTATATGCAGCAAATGCAAGAGCAGAGTGAAAAAGAAGGTGGTGCTTCAAAAAAAGCTAATTCAAAAAACTCTATTATTACGCACTAATTTCAGGTGTTTACCGTCGCGCTAACAGGAGGTATTGCCAGTGGCAAATCAACGTTGGCTCGCTGTTTTTCTGATCTAGGGGTAACGGTTATTGATGCTGATCAGATTGCACATAAAATAATGTGTGATCTTGAGGTTCTTCAGCAGGTTGTAGCGTACTTTGGCCCCTCTATTTTAACCGCAGACAAACAATTACACCGTCCTTCCTTGCGCGAGATTATTTTTTCCGATTCCACAGCACGTAACTTTTTAGAGCAGTTATTGCACCCCTTAATCTATAAGCAAATTCACGAGTCTATTCAGCTTGTTAAATCAATTTATTGCCTTGTGGTTATTCCGCTTTTATTTGAAGAGCGGACGGCTAGCCTACTTAAAGAAAAGCCAGCTTCAGGGATTGCGATTGAATTAAACCGGGTGATGTTAGTGACCGCTCCCAACGCGCTACAAATTCAGCGTGCACAAGAACGTGATCAGGCAAAGAAAGAACAAATTGATGCTATTTTATCTGCACAGATTTCAGTCAGTGAGGGTTTAAATAAAGCAGATGATATTATTTATAACAAAACAACCTTAAGCGATCTGCGCCACTCCGCTGCTAGATTTCATCGAATGTATTTAGCGTTTGCCCACGCAAAAAACATTACTCTTGAACAATCCGCCTTTCTTCGTTATTATCTTGCCATCAAATAAGAATGATTCTTAATATCATTTAACTAATTAGCTAAAGTATCGTTTGAATTTAATTTTTTGTTAAGCAAGGCTAGCTTATTATTCAATATCGATTGCTTTATTTAACCTAAAAGTATGGGTGCCGCGCTATGACGAAAAAAGCTGCAAAAATATTGAAAAATATTTTGAGTATAACCTTAGGCCTGACTCAAGTTTTTGTTGATGGCTTCTCAAGTATTAGGCAAATGGGTGATTTTACTTCCGCCCCTTGGGCAAAGGGCGTTTCAGGTACTGCGAGTATTGTAGAGGGTGAGATTTATAGAAAAAATATTTTTGAGGGTTTAGGTTTATTTAGTTTATTAAGTAAAAAAGGCTTATCAGAATATTTAATTCTACAGGCTTTGGAGGCGGAATTAAGCAGACTCAAAGAATACGAAAAAGAATTTGAAGAAAAGCTACGCTGTTTTTTTAGTGAAATTAAAAAAGATAGGGAAGATACAAGCGTTAAGGATGTTGAGGCGTTAGCGGTCTTAGAAAAACATGAGATTAAACTATTTAGAGAAAATAGCGCTTTAGAGGAAAAAGATGTAGATAGTTTCTTTTCTTATCTTGAAGCACTTGAAGAAGAGAGATTCGGGACCCAGCAATTTATTAAATTTGAACTTATTCCACATGATAAAAAAGATGGTGGACAGTTTATACAATTAAAAGAAGAGTTTGAAGAATTTCAAAAAATAAAAAAAGAAAGTGATTGCGCCTTTTTGATTAGCTATAAAGCGAATAAAACCCTTCTAGAAACGGCTGAATCTTTAGGTCTAGAAAAATCTGAAATTGAACAGGCAGAAAAACGTTTAAAAGTTTTACAAAAAATTCTTGTAGAGAGTGTTTCTCATCCTAAAAAATGGTCTATTATTCCTCAAAATGATATTAATCCTGACTTGTCTAAGAGACTCGAAGCAGAACTTTCTTTAGGTAAAGCGAGATTGTTACCCTTGCGTCTGAGTATATTATTCAGTGCAGGCGTAGGAATAGCATCGGGCGTTGTTGTTTTTTACACATTCCCGCCGGTTCTCACTGGGGTTCTCACAAGCTTAGGTCTTAGCTTATCCTTGACAGTTTTATCGACAATCATGTGGCCACTTGCGATCCTTGCCGCGGTTTCTTATGGAATTTTGATCTATAACACCATGGCGGATTTGATTGTTAATGAGACATTATCTAAGTGGTGGCGAGCACTGAATACAGAAATAAAGCAGGGGCGTGCTCCTATTCATCCGCTAAAATATGCTTTGTTGGTCGTTAGTAAAACGATATCGCAGATTTTCACAAGCTTAACACACTGGTTTAAAGTAAAGCCGGAAGAAAGTGGCTTTGCTTATGGCTTAAGAATCATACTGAGTTTACTGATGATAAGCTTTGCAGTGATGGCCGCGCTAACGACCGGTTATACCGCGTTTAGTCAGTTGCAAGATTATCTCAGTGCGGTTGTCGGCTTTATTATTGCACTACCATTAATGGTAAGTGATTTAACATTTACTTTAAAAAATTCATTCGAATCCATCGCATTACTTTCTGGCATTTCGCTGGCTAATTTAATTGATCCTTTTAAAGAAGGTTGGAAAAGTTTTCAAGCGCAATTGGAAAAAGAAAATTATCTGCAAGTAACATTGCATTTACTTCGGTTACCGCTAGAGCTTCTACTCAGCGTGTTCAAAATGACGATATTTTTCTTGCATGTTATTTTTATATCAGTTGCAAGCGATAGACTTTTTAGCTTACCTTGTTGGGTGACGCTTATTTTTACAGCGGGGAGTGAATTTTTAACTGATATTTGTCCTATTTTTGGGAAAAAAGAAGCAGGGGAAGGCCATGATCATGACCATGGTGGAATTATTAACTGGATAGCAAAAGGCATTTTTATTGCGCCTGCAACGATATTAGGATTTTTCAATTATTTGTTTAGTCAGTTGAATCGATTAGCTTCAAAAGAATCTAAGCTTGAAGCATTAGGTTTTAGAGAAGCGATACTTAAAGAATGGCAGCAATTCGATATTCGACATTTGCATGAAGAAAAAAACGATCAACAACAAAAGATTGATAGTAGTCACGGCGCAGAGTTACCTAATCAGATCGTATTACAGAAAGCCATCAAGATTTGCGATAAACAAATAGATCGTTTAGAGAGTGGATTTTTTAACAGTAAATTAGCGCAGGAAAAGAAAAAGGTTTTTGTGGCTCATCGAAACAACTTTATTAGTGCCTGTCAAAAGGGAACAAATGCATCTTCTATAAAAATTGATGCAGATAAAGATGAGATACTTTCTAAACATCGATTTTTCAATCGAAGCAAGCAAACAGAATCAGTTAGACAGTTAAGGAAGATACAGTATTGGATTGGTGTGGATAGCCCAGTGAGTAATCACAATGGGTCGGTCTTAATGACAGCCACCGCTTAAAGGCATTAGCTTGCGGATTTCAGGCGGATAAATAGAAAATGTTGCAATGAGTTTTCTGTGTATACTCATTGCAACGTTGCCTTCTGTTATCTGAAGCCCATCAGTTATTTCCCATTCCAAAAGCGTCACTAATACTAGGCTCTGATATATCCTCAGTAGAGTTCATACGGAGTGGACTACAGGGTGCGCTAGGTATTGGCATTTGAGGAAAACTATTATCCTGACGAGATGTTTGATCTATAGTTATTTGTTTCGCCTTTTCAAGGGTTGTGATGATAGCGTCACGATGTTCTTCAGCGGCCCCAACAACTGGGGACGCTGCATCCCTTTTCTTTATGATATATCTTGATATAAAGTGAGATATACCTGTTAGTGAAAGGGTTGCCGAAATAGCGGCTACTACAAGTGGAATATTTGCGCTAATTAATTTCACTATAGATGCGGCAGTGGATGCAAAGGCGCCTACGCCGAAGAGAACAGCTGCAGCCACTGCTACCATGGCTATTGCAGCTACCCCGTAAATAAGTAGACCAGAAACCCTTTTAGAAATAAGAGCTAACCATTCTAATAACTTATGATAACGGTCAGCTTTATTAGCATGTTCTTTCTCAAGTGCTATTAACTTATCTAAAATATCTTTTTTTATAAGCTCTACTAACGCTGATACGGTCTTTTCTGGTCTCTCGGTTTTACCATCAAGCGCTTTTATGGATGGAAATAAGTCTTTGAATTTTTCTTTGTCAGGAACTAATTTACTCTTAATAGAGCGCCACGTTGATCTACTATCCTCTGAGTTTTTATAAAAAAAGCCGAGATCAAACTCATTGAATTCATTCCTTAGCTTCAAGGCTTTGCTAATATCGTCTAAATATTTTTTGCCTCCTTGACAGAGTTCACCTGTATCTTTTATTACACCTTGATTAATTATTATCATGCTGGCTATAACCCTTTCTTTTTTGTTGTTGGTAAATATTAATTTTCAGATCATTTTTTTAAAATAATCATCAGCTTGACAGTCTATATTATAAAACTTAAAGAATCATTAAATTCGTTTTAGGAGCTATAAACCGCTCAGAACAAACGAATTATAAGTAATTGAAAAAATGAAATTATTTATAAAGGTTAAAATTTAATGGGAAGTGTATTTAATAAAAACTTAAGAAAAGAGCGGGTTTATAATCAGGCTGCATTAAATTTCATAAAAAATAGCAACGCTAGGTTGCTATTCATGCGATGAGACAGGAAAGCATTGTGAAAGCAATGCGAAGTCGAAGAGCCCGCGATAGGCGTGCGTTGACGGGCGAAGCAGGAAACGCATCACGCCGTAAAGTCATTTGTGGGAGGCACGGGCATGAACTCCGAAGGAGTGAGTGCGTGCCGGACGCAGGACGTATCGCGGCCTAATTTCAGTCGCGTCATGCGAACGAATTTCGGGGACACGATGGCCGAAATTCTTCGGGAGCATAGCGACTCACTTGTTTAATTGCAATGCCAATGCGCGCTAAGTATTTTTTCGTAGCCACTGATTAATTTGTTGTAAATCGTCTGGCTTTAGAGTGCCAGCTTGTTGTTTAAGCAATAAGCTATCCAGTAAATAGGTATATTGGTCACTAGCCGCATTGCGTTTAGCGTCATAAAGATTTTGTTGGGCAAGTAATACATCGACAATGGTACGTGTTCCTGTTGAGAAACTTTCTTGTGTACTATCTAATGAGAGTTGTGCGGACTTAATAGCTTGGCGTTCTGCTTTAATTTTGCTGATATCTGCTAATACATCGTTGTATTTTTGTCGTGTTGCTACGATGACTTGTCGATATTGATTATCAAGGTTAGCGCTGGCTGTTTGAAAATCATATTCGGCTTTACGTGTATTGGATGAAACGGCGCCGCCTGAAAAAAGTGGTACGTTTAACTGTAACCCAACCACCGCGCTATTTCTGTTTGTTGTTCCGATGTTGAGACCGTCATCTCTACCATAGCTTCCTACTAAGTTAACGGTAGGTAAATGCCCAGAGGCTTTAACCTTAATGTTATCGCGGGCCGCTGCCATGGCATAACGACTTGCCATGAGGTTTAGGTTATAGGCGGTTGCTGTAGTGATCCATTGTTCAACGTTAGCAGGTTGTGGCGATAATAATGGCAGCACTTGCTTAAATGTATTCAAATCAGCATAAGTTTGCCCGGTTATTTGACGTATGGTTTCTTGGCTATTGCGTAGCGCATTTTGTGCGGTAATTTCGGCGGCGATGGACTTATCATAAGCGGCTTTTGCTTCATAAACCGTTGTAAGCGCATCGAGGCCTACACGTACACGTTCCTGTGCTTGCTCTAATTGTTTGGCATTCGCGGCTTTTTCGGACTGGGCTAAGTGTAAATTATCTTGGGCGAGTAAGACTTGAAAGTAAGCATTGGCAACACGATAGACAAGTGATTGTGCGGCCGCGCCAAGCGTTGCATCGGCCTGTCTGCCTGTATTATTAGCTTGTTTGAGCGCAAGCCAGTCGCCTATATTCAATAAAGGCTGGGTAAGGGAAATACTATAGCCTCGCGATTGAAACTGGCTGACGCCAAATGGGCTTCCGGGAGGGGTTTGGGTAATATTTTGATAATTAGATGTTAACTTGGCTTGCCCGTTAATAGACGGTAATAAAGCGGCTACACTCTGAGGGATGGCTTCTCGCGTGGATAGCCGTGTTGATACAGCGGCTTGATAAACCGTATCATTTTTTGCAGCAGCCTGATAAATATCGACCAAATCAGTGGCAAAGCAAGGCTTTAGAAGAGCAAAAAAGAGAGTGAGTCCTAACAAGAGTTTAAAAGTTAGGGTTGGGGCTTGTTTATAGAGCCTAGATTGTAGAATACGCATGATTATTTTTATTATTAATAATGGGTCTGGCCTGGCCAATATTTGTCCAGATGGTTTATTATGCCACGTCTAGTGGCTGGGAAATAGTACTATGCAGCCAACTTTTACGAGTAAAGATGTCAAAATACTGGAACAACGGCGTGTTTATCAGGGTCATTTTCAGCTTGACTGTCTAAAACTCCAATACCGCCTATTCGATGGTGGTTGGAGTAAGCCTGTCTTTAGGGAGGTCTTTGAGAGGGGGGATGCCGTAGCCGTGTTGCTTTTTGATCCACAGCGCGATCAACTTGTTTTAATAGAGCAGTTTCGCGTTGGCACGCTGAGGAAAACAAATAACCCCTGGATTATTGAAATTGTGGCCGGTGTGGTAGATGCTGAAGAAAATTTTGAGCAAGTGGCAAAACGAGAAACGAAAGAAGAAACAGGGCTTAGTTTACATAATTTATTGCCTATTTCGCATCATTGGGTGAGTCCTGGCGGAAGTACGGAACGAATTTGTCTGTTTTGTGCCCAAGTCGATTCAAGTCTAGCGCAAGGGATACATGGCTTAGCGAGTGAAGGCGAAGATATTCGTTTACATATTGTACCTGTCAAAGAGGCTTATAATTTGGTCAATGAAGGGAAAATAGATAATGCAACGACTATTATTGCGTTACTATGGCTGCAGCAAAATGAAAAAAAGGTCAGAAAAGCCTGGTTAACTAAAGTGGATTAATTATGAAATCATCTTCTTCCTCAAAACGCTATACCGCTGAAGCCATTGAAGTATTAAGTGGTCTTGATCCCGTTAAGCGACGACCCGGTATGTATACCGATACATCGAGGCCAAATCATTTGGCGCAAGAGGTAATCGACAACAGTGTAGATGAAGCCGTAGCCGGTTATGCGAAGCATATTGAGGTTACTTATTACCCCGATAATTCTTTAGAAGTGAGTGATGATGGTCGAGGCATGCCGGTTGATATTCACCCAGAGGAAAAAGTAACAGGTGTTGAATTAATTTTGACCCGCTTACATGCAGGTGGAAAATTCAATCATAAAAATTATCGTTATTCGGGTGGTTTACATGGTGTCGGTGTTTCTGTTGTGAATGCCCTCTCACGCCGTTTAGAAGTAACGATTAAACGTGATGGTTTTATTTATCAAATGCAATTTGAACACGGTAATAAAAAATCACCTTTAAAAAAGCTAGGACGTACCAATAAAGCAGAAACCGGAACTACCATACATTTTTGGCCCGATAAGCCTTATTTTGATTCCGAAAAATTTTCTGTCAGTCGTTTGAAGCATAGTTTACGCGCTAAAGCAGTTTTATGTCCGGGTTTACACGTTACGTTTAATGATAAACACAATAATAAAAAAGAAGAATGGTTCTATGAAGAAGGAGTTATCAGCTACTTAAAAGAAAATTTACGGCAATATGATTATTTGCCTAAAGAGCCATTTCATGGGCACTTTGCCGCCGAGAACGAAGAGGTAGATTGGGCAGTTTGTTGGCTTTTAGAAAGTGGCGAAGGCTTGATGGAAAGCTACGTGAATTTAATCCCTACTATCCAAGGCGGAACACATGTTAATGGTTTACGTACTGGCTTATTAGAAGCGATGCGCGAGTTTTGTGAATTACGTGATTTATTACCACGTAGTTTAAAGTTAGCACCCGAAGATGTATGGGAAGGTTGTCATTATGTGTTATCCGTTAAATTATTAGAGCCACAGTTTTCTGGTCAAACCAAAGAACGGCTTACTTCACGCGAATCAGCGAGTTTTGTTTCAGGGGTTATAAAAGATGCATTTAGCCTCTGGTTAAATCAGCATGTGACAGAAGGTGAAAGTTTAGCAGAGCTGATGATAGCGAATGCACAAAAGCGTTTGCGTACCAGTAAGCAAGTCGTACGTAAGAAAATACTCAGTGGTGCGGTATTACCTGGAAAGTTAGCCGATTGTACGCAAACTGATTTGAGTCGCACTGAACTATTTTTAGTTGAAGGTGATTCCGCGGGAGGATCGGCAAAGCAAGCACGAGATAGGGATTTTCAGGCCATTATGCCGTTGCGAGGAAAAATATTAAATAGTTGGGAAGTTGCTAGTAATCAATTACTCGGTTCACAAGAAATTCATGATATTACCGTTGCAGTAGGTGTTGATCCTGGTTCTACGGATTTAACAGGGTTGCGTTACGGTAAAATTTGTATTTTAGCTGATGCTGATTCTGATGGGTTACATATTGCTACTTTGCTCTGTGGTTTGTTTCTGAAACATTTTAAGCCGTTGATTGTAGAAGGGCATATTTATATTGCGATGCCACCACTCTATCGTATTGATATTGGTAAAGAAGTTTATTACGCCTTAGATGATGCCGAGAAACAATCGGTTTTAGATCGTTTGTCCTCAGAAAAGAAAAAAGGCAAAATTAGCGTGCAACGATTTAAAGGTTTAGGTGAAATGAATCCTTTGCAGTTGCGCGAAACAACCATGGCACCGGATACAAGACGTCTTGTTCAATTAACCATAGATGGTGAAAAAGAAACGATTTCTTTAATGGATATGTTGCTCGCTAAAAAACGTGCAGCCGATCGTAAAAGCTGGCTAGAGAAAAAAGGTGATCGTGCAATAGTTTAAAAAATAATCTGCCTTGGCGCAGTTGATTGAACGTCCAAGGCAGAACCATAACTTTTTAACGGCGTACGGGAGATGGGGTCGAACGACCTGCTTGCTCAACCGTATCTTCTCCAGATGATGGCTTAGCGCTCCTCTGTACGGTTGCGGCGACATCTGATTGTAGCGGTCTTATGCCAGAAAAAGAAGGCCCCTTCATTGGCGTTATATTCTGGTCCTTTGCGCTATTAAGCGATTCGATATTCCCTTCGGTCTGCGTCTTAGCTTTCTCTAAGGCATGTTCTGCGTTGCGCTTGCTACTGACGGCTTTCCATGACGCGAGGAAGAGCATCGACATTACCGTGATTAAGGCGCCACTTGCCGTGATAGGGTTAGCCATTACTAAGGCTACTACGGGCATAATGATGGGCATGAGGATAGGTAATGAGATATAACCCTGTGTAATTAAAGCGGTTGTAGCGAGTGCAACGAGCGTGCTGCCGAATATTCCGATAGTTAATCTTTTTAAGAAATTAGCGAGGGTTCTTCGTCTATTGAAAGTACTTTCGCATGATTTAAGATATTGTTCCTCTTTAGCTTTTATTTTACTTAAAATATCATTTTTTATGAGGTCTACTATCTCTGATATAGTTTTTTTCTGTCTATCCTTCGTGTTTAGCTTTTTTCCTACGGAAGGGAATAATTCTTTGATTTTATCGCTTTGAAATTTTTCCTTGGCATCTTCCCATGGTTCATTAGCGCTCACACCATATGTATATAAAAACCCAATATCAAATTGATCAGATGGATTAGCTAACTTTAATTTTTCTGTACGTTTTTTTAAATAGTTTTGACTCTCTGGGCTGAGTTGATCTATGTTTTTTATCACGCCATTTTTAATTTCTAGCATACTCACTATAACCTTTTTTATTATTAGTAATAAATATTAAATTTCAGATTATTTTTTCTAAAATAATCATGAGCTTGCTACTTTATATTATAAAACTTAAAAAAGCATTAAATTTGAGTTGCGCGCTAAGTACTTTTCTTTTCGATGAAGGCTCTCTCCAGGGTTTTCTTAATATGGCCTTAATAATTATTCAATATATTTAGCTTCTTGTTATACAAAAAGTAAATATTAACAAGTGAGTCGCTATGCTCCCGAAGAATTTCGGCCATCGTGTCCCCGAAATTCGTTCGCATGACGCGACTGAAATTAGGCCGCGATACGTCCTGCGTCCGGCACGCACTCACTCCTTCGGAGTTCATGCCCGTGCCTCCCACAAATGACTTTACGGCGTGATGCGTTTCCTGCTTCGCCCGTCAACGCACGCCTATCGCGGGCTCTTCGACTTCGCATTGCTTTCACAATGCTTTCCTGTCTCATCGAATGAGTAATCAATTAACGGGCAAAGATACTTTATATGGCTTGTTTGGTCTGGTAGTCAGACAGCAAACCTATATTTATTTTGATTATTTGAGCATAGAGAAGGAAGCAATTCCCAATAGATTTGCTGGGCTGTTAGAGTATTTTCCGATAAATACGGCTATGGAAAAGTCTTACGCCTATGGTAATTTTTTTGCTAAATTTTTAGTTAAAGACTTGATGAAAAACCAATTAAAAACTTTGAATAAAAGAGTGTCTTTTAATCAAGAACAGTCTATTTTGATTAACAATTTGCCTTCTATTTTAGATTTTTTAGGATCATTTGTTGGGTTAAGTAGTGGAAAGACAGTGAAGAAGTTGTTAGTTTTAGTAGATGAATCGATTCTTCAGGATTTTCTTATTGAGAACCCTGAGGTGGCAAAAGAAATAGTAGACTTTCTGCGAAAAGCTAAGTAAGTTAAACTTAGGTGTATAAAATAAGAAGAAGGATGCAAGGATGTCCCTGAATTATAAAAAGCTAAGCAAAAAGCCGTTATTATTGCTGAGACTCACGGGAGTGAAGGTTTCGGAATTTGCTCAGATATGTGAACGTGTTAAGCCCTTATGGGAGGAAAAGGTAGAATTACAGAAGCGTACTATGGGTCGAACGCGTTGTTTAAAGACGTTAGAAGACAAGTTACTGGCGCTATTAATCTATTATCGGACCTATATTACGCATGAATTTATAGGGTATTTATTTGGATTGCATAATTCGAATGTATGTCGCTTGTTCAAATTACTTGAACCCCTGATGGCAAAGAAAATAACGATCAAAAAGGATAGAACACTCACTCAGGAAGAAGTGCTGAAATTACTGGTGGATGTGACAGAACATCCGATACGCCGTCCCCAATCCTCCAAGAAACGTAAAAAAACCTACTCTGGTAAGAAGAAAAAACACACCCAAAAAACGGAATTAGCGATGGCAGAAGGAGGTAAAATATTGACGGTGTCTCATACACATCCTGGAAAAAAACACGACTTTCTTATTCGAAAAGAGGAAAGGCCTCTGCATCCATTTGCCGAAAAATACGTTGATTTGGGTTATCAAGGCTATCAAAAACGAGCGTCTAACGTCATATTACCTTTTCGGCGCAAGCACAAGCAAGCTTTGACGCCGTAACAAAAACGGCATAATCGCAAACAAGCCTCTTTTCGAATGAAAATAGAACACAAAATTCGTGAGTTAAAGGTATTTAAAATTTTATCCGATACCTATCGCAATTTCGGTAAAAAATTGCATTTACGCGTTAACATCGTCGCAGGTATCGTTAATTTAAAGCATGGCTTTTAAAGTTTAAACGTTAATTTAAAAAATAGAATACCTGTTTTTTCTAACTCCTTATCTCAATATCGCTTTCGCAGAAGGTCTAGTTGCTTTATCAGCAATCAATATGTTTATTCATATAATACTTCCTCTTTGTGGGGAACTAAAAAATAATTATATGGGGAGTCATGTGTTAAATTTTTTTAAAGCGTATCTTAAACAGTGGCCCTCGTTTCTTAAATCATCACCCTCTTTGCTACAGGCATTTTTTTCTACGCTTAGCGTTAATATCAGTAAGTCCGCATCGAATGGTCTAACAAAGGTGACTGATGCAGGTTTTGCATTAGCTGCAAATATGCCAACTTTTTTTAGAGGGTTAGTATCTGAGAAGGCTGTAACGGAGAAGTCCTGCCAGGTAGAGACGAAAGCAGTTATCCGTGCTAGCGTTTCTGGATCAGGGTAATTCCATCGCCCAAGGGTAAAAGGCTCATGTTCACACGTTGGTCGTGATAGATCATGGTATTTAACTGACGGATAGCCTCTGTTTGTTTGTCATGGTCTTTTGGATCAGCAACCCGACCGCTCCAGAGCACATTATCAATAAGAATGAGGCCGCCTGGGCGGACTAAGGTAAGTGAACGCTCATAGTAATTGGCATAATTGCATTTATCGGCATCGATAAATGCAAAATCAAATGTATTCGATGCGCCTTGTTCTATTAATTGATCCAGTGTTTGCAACGCGGGTGCTAGCTTTAGATCAATTTTCTGTTCAACGCCGGCTTTTACCCAAAAGCGTTTTGCGATAGCGCTGGTTTCAGTGCTGAGATCACACGCTATTATTTGACCATTCTCAGGTAATGCTAAGGCAACGGCCAGCGAGCTATAGCCGGTGTAAACACCGATTTCTAAGGTTTTTTTTGCACCCATCAACCCGATGAGCAATGCCATAAATTGTCCTTGTTCTGGGGAGATTTGCATCACCGACGAGGATAGTTTGGCTGTTTCTTCGCGCAGAGACTTCAGGATAGCGGGTTCGCGTAAGGAAACCGAGAGCATGTAGTCATACAGCGAGGGTGTTAAATTAAGGGTTTTGCTAGACACGGTTATGATTTATTAGTTGCGATTAGAAATCCCATTCTAACATAGCTTCGACAAGAGCATATTTTAATCATTGACATTCCAGTTAAGCGCAGCCAAAATAGCCAGCCTTACCAGAAGCCAGGTCCCCATCGTCTAGAGGCCTAGGACACCGCCCTTTCACGGCGGTAACAGGGGTTCGAATCCCCTTGGGGACGCCAAATAGGCTGATCTACGCAAAAAATTTCTTATTTTTACCTTTATTCTATTGGGTTCTTATTCAGCACGATTGACGATGTGTTTTTAGCAAAATTTTATACTGAATGGTATAAAGTGTTGTTGTCTTATAAATTAGGTGTAAAGATTTATTTATTACCCATGATCCTTCTCTGTTAGTCGTTGATAGTTTTTTAAAAACATTGATCAAACGTAACAAGCTTAGATAAGTTTTAGATGTAAAACTATCATTAACGAGCTTCCATTAAATTAGTTTTAACGCTATCCTTACCCGGGCTGTTTATCGTTTCCTGAGAATAATATATCTCTAAATTTAACAAGTTAGGAGAGTAAAGATGGAAAAAGAAAAATCGTTTAAAGATCTTCTTGATGGTTATCGTCTGTTTCGACAGAAATATACAGGTGATAATTCGATCATGAAAAACCTTTCTGCGCACGGCCAAAATCCACAGTTTATGCTGGTGTCCTGTTGCGATTCCCGTGTTGACCCCGCTTTAATACTTCAATGTGATCCAGGCGATTTATTTGTAGTGCGTAATATCGCTAATATTGTCCCGCCTTATGAAAAAGATGAAGCATTACATGGAACGAGTGCTGCCTTGGAATTTGGGATACGTCGTTTAAATGTACGAGATCTTATTTTATTAGGGCATAGCCAGTGTACCGGCATTCGTGTCTTATTAGAAAATGGAAATTTGCAACAAAATGATTTTATAACGAAATGGGTTTCGTCTATAAAAATACCTGAAGCTGAATTGAATGAATTAAAAGATCCTGATGAGTATGCAAAATTAGGATTAACGCGTTCTTATGAGAATTGTCTCACTTTTCCTTGGATTAAAGAAAAAATAGATAAACAGGAGTTAACAATACATCGTTGGTTCTTTGATATTCAAACCGGTCAAATTTTTACGTATTCCGACAAGTATGATATTTACCAACCATTAGAATAATGACTTTCTAAAAAGCTATTATATTTTTTATCGGTGAGCGCCAATTAATAGCAACATAGGCCGCTCACGTTCATCCGCCAATTCCGGCATGGTGGCAAGCTGTTCTTTGCTAGGTCCCCATTCTTCGACGTGGGAGAGAGTAAAGCCTTGCTGAATTAAGAGATTCAAATAAGTTCCCATGGTGCGATGTTGTTTTTTAACGGCTTTGCCAAGCCAGTTTTTGATGCGCTCACCTTCTTGCTGATAATGATTAACCGGCCATGATTTTTTTCCACTCGTACTTATAATCCAATCAGGGTTTTTTTGGATGGGTGCGGTGTAAATAGGATGTTCTACAGAAAAAACAAAATAGCCGCCCGGAACAAGCGCGTTATAGATATTTTTTAACAATGCAGAAATATGTTCAATATAGTGAAGCGTTAGAGAGCTGTAGACAAGATTAAAGCTTGATTGAGGCAATGCCAATTGCTCCATATCACCCCCACGATAATTAATCGAGCTAGCGTAGGGCATTGTTTTGGCTTTCTCTATCATCTTTTCAGAAATATCGATCCCTATCACTTGTGCAGCACCCTGCTCTTTAGCATATCGACAAAACCAAGCATAGCCACAACCTAAATCGACTATATTTAAATTTTTTAACACAGGAAGCTGAGCACACAACGCAGGCCATTCGGGCGCACCTTCTAAGCCATGCTTTGAGCGGTTTAGTTGTGAATATTCCCCAAAAAAATCAGAGTCATCATAGATATTTTGTGGCATTATTTAATGAACCTTTTTGTAAAATAAATGTATATTCGTTTTCAAGCGGTTACGCTGGTATTTATTTTTTTTGCTTTTGAGCGCGCAATAGCGGCTTCTATATAAGTACGTTGATTATTTGTTTCTTCATTTTTTTTCTGTTGAACGGCTTGTCTCTTAATTTCGCTTAGCCGCTGTTTTCGTGCGTAGAAACGTTGACGTGTTTTTTTAGGCTGATAAGCAGGCGTTTTTAGGGAGATGATATCAATGCAATCCACTGGGCAAGGTGCAACACAAAGTCCACAGCCCGTGCATTCTTGCGTTAATACGGTATGCAGTTGTTTGGCACCACCTAAGATAGCATCAACAGGACAGGCTTGGATGCATTTAGTGCATCCAATACATTCAGTTTCGCGAATATAAGCGGTTGCAGGCAATTTTTCTTGGCTTATCATTTCCTCTAAAAAAGGCTTAGCATCTCTTTTTAAGAGATCAGCGAGCGCGTTTAATGTTTTAACACCGCCGGGAGGACAACGATTAATGGCCTCTCCATCGGCTATTGCTTCCGCATAAGGTAGGCAACCATCGTAATTGCATTGACCACATTGGGTTTGTGGTAATAATTGGTCAATTTGCGCTACAAGATTTTTCATTCGATGTTTAGCTTCTGAGTCGTAGCTATAGCATCATTTTGTATGGCACGGATAGCTTCTTCTTGAATGCGCTGCAATAAGGGTGTGAACGGTAGAATAGTGTGATCGCAGAGTAAATCTTGACAATTCTCCCAGCTCATTGGCGCTATATTAAGAAAGGCTTCTACTTTTTCTGCCGTAACCGGTAGTACAGGTTTTAAATAGGTCATTAAAATTCGAAATAAATTTAACCCTAGGCTGCAAACAGCATGCGCGCGTTCTATTTGCTCAGGGATTTTTACTAGAGCCCATGGTTTTTCAGCATCGATAATTTGATTAGCTTGATCTGCTAAATCCATAATGGTGCGTATTGCACGGCTAAATTCACGATTTTCATACGCTTGTGCAATCTTATCGCCTTTCTCAATAAACTGCGCAACTAATTCTGGCGCATGACAAGACGAAGAGAGCTTATTGTCAAACCGTTTATTAATAAAACTCGCACAACGACTGGCAATATTAACTAATCTCCCCACTAAATCCGCATTGATGCGCTGGCTAAAATCATCAAAATTTAGATCAAGATCTTCCGCTTTTTTGTTAAGTTTGGCAGCAAAATAATAACGTAGATATTCGGGATCTAAGTGCTGCCGATAATGATGTGCTGTGATAAAAGTGCCACGGGATTTCGACATTTTCTGTCCATTGACTGTTAAATAGCCATGTACAAAAACACCGGATGGCGTACGAAAATCGGCGCTCTTAAGGATAGCAGGCCAAAAAATAGCATGAAAATTAATGATATCTTTCCCTACAAAATGATAGAGCGCTACTTTTTCGCTATTTGTCCAATACTCATCAAAATTAAGATCAGGACGGCGTTCACAGAGGTTTTTAAAACAGGCCATGTATCCGATGGGCGCATCTATCCAGACATAAAAATACTTGTCTTCTGTGCCAGGGATTTTAAAACCAAAATAAGGTGTATCACGCGAAATATCGAGATCATGTAACCCTTCTTTAAACCACTCTAAAAGTTTATTACTAACTTCTTCGGCAAGGTGATGCTCGCTTGTAATCCATGTACGTAAAAAATCGGTATAATTCGAAAGCTGAAAGAAATAATGTTCAGATTCTTTAGCAATCGGTGTGGCGCCTGAGAGTGTGGATTTTGGGTCGATGAGATCTAAAGGTGCATAGGTTGAACCACAGGCTTCGCAATTGTCGCCATATTGGTCGGGCGTTTTACAGCAAGGACAGTTTCCTTTTACATAGCGGTCAGGGAGAAACATCTTCGCTTCGGGATCATAGGCTTGATTAATGACTTTAGTGCGAATATCGCCTTTTGCTTGCATACGCGCATAAATCAATTCTACGAGCGCTTGGTTTTCGGGTGAATGGGTGGTGTAGTAATTATCAAAGCTAATATGAAAGGCATCAAGATCTGCCTTATGTTCATTAGCAATGAGCTTAACTAATTCTTCTGGTTCTATACCGCGTTGTTTAGCAGCCAACATCACGGGTGTGCCGTGGGCATCTTCGCCGGATAAGAAGATGCAATCGCGCCCTAGCATTTTTTGAAAACGTACCCAGATATCAGCTTGAATATGTTCTAATAAATGACCCAAATGAATGGAGCCGTTGGCGTAGGGTAATGCCGTTGTAACCAGTAGCTTTTGTTGGGATTGCTGCCTATTTAGCTTTTGCGTGGTATTCATTGCCAAAGTGTGCCTTTTTGTTAGGATATACTCTTCGCACTTGAATGTTTGGCTGCGTTGCCGCTCAATTCGCCACCCTCATGTATTCTGTATACACTCCGGTGGCTTCATTTTCGCGGCGCCTTGTCAAAAATCCAATTGCTGTGAGTATAGTCGTCAAATTATAACGTTAGGATTACGATGCTAAAAATTACAGATAGAGTCAAGCATATTATTGCCATTGCTTCAGGTAAAGGAGGCGTAGGTAAGTCGACGACGGCAGTTAATTTAGCCTTAGCGCTGGCCGCTAGAGAAGGGGTGCGGGTAGGTCTTTTAGATGCTGATATTTATGGCCCGAATCAACCCCAGATGCTGGGTGTAAGCGAGAAACCAACGAGTAAAGATGGCAAGACTCTAGAACCTGTACATGCACATGGTATTCAATCTATGTCGATTGGCTATTTAATTGACATTAATACCCCCATGGTATGGCGTGGTCCGATGGCAACCGGTGCCTTACAACAACTGTTAAATGATACGCATTGGGATAATTTAGATTATTTGATTGTTGATCTTCCTCCGGGTACTGGGGATATTCAATTGAGTTTAACCCAGAAAATCCCCTTAGCCGGTGCGGTTATTGTGACTACGCCACAAGATATTGCTTTACTCGATGTGCGTAAGGCGATTGGAATGTTTAATAAGGTAAAAGTGCCTCTGTTAGGGGTTGTAGAAAACATGTGCGCGCACGTATGTAGTCAGTGTGGACATGAAGAGCCTATTTTTGGCGAGGGCGGTGGAGAACGTATTGCCAAGGAATGTGGCGTAAACTTACTGGGTGCTTTACCTCTCGATAGTAAAATTCGAAAACAGGCTGACTCAGGTAAACCTATTTTTTTGGAAGATACAGAGGGTGCTATTGCTAACATTTACCGCGATATTGCTGATAAGATTGTAAAACAACTCGCGGGGCAACCTAAAGATCCCACTCGCTTCCCTAAAATTGTTATTGAAAAAAAATAGCTATACTCACAGCAATCGGATTTTCGTCAGCACCGCCGAAAATTTAATTGTAAAGCGTATACGAGGAAATATTTATGTCTATTAAATCAGATGCTTGGATTTGTCGTATGGCAGAAGAAGCAAAAATGATTGAGCCTTTTGAGCCACAACAAATTCGTCGTAATGAGACAGGGCGAATTATTTCCTATGGTGTATCCAGTTATGGTTATGATGTGCGTTGTGCGAATGAGTTTCGCGTCTTTACTAATATTAATTCAGCGATTGTAGATCCAAAATGTTTTTCTGACGCAAATTTTGTTAGTGTAAAAGGCGACGTTTGTATTATTCCACCGAATTCTTTTGCTTTAGCGCATACCGTTGAATATTTTAGTATCCCGCGAAATATTTTGACTATTTGTTTAGGAAAATCAACGTACGCACGCTGCGGCATCATTGTCAATGTAACGCCTTTAGAGCCTGAATGGCAAGGTCAAGTGACATTGGAATTTTCAAATACAACACCGTTGCCAGCAAAAATTTATGCAAACGAAGGCGTTGCACAAATGTTGTTTTTAGAATCGGACGAAGTTTGCCAAGTTTCTTATCGCGATCGCCAAGGAAAATATCAAGGTCAAAAAGGCGTTACTTTACCCGTTACTTGACTTAGTTTTGTGAGTAATCTGCTTGCTATAAAACATTGTTTTAAAGTTTTTGCGTTCCCTTAAATTTTTGTTAATATATTACCGCTTTGGTAAATATAGATAAAAATAATAAGGGAGAAAATTTAAATGGGTTTTCCTAAAGTCATACAAACCGCTTTAGCAAGCTATTACCAACAAGTGGGTTGGTTGCAACGAGGTTTAGATTGGTACCATCCGAGTATCAATGCATTAAGAAATCTTTCTAAAGTTGATCAGAATAATCTTTTTAAGATTTATCAGTGTTTTTATGAAAATCTACCTGATAAATCGCAAGTTGCTTACGATGAGACAGGAAAGCATTGTGAAAGCAATGCGAAGTCGAAGAGCCCGCGATAGGCGTGCGTTGACGGGCGAAGCAGGAAACGCATCACGCCGTAAAGTCATTTGTGGGAGGCACGGGCATGAACTCCGAAGGAGTGAGTGCGTGCCGGACGCAGGACGTATCGCGGCCTAATTTCAGTCGCGTCATGCGAACGAATTTCGGGGACACGATGGCCGAAATTCTTCGGGAGCATAGCGACTCACTTGTCAAGTTTATCAAGTTTATCAAGCCGTATTAAACCATTTAAATATTGCTTCATCTGAGGAAGTGATTGATGCGGTGGATGAGCTTAATTCCAACGATCTCTTAATCGCGCAGAATTTTTATGTTGTTGTTTCGCAGGATAGTCCTATTCTCATTGCGCGTGCATTATGCGCACTCAAGCATGTTGGCCTTTTTACATTTAAAAACATAAATGCAATTAAACGACATGCCAATCCTAAGTCTATTTGCGCCATATTATGCAAACTCCATGAGATGGACCGTTTAACAAAAGTAAATTTGAATCAGCTTTTACATTTAAACGATAGTTATTTGTTGGTATATGCCGCTAATTTTATATTTCCTGCTATTCCCTATCATTTATTTACACAGGCTGTATTCAGGCAAATTATTATACGGGTGCAACAAGCTAATCAACGACAGTTGGATCAATGCCTTGATCAATTATTAGGTAGAAACAATAATATTCCCATACCACCCCTTCTCAATAACGAGCAAAGCACTCATACCGCCAGTATTCATCAATCTGTATCTGAATCTGCAACTAAATTGTTAGCTCGTTATGGAGCAACGTTAGAAGGTGTTGGACTTGAGGATACTTTAAATAAAATAAAAGCCTATGTAGAGGGGTTAGACAATAGTTCTGTAAAAAATAAAGCCTCTAAACGTTGCATTAAAAGAGTTATTGATACGAATGATATTTTCATAGACCCTATTTCGAAAATAAACTTCCAAGAACTTTTAGCTCTCGTATTCTTAGCGATTCAGGATGATAAAAATCGGCTTGGTGATAAAGAGGATGCGTATCTGCAATTTATTGAGGGACTATATGAGATCCAACGCGGTTATAACTTATCAGAAACCGGTACTGATCAAGGCGGCGCAGATAAACCTATTTGTATGGCAGGCACGTTTAATAAATTGATCGAAAAGTTACAGAGTATTCATCTAGGTTGTGAGGCGCGATTTATTACGCAAAAAATAGCGTCTCTTAAATTACCCGCTGTAGTACATAAAATAGTAATACGTTATTGGAATTTAAAGACTTTATCTCATCCAAAAACGGCGGAAGCTTTTCTTTGGTTTACAAGTTTGGTCAAAAGAATTACAACAAATTTTTTTGAAAAGAATTGGAGTAAAATTAAAGAACAAGTGGCTGAATGTATGTTGGATGAATTTAGTAGCCTTTATCCGGCAGGTATGAAAGATCCTAAATTCATAGGGCTTATAGAGGCAGGAGAATATACCAGATTAGATTTAAGTCGTTTCCAAAAGCGAATCTCGCACTCTGCAGGCTATCATCAATATTGTAGCCAAATGCTTAGACATTCTGCATTTTTTTTCAGCGAAGATAAATATAATCGTTCAGAATCACCAAAAAATGATTCATCATTTAACAATGAGGGAGAATGTGCTGAATTTGTGCGAAGCACCTATTAATTTTTGGATTGTTGTAACTGAGACAGAAAATTACTTATTTTTACATAGTCCATCACAGAGAGTTCTTCAGGACGTTGTTTGGGATCAATTGCTAATAACTCAAATTGTTTGATATTAATGAGTTTTCCTAGGTTATTCCGTAACATTTTTCGGCGGTGGCTAAAAGCAGTACGCACTATTTCAGCAAATAATACGGGATCATCTGCTTGCCAAGGCGGGGTTTGATAAGGAATAAGACGAATAACTGCAGAATCAACTTTGGGTGGTGGGTTAAAAGCACCTGGTTTGACAATAAATAATTTTTTAACTTGGCAATAGTACTGAATCATAACGCTTAAGCGTCCATAATGTGCGTCTCCTGGTTGAGCGGCCATGCGCTCAACGACTTCTTTTTGCAGCATAAAGTGCATGTCTTGGATAGCATCTACTTGCTCTAATAAATGAAATAATAGGGGTGTAGAGATATTATAAGGAAGATTTCCAACGATGCGCCATCGTATATTAGGCGCTCCGGCTGAACGTAAATCAAATTTTAAAGCATCCGCTTGGTAAATAATCAACTCCCCTAGCGGCGCACATTGTTTTTTTAGCAAGGGGATGAGATCTTTATCCAATTCAACAACGACTAATCGATTTAAGAGCGGCAATAACTCCTGTGTTAAGGCGCCCATTCCGGGGCCAATTTCCAGCATATGATCCATTTTGTTAGGATGAATAGCCGAGATTATTTTTTCAATAATAAAGCTTTCATGTAAAAAATGCTGGCCGAATCGTTTACGTGTTTGAAATGGAAACATAAGCGCTCTTATTTTTTTAAGAAGTTTGTAAGTCTCGTATTAGCGCAGATAAAAATCTTGCTGCTTCGCCGCCAGTAACCGCACGATGATCCACCGTTAATGATAAGGGAAGTAATTTATGTATGGCTGGTTTTCCTTGATCGGCAACAACCGCCTCGCTAATACGTCCTACCGCTAAAATAGCTACCATCGGTGGAATAATGATGGGGCTTGCATAGCGCCCAGCAAAAACACCGACGTTGGATAATATAAATGTCGCACCGCTAAGATCTTCAGGTGGAATACCACGCGTTTTTACCCCTGCTTTAAATTCGTCGATTTTTTTACGTAAATCAATAGCGCTGCATTGTGCAATATTTTTTAATACAGGTACAAATAAACCTTCTGGCGCATCCATGGCAATCCCTAGATTAATATGTGGGTGTTGCCGTAAAGCGAGATGCGTTTCATCAAACCAGGTATTTAATCGAGGTTCGCGTTGGCAGGCTGCCATGATGGCGCGTATTAAACGTAAAGTCACATCTGTTTTTTCGGGCCACGCATGGATATCTGCGTCATCGACTAAGGTTACTGGCACTACGGTTTGATGTGATTTGCTCATGGCCATCGCCATGGCGCGCCGTACCCCGCGTAGAGGTTCATAATCTTCTGTGGGTTTTGTGAGGGGTGGTGCAGATGTTGTTATTTTTGTTGAGTTTTTTGTTGCGTTTTCTAGGTCGGACACCGTAATTTGCCCTGCTGGACCTGTGCCTACGCAGTGTTCAAGATCAACTTGCATTTTTTTTGCTAAGGCGCGAATAGACGGAGTTGCTTTAACGCCTTGAGCCGATGCAGTACCATTGGAACTAGGTTGAATACCTGTTGCGAGTTCCTCAACAATCGTGTCGCTAGTCTGTAAATTCCCAACAACTGTTGCCTTATCCGTTGGCGATTTATCTTTATTATCGCTTTCAATATCAATCAATGCAGCGCCTGTCTTAATAATATCACCATGGTTCCCATATAGTTGTATTACTTTGCCATTAAAAGGCACTGGAATATCAACCACCGCTTTAGCCGTTTCCATGGCTACCATTGGGTCGTCAACTTTTACGATATCACCCACCTTAATATACCATTCGTGAATTTCTGCATCGGGCAAACCTTCGCCCAAATCAGGTAGGTAAAATAATGTCATGTAAACTCCAATGTTTGATCAATCACATTGATAATTCTTGTTAGACTCGGCAGATATTGTTTTTCTAATTGCGCATAAGGTACTGTTACATCGTAACCGGTAACGCGCTGTATGGGCGCTTTTAGCGATAAAAAAGCTTTTTCGCTTAATTGCGCAGCGATTTCTGCGCCTACCCCACAAAAACGTGCTGCTTCATGAATAATGACACAGCGTCCCGTTTTTTCTACAGAAGTGAGAAGTGTGTCACAGTCTAATGGTTTAAGTGTGGCTACATCAATCAGATCGGCGCTCAATCCTCTTGCGAGCAAACTATCGGCGGCCATTAAACTTTCGTGTAGCATAGCGCCCCAGCTTATCAGTGTAATGTCCTTTCCTTCGCGTAAAAGAAAGCTTTTGTCTAATGGTAGCGCTTCTCCAGTATCAGCTACTTTTTGTTTTTGTAGACGATATAGACGTGTAGGTTCTAAAAAAATGACAGGATCAGGATCGCGAATTGCCGCAAGTAATAATCCATAAGCACGTGCGGGTGAAGAAGGAACAACAACGCGTAAACCTGGCGTGTGAGCAAAAATGGCTTCAGTACTTTCAGAGTGGTGTTCTGGTGCATGAATACCGGCCCCATAGGTCATGCGCATAACTAATGGACATGATAATCGCCCGCGTGTGCGGTTACGAAAACGTGCGGCATGATTAATAATTTGATCCAATGCGGGGTAACTAAATCCCATAAACTGAAATTCAGCAACAGGTTTTAATCCCTGTGTGGCCATGCCAATTGAAAGTCCTGCGATCATTGATTCAGCCAGCGGTGTATCTAAAACACGATCAGCCCCAAACTTTTCAAATAATCCCTGCGTTGCACGAAACACACCGCCATTTATACCAATATCTTCGCCTAATAAAACAACTTCTTTATCAGTATTCATTTCATAGTTTAATGCTTGATTAATCGCAGCTATTAGCGTTATTTCTGTCATTGGCTAAGCATCTCATGTAATTTAAATAAGGCAGTTGCTTCAATGCGTTGTTCATTTAGATCCGCCGGTAATTTTGCAAAATGGTAGTCAAACAGATCAGTAATGGCAGGTTTAGGCAAAGCAAGATATTCATTAACGGCATTTTCTACATTGAGATTACATGTTTGTATAAAGTTTTTGTCTTCTTCTTCAGTCCAATAGGCTTGATCGAAGAGATAAGTACGTAAGCGTGAAATAGGTTCTTCTTTATAAGCATGTTGCAGTTCTTCGGATGCTCGGTAACGTGCCGCATCATCGGCAGTAGTATGATCACTTAAACGATAGCTTAAGGCTTCAATGACGCTGGGTCCTTTTCCTGTTCGTGCTTTTTCAGCTGCTCTTTCTACCGAAAATTTGACAGCAATGACATCATTGCCATCTATTTGTTCACCCTGAATGCCGGCAGCAATGGCTTTTTGTGCTAACGTTTGAGCATACGATTGTGTTTTACGTGCGGTGGAAATAGCCCATTGATTATTATTGATCACAAATACAACAGGTAATTGCCAAGCACCGGCAATATTTAAAGCTTCGTAGAAGTCACCTTCTGAAGTGGCGCCATCACCGCAGGTGGTAACAACGACACGTGCTTGTTTGCGAAGCTTGAAAGCTGTTGCAACACCGGCGGCATGCAAAACTTGCGTCGCGATAGGGACACAAATAGGAAAATCATTAGGACATTCGCTGTAATGATTTCCCCATTCATTTCCTTTCCAGAAGCTAAGAATTTCCTGCATTTTTACGCCGCGCATCAGTTGTGCACCGTAATCTCTATAAAAAGGGCATAAAATATCTTCTTTCCTCATGCTAGCGCCTATCCCTACAGAAATAGCTTCTTGTCCAAGCGTGGAGGCATACGTATTCAGTTTTCCTGTCCTTTGTAAAGTGACTGCTTTGCTGTCAAAAAGTCGCGTTAGTAACATGGCTTGATACAGTGGGAACAACGTTTCTTTTTTAACAAAAGAGGGTAAAGCTTGTGTAGGCTTACCGTTCGCATCTAAAAAACAGGTGTAATCTATAGAAAAGCTTGCGACTTCGCTCATAATGATTAATCCCTTATAACGGCATGTGCATTAGGTTTAATTAATCGTGCTTCAGCCATGCTATCTGCAACTTCATGAGGAAGTTTATTTTCTTTGTGTGCACGTTGAAATAGTTCTAATAAGGTATCGTAAATTGCTTGTATATGTTGTTCTACGAATTCTTTATTGATGCAATTACGATATTCTGCATAAGCGTAAATTAAGCCGCCGGCGTTTATAACATAGTCAGGTGTATATAAAATTCCTTTTTCTTTTAATAAGGTGGCATGGCGTGGTTCGGCTAACTGATTATTCGCAGCACCTGCGATGATGGCTGCTTTTAGCTGGGGGATTGATTCATCATCTAAAATAGCCCCTAAAGCACAAGGTGAAAAAATATCGCATTCAACGGCATAAATATCCTCAGATTTAACGATGGTTGCGCCCAGTTCTTTTGCACAGTGCGTCGTTAGTTTTTGATCTCGATCACAAACCGTTAAACGAACACCTTGTTTATGTAGTCGATTAGCTAGGTTGTAGCCAACGTGCCCTAATCCTTGTAGTGCAACATGTAAACCTTTTAAGGTATCTTGTTGAAATTTAAATTTTACGGCCGCTTCTATGCCACGCAATACACCTAAAGCGGTATAGGGCGCAGGGTCTCCTTTATGTTTTGAAGTCGTTACGGCATAGGGTGTTTCTAAAGCAATGTTATCCATATCGTTCATAACGACACCACTATCCATCGCAATAATGTAACGACCTTTTAAATCATTAACGAAGCGTCCTAAGGTTTGAAAATATGCATTTCTATTTTTAAGTTCTTTGGGACGCATCAATACCGTTTTTCCGCCACCTAATGGCAGGTTTGCCATGGCTGCTTTATAGCTCATGCCTTGCGCTAAGCGCAAAACATCATGAATGGCGAGATCAATAGAGGCGTATTCTATAAAACGACAACCACCGAGTGCAGGGCCTCGTTGTGTAGAATGAATTGCGATGACAGCATAAAGCTCCTTCGCTTGATCAATTTTGAAATGTAATTCGCCAAACCCTAAATTTTTTGCATACTGCAGCAGATCGTTGCTTAGCATCAGTAACCCTGATTCCTTCAGAAAGACGATTAATAGTAAGACATACTCTTCACACTTGAATTTTTGGCGGCGATCCTGCTTGCCTCGCAACCCTCAGGCATACACGCTGGTTGCTTCGTTCTTGCGGCGGCCTTGCCGAAAACCCCATGCGGTGAGTATATTTTTTTGTTGGTGTTTTAATAGTGAGTGCACATTCTAAGAGAGTCTGCGCAGGCATGCAATGGTTAACTGGAATGGATAAGATGGGATAGCGCTTCAATACGCTGTTGACGCAATTTTTTTCCTAGTATTTGGCCTTCTAAACCTTGTTTTATTAAAGCAGCTACAGAAATAGATTTAGCAGTAGACAATGCGGCTAATATTCTATTTTTTTGTAAATACGGGTTAGAATTTAAACCAGCGTAGGCATGAAAATCAGCTTCGCAGACTAATAAAAATTGTTGAAATCGAGCCAGTTGTCGAAAAGCATCTGTTTTTTCTAACAAGTTAAGTAAAGTTTCTGCATCGAGTTCTAATGCACGATGTGCCAGCAAATGATAGCGTGCTGTTATTATCGCTAAAGAAGAATAAGAAGTGGGTATACGATAGCTTTTACATAAATGTTGAATACTAAGCATGCCTGTTTCATTTGTTTTTCCTGGTAATTCTCTGCCTAAATGACATAGCAGTGCAGCAAATCGTACCTGCGGATCAGAGCTTAATTTAATAGCACAGTCGAATGTCGCTAAATTGTTGGTTCTTTTTTTATCTTGTTGGTCTGAAGCGATAATAAAATTAGTATAGAGCATCTGCAATGCAGGAAATAAAATAGCTAAGGCGCCGCAGTCAAACAATGTCTTAATAAATGCTTGTGGGGTGGGTTTTGTTAAAGCGAGGGAAAATTCCTGCCATACACGCTCGGGCACTAATGCGTTGACTTCACCTGCTTTGACCATTGTTTTCATTAATTGCATCGTTTCTGGTGCTACATGAAAGCCCAGGTGTGCAAAACTAGCCATAAAGCGTGCGACACGTAAGATACGTACGGGATCTTCAATAAATGCGGGTGAGATATGACGAAAAACTCGGTTGGCAATATCTTCTTGTCCATGATAAGGGTCAATAATTTCTCCAGTAGTCGTTTGCGCTATTGCATTAATGGTTAAGTCGCGTCGTTTAAGGTCAGCTTCAAGCGTGACATCTGGTGCCGCATAACAGGAAAAGCCCTTATAGCCAGGACCTGTTTTTCGTTCGGTGCGTGCGAGCGCATATTCTTCGTGAGTTTTTGGGTGTAAAAAGACAGGAAAATCTTTTCCTACTAAGCGGAATCCTTTTGCTAACATTTGCTCAGGGGTTGCGCCTACGACCACATAATCGCGTTCCTTGATTGGGTTGCCCAATAACGGATCACGTACAGCACCACCGACTAAATAAATTTCCAAAGAGTTATCCTTTTATTGACCAACGCTATACGCTTTGCACTAGGATTTTCGGCTGTGTTGCCGAAAATCCCATTACTGCGAGTATACCTAAGATCAAAGCTAACAAAAAAAGCTAGCGTGTCAAGTTCGGGCAGGTATCAGTCTCATTCGCTTCTGACAAATCTAATAGTGATGTTAAAGAACGTGTTGGAGACATGAAAAATTTAGTAGTGGGTCGGCATTGCTTTGAGTTGATTTTTTCTACGGCAAGATCGAGATAGGCAAGTCTCTTTTCTGTAAATAGGCTGGGATCTTTTTCAGTTCCGGTCGAATTAATGACATTGGCGTCTAATTCTTTCGATGAGACAGGAAAGCATTGTGAAAGCAATGCGAAGTCGAAGAGCCCGCGATAGGCGTGCGTTGACGGGCGAAGCAGGAAACGCATCACGCCGTAAAGTCATTTGTGGGAGGCACGGGCATGAACTCCGAAGGAGTGAGTGCGTGCCGGACGCAGGACGTATCGCGGCCTAATTTCAGTCGCGTCATGCGAACGAATTTCGGGGACACGATGGCCGAAATTCTTCGGGAGCATAGCGACTCACTTGAAAAATAATCGTTAAATACGATAATATTTTTCTTCTATACTCTAATATTTGTAGTTTGCTATCTAGATGCTCAGCAAAAAAAAGAAGGTTACGCTGCCGGGAGTTAAGATGGTAGGTGAGAAAGTTGGCGATCCCATGAATAATTATTAATGGAAGGAAAATTAGAGCACGGCATATATACATAGGAAGTGAAATGATTGCTAAAAAACTTTTAAAGCCCAAGCTGCTTTCAATTGCTATTTGTTCTCCTAGACTAAACCCATAGAATGCGCCAGCTGAAAAATAAAATAAACGACTCAGGATTTTTTTTGTTTTTACAGAAGAAGCAATGATTGGACGTTGTCTTTTGTCTTGATAATTCGACTTATAAATATCATTATTCTTTAAATAATCGCTAAATAGTAAAAAAAGCTTTTGAGATTCCTGCGTTGATTGATTTCTAGCTCTAGCAGTTGAATCTCTTTACTCAAAAATTCAAATTTTTGCCATTTTTCTAGCGTTATTGTTTGTGATTCCCCTTTATTATCTATAAAGCTAAATTCACAGGACTCTTGTAAAAGCGAACGAATAGTTCTTTGATAGGTATTTTTTCTAGATTGGTAGTTAATAAGGTGGCTTATAAAAAAACGCAAACTGGAATTAAAATGAATAGACCCACAGTAAATGGAGAGCTTATAAGGCCTATGAGCGCTAATGCACCGATATAATTAAAGAAAATAGAGGCTGCCCAAGGTATCAAATAGGCAGAGAGCGTAACACTCATAATCTTTGTTACAAGCGAAGCAATAAATTGAGTCTTTGGCGATACTTGATTTAATCTTTGATAGATCAAAGAGTTTTCAAACTGAAGGTTTAAAATAATATCATTCGATGAGACAGGAAAGCATTGTGAAAGCAATGCGAAGTCGAAGAGCCCGCGATAGGCGTGCGTTGACGGGCGAAGCAGGAAACGCATCACGCCGTAAAGTCATTTGTGGGAGGCACGGGCATGAACTCCGAAGGAGTGAGTGCGTGCCGGACGCAGGACGTATCGCGGCCTAATTTCAGTCGCGTCATGCGAACGAATTTCGGGGACACGATGGCCGAAATTCTTCGGGAGCATAGCGACTCACTTGAGCATTTTTAGGAAACTTGGAAGTGGATTCAACCATCTATTTCTCCTCCTTCTTTAGGTAACCTATACTATAACTACTATTGTTTTATTAAGTCAATAATTTATTTTTTATTTACAAAAGAATAAATTTTATTTGTTACTTTTTATTTGAATAATTTCTCGGACAAAATAGGTGTTGGCTACCATCTTCTTTCCATTGTGCTTGAATGCAATCCGGCTTTATTCCTTCGAAAGTTATTTTTGAAAAATTTGCCGTTAGTATAAGTCGGTTTCCGAATTGCGTTTGTTGAACTAAGTGGTCTGTGGTTAACCATTTAAATTCTGTTAAAGGTTCTAAGCCCGTCATCTGGTGTAAGGGAGAAAAAAATTGATAGTATTCTACAAAGTAATTTTCATTGTCTGCTAAGGTTTTTTTATCTAATACCCAAATAGGTGGAATGTTATAAAGATTTTGTAATAAAGCCTTTGTTTGTCTAAGCGTAGGAATTTTTAATTCGTTGAGCTCCCAACGGTCGGTAGAAATGACAGAATCATGAAAAACAGCTTCATAGAGTGGAAGCCGATAACGTGGATCATAAGCCGCATGAATAAGTTCATGCGGCGCCTTATAGGGCTTAAATAAAACAGTAGGTTTTGTGTTAGGCCACCAAGCCCCAAAGTGTTTTTTATCTTTTAGACAAGGCCAAAATGCCTGTGAAAAACTTAAAAACCCACCATTATTATAGGCGATAATAGCGTTAGACCAGGCTAAGCCTGTTTCAGATCCGAGTACTAGTTTTTTAGTGCTACTGATGTAACGCATGCGTTCAACACGATCTTCTAAATCTTGTAATCGAGTCATAGGGTGTTGCTTTGAGTAATCTTCATACAATGGGGCAGCGGCGTCGCAGTCGAGGAAAAGGCTATTGTCACCTTTGGTTAGCATGGTATCGATATGGTTTGCTATGTTTTTTTCTTTAGACTCTCTTAAGCGTAAGGCTTCGGCACTTAAATAGCAGCCGCGGTTTGCAAAGCCAGTTAAGATATTGCCATTTTTATCGCGAATACAGGCTTCAGGCCATAAATGATTAGGCCAGCTTGAAGTTATGCTATCGGAAGTTTTTGGATTTTGTGCGTTATCAAAACTATCATAAGGTGCAATCAAATAACCCATGTTTTCAGCTGTAATAATATAGGTTTTATCGATATTAAATCCATTCTTAACAGGCGTTGCATCGTAACCAATCCAAAGACGTTTAATACCCAGAGCATCAAATTTTCGTAACATATCGATGCTTTTTCCATCGCCCCAAACCCATACATGAAAAGCCCCCAATAATTTATTAACATTCGCGTTTTCCAGTATTTTTTGCTTAAGTGAAACAAATTTATTTTGTTCTATTAGTAGGTGGCGATAATCCAGCGCAGGGCTAATCGGTGAATTACCAGTAGAATGGATAGATATTTCATAAGCAGGTAAATGCTCACGTTTTAAAAACTGATGGGTGTTGCTTAAGTAAAGCTGTGCATTTTTTTGTTTGACTTGCGTCGCGGTGTTTTCATCGTGATCCGCCATGATGGTGCTGATAGTACCTAGGCTGTATTGAATGGCCCAAAAAGGCATACTTAAAGATAAGTCAGGGTATTTTTTAAACTCGTTAAGCCAAAATAAATTATGGCTGGGGATATATAAACCTTCACCCTCTGGAATAATTAAAGTGTTTACTAGCGGGTCTAAACCCATGTTTGGCCACTGAAAATTTTGTTCCTTATTGGTAGTAAATAAAAACTTCAATCCTTGGCCATCTACAGTGACTTTAACATGCATTTTAAGCTTAGGGTAATTCCATTGAGCTTCTTTAGTATTATTTTTTAGATCATTTACTTTATCAAAAGGATAATCACCTTTTGTGAGATCAATTTTTTCTGAACTATCGCTAGGATTTAGGGAGATGGCTAATGTTGCAGGATTCAGTGTAAATAATCCTACTTTGCTTTTTAATTCAATGAGCTCATGTGCCCAGCTTTGTGAGTATATAAAAAAAAGGGTATAAATGAGTAGCCATCGTTTTTTAAACATAATTAAGTGCCCAGATTTTTATTAACACGAAGGTTAAAAAATTTTAATCAACAAGCGATAGTTATAATCTAGCATAAATGGGACGATTTATTGGTTATTTTCCAAATAAACGCTTTAAATAATTATTGGCTGCCGTTAAATCGTAGCCATAGGCGCGGAACCCTATATAACCATCCGGTCTGATAATATAAATAGCGGCTGAAGTAACACCATAACGTTGGAAGAGCACCTCATTGTCTGGTGAGGCTTGAAAAGGGTGGATGTGTACCCAGTCGGCATAGCTATAGGCTAGAAGTTTTAAATTTTCTAAGTCAGCCTGCTGTGTTTTTCCCCGTTGAAATAAAAGTAGATGAAAAGGTTTATCTCTTAACATAGAAAAGAGGCTAGAGGCGTTGATGGGTGCGTCCGGTGCACGATATCCCGCGTGCGGGCCTTTCTTAAATGCAGTATTAGCATTCTTTGTAATTTCATAGATAAATTCATTGCTATGATAATGAATATTTAATTGTGACATAAACCAAAACAAACGTTGTTCCGCATGTTTTTTTGCAAAAACAAATCTTATAAAAAAAGGTAAAAATAGATTGCGCAGCAGAGAAACTAAATAATTTTTAGCTGTCATGAAGGAAAAGAAACGGTCAGTGGTTTTTAATAAGATTTTTCCTATACGATGTCTTTCTGTTTCGTAGCTCATTAAAAGTTGCTTTGAGGTTCTTTTTTTCAAGACCAATGCCAGTTTCCAGGCTAGGTTTGTGGCATCCTGAATGCCTGTATTCATACCCTGCCCGCCGACAGGGCTGTGAATATGTGCCGCATCTCCAGCTAGAAAAGCACGTTTTTGGCAATAAGTTTGTACACCACGATGGTGTAGATAAAATTGTGATAGCCAAATGGGGTTTATTAGTTTAACAGGCGTTTGAGTAATATTATGGGCTGCAATTTCTATTTCAGTGATGCTTGGGGTCGACAATTTTCCTTGTGAAGAAGGATCGGCACGTCGTGCCAACATAATACGGCTGAATGTTTTAGTAAGTGGGATATGCACAAAGATGCCGTGTTTCCTTAAAAAAAATAAGAATTTATCAGATGAAAAACGCCACTCAATTGTTGCATCCGCTAAAATGAAACTTTGCTTGTAGGCAGCACCTTCGAAGGAAAAATTAAGCGTATGGGGGACAGTACTATGTGCGCCATCACATCCTACGATATAAGCGCAGCAAATTTCTTGTATTTCTCCTGTAAGACAGTTTTTTATTTTTACATTCACCGTGTTTTTATCTTGTGAAAAAGTAACCAGCTCTTTTTCTCTTTCAATAAAAATATTTTTTTTCTCTAAAAACTCTATCAGAATACGTTCAGTTTCGGTTTGTGGAAGAAAATAGATAGAAGGGAAGGGCGTGTTTTGTTGAGGAAATTTAGCAAAACTTATGGCAGCTTGTTTTTTTTCATTGATAAAAAAAGCAAAGTCTATCCCAGTGCGCGCAACCTTAAGGAATTCAGAAGAAAGGCCTAAATTTTGGAAAATTTCCATGGATTTTGCTTGAATAGCAAAGGCACGCGATTCAAGCGCACGATCTTTTTGCTTATCAAGAGTACGGAAACTAACGCCGAATCGTAGTAGTTGGCATGCCATCATCAATCCGGTAGGACCGGCCCCAATAATTAATACCTCCGTATCTATACGCTTCGCACTAGAATTTTCGGCTGCGTTGCCGTTCAATTCGCCATCCTCATGTATCATAAATACACTCCGGTGGCTTCGTTTTCGCGGCGCCTTGCCGAAAGCCCCATTGCTGTGAGTCTCTCATTTAAATATCCATCAATAAGAAGTAAAATAAGCGCCTTAAGCAGGCCTAATTGATTAATTATAAAACTACCTATCTAAATAAGGGGTGTCTTTTGCGAACTTTATTCCAATCTTTTCTCCCACAGCACGGTTTGTCCCGATTTGCGGGCTGGGTCGCGCATTGTAAGCAGCCCTGGATAAAAAATAGATTAATTAAAAATTTTATTCGGGACTATCAAGTCGATATGAGTTTGGCTGTAAAAGAAAACCCTAATGATTATAGTCATTTCAATGAATTTTTCACCCGCGCTTTAAAGCCCGAAAAGCGCCCTATCGACGCTCAATCTGAGAGTATTGTTTCCCCGGTTGATGGTTGTGTTAGTCAGTTTGGCGACATACGGGAAGGGCAGCTTCTTCAGGCCAAAAACATTAATTACAGTTTACAAGCCTTGTTAGGCGACTCTATGCCGTTGGCTTCCTGTTTCCAACAGGGGAAATTTGCTGCGTTCTACCTTTCGCCTAAAGACTACCATCGTGTGCATAGCCCTTTTGCTGGTAAGCTACAAGAAATGATTTATGTACCTGGGCGGTTATTTTCCGTTAATACAGAAACAACAGAACAGCTATCTCAATTATTTGTTAGAAATGAGCGGGTCATTTGTTTATTTGCAACGGCCGCTGGCCCTATGGTGGTTATTTTAGTCGGCGCTATGTTAGTGGCTAGCATCAGTACGGTGTGGGAAGGCGTGATTGCGCCGGCAAGCACACGGCAAATTCGTCATTGGCATTATGCTGAGAACACAATTTCTCTTGCTAAAGGTGAAGAATTAGGTCAATTCCAATTAGGCTCAACGGTTATTGTTTTATTTGCTGCAAATCGTATGCAATGGTCGGATCATCTTGCGCTACAGAGTAAAGTACAGTTTGGTGAAGGTATAGGGCGTGTAATATCTTGAGCTTAAGGGTTTTCAATTGGGGTTTATACGTCAATTTTTGAATTAAAAAGTGTTGTTAAAAGGATTTAACATGCCAAATATTCAGGCCGATGGACGAAAAGAAGAAGGAAATGCATTTTTTAAACAAAGTAAGTTTAGAGAGGCATTAATTTGTTATGAAAAAGCCATACAAATTGATAGAGAAATTGCACCATTTTGGTTTAATAAAGGACTGGTCTTAATCCAATTAGAAAGATTAGATGAAGCTTTAGCGTCCATTGATGAGGCATTAAAAATAGATGGTCGTTATTTAAAAGCATGGCTTCAAAAAGCATCTATTCTGCATAATAAAAAAAAATATTATGAGGCAGCGCAATGTTATCAGCAAGTTTTAACATTAGATGCTGATCAAGAAGAAGCACTGAAAAATTATCGGACTTGTATAGACCGTGAAAAAGCAGCTATTTTTTATTATGTGGTTGATTTAAAGGTTAACGAACAAGAACAAATAAAAATATTAGAGTTTGGTCGTGGTTTTCAATCAGGAACATCCGGTTACGATGAGTTATTTGGTGATAGAAAAAATTTCCCCGGTATTTTTTTGAGACGTCAATTGGAGCAAACATTAGAAAAAATAATTAACCCAGTCTATTTTAATAGCTTTCCTGGCGCTCCCTGGAGTCAGGATGATAGTGAATACGCCAGTTTTTTAAATTCTTTAGAAAAAAGTAAACACAATGACAGTCGTAAGTTAGATTTTTATTCGGGTATTTATTCGGGGGTAAGTGTAAAAGCCTCGCCTGAGCATGTTTTAACATTAGATGACGATCCGGTTTTACAAACGATTCTTGACGATAAAATTTTAATGCATTTATCTTTACCACCTCAAGCTAAAGCGTATCGTCCACAAGCGCTTAGTTTCCCACGGCAATATACACCAACGCTAGCACAGCAAATTTGTCAAACTATTAATAGTGATTACATCGTATTAAAAATAGCAGATTCACAAGAAGGAAAAGGTGTTATTACGGTTCGGCGTGAGAAGCTAGATGAAACATTGCGTTTTTTATTGGCGAATGATCAAAGTGAGCTGATTCGACTTGTATTACCTACCGTTGCTAATGATAGATTTTTTAAGCTAAAAAAAAGAGATCCTTTGGCAGCTAGAGATTTTTTTTCAGAAAAAATAGAGAATAAATTAAAAGAGCCCTATGGGATATCTATGTTGTGCTACCAAACATGGTTAAATTCGAATAATCCTTTGTTTTTAGTAGAATCGTATGAAACTTCTAAGCCCATAAAGAAGAGCGATGCTTATTATGATGCAACCATGCGGGTATTATTTCTGATCATTAAAAAGGAAGGCCGTTATTCATTTCAACCTATAGGCGCTTATTGGAAGCTGCCTGAATTACCGATGATGAAAAAAGATAAAAAATTATCCTGTAAGGATCATCGCTTAAGTCAAATTTCAGCAACGGGTAAGCAAGTCGGTCTAAGTTTGGAGGTTGATCCTACCATCTTACGTAAAGTCTATGCACATCTTAATTTAATTTTACCGATTATTTTTAAGGCCGCTCAAGAGACCAATTATATTGAGTTGATTACTACCCATTTACTTTCTGCAGCCAATAATAAAGAAGAATGTGATTTTTTTTATCAGATGAAATTGGCTAATAACGTAGGATCTCTAGGTCGTTATGAAACAGCTATTTCTATTTTAGAAGCGATACAAAAAAAACAACCTAATCATTATCGTAGTTATCACGAATTAGCGATTATTTATCACTCACAAGAAAATTATAAAAAAGCTATTGAGCTCTATACAAAGTCTCTAAAGTTAGATCCAACATTTGCCGCCGCTTATCGTAGACGCGCGCAAAGTTGGTTGGTTTTAAATGATACTAACAAAGCACAGCGAGATATTGAGAAGGCTTTAAAGTTAGCGCCTCATGATAGTCAAGCGCTGACCGTTGTTGCTCAAATAAAAATTGCATCAGATGAGCAAGCTTCATCGTCCTATCATTTTAAACGGTAAGAAGATTTATTTGCTTCGGCTGCTATTTTTTGTTCATTATTTTCAGCATTCTCAATGAAAGCTTGTTTTTCAGTGTCTGTATATTCTGATTGAATAGCTAATTTTCTATAGCATTTAGCACGCCAGCTATAAAGTGAGCTTTGTTCTGGGAGCATATTGATGGCTTTAGAATAGAAATTAATAGCTTGATTGAAATCTTTTAATGCGAAGTAGCTATGTGCTATGTTGCATATTAATTCAGGCTGTTTATTCGGCAAATTTAATTTGAGCGCCTTTTGGAAGAAGCTAATCGCCTGTGCATAGTTACGATTTATGTACAGTGCTTTTGCTTGGTTTGTATAAGAAGAAGCGCGAGTTTTTGCTGTTTTTTCTTCTTCTGGTTTAATTTTATCAGCCGAAGTAGGTGCCTCTAAAGCGATATCCTGCTCATACAGAGATAGTCCTTGTAGTTTTTGGTAGAGATCAATAGATTCAGAATGGTTTAGTTCTTTAGCTAACTTCAGGTAATTCATGGCTTTTTCAATATCTTGTTTGACGTAGGCGCTGCCTTTTAATAAACAAAGTGCCAGTTCAAATTGTGCGGTGGTATACCCTGCTTCAGCAGATAATTCTAGGTAGCCAAAGGCTTTTATTTCATTGTCTGCGGATGATTCTTCACGGCAAAGTTGGCTCATTGAATAGTAAGCATGTTTATTTTTTTGTGCTAATCCCTTCTGTATCCAGAACAGTGCTTTTTCACTGTTTTTTTCTATGCCGATTCCATATAAATAAGCATTACCCGCTTGGGCTTGTCCATCGGCATCGCCTCTTTCAGCCGCGCGTAAAAACCATTCAAATGCTATAGCGTCAGTTGCGGGAAAGCCACAACGACCATCGAGGAGATACGTGCCCACCATATATAATGCAAAGGTATTGTTTGAGAAAGCAGCGCGCAAATACAAATCAAAGGCTTTACTGTTGCTTTGTTCCACCTCATTACCGGTCGCATAGAGTCTGGCTAGTATAACTTCTGCTTCAGCCATACCTTGTTCTGCGGCTTGATTAAGATAATGCAATCCTAATTTAATGTCTTGCGGTGTAAACGCACCATCTAACGATGAGACAGGAAAGCATTGTGAAAGCAATGCGAAGTCGAAGAGCCCGCGATAGGCGTGCGTTGACGGGCGAAGCAGGAAACGCATCACGCCGTAAAGTCATTTGTGGGAGGCACGGGCATGAACTCCGAAGGAGTGAGTGCGTGCCGGACGCAGGACGTATCGCGGCCTAATTTCAGTCGCGTCATGCGAACGAATTTCGGGGACACGATGGCCGAAATTCTTCGGGAGCATAGCGACTCACTTGATAACTTTTCCCTAAATTAAATTGTGCTTGCGCGATACCTTGCTGCGCTGATTTTTCTAGCCAAACAACACCCTCTGTATCTGATTGTTTAGTGCCTTGCCCTAGTAAATAACACTGTGCTAGGGAATGTTGTGCATAGGCATGGCCCGTTAGCGCTGCTTTTCTAAAGAAAGCAAACGCTTTTTTATGATTTTGAGGAATGACTAGTCCTTCAAGATAAGCCGTGCCTAATTGTATAGCGGCGTCAATTGAGCCTAGTTTTTCCGCTTGTTCTAGTAAGTTGAGACCCTGTTGAGGGTTATGAAATTTTTCAAATCCTCCATATAAATAGGTAGCCCCTAAAACAAACAGGGCTCCTTGATCATTTTGATCTGCTTGTTTTTGAAAGTATTGGATAAATTGCGTTTCTTCATTTTCGTTTAAACTAAGGTCTTGAAATACATCTTTTACGTCCTTAAGCGCTAAACGTCCCCGTAAAATGATTTTATAAGCACCTATTTCTTTATTAACCTGTATGATATCTGGATTGTAAGGTTGTAATAATTTGGGCAGTAGCCTTTTTAAAACGCCGCGACTGCCATCAGGGTTCACATGGTTACCTCGTCCGGTAATGATGTAAATTTCAGTAATATTATCAGTTTCTATTTTTGCAAAGTGTTTTTGAAGCAACTGTTTGGTTTTTTGAACCGAACAGCCGTGCAGATCTACCATCAGATGGTTGGAGCCAGATTTTGGTTGGAACATGATTATCCTTAAAAAAGAAAATTTCCTACATAAATTAAAAAGTATTTTAGATCAATTGAATATAAACGAAATAGATATGTCTTGTTAAGGATCAAACTAATCAGGTAATCTCTCATCAGAGATATAGATTATCGTAGGGCACGTAATAAAAAGTGCTGTCAATGTATCTTATGGTTATAATAGCCAAAATCGCTTTAACAAAATCAGAATAGGGGCTCCCCATGATAACGCAACCCGCCAAACCCGTCGCCGCATCGGCTATTCACGATCATACCTATAAAATATTTCCCAACGATCTCAATTCAACGGAGACGGTTTTTGGGGGGTTAATCATGGCGACACTTGATAGAGTCGCTTCTGTCGTGGCCGAACGTCATAGTGGAAAATCATGTGTGACGGCCTCCGTTGATGCGATGCATTTTTTAAAGCCGGCTAGACGAGGCGATATTTTAATTTTCCAAGCATCTATTAATCGCAGCTGGCAGACTTCGATGGAAGTCGGTGTTCGGGTTCTGGCTGAAGATTACCGTACGGGTGATCGACGCCATATGGTTTCAGCTTATTTTACTTTTGTTGCCACTGATGAGCATGGAGCTAAAACACCTGTTCCACACGTCATCGCAGAAACAGAAGATGAAAAGCGGCGTTACCAAGAAGCAGGCGATAGACGTGACCGTCGGCGACAAGAAGCAGAAACACGACGTTCAAGAAAATAATTATAAAGTGGGTTTGGCAGAGATATAGTGGTGCCAGATAAATAAAAAAAATTGGAGACAATATGGCTATTCAAGTACAACCTATTTTGGCATTTAAAGATAACTACATTTGGTGTCTGATTAACGATGAGACTAACCATTGTATTATCGTTGACTCGGGCGAGGCAAAACCTGTTTTAACGTTCCTTAAACGTTTAAATCTTTCGTTAGACGCAATATTTATTACGCATCATCATTGGGATCATACCAATGGAATAAAAGCGATTTTAAAAGATCATTCGGTGCCCGTATTTGGGCCAGCGCAAGAAAAAATAGCGGGTGTTTCCAAGCCGGTAGATGAAGGAGATAGCATTGAATTAAATAACTGGCCAATTATTTTTAAAGTATTAGCCATCCCTGGTCATACGCTGGGCCATATTGCTTATTATGGAGATAATTTACTTTTTTGCGGAGATACGCTGTTTTCTGCGGGATGTGGTCGACTGTTTGAAGGAACTGCTGAACAGATGTTAGATTCTTTAAATAAACTTTCGCAGTTACCGGACGAAACTCGAATTTATTGTGGTCATGAATATACGCTGAATAATCTGAATTTTGCGCAAATGCTTGAGCCAGGCAACCCAAATGTTAAGGAATATTTAGAGCGGGTTCGCGAGTTACGCCAGAAAAACATACCTAGCCTTCCCTGTCTATTATCTACGGAACGGCTCGTTAATCCTTTTTTGCGTTGTGATAAGCCTGAAATTCTATCGCGTGTTGAAAGACATCGCGGGAAAAAATTTGATTTGCCTGCTGAAGCTTTTGCTTATCTTCGTCAATGGAAAAATAATTATAAGTAGGTTTGGTTTCGTGGACTTGAGCTTGCCTATCGTGTATAGCGATTCAAGCTCGGGCTCTGGGCATTGTTTAGCTTGATAAATTAGTAAGCTTTTTTCTTCGTTTTACCTTCTATAAGTGAAAATTTGGCCTTTTTTCTCTTTGTTCTTTCTTTGCTTGTTTCTTCTTCGGTGTAGGGCGATTAATCTAAATAAACGATTTTATTTGTTAATAATCATTTAATTTTACGTTAAGGTTAGTTTAATTTTCTTGTTATAAGCTCCGGTTTTATTTATCTAAAACGCTTATAACAAAATGCCTAATAATAACAATAATACTAATTTTACTGGTGCCTCTGGTCGTTCGACTTTTTTCTCGGGTAGTGATTGGATTTCAGGAACCGAAGATCTTGGAGCTTTACCTCAAGATCTAGCTAGTTTTGGTGATGAACCTGATGGAAATAGATTTAAAAAACAGTATCCAAAAATAGAAATAGATAAGAATACCGGAGAAACCGGTCGCGTTATTTCAGAAGTTTATGGCCATAATGAAGACCAACCTATTAAGCTTGATGTGGTAGCGATAAATGTAGGAAAAGAAAAAAATGGTAAAAAAAAGGACGCTTATCTTTTAAAAACCCGTTCTGGCGATCCGCTGGAGCAAGTGTTCGTGGATGCGCATGGTTTCTTTGGTTCCATCTATTGCGGTGATATTATTTTGAAGCCAGATATGCCGGTTATTGCCTTTCTAGGACCACATAATAAATTCTTACTAGCTGAAAAAAGTGCAGTTAATTCTTATGCGGAGGTTTCTTCCGAAGGCATTACTATTACCTCAGAGCAGGCAAGAGATGATTTTAATGCTTTTGGATATAAAGTAATAACGGGTACATCGACTATAGGCGCTATTCGTAACTACATTTTAATGAAATTTGTAGAGGAGCCAACAGAGAGGGCAGTACACTATTTTGAAGATCTCGCTGCGTTTATGGATGAAAATAAAAAACTCGATATAGCGCTTTCTAAGATGAATGATCCTGATGCAGTAAAAAGATTTTTAAAGTTCTCAGATCTGGAAGGCAAAACCCTCCCTATTTCGGATAGAATACAGATTCGGAAGAGTGCTCCCTTTTCCAGTGCGCTTGCTACCCTTGGAATTGCACAAGAGCATGGTTATAAAAAAATTATTTTTGCTTTTTGTCGTGTCAAGGCTAACCTACGCACTTTAATAAGGTTTAGCCTTCCCTCTTTAATAAATGAAAAAAACTATGATCCGGCCGATACAAAATTATTAGAACAGCCCCTATTTTATTCTTGGGATAATATTAAAAAGCTTGAAATGGAAAAGGGGCGTGTATCAGAAAATCAAGAGGCGCCATCCTGTAGTACCCCAAGAATGTCGCGTTAAAAAAGCGAATAATCAAACAGGCTAGTGGCTTGACTCAATCTAAGGGCGGTAGCTAAGCAACACATAGCTATCGCCCTTTTTCTTTGCTTATCTCTCCTTCTATACAAGGCGCATAATCTATAAATCGGATATCATTTGTTAATAATCATTTAAGTTTGTGTTAATGGTGCTTTAATTTTCTTGTTGTAAGCTCCCGTTTTAGTTATCTAAAACACTTATAACAAAATGCCTTACATTAACAATAATACTAATTTTACTCCTGTCGCAGGCCGTTCGGCTTTTTTCTCAGTTAACGATAGGGTTCCAGAAGCTGAAGATTTTGAAGTTTCACATCAAGCGCTAGCTAGCTCCGGTGATGAAGTTGATAAAGGAAACTTTAAAGGACTTTATCCAGAAGTGGAAAGAAGTGAAGCCACGGGGGAAACATATCGTCCTATTTTAAGAGATTATGCGTTAGAAAATAATCGAACTATAAAGCTTGATCTTATAGCGGTACATGTAGGGAAAGAAAAAAATGGGGAACAACAGGGAGCCTTTTTATTGAGAGGTCCAATAAACGTGGCTGGACAAAAGCCGGTTGAACAGGTAGTTGTGAGCTCACATGGCAGTATTAGCAGCAGGAGGGGTGGTGATGACATTGAGCTGGATGAAAAGATGCCTATTATTTCCTTCCTTGGACCACATGAAAAAGTATTGAAAGCAGGGATACAGAGTGTTGTTCCTTACGCAGAGGTCTCTTATAAAGGTATTACTTTAACCTCTCACCAGGCAAAGAATGATTTTGAGACTTTGGGTTACCAAGTGATAACGGGCACATCGAAATTCGGAGCTATTCATAGTTACGATTTACAGAAATTTGATGACGAGCCACTATTACATGACTCAAAGCACATTCTAGAAAATATATCTGCGTTTATGCAGATACAAAGAGAGTGCGCAGCAATTTTTAGCGAGCTGGGAATGGCGTATGAGTCTGATGCTTCAAAATTAAAGCCAGAGGGTAAGTTCCTTCCACTTTTTGATACGATTGTGATTCGAGGCAGAGGGCCTAAGCTCAGTGCGCGTGACGCTATTAAAATTGCGCAAGAGCATGGGTATAAAAAAGTCATATGTAATTTTTGTCGTTGTAAAAATGGTACTTTTTCGTTTCCAAAAACACATGAGGCGGACTCAACAAAATTATTAGAAAATCCTATATTTTATTCTTGGGATGAGATTAAGAAGCTTGAACAAAACAAGGTAGATGCATTAAAACTCCAAGCGGAGCTATCTCCTCGGCCAAGCATCTTTCGGTGGAGATAAGCCTCGTATTTAAAAATGTGAATAATCAAATAGGTTGATGATTGGGCTTAATCCGCGGGCGGTAGCTAAGCAAGGCTTAGCTACCGCCCTTTTTCTTTGTGTATCTCATTTTCTGTGCAAGGCATTTAATCTAAAAAACAAATATTTATCGTTAATAATCATTTAATTTTATGTTAATGGCTCTTAATATTCTTGTTATAAGCTCCCGTCTTAGTTATCGAAGAATCTTATAACAAAATGTCGAATAATAAAAATAATAATACTAATTTTACCCCGGTCGCTGGTTGTTCAGCTTTTTTCTCAGCTAACTATAGACCTCCAGAAGCTGAAGGTTATGAAGCTTCACGTCAAGATCGCATTGGCTTAGGCGATGTAGTTGATGGTGGTGTATTTAAAGAACTTTATCCCAAGTTAGAAAGAGATGAAACCACAGGAGAAAGAGCTCGAGTTATTTCCGAAGTTAGTGCTCTTCCAGATATGCAGGAGAGAGAAGGTCGCTTCAACCTTGATGTAATAGCGGTAGAAGAGGGGGTGCGCGACGTAAATGGCGAAAAACAAGGCGCGTATGTTTTTACAACACAAAGGAAGAGGGTTGGAGAAGAGAATATTGGACGGATTGTTGTGGATGCACATGGTGCTTTTAAAGTATCCGTTCGTGATGAAATTATTTTACAGCCAGAAATGCCTACCGTTACTTTTTTAGGACCACATGGGAAAATCTTATTAGCACATCTAAATCATATACATAAGCCTTATGCAGCGGTTTCTGCTAAAGGTATTACTTTAATGTCTAAGCAGGCAATGAATGATTTTAATGCTTTTGGCTATGAAAGGATAACAGGGACGCCGACGATAGGCGCTATTCGTAATTACGAGTTAGGTAAAAATAAAGAAGAAGAAGAAAAAACACTAAACCCTCAACAAGGGAAGCATTATTTTGAATCTGTTGTTGCTTTCATGCATCTTGGTAGAAAAGTGGAAAAAGTTCAAAAAGAGGGTGGAGCCCCTCGCCATAAGATACAACAAGCTTTTGACATGATAGAACTTCGAAAGAAAGGACCTCGTCTTAGTGCGCGTGATATGGTTAAGATTGCTCAGGAACGCGGTTATGCCCAAATTATATTTTCTTTTTGTCGCTCGCCTTTACAAAAAGGATTTAAAAGGCTTCCTAGCAACACATATAGGGCTGATTCTACAGAACAGTTAAAGGCGCCCGTGTTTTATTCTTGGGATGAGGTTAAGAAACTGGAGATAGACAAGGGTCGTGTATTAGAGCATGAAGCTGAGTTAGCAGCTGCTCCAAGAATGAGGCCTTAAAAGCGAATAAGCAAATAAATTGACGGTTGGCTCAATTCAAGGGCGGCACCTAAGCAAAATTTTAGATGCCGCCCTTTTTATTTATATAGGCGAGAGAAGTGCATGCCTGGTCAAAAGTAGCTTGCTTTGTTATTCTAATGTGCATGCATTGTCAATTATTAGTAGAAGATATTAGCTTAGATGTTAAATTAGGCCACTCAGAAGAGGAGCGTTCTTCTCTGCAACGGGTTTTAGTACAAGTAACGTTTGGATTTGAAGCGATTCCTTTGGTTTGTACCACTGATAATTTGCATGATACGCTTTGTTACGCCACGCTCATTGATGAGCTGCAAACATTTTGTGACGATCGATCGTTTAAACTAATTGAAGCGTTGGGCTATCAGTTGTATCAATTTCTTAAACAAAAAATAATGGCAACACGCTCCGAAAAAATCACGGTTTTTTTACGTGTTATTAAAAATCCTCCTCTTTCCACGCTTGAACAAGCGAGTTTTTCAATTAGCGATTAAATTTTTTATTAAAATTTATGTCAGCGCAAAGCGGTGCCCTAGGAAAATTTTACAGGCTATAATTAACTTTCCAGATTGGGTACACTATTTAATACTATGAAAAATACAATAGACTTATCGCAACATACGCCCATGATACGCCAGTATCTCAGCATAAAAGCAAACTATGCTGATAAGTTATTATTTTATCGCATGGGGGATTTTTATGAATTATTTTATGACGATGCGATCAAAGCCGCCGAGTTATTAAATATTACTTTAACAAAGCGAGGCCAATCCAGTGGTCAGGCTATTCCCATGGCAGGTGTGCCTTTTCATAGCGTGGAAGGCTATTTAGCAAAGCTGGTTAAGCAAGGTGAATCGGTTGCTATTTGCGAACAGGTTTCGGATCCGATTTCCGGGAAAGGTCCCATGGAAAGACGGGTGACACGTATTATTACCCCCGGCACGCTCAGTGACGAAGCCTTATTAGAGGCACGACAAACCAATTTTTTATTAGCTATATCACATAAAGGCGATCAATTTGGTTTAGCGTATTTGGATATGAGTAGCGGCCAATTTTATATTTTACAAGTTAATAGTCAAGAAGCTTTGGTGAGTGAATTAGCGCGTCTAAACCCCATTGAGTTACTTATTGATGAAGCATTTCGATTAGACACCTTACTAAGCGCCTATAAGACAATACGTCGTAGGCCAAGTTGGGAGTTTGACTTAACAGCAGCAACACATTGTCTCACCCAACAATTTCAAACCCGTGATTTAAGTGGTTTTGATTGCCAGGATTTACCTTTAGCCATTCAGGCTGCAGGGTGCTTACTCAGTTATGCAAAAGCGACGCAGCAAACTAATTTACTTCACCTTCAACCGCTTCGTGTCTATAGGCGCGAAGAAAGTGTTATCTTAGATGCAACGACGCGACATAATTTAGAACTAACCACCAACTTACAAGGTGGAAAAAGTAATACACTGATGTCGGTTATTGATAAGACAGCTACGCCTATGGGAAGCCGTTTATTACATCGTTGGGTACATAGTCCTTTACGTAACTTTGCATTTATTCAAGCACGTCAAACGGCTATTCAATGTTTATTAAGCACACAAGCTTACGCGGGTTTGCACGGTGTATTACAAGGCATCGGTGATCTAGAACGGATTATTGCTCGGATTGGTTTAAAATCAGCAAGGCCACGCGATTTAGAGCAATTACGTTCATCTTTAGCTAGTTTGCCTGATATTCACAATAAACTGGCTTGTTTGCCTGCCGCTAAAAATACGCCAGACGATCTCCTCGTTAGTCTACGTAACGACATTAAAGCATTTCCGCAGTTATTTTCCTTGTTGCAACACGCGATTGTTGAAAATCCGCCTGTCGTGATTCGGGAAGGTGGTGTTATTGCAAAAGGTTACCACAGTGAGTTAGATGAATTACAAAAGCTCAGCGAGAACACAGGGCAATATCTGGTTGATTTAGAAAAGCGTGAGCGCGAACAGTCAGGTATTAACACGCTCAAGGTGGGGTTCAACCGTATCCATGGTTACTACATTGAGATAAGCCGAGTGCAAGCAAAACAAGCGCCAAGCCATTATACTCGCCGACAAACTTTAACCAATGCTGAGCGTTTTATTACGCCTGAATTAAAAGAGTTTGAAGATAAAGCACTGAGTGCGCGATCAAAAGCACTCAGTTTGGAAAAAAGACTTTATGAAGAGCTTTTGGATAAACTACTGGTTTATCTCGCTGATTTGCAAAAAACGACCAACGCATTGTCGCAATTAGATGTGCTCACTTGCCTAGCAGAGCGTGCTGTGACACTGAAGTTGGTTTGTCCACAGTTAAGCACTGATTCAGGCATTGATATCAATGGGGGGCGCCATCTTGTTATCGAGCAAGCGATTGATGTACCCTTCGTGGCGAATGATAGTGAGTTAACATCGCAGAAACGTTTATTAATTATTACTGGCCCTAATATGGGTGGTAAGTCGACTTACATGCGGCAAACGGCGTTGATTTGTTTGCTAGCAATGACCGGGAGCTTTGTTCCTGCCGATCGTGTTTTGATAGGCCCGATTGATCGTATTTTTACGCGAATCGGCGCGGCAGATGATTTGGCCGGGGGGCGTTCCACTTTTATGGTAGAAATGACAGAGACTGCTTCTATTTTGCATAATGCAACAGAGCAGAGCTTAGTGATTATGGATGAAATTGGTCGGGGTACGAGTACGTTTGATGGTTTAGCTTTAGCGTTTGCTTGTGCGGAGTATTTGGCAAAAGAAATTAAATCCTATACTTTGTTTGCGACACATTATTTTGAGCTGACAGAACTTGCTGAAAAAATAGCCGGAATAGCTAATTGCCATTTAACGGCTATGGAATACCAAGATAAAATAGTGTTTTTATATACGGTTAATGAAGGCCCTGCGAATAAAAGCTACGGACTACACGTGGCACAACTTGCGGGTGTTCCTAGCCCTGTTATCAAACGAGCAAAGGAAAAACTACTATCACTAGAAGAACAGACGAATTTAGCACAGAAAACATTGTTTTCTGTGCCTTCGGTTGCAGAAAAAACAATGCTTTCTCCTGTTTTGGCGTTGTTGGAGCATACTGAGCCCGATCACTTAGCGCCAAAAGAAGCGCTTGAAATACTTTATCGATTAAAATCCTTGCAAGGAATTGATGTATGAACAAAGAAATTTTTGATCCAAATGACGAAACTTTCGCATTTAATCAAAGCGATCAAGCCACACATAGGTTTGAAACAAATAAAAATACGGATAATGAAAATGGGGAAGGAGGTAGGCAAGCAATTTATCGTCGCCGAGGTATTTATTTACTACCTAATTTATTTACGATTGCGGGCTTGTTTGCTGGTTTTTATGCCATAGTAAGCGCTATGGAAGGTTATTTTAGTAATGCAGCGATTTCCATTTTTATTGCGATGATTATGGATTTTTTTGATGGACGGGTTGCGCGTTTAACGAATACACAAAGTGCATTCGGTGCAGAGCTAGACAGCTTGTCCGATATGGTTTCTTTCGGTGTTGCGCCGGCATTGGTTGTTTATAGCTGGTCTTTAGAAAGTTTAGGTAAATTAGGCTGGCTGGCAGCCTTTATATTTGCGGCGGCGGGTGCATTACGTTTGGCACGTTTCAATACACAAGCACTGGTAATGGATAAGCGTTACTTTCAAGGTCTTCCTATCCCTGCAGCGGCGGGTATTTTAGCGAGCATGGTATGGTTAAGTGTTGATTCTGGCATTCCAGGCGAAGTCGTCGATATGACGGCGGCGGTGTTAGCAGTTCTAGCGGCTATTTTGATGGTAAGTAATATACGTTACTATTCTTTTAAAGAAATCGATTTGAAGGGCCGCGTTCCTTTTGTAGCTATTTTATTAGTAGTGCTTGTCTTTGTGGGTATTTCACTGGATCCGCCTAAGATACTCTTCTTGATCTTTTTTTGTTATGGGATATCTGGGCCTATTCTAACGTTGTGGGCATTACATAAAAAACGTTCGCAGCGTAAAAAACACAACACCATTAAATAAAGACAGTCCGATTTATTTCGGATATTTTTGCCACCCCGGCAAAAGTCGGGGTTCAGGCGATGAGACAGGAAAGCATTGTGAAAGCAATGCGAAGTCGAAGAGCCCGCGATAGGCGTGCGTTGACGGGCGAAGCAGGAAACGCATCACGCCGTAAAGTCATTTGTGGGAGGCACGGGCATGAACTCCGAAGGAGTGAGTGCGTGCCGGACGCAGGACGTATCGCGGCCTAATTTCAGTCGCGTCATGCGAACGAATTTCGGGGACACGATGGCCGAAATTCTTCGGGAGCATAGCGACTCACTTGATTTGAAGATACGTTCTAACTAAGGCAGTGAGCTTAATTTAAGCTGGCGTTTGAAATAATCTTGTTTCATGGCAGCTTTGGCTTTTATTAAGGTATCTTCTGCCAGTTCATTTGCTCGTTCAGTGCCTTGTTGTAATATTTTTAATATTTCGCCCGGATCTTTTTCATATACGCGACGTCGTTCGCGCATGGGTTCAGTTAATGCAACCAATATTTCGATTAATTTTTCTTTACAAACTTTATCGCCAATTTGTCCTTTGCGGTATTGTGACTCGGTTTCCTCAACCCATTTTTTGTCTGGGTTAAACGCTTCATGAAAGATCCATAAAGGGTTATTTTCAGTGGAGCCCGGATCGGTGGCACGCTGTCGTTTCGGATCGGTATACATACCCCTTACTTTTTTAGCAATGCTATCTGCATCATCGCTCAGATAGATGGCATTGTTGAGTGACTTACTCATTTTTGGCAGTACACCATCGCTATTAGGACCACCGGTGCCTACCAAACGTTTTACACGGCTGAGTTTGGGTTGAATGATAGGAAAAAGACCGCCTTTTGCAACATAATCTTTGTCTTCAGTTTGTGGGTCTACACCGCAATAAAGTTGATTAAACCGACGAGCACATTCACGTGCCATTTCCAAATGCGCGACTTGGTCTTCGCCTACAGGAACAAGTTCTGGGCGAAAAGCGAGAACATCCGCTATTTGTCCGACAGGATATAGTAAGAAGCCGAAAGGATAATTATCACCTAATTTTTTATTGCGTATTTCATCTTTAATAGTAGGGTTGCGCATGACACGCGGAAAGGACAGTAACATGCTGAAAAAACAGGTGAGCTCTGCAGTAGCAGGTACTTCGGATTGAATGAAAATACTGCTTTGTTTAGGGTCAAAACCGACAGAGAGATAATCCAAGGCAATGTCTAATGTATTCTTGCGGATTTCTGCCGGGTGTTCGGCGCGGGTGGTAAATGCATGTACATTAGCGATGATGAAATAACATTCATAGCTTTCTTGTAAAGCAAGACGTGTTTCCAGAGAACCTACCCAATGCCCAAGGTGAAGTTTGCCAGTGGGCGTGTCGCCAGAAAGTAAACGGGGTTTTGGATGGGACATGATTTTAAACGATTTAATTTATAAAAAAATTCAATCTATTCTCGCGACTTATACAGGAGAGTTCAAGTTTTTTAATGAAAAATTAATAAATTATCTGTATAATCATAATAAAAAAGGAATATTATTATGACAGCAAATAACAATAGATTAGCGGAAAAAATAAATCTAGTCGATCAGGCAACTGAGGTTTTTCAGGTTCTAGCTAATGAAGCAGCCTGTAAAAATGATGGGATACAATTTGAAAAAGATTTTTCTCGTACTTCAGAGATTGAGCTTCGTTTTAACAAGAAATTGCGACTACATTATAAAGCTTCTGACGCTAGTGAAAGTGAATCAGGGTTAGAAGCGGCAAATAAGCAAAGTGCATTTACCTCGTTATTAAAGGGGCAAAGACCTGAATTAGAGAGTGTGATAAAGCAAGAGTTACATCAAGATGGGGCTTTCTTTACTGGCAGGAATGTACTAGGGAATTTTTTATTCCCCAGAGTAGCTATCAGAGGAGCAGAACCTTTCCATCATTTTATTATTGATGTCATTAATAAAGATGAAGTTACCGTAAAAGAAATGGTTACTTATAAATCGCTACTTTTATATCCTATTGAAACGGCTAATCCGGGTTTTTTGACTGAGGCTCGGAAAAAGAGCTTAGAAAACTATAGGAGTTCCCCTAAAGTAGAAGCTAAGCTGACAACAGAAGAACTAAATGGCGTGCCAAAGCTAGTGTTGCCTGAGGAAAAGCCATTTTTGTTGTCTATCCAATATAAACTTCATTACTGCGAAGAAACAAAGACTTATAAGTTAGCTGTACCCTCTGAAAAGGATATTACATTAACAGTACCAACAACTTTAGCAAAAGGATTGGTTTCAGGCGGAAAATGGACTATCGGAGATAAGATTTCCGAATTTATCTCTAAATTTACAGCGATAGTCAAGAAGCTCGTTATTGGCAAAGTAAGTGAGCACGCAGTGACAGAGCAATGTAGGCAGGATCAGTCTAAACCAAGTGAAGAATCTCAATCTTCTTCTTTTGCTCAAAGAATGAGAGCATAAATGTAATTCACTGCTCAGCCCTTTGCAGTTTTTATGTTAAAATGAACAAATTTTTTGTTTATTTGTGGAGTAAAGCCCATGTCTTCTTCGCTTGATACCAGCATCTTAGTTTCTGGTAAGTCCTATGTTGATTTAACGGTCGAACAATTAATTAATTTTGCTATTGAACGCAAAGAAGGCGTGATTGCAGCCAATGGGGCTTTATCGGTTACCACTGGTAAGCGAACGGGGCGCTCGCCTAAAGATAAATTTATTGTTCAAGAGCCGAATACTGAAAAAGATATTGATTGGGGGCCGGTTAACCAACCCATTGCTGAAGAACGCTTTCATGCGCTATGGCAGCGAGCGGAATCCTATGCAAAAGAAGTTGATTTATTTATTTCTAATCTACAGGTAGGCGCCGATCCCGACTACTACTTGCCGGTAAAAGTAATCACAGAATACGCCTGGCATAATTTATTTGCTAGGCAATTATTTATTCGCCCTGAAAATTTTCATGGGAAAGCTAATAAAGCAGAGTGGACTATTCTAAGTCTGCCTGGGCTTAAAACGGATCCACAGCGCGATGGTGTGCATAGCGACGCAACGTTAATGCTTCACCTTAGTGAACGTAAAGTGTTGCTATGTGGTCATCGATATGCGGGTGAAATTAAAAAGGCCATGTTTTCCGTTTTAAATTATTTGTTGCCTGCATCAGATGTTTTACCAATGCATTGTTCTGCAAATGTAGGAAAACAGGGTGATGTGGCTTTATTTTTTGGTTTATCAGGCACAGGAAAAACAACCTTATCGGCAGATCCTGAGCGTTATTTAATTGGTGATGATGAACACGGATGGAGTGAAAGCAGCATCTTTAATTTTGAAGGTGGTTGTTATGCTAAATGTATTGATTTATCGAAAGAGCGCGAACCTGTTATTTGGAATGCGATACGTCACGGCGCTGTGATGGAAAATGTTGTATTAGATCCTCAGACCTTAGAGCCGGATTATAAAGACGCTAGCTTGACACAAAATACGCGTGTTGCTTATCCGCTTGATTTTATTTCTCTACGTGTTCCGGAGAATCGTGTGGATCACTTACCCAACGCGGTCATTTTTTTAAGTTGCGATTTATATGGTGTATTACCACCAGTAGCGCGTTTGAGTCATGAACAAGCGGCCTATTATTTTTTAAGCGGGTATACAGCACTTGTTGGAAGCACGGAAGTTGGGCAGACGGAAGCGATTAAAACCACCTTTAGTACTTGTTTTGGTGCGCCGTTTTTCCCACGTCCTGCGAAGGTGTATGCGGAACTGCTCATAAAACGTTTAAAGAGCAGCCATGCAAACGTTTATCTTGTGAATACAGGTTGGACAGGTGGCCCTTATGGCCAAGGTCGGCGTTTTCCTATCCCGGTAACACGCGGCATTATTCAAGCTATTTTAAGCGATGAAATGAAAACGGCTGAATATACTATTTTGCCAGGTTTTAATTTTGCTATTCCTAAAAAGCTGAAAGACATTGATGCTTGCTTATTAGATCCAAGGCAAACCTGGGATGACACGGCGGTTTATGATTACAAAGCAAAAGAGTTAATCGCTAAATTTATTGATAACTTTAAGAAGTTTGAAGTAAGTAAAGAAATCCGCGACGCAGGCCCGGTTTTATAGAAATAAAGCCCTTAACTACTTTTGGAAACTAGTTAAGGGCTAAGCGCAAGGTTTTTTAAAGTAAGTGCTATTGATTTTCAAGCTGCTTTGCTAATTCTTCAGCACGTTGTTTCGCAGCTAACATGGCTTTTTTCATTAATTCAGCAAAATGACCTTGTTCTAAAACGTTTAAAGCGGCTTGGGTTGTGCCGCCACGTGACGTGACGTTTTGTCTTAATTGCTCTATGGATTCCTTCCCCTCGCTCTCAATGGCCATTCGTGCAGCGCCCAGTGCAGTTTGCTGACTTAATAAGGATGCGGTTTCTTTAGATAATCCCAATTCAGTGCCCGCATTTTGTAAGGCTTCAATGAGTAAAAAAAAGTAAGCAGGGCCACTGCCTGATAAGGCAGCGACGATATCGATTTCTTTTTCCAGCTTACACCACACAACGATTCCTACGCTGCGAAATAGCGCTTCAGCTGCATCTTTTTGTACGGATGAACAATGATGATTAGGGAATAATCCTGTAGCGCCACAGCCTAGCAATGCAGGGGTATTGGGCATGCAACGAATAATGGCGATATTGTCATCTTGTAGATAGCTATGAATGGTTTTTAAATTGACACCTACCGCAAGAGAAATAAGTAACGGTTTTTTTTCTAGAATAAGATCAGTAATCTCGGTTACCACTTCTTTTAAAATCTGTGGTTTTACGGCAAGTACAAGCACCTCAGCGGTTGTAGCGACTAAGCGGTTATCGGTACTCGTATGAATCTTTAATTTTTTTAAATGCTCGAGCAGTGCTAGATTGGTATTGCTTGCCCAAATATTGTTTGCATCATAACCATTATTTAATAGACCTCGGATTAGGCTATTTGCCATATTGCCCGCACCGATAAAAGCTATACGCTTTGCACTTGAATTTTCAGCAGCGTTCCCGCTCAATTCGCAATCCTCATGTATCATATATACACTCCGGTTGCTTCATTTTCGCGGCGCCTTGCCGAAAATCCCATTGCTGTGAGTATATTTGCAGAGGTTGCATACTATTTATTTTCCTGCTTTAGGTAGCTATCGAGACGTGTTAGTTCATTCAATGTTCCGACATTAAACCAACTACCTTGGTAATGTTCGCCGGTTATTTTTTTTTCATTAATGCGTTTATTGAATATCTCGGACAGTGGAAAGGCTTGCGGTTTGCAGTCTTTAAAAAGCTCAGGATGATAAATACCAAGATTAGCAAAGGTAAATTTTGGTGATCCGTTTAAATCCAATAGTTTATTCGGTAAAAGATGAAAGTCACCTCTAGGATGAAAATCTGGGTTATCGACTAAAATAAGATGTGCTTGCGCCGTGCCAAGCTTATGTTGTGATAACTTTTCTAACGGATACGCTGTCCAAATATCCGCACTGATGACAAGAAAAGGATCGCTGCCTAAAAAAGGTAGTGCTTGGCAAATTCCCCCGCCTGTTTCAAGCGCAGCGGGTTCAAATGAGTATTCTAGATTTACACCATAAAGATGCCCGTTCCCTAAAGCATCTATGATTTGTTTTGCTCGATAAGAAACATTAATGACAATATCTTTTAGGCCAGCATCGGCTAGTTTTAGTAACTGATGTACGATAAAAGGTTTATTTGCAATCGGAAGTAAGGGCTTGGGTATTTCATCCGTTAAAGGCCGCATGCGCGAGCCTCGACCCGCGGCAAGTATCATGGCTTTCATTTTTTTATGTCTCGCTCAGTTTATTGTGGATATTGGGTAATAAGTGTTTTAATTCAATGAGCTCAGGATACTTTTCACAGACTTGTTGTAAGTAGCGTAGAAGACGGCTCGTACTAGTAAGGTATTGAGGCTTGTTATCTCGATAACAAAGACGTGCAAAAATACCTAAAACTTTTAAATGTCGTTGAATGCCTATTAAATCAAACCAGCGAATAAATTCTTCGCTAGAAAACGAATGCTTTGGCATTAGCATATCATGAAAATTTAATGTCCACTTTTCGACTTGGGCTTCTGGCCAATCAATATAAGCATCTCGTAATAAAGAAACAGCATCGTAAGTAATAGGGCCATAGATCGCATCTTGAAAGTCCAATATCCCCACTTTTTCTTTGTCTATTAATAATAAATTACGTGAATGATAATCCCGATGTACGCAGACACGAGGCTGCTTGAGCGCTGAAGTAATCAATAGCTGAAAAATTTTTTCAAGTGAAGCGCTAAGCTTAGGTGTCATAATCAGGTTTAGATGGTTGCCTAAAAACCAATCGGGAAATAAGTTTAATTCAACACGAATAAATTTCTCGTCAAATAAGCCTAAAGGTTGATTATTAGCTAGTTTTGGCTCACAAGCTTGAATTTGGGGAATAACAGCCAGGGCACGTGTGTATAAATCATCTGCGGTTTCTGTATTTAATAGGTTGAAATAGAGATCGTTGCCCAGGTCGCTTAATAGGATAAATCCCTGTTCTAGATGATAGTTAAGAATGTTTGGGGCGTGGATGCCTTGACTGGTGAAATTTTTAGCAATGGAGATAAATGCCGTTATATCTTCTTTATCGGGTGGTGCAAACATCACAATATGGCTGTTATTATCCATCTGCACCCGAAAATATTGGCGAAAACTTGCCTCATTGACCAAGGGTTGTAATTCGAAATTGCGTAGTGAACACGCTGTTTCTAACCAACTTTTTAGCGTGTTTAATTTATTCATAGCAGTAGGCATGAAGTTGACTCTTCTAAACCAAGATATAGGTTTATTACACGAAGGTTCATTTTTTGTAAATATACTCTTGGCACTTTAATTTTCGGTGGCGTTCCCGTTCAACTCGCCCTCCTCATGTGCGCTGTATACACGGCGGTTGCTTCGTTCTTGCGGCGCCTTGCCGAAAATCCCATTGTTGTGAGTATAGTTCGACTATTGACGATATAGTTTACAATGGAACTGACTTGATTATCTACAAGCTTCCCCAGTAGTATACCCTGGTAAGTTCGCTTGACTCTATTTTTGCAGCGGGAAGTATTTTTCCTCGTTTAGGACAAGGTGGGATCGGATATGTTTCATGGCAGTATGGTCGCATTGTTAACGCCTATGCGTGAAAGTGGAGATATTGATTATCTCTGTTTACGTAATTTGGTTGATTGGCATGTTGCACAAGGTACAGATGCTATTCTCGTTATGGGGACAACTGGCGAGCCTGCGACACTGAATGCCGAAGAGAAAGAAAACGTTATTAAAACGGTTGTAGAAAAAGTTCATGGCCGTATTCCCGTGATTGCGGGCACTGGAACAAATTGTACGCAAACGAGTATTGACCAAACTCGGAAGGCCATGGAAATAGGGGTTCAAGCTTGTTTATTAGTAACCCCTTATTATAATTGCCCGACCCAAGAAGGTCTTTATCAACATTACCGTTCCATTGCTGAAAAAGTGCCTATTCCACAGATTCTTTATAATATTCCAAAGCGAACCGGCGTTGATTTGTTGCCTGAAACAGTTTCTAGGCTTGCGGGTATTACTAACATTGTGGGGATTAAAGAAGGCCGACCTGCTTGTGCAAAAGCTATTATAGAATATTGCGGTAGCAATCTGGATATTTATAGCGGTGATGATAATGTCGCATTAGAAATTATACGTTTGGGTGGCAAAGGGGTTGTTTCAGTATTAGCTAACTTATTACCAAAAGCAGTGCATGAGCTTTGTGAGGCCGCAAAAAATACGGATTGGGATAAGGCGGAAGCGTTAGAGCAGCAACTCCAGCCTTTTTGTAAGGATTTATTTGTTGAAACAAACCCTATCCCGGTTAAATGGTTAGCGGCAGAACACAAGCTAATTCCAACCCCGCATCTGCGATTACCCCTGACGACCTTGTCATCGCAGCATCAAGCAACTTTAAAACCGCTGCTAAACCGCCTTACGACTTTTACCTAAATAAAGCACTATGAAGTTATCTTTTTTGTTACTGTTAAGTTTTGTTGTTAGTGTAACCGGCTGTAGTTCGGTCAATAACTATATAAAGACGCATAAGTCTCAATATCTCTATAGTCAGGATTTAGGGCCGTTGAAAAAACCAAATAGCTTAAAAATAAAGCAAACACAGTATATAATCCCCGAGATAAATGCAGCAAAGCCTACACAGTTGCCTGATTTATATCCGCCTATAGATTGAGCGGGAACGCAGCAAAAAATTCAACTGCGAAAAATGTACAGATTGGAGAGGTACCGAAGCGGCCATAACGGCGCCGACTCGAAATCGGATGAGGATGCAAATCCTACGTGGGTTCGAATCCCACCCTCTCCGCCAAGATAATTAAATCCCTACACCTTTGCTGTGGCTGTTTGAAGTGAAATATATTCAAGGGGTGTGTATGTTTGGTTATATTCGGTTTTTTCACTGTGAAACAATACAATTTTATTTACCAACATAGGGCTAGCATTTAATTTAAGTTCTTCTCGTAGATTAGAAGTATGCTGGTGAACAATTCGACCTAATGTTAAATGAGGTAGGTAAGGCTTTGTTTCGGGTGGGAAACCTAAACTTCCCGCAACTTCTTCTAAGGAATGAGCTAGCTCAAAAAGTTGTGAAGTAGGAATGATATCAGCCGCAATGGCACGAGGTGCCGTGGGGGAGGGGAAGAAACGAATATTATGTAATTGTAATGGAAAAGGCTCAATTTTTTTTATTGCTTTATGCGCGCCCTCAGCAAGTGCTGCTATCAGAGAGCGATTGGTAGTACCTAGAAAACGCAAGGTGACGTGTAGATTTTCTGGATGTATCCATCTAACACGATGTCCCCAAGATTCGTGCTTTAACTCATCAATCAGTTGAGTTAAAGCGAGGCGTAATTCATTGTTTAATTCAATGGCGAAAAATAAACGTAAAGGATCATGAGTGCTCAAGTGTAGCTTCCTTACTAAAGACTATGACATTTAAGACAGTACGGTATTTTAAGGGAAAAGGGTAGAGCCTTCTAGCCAAGAAAAATTTCTATACTGCAGATAATTGCACAACCGTTTATTATACCCTACTATATAGTGTTTTCCTTGTCAGATATTGACGATAAGTGCTGTAAACTTAAACTTAAAAATTGCTGTTATTTTAAAATGAGCTTTTTCAATCGCTAGATTGACTTTTTGCACATTCGTTTATATTAAAATAGGTTATAATAGAAAAGTCCTTTTCAGTACAATTAACTCCCTATGATTATCGATACCACTTTACTGTCCCGTGCACAATTTGGGTTTACGATAGGTTTTCATATCTTGTTTCCTACGCTCAATATTGGTTTAGCTGTCTTTTTGTCGATTATGGAAGGTTTGTGGTTAAAAACCGGCAAGCCAGTGTATTTAAAAATTTGCCAGTTCTGGACAAAGATATTTGCGCTGACCTTTGGTATGGGTGTGGTTTCAGGTATTGTTTTAGCCTATGAGTTAGGAACTAACTTTGGACCCTTTATCCATGTAGCGGGAGGCGTATTAGGTGCTTTGTTTGCTTACGAAGTATTAAGCGCATTTTTTTTAGAAGCCGGCTTTTTAGGTATTATGTTGTTTGGTTGGGATAAAGTTGGCCCTAAGTTGCATTATACAGCGACTTTATTAGTGATGTTGGGTACTACTATTTCTGCCTTTTGGATTTTAGCAGCTAACTCTTGGATGCAAACACCAGCAGGGTTCCACGTTGAAGCCGGGAAATATGTTGTAGACAGTTGGTGGGCAGTTGTATTTAACCCTTCCATGTTGCCTAGTTTTTTTCATATGCTGATGGCTTCCTATTTGACGACTTGCTTTGTGGTTGCTGGGGTGTCAGCTTGGTATTTATTAAGGCAGCAGCATGTTGAACTAGCAAAAATTTGTTTTTCGTTTGCGCTAGGAGCGGCAATTATTCTTGCCCCAGGACAAATTTTATTAGGGGATATGCTTGGGCTAAAAGTTCAAAAATACCAACCGCTTAAAACAGCAGCGATAGAAGCAAATTGGCAAACACAAAAAGGAGCGCCTTTAATTTTATTTGCTATTCCTGATGTTAAGCACGCTAAAAATCTCTATGAAATTAGTATTCCAAAATTAGCTAGTCTTATTAATACCCACCACTGGGACGGTACTTTAATCGGCTTAAAGAGTGTGCCTGCTAAAGATAGGCCTGTCATAGAATCTACTTTTTGGATGTTCCGTGTCATGGTAGGGATTGGCTTATTATTTTTCTTAGCGGCCTTGATCGCATTGTGGTTATCCATTCGTGGTCGGCTTTTCCATTATCGAAACTTTTATCGCTTTTGTGTTGCGATAGCGCCTTTAGGATTTTTGAGTACGATAGCAGGTTGGGTAACAACCGAGTCTGGGCGTCAACCTTGGATTGCTTATCATTTAATTCGTACTTCACAAGGCGCGTCTACGGTTCCTATGCACCAAGTTGTTATATCTTTGATTTTATTGATTAGCGTTTATGGCATCGTATTTAGTTTTTATTTGTTTTATCTCTTTAAAGTGATACGTAAAGGGCCAGCCCCCTTACCGCATGAGTCAATAACGGATGTCATTACAGAGTCTCCCTTTAAATACATGGCGCCTGAGGTTAAATAGATGTTATTAATTTTGACATGGGCAGTGATCATTTCATTCATTATTATGATGTATGTATTGCTTGATGGCTTTGATTTAGGGATAGGCATTTTATTTCCTTGGATTAAACACGGGCAGTATCGCGATATTATGATGAGCAGTGTTTTACCTGTTTGGGATGGCAATGAAACTTGGCTAGTATTTGGTGCAGCGGCTTTATATGGGGCTTTTCCGTTGGCATATAGTGTTTTATTACCGACGCTGTATATACCCATTATGATTTTGTTGGTCTCTTTGATCTTTAGAGGTGTAGCATTTGAATTCCGGTTTAAAGCACATCGTAGTCAATTTGTTTGGGATATTGCTTTCGCAACGGGTTCTACCGTAGCTGCTTTTATCCAAGGCGTTATTCTAGGGACATTTGTAAAAGGATACGGTAGTCACTTACCACTTCCACATACTACCTATCAATGGTTGACACCTTTTAGTGTTTTTACTGGCCTGGCTGTTGTTTGTGGTTATGCACTGTTAGGTGCGACTTGGTTGATTGTCAAAACCGAAGGGAATTTGCAAGACCAACTTTATAAGGCAGCTAAGATTTTGTTAGGCTTAGTTACTTTTTTCTTGGTAGGGGTAAGTTTTTGGACGCCTATTATTGAGCCACGCGTGATAAAAATTTGGTTTTCATTGCCTCATTTTTACTATTTAGCTATTTTGCCACTCTTAACATTAGTTATTGTGCTTTATAATTTTTATTGCCTATATAACCGTAAAAAAGAAAAGGCACCTTTTGTTCTTACTATGGGCTTGTTTATTTGTTCTTACCTTGGTTTTTGTATTAGCGCATGGCCTTATATTATTCCTCATTCGGTTTCAATATGGGATGCCGCTGCAGCACCTTCAACTTTAAAATTTACATTAGTCGGTACCGCAGTGTTGTTACCTGTTTTATTGATATACACGCTTTATTCTTATCATGTTTTTCGCGGTAAGGTAAAAGAATCTATTCACTATTAATTATAATAGACCTCATTTCAAATGAAAAAACGTACTCGAGAGTGGCTCTGGTTTATCGGTTTATATATAGCGGGCGTTGCAACGGTTGCGCTGGTATCTACCTTGTTACGTAGTTTAATCCCACATTAAATATACTTTTCACACTTGAATGTTGGGTTGTGTTCCCGTTCGTCTCGCAATCCTCATGTATGTTGAATACACGGTGGTTGCTTCGTTCTCGTGGCGCCTTGCCGAACATCCCATTGCTGTGAATATAACAGACGAAAATTAAGTCGCAGGCGCTATTTTATTAACTTCTTGGCTAATATTGTCAAGTGATAGGCTAGCTTTTGTGTGGCCTCCAAACATCATCATTCTGGTTTCCTTGCGTATTAAAGGAATTAGCTTTGTAATGAGCCACAATAGTTTATCTAGAAAACTTGTTGCTTGAGTTGATGCTTCTGGGTGATGTTTTTTATAGCGCTCTATTTCTAGATAACTATCTAATCGGAATTTATTAAAAGCTTCCATTCTTTCGCTTCCTTTCGTTTTTTCAGTACTTCCTGAACTATTTATTTTGAGTAAGCTAGAAAAATAGTTATTTGATAAAATTTTTAACTCCTCAACGAGATGTTTGGCAGCCGTTTCATTCTGTAAATAAATAGGAAGTTTTTCGATGGTATGAATTATATTGAAGTAAGCTGTAAGCTCAGCGCCTGAATTTTCTATTAGTTTTTGAGTGATCGTATAAGCTATGCGATCTTCTTCGCTTCCAAAAATGGTAGAAAACCCATGTTTTCCTTGGTAGGCTCTACTGAACTGATCACAGATTAATGTTAACTCTCTGGAGCTATTTTTTTTCAAAAGATTATCGAGATAATTAAAAGTTTTTTCTTTTGAATGCGTAGGATTTAATAATCGAAGATTTTCATACAGTTGGGTATAGAGTAGAACAGCTAGAGAAAGATGATTTTCTGCATCATCCCTATTAGAGGCGTTAATGGTTTTTTCTATCGCCTCTCGCAGCGTATTATTTAAATTTGCGTCTTGTATGTTTTTAATTCTATCCACAAAGCCACCTATGCTTAAACCAAAAACGCCCACGGTTCTTTTTTTATATAAATCTCCTTGTATTATCAACAAGTTAAATTAAGGCATCCTTAACCGACGAAATAGGATAGATAAGCCGCTACCAGATCAGCTGTATTTATTGATATATGAATCAATGATTGACTAACGGGATTAAAGTCAGGAAAATCACCGCTTAAATCGAGTAATAATTGAGTGACAAAGAATAGCTAGTAGAAATTATGGCCATACGTTCCATTATCCATTTACCTGACCCCCGTCTGCGCGCACCTACTGAAGCAATCACTAGCTTTGATGCTGCTTTACAGCAGCTCATTGAGGATATGTTTGAGACCATGTACGCTGCGAAGGGTATTGGTTTAGCTGCACCACAAATTGCTATTAATAAAAAGCTAGCAGTTATTGATGTTTCTAATGATAAATCATCCACCTTGTGCGTAATTAACCCTGAGATTGTGGAAAGACGCGGTGAAGCACTCATGGAGGAAGGTTGTTTATCAGTTCCTGGTGTTTATGATAAGGCGCCTCGAGCATTGTGGGTAAAGTTATCTGCGCTTGATAGGCATGGAAAGCCTTATGAGATAGAAGCAGAAGATATATTGGCGCATTGTATTCAGCATGAAGTAGACCATCTCAATGGGAAATTATTTTTAGATTATTTGTCGCCGCTTAAACGCCAATTAGCACGTAAAAAGCTAGAAAAAATAAAAAAACGACAAGGTAACGCTTGAACATCATTTTAGCAGGCACACCTGAATTTGCTTTACCAAGTTTGCAAGCGTTGCTTGCGTCAGAACACCAGGTAGTGGCTGTGTATACACAACCCGATCGGCCCAAAGGTCGGGGGCGCCATTTGTTAATGAGCCCAATCAAACAACTTGCCTTGGAAAAAAATCTACCTGTTTGTCAGCCAATAACGTTGCGAAACGTGGATGAACAGAAAAAGTTAGCGGCGTGGAATGCTGATTTGATGGTGGTGGTTGCCTATGGTCTTATTCTTCCACCGGCCGTTTTAGCTATTCCTCCTCTTGGCTGTATTAATGTTCATGCATCACTATTGCCTCGTTGGCGCGGTGCGGCGCCGATTCAGCGTGCTATTTTAGCAGGCGATGAAGAAACGGGTATTAGTATTATGCAAATGGATGAAGGCTTGGATACAGGACAAGTTTTGCAGGAAGTTTCTTGCAAGATAGAACAGACAGATACCAGCCAAACCTTACAAGATCGTTTGGCCAAATTGGGCGCTCAAGCATTAGTGACTAGCCTAAACAACGTAGAACAAGGAAATTACCAATTAAAGCCACAAAGTGATCAAGGAAGCACTTATGCTAAGAAGATAGATAAAGCAGAGGCAGAGATTGATTGGTCTCAAAATGCGGATGTTATTGCTAGAATGATACGTGCTTTCAATCCTAAGCCGGTGGCCTATACATTTTTAGGCGCGCTTTTATTGCGGGTTTGGTCGGCTGAGGTTTTAGATCAAAGTTCAAATAACCCTCCTGGAACTATTCTACACGTAGGAGAGCAAGGAATTGACGTCATGACGGGAAGAGGTAGTTTGCGTTTATTGCAGCTACAACTACCAGGAGGACGTTGTTTACCCGCTTCTGCACTACTCCATTCAAAATCACATTTATTTAATGTGGGTACTCTCTTAGGTCAGCATGATTAATCCTCGCGCACTGGCGGCACAAATAATTGCACGTGTATTAGGGGGCGCCTCATTAACCGACGCCTTTGCCGAAGGTATGCCTAATACCGTTGAATCTCGAGACAGAGGATTTATACAAGAGCTATGTTACGGCGTGATACGTTGGTATGAGCCTTTACGGCAAGTTTGTTCTTACTTATTAAAAAAACCACTGAACATTAATGACCGAGATATTTATGCTTTGCTGTTAATCGGGTTATATCAGTTTGTTTATTTAAAGACAGCAGCACATGCGGCGGTCCATGAAACAGTACAAGCGGCCAAAGATCTTAAAAAAAATTGGGCAGCACCTCTTATTAATGGTGTATTACGTTCGTTTCAGCGCCAACAAGCCGGGTTGCTAAAAAAACTGCCTAAGGAAGCGCATTATGCACACCCACGTTGGTTGTTGAAAAAGCTACAGCACGCATGGCCAAAGGATTGGCAAGCTATTATAGAAGCGAATAACCAAGCACCGCCCATGAGTTTGCGTGCTAATCGTCTGAAGATCTCTAGAGATGATTATTTACCAAACCTTCAGGCTAAAGCGATAGAGGCGATATTAAGCCCTATAAGCGATGTGGGTCTTATTCTTAATGAAACCTGCAGTGTGTATGGATTACCTGGTTTTTCAGAAGGGGAAGTCTCTATACAAGATACGGCAGCACAATTAGCTGCTTTTTTGTTAATGCTACAGCCTAAACAGAGTGTGTTGGATGCTTGTGCGGCACCCGGAGGAAAGTTTGCGCATATCTTAGAGACACAGCCAGATTTACAGACTGCGGTGGCACTTGACCAGGATAAAACACGTTTAAGTAAAATCGAAGAAAATCTTTCACGTTTAAGATTAATGCGTGATGGTGTGAAGTTAGTTTGTACAAAGGCGCAGGTATTTAAAGACAGTTGGAAAGGCGAACAGTTTGATAGAGTGCTGTTAGATGCACCTTGTTCAGGGACAGGCGTCATTCGTCGACATCCGGATATCAAACTATTACGCAGAGAGGAAGATATTGATAAGCTTGCTCAGCAGCAATTGGAGCTTTTAGTTTCACTTTGGCCGCTCCTTAAGCCAGGTGGGATTTTGCTTTATGCCACGTGTTCGGTACTGCCAGAAGAGGATCAAGACGTATTACAGCGTTTTTTACGACAACAGTCTGATGCGCATGAACAGACAATTGATGAAAAATGGGGCGTCGCTTGCGGAGTAGGACGACAAATTTTTCCTCAAATTCAGGGTACAGATGGCTTTTATTATGCTAGATTACAGAAAAAATGAGATAGGGTATATCCCTCGTAAATGAGAACAATTCCATGATGAAAATAAAATCCCCCTTTTTTTGTAGTTTATTGCTGCTAAATTTGTTTTTGCTTTCGGCCTGCTCAACAACGCCTACGCAGTCAAATGATGATTTGCATGCCGCTAAAGTTGAAAAAATCACACCATCGGCTAATAAAAAACAATTGCCACCTGCGCTTATTCAAGTGATTCAAAGCTCAGATCGTCTGAGAGTGGTTCTCTATAGCGATGTTTGTTTTCAATCCAATGGGCGATTAACGATGGAATGCTCAAAGCAACTGCTTGATGCAATGAAAACAATGAAGCAATATGGCGATGGCCTTATTCAAGTGGTGGGATATACAGATGATATCTATGATCCACAAACGGCAAACGAGCTTTCACAGCGCCAAGCAGATACTGTCGTTGCTTTTTTATGGTCTCATGGGATTGGGTCACGGCGTTTGGGTGCAACAGGGTTTGGTAGCCATGATCCTATTGCGAGCAACCAAAGCGTAAAAGCGAGCGCGGCTAACCGCCGGGTTGAGATTACACTTGTTAAATAAAACCACAGTTTCGTCATGGCGAGGCCGAAACTTCGTTGCGGCCGTGGCCATCCAGGAAAAATTAAATAATGTTACTGGATGGCCACACGCCTTCGGCGTTCGCAATGACAAAAAGGTTAATTACTAAGCACTAAACCAGTGTTTTTAGTAAAAGTATTTAGGAACTCCACCGGTTTTGAATAATAAATAGTACTGTTATCTTGCGCTAACGCACTTAATTTCTGTTTAACTGAAACTTTAGCGTTGGCTTGATTTTTCGTTTCAACAAACCCATTCTCTGCCCTGAGTTGTTTTGCAAATAGATGACTTTTTTCGCTTAGATGCATATCTAAGGTTTTAGTAACGCCGGCTAGAAAAATCTTTTCGTTGCCAGAAGCGTTTATTTTTAAATAGGGGCTATTGACCCAATGAACCAGGAGCGTCCCATTTCCTGTCAGGTTAATAGTATGTAGTGCAACATCACCTTCTATTTTAATTTTTCCTGAATTTTTACCCTGTATGCTCAAATCAGTACTATTGACATGGTAGAGCGAAATATTGCTTTCCCCATGGCTAACTAAAGACTTTAAGTTTAGTTTATTAGTGCTCAGGTTAATACTGCCGTTTCCGCGGCTAATGAGTGATAAAGACCCCGTTAGTCCTTGACCAAATAAACGACCATTACTATTGAAGTCAATCTGACTTAATTGAGAGGGCGTAGTATTAACTTTAATGGTGAGCTTGTCGCCGCGATGTGGTCTATAAGTCCATTTTGTGTCTAGATATAAAGTGTGGTTTTTTATTTTCCACGTTACTGCAGAAACTGTTTTAGGATCACCGAAAATCTGTAAGGGAGGAATAGAAGGGTTGGTTTGACTGGTGTCTATAGTGACATTAACCGGACCTTGTATCGATAAGGCAGAAAAAGCTTGAACCGCCACATTCTTTCTTACCAAAGGGGTAGAAAGCGTTTGAGCCGTAACCGGCATAGAAAAATAGGACAAAATGGGGAGTAGGCAATAGAGCAAGGGTTTCATAAATAAGCCTCTTTTTATTATTTGGGGGGATAGTACGCTCCTCTTATAAACTTTTCTAGTTAGTCGCTAATTTAGTTGATAGGGCCGCTTTAAGAGAAGCGCGCGTACTATTTTTCCTTAAGATGATTGGGGTATACTCTTGAGCTCATACGCCTACCGATTGAATACTTATGAAGCCTATTATCCAACAAGAAATCAAAACTGCTTTAGCAGCAGCAGAGGTACCCCCTTTATCTTCTTTGACCATTCAAGTGGACTATGCGAGGGACAAGTCACACGGGGATTTTTCAAGTAATATTGCGCTACTTCTCGCTAAGCCCTTAAAAAAACAACCACGCCAGCTAGCAGAGCAGATAGCCGCCCATATAGATTGTTCTAAAGCTACTTCGATCATAGAGAAGGTTGAGATAGCAGGGCCAGGATTTATTAACTTTTTTTTAAAAAAGACCGCCTGGTATCCGGTTATCGATAGCGTTCTAACGCAAGCAGAACACTTTGGTGCTTCAAAAATCGGAAAGGATGAACCCTTATTAGTAGAATTTGTTTCGGCGAACCCTACCGGCCCTTTGCATGTAGGACATGGGCGCGGTGCGGCGTATGGTGATTCACTCGTTAGGTTACTGAGAACAGTGGGTTATAAAGCTCATGCAGAATATTATGTAAATGATGCAGGGCGACAAATGGATATTTTGGCAACCAGTGTTTGGTTGCGTTATTTAGAAGCCTGCGAAGAAAAATTTGCATTCCCTAGTAATGCTTATCGAGGTGCTTATGTTCGTGGAATCGTTGAGCAACTTTTGGCGAAATATGGAAAGCAATTTTATAAGCCCGCGTTATCTGTGTTCGAAGCTATTCCTGCCGATGAACCACAGGGCGGTGATAAAGAAGCTCATATTGATGCCTTGATTCTAAAGGCGAAAACTTTATTAGGTGCGGATGATTATCAGAAGCTATTTGATATGAGTCTAAATGCGATATTGGATGATATTAAAGAAGATTTAACGGCGTTTAGGGTTAATTTTGATAATTGGTTTTCAGAAAATAGTTTGTTTAAAACAGGTTTTGTAGACAAAACGATTGAACGGCTAAAGAAAAATGGTCATGCCTATGAAGAATCGGGTGCATTATGGTTTAAATCGACTGAATTTGGTGATGATAAAGATAGAGTGTTGATCCGAGAAAATGGGCAAGCGACTTATTTTGCAGCGGATGCGGCGTACCGGCTATGCATTTTAGAAGAGCGAGGTTTTAAAAAGATGGTGAACATATTAGGTTCTGACCATCATGGCTATATAGCAAGAATTCAGGCGGTTATTCAGGCTTTAGGTTACCCCGCTGCGAGTTTAACGGCATTATTGGTACAATTTGCGGTGCTTTATAGGGGTGACAAGAAAATACAGATGTCAACGCGTAGCGGAGAGTTTGTTACTCTGCGCGAATTGCGTGAAGAAGTAGGTAGTGATGCGGCACGATTTTTTTATGTGCTGCGTCGTGCAGAGCAACATATGGATTTTGATTTGGATCTTGCAAAAGAACAGTCAAATGCGAATCCCGTTTACTATGTGCAGTATGCATATGCGCGTATCTGCAGTGTGATGCGTCAACTCAAAGCGAAAGCGTTAAATTGGGATAAAACTATAGGCATGGACTCATTGACGCAATTAAAAGAAGAGCAAGAAATTGATCTATTAATTTTGTTGAATCGTTATCCCGAGATGTTAGAGCAAGCGGCGAATAATTATGAACCACACCTAATAGCGCATTATTTGCGGGATTTAGCGCAGGTTTTTCATGCTTATTATAACCAACATGTTTTTTTGGTAGAGACAGAGGGTTTGCGAAATGCACGTTTAAATTTAATAGCAGCGACTCAGCAAGTCATAAAAAATGGTTTAGATTTATTGGGTGTAGAGACAATGGAAGTAATGTAATGGCTAAAGACTACGCTAAATATGCAACTTATCAAAAAGTACGTGCAAATCGTAGCCGTTTTTGGGCTCTATTGGGCTTAGTGGTTGCCTTATTTATGTTGGTTCTAGGATTATTTTTTTTAAAATCACATAATAAACAACAAATAGCGCAGCAAGCAGAAGATAAGTTAAAGCAGAAAATATTGGAGGCGCCTGCGCCTAAACCACCTGAGCCAAAATTCGATTTTTATAATATTTTGCCCCAGGATAATTTAACATTATCTTCCCAGTCCCCGGCTGTTACCACGATGGCTGAAGAAGCCTCTGTCTCTTCCGCTTTGAAAAAACCGTTAGATGGGTTACTAAGTACCACGCCGGAGCAAGTTGCCATAGCGGAAGCTAAGAAGCAGCTGGAGCAAGAAATGAGCCAGTTCAGTAATGAGACATACAGCCTTATATTAGGCAATTTTCAAGATGTTTCTCAAGCAGAGCAATATCAGGCCCAAGCGCTTTTAAAGGGATTTCCGGTGCAAAGTAAAGTAGTTAATGTGAATGGGGGCGTAAATTACCAGCTCTTTATGGGGCCTTATACCTTGGCCATTGCTTCGGAACAGCAAAAACGCTTAAATACGGCGGGAATGCAGGCTGCTTTATTAAAGGTTAAGTCTTAAAAGGGTTGTACCTTCTTTAAAGGGCCTTTTACTAATATTGCAGCGTTGGACTTGAAAAGGCTGCTATAAGTCACCATTAATGGATATTGATATTTCATAAATCTAAAAAGGTAAGCCATGCAAGCTTTACATGGTACAACAATATTATTAGTTAGGCGGAAGGACAAAGTCGTTATCGGTGGAGATGGACAAGTAACATTAGGTAATGCAATTGTTTTAAAAGGGAACGCTAGAAAGGTTCGCAAATTATTTAATGACCAAGTATTAGTTGGATTTGCAGGAGCGACCGCAGACGCGTTCACTCTCTTAGATCTATTCGAAAAAAAGTTACAAAAACACCAAGGTAATTTAGAACGCGCTTCTATTGAGCTGGCTAAGGATTGGCGTTCGGATCGTATATTACGCCGATTGGAAGCGATGCTAGCTGTTGCAGATAGAAAGGAATCATTTTTGTTAAGCGGTACAGGTGATGTTATTAGGCCTGAACATGATTCTATTGCAATTGGTTCTGGTGGAGCCTATGCCCAATCGGCTGCGTTGGCTTTATTACAAAATACCAAATTAAGTGCGCGTGATATTGTTGAAAGGAGCTTAATGATTGCTGCCGATATTTGTGTGTTTACTAACCACCAGCGTACGATTGAAGAAATTGACTCTATTTCCACTAAAAAATAAAAAATGTCTTTTATTATTGACCCAACAATGAAAACTAACCCATTGAATTTATCTGATACATTGACTGAATCGAATGAAACGTCTGAGTTAACGAGGATGGATGCTAATTTTCCTGAAGAAAATTCGAATACATCTACATTGCTTTCAGATGATTCCCTGCCAATAGAACTACATGATCTGACTAAAATGGATATGACACCTAAGCAGATTGTGCAAGAGCTTGATCGTTATATTATTGGGCAAAACGATGCAAAACGGGCCATTGCGATTGCTTTGCGTAATCGTAAGCGTCGTATGCTGCTTACACCTGAATTGCGCGAAGAAGTGACACCTAAAAATATTCTTATGATAGGACCTTCAGGTGTTGGTAAAACTGAAATCGGACGTCGTGCCGCTAAGATCACGGCCTGTCCTTTTTTGAAAGTGGAGGCGACAAAATTTACAGAAGTTGGTTATATCGGCCGTGATGTAGATTCTATTCCTAGAGATTTAGTCGATTCTGCTTTTAAGCATTTACGTGAAGAAGAAATTACTCGATTACAACCACAAGTTTTAGAAGCAGCTGAAAACAAAGTGCTTGATGTTTTTGTACCACCCGTACGGACTGTAGATACCGAAGCGGATGAACTTAAGAAAAAAGAAAAGTCGGTTGCGCGCCGGGTTTTTCGCCAGAAATTGCGAGAAGGATCTTTGGATGACAAAGAAATAGATATAGAACTTGCGGCGCTTCCTATGGGTGTGGAAATCATGGGCCCCCCTGGTATGGAAGAGATGACAAGCCAGTTGCAAAATATGTTGCAGAATATTGGGACTTCGCGTTCAAAGACACGTCGTATGAAGGTAAAGGATGCATTACCAGCTATACAGAAAGAAGAAGCTGGTAAGTTGCTGAATGAAGAAGAAATAAAGCGTAGGGCGATTGAATGGGTGGAGCAATATGGGATTGTATTCATTGATGAAATTGATAAAGTATGTAGGCGCGGCGAAATGAACGGTGCTGATGTCTCACGTGAAGGTGTGCAACGTGATCTATTGCCGCTTATCGAAGGCTGTACTGTTTCTACTAAATATGGGATGGTGAGAACCGATCATATTTTATTTATTGCGGCAGGTGCTTTTCATTTAGCTAAACCATCGGATTTAGTGCCTGAATTACAAGGACGCTTACCTATTCGGGTTGAACTAAAAGCATTAACAGCAGAAGATTTCGAACGTATTTTAGTTGAACCTCAAACTTCTTTAATTGTTCAATATAAAGCTTTGTTGCATACTGAGGAGCTGCTATTGAATTTTGAAGAATCAGCTATCAAACGCATTGCTGAAATTTCCTATGATGTGAATGAAAAAACTGAAAATATTGGTGCACGACGCTTATATACGGTAATGGAGCGTTTGCTTGAGGAAATATCTTTTGAGGCAACTGATTATAAGGATAAATCGATCAACATTGACGTTGACTATGTGAATCAACATTTAGCGGATTTAGCTAACGATGAAGATCGTAGCCATTATATTTTATAAACAATGAACTCTCCTATCCCTCTTGATATTAAACTGTTACAAAAAACTAAAGTTGTAGAGATTCAATTTGATAATGGAGAGAAATTTGTTTTACCTTGCAAATATCTACGTGTGTTTTCTCCTTCAGCCGATGTTAAAGGTCATGGGCAATCGGAAGGAAAATTAATCCCAGGAAAAAAAGAGGTTAATATTATTAATATAGAACCCGTAGGTCATTATGCAGTCAAATTACTATTTGATGACGGTCATAATACAGGACTTTATACCTGGGAAACGCTTTATGATTTAGCCGCACATCAGGATGTTTATTGGCAGCGGTATTTGCAGCGCTTAGAAGCAGCAAATGAGAAACGCGGGTCAACCTAGATTTTTGGAATGCTTCTTTATTAAAAGCGTTTCTCTAACGATGAGACAGGAAAGCATTGTGAAAGCAATGCGAAGTCGAAGAGCCCGCGATAGGCGTGCGTTGACGGGCGAAGCAGGAAACGCATCACGCCGTAAAGTCATTTGTGGGAGGCACGGGCATGAACTCCGAAGGAGTGAGTGCGTGCCGGACGCAGGACGTATCGCGGCCTAATTTCAGTCGCGTCATGCGAACGAATTTCGGGGGCACGATGGCCGAAATTCTTCGGGAGCATAGCGACTCACTTGTGGATGGATTTTATAAGTTTCATACAGGAAAGGATGATTGAAGTTTGGGCAATAGCAGCCCCTAAAACCCATCGAATAAGTTCTGTTTTTAATTCCGCAACCCTAACATCTATTTTGACAGTTATTTCAGCAAGTTTTGTATCTAAGTATTGTGAAGTAATGACTTTACTGACGACAGCTTCAGAAAGTAATTGGGCATGTGTTTCTGCCTGGGTTCCGGGTACACCGACTTCTTTTAATCTATTAGCGTAAGTCAGTGTGTCAAATACTGCTGTTTCCGCCATACGCGCTACTCCTTTGTTATACTTATTAATTACCCACAGAAAATAATAACATGCCGAGCTACTTTTTGCATTCAGGGTTTTGCAAAATGGTTACTTTGGCGAAACGTCTTTTACCGATTTGGTAAATATGCGTGGTATTGCTATGCAGCATTAATTTTTTATCTTCAATCTTTACCGAATCTATTTTAACAGCGCCTGCGCTGATCGAGCGCAAAGCTTCAGAGGTGCTTGCCGCTAAACCAGCTTGTTTTAATACATTGGCAACAGATAGCGAATCAGTATCAATCGTTAAAGTAATTGCTTTAATATCGGTAGGTAGGGCGCCTGACTTAAATCGTTGTTCAAATTCTTGGTAGGCCATTTCAGCCGCCATTTTGTCGTGGAAGCGCGCTACAATTTCTAGGGCGAGTTCTACTTTAAATTGACGTGGGTTTGCACCTTGTTTCGCTTCCGCTTGCATTTGGTTGATATCAGCCGTAGTTTTATTGAGGGAAAGCAACTCAAAATAACGCCACATCAGCTTGTCAGAGATCGACATGATCTTTCCAAACATTTCCCCGGCTGGTTCATTAATGCCTATATAATTATTGAGTGACTTAGACATTTTTTGTACCCCGTCTAATCCTTCTAAAAGAGGCATCATGATCACGACTTGCGGAGATAGTTGAAAATGCTTTTGTAGTTCTCTCCCCATTAATAAATTAAATTTTTGATCGTTACCGCCTAATTCGATATCAGTTTTTAATACAACTGAGTCATAACCTACGAGTAGAGGATATATAAATTCATGGATAGCAACCGCTTGGTGGTTATGATAACGCTTATGGAAATCGTCACGTTCTAACATTCTGGCAACCGTATAGGTTGAAGCAAGTTTAATCAATTCGGTGACAGAGAGTTTAGATAGCCATTCTGAATTGAAACGTAGTTTGGTTTTTGTGCTATCTAATATTTTATTAAATTGTTGTTGATACGTTTTTGCATTGGCAGAAACTTCTTCCACGGTGAGTGGAGGGCGCGTTGCACTTTTGCCGGAGGGGTCTCCAATCAAGCCCGTAAAATCGCCAATCAAAAAAACCACTTCATGACCTAAGTCCTGTAGCTGACGCATTTTATTAATCAGTACGGTGTGACCTAAATGCAAATCAGGTGCAGTTGGATCAAATCCAGCCTTAATTTGTAAGCACCTTCCTTCTGCTAGTTTCTTCTTTAGTTCATCCACAACAAGTATTTCGGAGGTTCCTCGTTGAATGATTTCAAGTGCGTCAGTTGTCATGGTTTTTACCGGTTAATGCTAATGCCTGCGCATAGAGTTTATTTTTTTTTCCATGGGTTATTTTAGCAGCAAGTGCTGCAGCCTGTTTAATCGGCAGTTCATCTAATAATAGCTTTAAAATTCGTTGTATTTCTAGATCGGAATGCTGAGGTGACTCTTTGTTGCCTTCTACAAGAACCACAAACTCGCCACGCTGTTGATTTTTATCGTTATTGAGCCAAGTTGTTAATTCTTCTAGATTCCCCTCATGGATAGTTTCAAAGGTTTTTGTTAGTTCGCGGGCTAAGACTACAATACGTTGCGCCCCAAAAATAGCTAGCATATCTTCTACTAGATCGAGAATTCGGTGTGGTGCTTCATAGAAAATCAGGGTTCGTGTTTCGTAGCGTAATGCGTCTAATTTTTTTTGCCTGGCGACTTTTTTTTCAGGTAAAAAACCTTCAAAGATAAATTGTTCGCAATTTAATCCAGAAGCACTTAAGGCAGTTATTAAGGCGCAGGGACCAGGGATGGGGATAACAGGAATGTTATGTTGTCGAACTTTTTTTACCAAACGATATCCAGGGTCGCTAATTAAAGGCGTTCCTGCGTCACTGATTAAGGCAATCGTTTGCCCTTTTTTCAATAATTTTTCTAGCAGTTTTTCGCTGCACTCAGATTCATTATGTTCGTGTAAAGAAAGTACAGGCGTGTCAATGGCAAAATGTACGAGCAACTTATGTGAGTGGCGAGTGTCCTCTGCGGCGATGTAGTCAACCGATTTCAGGGTCTCTATCGCGCGTGCGCTCATATCTCCCAGGTTGCCAATGGGCGTGGCAACGATATATAAAGCCGGCGTTTTTAGCATAAACCTTTTCGCAATAGAAGATGAGAGGGGTATAATGGCACACACACTTTATTCTGTGCAAAACCCAGAGGTTAGATAGTATATGGCTGAGCAAGCAAAACAACAAAAATTAGGCTTGTGGATGTTAACAGCCTTAGTGGCTGGAAACATGATAGGGTCAGGCATTTTTTTATTGCCGGCCTCTTTGGCAGAATATGGAAGTATTAGTTTACTTTCTTGGATTGCAACCGCTGGTGGTGCTTTGTTAATAGCGTTAGTGTTTGCTAAGCTAGGTACTGTAATGCCACGGATTGGTGGCCCTTATGCGTATTGTCGGGAGGCATTTGGCGATTTTGCTGGATTTCAAATGGCATATAATTACTGGATTGCACTTTGGGTGGGTAATGCAGCAATAGCAGTTGCGCTCACGGCGTATTTGAGCTTTTTTTTTCCTATACTGGCTAAAAATGCGCTGTTATCGTGCCTGGTCAGTATAAGCCTGGTTTGGTTAATGACCTTGGTTAACTTACTAGGGGTTCGACATGCCGGTATGTTTCAATTATTGACAACTATTTTAAAACTTATTCCCTTGTTGCTTATTGCGTTGGTAGGCGTTTTCTATATACATCCTCACTACTTGGCTGATTTTAATTTAACAGGCAAATCTAATTTTACGGCGTTTAGTGGAGCGGCCACATTAACCTTATGGACTTTCATTGGGTTAGAATCAGCCTCAGTACCGGCGGGTCACGTAGAAAACCCTACCCGTAATATTCCTAGAGCAACAATTTTAGGCGTATTGATTGCAACAGCGGTTTATATTCTTAGCAGTATTGCTGTGATGGGAAGCCTGCCTTTGAGCCAGCTCGCGCATTCTAATGCGCCTTATGCCGATGCAGCCCGTTTAATGTTTGGGCCGATAGGTAGTGTCGTTGTGGCTATAGGTGCCGTTATTTCCTGTTTGGGTGCGTTGAATGGTTGGATTTTATTGCAAGGCCAAATCCCTTTAGCTGCCGCTCAAGATAACCTTTTTCCACGCATTTTTGAAAAAAGATCGGCGAATGGTACGCCGGTTGTGGGTTTAGTTATTTCTAGTGTGTTAATTACGGTGCTGTTGTTAATGACCTTAAGCCATTCTATGGTTAAACAGTTTACTATTATTATTTTGTTAGCCACCTTAGCTTCATTGATCCCTTATTTCTTGACGACGATGTCTGAGCTGGTTATTTTTTTGAAATACCCTGCTTTATTTAAAAAAGGTAAAAAACTATTGGGTTCGGTCATTATTGCTATTTTGGCCGGCGTTTATTCTTTTTGGGCTATTATTGGCTCAGGCGAGCAGACCGTATTTTATGGCACCTTATTATTATTGAGCAGTGTTCCTGTGTATGTTTGGATGAAGTGGCAAGCGCCTGAAGACAAGATAAACTTAAATACAGACGAGCAACCTTTACCTTTACCCTGAGGCGATAGTTTGTATAAGCTAGTTGTTTTATTAATTTTTTTATTTGGTAGTTTTAGTACAACTGCTTTTGCTGAGCTATCTAATCAATCGCCTTTATTGACGTCAGCTCAGCAACAATTAGTTGCCGAGCAAACGCGTAGTCGCTTACTCGCAAAAAAACTACAGGGTTTGCAGGATGAACAAAAAAATCTTTACGCGCAGCCTATAACTCAAAAATCATTAGATAGACTTGATCTGATGATTACGATGGCAAAGGCAGACTTAGAAAGTATCAATTTAACCCTGCAGACTACACAACAATCTACGGATCTCGTTCTCGATTCTATTCGAAATGTACCCGAAAAGTGGCAAAATGTGGATCGAAGTATTCCTGCTACTCAAGCGCAGCAAGCAAATCTACAACAGTATGTGCAGGAACGCCGAGGTTTATTTAAGCTACAACAACAACGAACTAAAACGTTGCAGCAATCACGAGATATTATTCAGCAAACATTGGCTTTTTCTGAAGAATGGAAACGGGATTTACAGAGAAAATATCAACTTCAAGAACAAACAAACCGGGAACAATCCTTAGATGGTTTGGCCGCTCGTTTAGATCAAGAGCAAAAAAAATGGGTTATACGCTTAAACCAATGGAACGAAGAATTAAGAAAAGCTGAGACAACAGGTTTTTTGAATAATACCTCTTACGATCAGATTGAGTTTAATATATTTGAAGCGGAAGAAAGAAATAATTTATTAGAAACAGAGCTTAATACAGCGAAAATAGCGAATAAATTACAAATATTAGAGAATGCTTTTAATCAGAAGCTTCCATTAAGTACGCTCAGTAATTTACAGCATCAAATTGAAAACATTAATGAGCAAACACAGGTTTCAGCAAGCTTATTGCAAAAAAAGCTTAAGTTTTTACAAAGCTATGCGCAGTTAGTGGACAAAGATTTAAAAGGGGAGGGGGTTAATTTAGTTCAGGATAAAACGCAACTTGCGGTTTTACAGTCAATTTCTACAGGTTATCAAGCATTACTTCTCAAAACCAAGCAATTACAAGAACGAGTTAAAGCGCAACAACTGTCAGTAGCGCAACAGTTGAAATTACAACTGGCTAATCGACAGGGGTTACCTGGCTGGAATTTAGGGGCATGGTTTGCATTAGGAAAGACCATTGGCCAAATTCCTGCATTAACACTTGAAAAGTTAGCTGGCCTTTATGATCCCATCATGAGCAAGCTTGAATTAGTATCAGGTTGGCAGTGGTTAATTGGGGTGATTGGGTTTCTGCTATGGTTTGCTTTATGGTTAAAAGTACGTCGTTTTTTAGCGGTAGATAGGGTTCGCTTACAACAACGTAGCCGCGGTTTTTTTTCGGCACAAACAGTGATTGTGGTATTACAACTGTTACAACGTCATTTAACCGGGATTATGTTGTTAGCCGCGTTAATAGGGTTATTGTTTTTATTAAATATACCTCTCAAATTATTCTTTTTAATTATTAGTGTCAGCGTGGTTTGCTTAGGATTCAGTATTGTTATTCAGCTGGCACATATTTTGTTATTAGAAAATACAACCGATGAAAGTGGCCACGACGTCAAATTATATTATCGTCTACGCACCACGCTGTTAATTGGCGGGATTATTACCTTAGCGACTATTTTAGTTAATCAATTGCCGGTTAACTATGAAGTACAAGATCTTTTTGGTCGCTTATTTATGTTTTTTCTTTTGGTGGTTGCTTTGGTATTAATGAAAGGTTGGGAAGTGGTCCCCACCTTATTAGAACCCTATATAGAAAATAAACATGCCTATTTAAAACGGATTATACGTTGGTTAAGTTTTTTAATTCCATTTAGTTTATTAACGAATGCGCTGATTGGCTTAGTGGGTTACGTTGAATTAGCGTGGGCTATTGCGCATTATCAAGGTTTGTTTTTAATAGCGCTTACGGCTTATCTGTTACTCAGAGGGCTTTTAGATGAGCTGATTCGTTGGGCTTCTGAACAATGTATTCGTCGTTTTAGGAATGGTTGGTTGTGGAGTCAGGCTTTATTAAAGCCGTTTCATCAGATTTTAAAACTAGCGTTACTTATATTATCTATTATGGGATTGTTTGAACTGTATGGTTGGGGGGATAGAGTTCCTGTTATTAATACCAATGTGAGCAAATTATTAGGCACTAAATTGTTTGATATTACAAATACGGTAGCAGTAACAGGTTTAACGGTTGTACAGTTAGCGGTTCTCGTGGTTATCTTGATATGGATTGCGCATTGGTCGCGTGAATTTGCTTATCGTTGGTTGTTTGTACATACCAAAGATTTAGGGTTACGTAATAGTTTATCCATTTTCACACAATACACGCTGATTGCTATTGGCATTACCATTGGTTTAAATATTTTGGGATTAACGTGGGCTAATATATCCCTTATTTTTGGGCTTTTTTCTTTAGGGGTTGGTTTAGGATTACGTGATCTATTTAATAACTTTTTTACCGGCATTTTTTTATTATTAGAGCGGCCTGTAAAAGTAGGGGATTGGGTTACAGTAGGTAATTATGATGGGCAAGTTTCCCATATAGGTGCACGTTCTATTACAGTAACTACCGATGATCGTCAGGAGCTATTAGTTCCTAATGCAGATATTTTTAGTAAAAACTTTATCAACTGGACGCATCGCGATAGCGTTGTACGTGCACTAGTAACAGTGAAGTCTAATCGTAATGATAATCCTAATCGGATTAGGGATATTATTTTACAAGTATTAGCAACCGTTCCAAAAATTTTGACCAATCCAAAGCCCGAAGTTTATTTTAAAGAAATTGATAAAGTACTTTTAGAATTTAAAGTCGAATATTATGTGGATTTAAATCATATTAGCTCACGGTCGGGTGTGCGTTCTCAGTTTTTATTTAGTCTGTGGGAACGTTTTTCAAGCGAAGGCATTTTACCGCCTGAAGCACCGCATGACGTGCATATTGCAGGAAAAATAGATCTTCAGCCATCGAGCTAAATCGAATGAAAAAAATGAAAATATTATTCACGGGTGGTGGCTCAGCTGGTCACGTCACGCCGAATTTTCCTTTGATTCAACTGCTTAAGAATAAAGGAGCCACTATTTTTTATGTGGGCTCAAAGCAAGGTATCGAGCGTTCTCTTGTTGCGCCATTAAATATTCCCTATTATTCAGTTACAACGGGTAAGTTACGGCGTTATTGGTCTTGGGAAAATTTTTTAACCCCTTTTCAGCTCGTTTTTGGTATTGCACAAAGTTTTTTACTTTGCCGTAGCCTTAAACCCAATATTATTTTTTCTAAAGGCGGTTTTGTCGCTTTACCTGTTGTCATTGGTGGGTGGTTAAGCCGCATTCCTGTCGTTATTCACGAATCGGATTTAACGCCTGGATTAGCAAATCGTTTAAGTTTTCCTTTTGCTAAACTTATTTGCGTGACATTTCCTGTCACCACTCAATATTTTAAAAATAAAGCTAAGGTATTAGTGACGGGCGTACCCATTCGTGAGTCTTTATATCAGGGTGATCGGAGTAAAGGTTTAAGGTTTTGTGGTTTTAGTGAAGCAAAGCCGGTGTTATTAATTATGGCAGGAGGCTTGGGCTCTGTTGATATTAACAACATGATTCGACGCTTGTTAGTACCTCTAACAAGCAAATTTCAGGTTATCCATCTTTGTGGTAAAGGGAAATTAGGTGAGTATTTCTCAAATGTTCCAGATTATAAGCAGTTTGAATATCTGCAAGAAGAATTGGCAGATGTTTTAGCCAGTGCAGATTTAGTGATTAGCCGAGCGGGCGCCACTTCCATTTATGAGCTTATAGCACTAAAAAAACCACATATTTTATTGCCACTCTCTAAACAAGCCAGTCGTGGCGATCAAATAAAAAACGCGGATTATTTTTCTAAACAAGGATTAAGTGCCGTTTTATATGCAGAAGAATTTTCAGATGAAAAATTTTTACAAACTGCTTTTGATTGTTATGCCGATTTAGAAGTTATAAAAAATAAATTAACCAGTTTTAAACAATCTGATAGTGCCCGTTTAATTGTTGATACGTTAGTAGCGCTTAGCGAGAGTTAGGGCAGAAAGCTTATTTTATTGTTTATTTTTTCATGTATCATATATCGCTTAATGAATAAAATAATAATAAGATCATTAATTATGCCAATTATCGCGAGTTTTAAAGATAATATCGATCCCTCAGCTAAAAATTCAGTTTGTTTGCTCACTGTCATTATCCTAAAAAATTTTTGTTAAAACATCAGAGAATGATGAAAATTATATGCAGCTTTAATCATTAAATAAAATAAATTAATAAAAAGGAGTATAAGAAACTATGCCAACGGAGATTCAGTTTTTAAAAGAAAAAGACTTAAAAGAATATATAGCTAAAATAGATAATAGTATTATTTCTAGCGCAGAGCATATAGATAGTAATGACATTATACCTATAAATAGATTTATTATAGGATGTAATGGTAGTCTCTTATGGGTAAATGAAAGATTATTAAAACTATCTAGCATAGATAATTTATCTACTATTTTAGGTAAAGATGTAAGTATCTTTGGAGAGATGGCTAAAGAGGGATTTAAAAGAGTTTTAGAGATAAAAACTGAGGAAACAGTAGAAGAAGAATATAAGGGAAAACACTACATCACGACCAGAAAGCCTATTTTTGATGAAAATGATCAAATTAAATATGTTATAGGCGCGGCTATTGATATTACCAAACAAAAACAAGCTCATATTGCCAAACAAGTATTTTTGCAAAACGTGGCGCATGATATCAGAACACCACTAGCAGGGATTATAGGTCTTGCCCAGTTACAAAAAATGGGTTTAGATTCGCTGGAAGAAGCAAAAGAACATGGCGAAATGATTCATGATGCAGGTAATCAGCTATTGGAACTACTGAGCGCCGTTGTAAACACCATTGATAGTAAACAGATGACGGATTCAGTGAAGGCAGAACCACTGGATTTATCAGGGCTTGCTAAAGAACTGCATGCGTTGATGGGACCTGCTGTGTATACAAAAGGTTTGAAGTTTCCATTCGCACTTGATCCAAAACTACCGCTTGTTTTCGGTGATCGAATTAAATTAAAACGCGTGTTAATTAATCTAGTATCAAATGCAGTTAAGTTTACTAAAGAGGGTACTATCAGTTTAGCTATTAAGCTGTTATCTATAGAGAATAATCATGCCAACCTAGAAATAAAGGTTTCAGATACAGGTATTGGTATGGCCGAAGATAAATTGGATAAAATATTTGATCGTTTTTACCGCGTCCATCCTGCCCATCTAGAGGAATATAAAGGTTATGGTCTTGGTTTATACCTAGTAAAGGAATCGTTAGATTTATTAGGTGGTGAAATACAGGTAAGCAGTGAAGAAGGAAAGGGAACCTGCTTTAGTTTACAATTTAAGTTTACTTTATCGAATAAAATTCCAGATAAAATAGAAACAGTATTACCATCTATTTCTGAAAGTACCACTAAAACAGGCACTGTTTTGATTGTCGAGGATAATGTCATAGCACGCTATACGCATAAATGCCTATTACAGAAAGAAGGCTATGCGGTAAGCGAAACGATTGATGGTAAAGCCACATTGGAAGCTTTAAAAAAGGGTACTTTTGTATGGGCATTGCTAGATATTGGTTTACTTGAGTTAACAGGTAGCGAAGTATGCAAAGAATATCGTCAATGGGAAAAAGAAAATAACAAACCGCACTTACCCGTTTTTGTACTGACAGGTCACGGTGTAGAAGAGGTGGAAGAAGAATGTAAAGAAGCGGGTATCGATCGTGTTTTCACAAAACCCTTGACCAATAAAATCATGCAGGACATTGAAGCTTTTATTAAGGCTAGTTGATTAGAGCGTATCTTAATTTTTTTCTAATTTATAAAGTAAATCAATTCCATTCGCAAAGTTACTATTGGTGCTTTGCAATGAGAAATTCTTATTGAGTAAATAATTGATTTGTAGAACACTAATGGGATCAAGTAATCCTAAACTATAAGAAACATTCAGGCGTGGCGAGAAGCTTTTACCAATAATTAAAGAAGTATTTTGTTGTAGCTTATTAGTATTGGGATTAAAGATTGGATTAACGCCGATCGTTAATTGATCAATACCCATTTTCTTCTGCGCTTTGTTAATCAAGTGGCCAACACCCGTTTTTTCTCCGCCGGCCTGTGTGGCAGCACCGAGCAATAATTGCATACTAGCCGCACTAAGCTGATCGCTCGGTTGGCCAGTGACTAAGTAAGAGAGGATTTCTAATTGAGAAGTGATGGCATTGGTAGGGTTGGCATATAGCGTAATTTTAGGATTCTCAAGATAGCCTTGTAGACGTACACCTACCGTTGCTTGAATAGGTTGTGTTGTTTGTAATGCGGATGAGATAAAACTAGAAGATCCTAACTTTGATTTTGGTGCCCCTGAATTATTTGCAGTGCTAATTTTAGGTAAAACCCATACATTTTTATTAGCAGTAACATCGATGTTGGGGTTATCGATAGGGCTATTGGCGAAGCTTAGTAATGAATGTGGTTGTAGTTTTAAGCTTTGGCCATAATAAGTATATTCCCCTTCGGTGAGAGATAGTACACCGGTTGCTAAAATGGGATGATCGCTGGTTTGATTAATATCTAAATTTCCTGTGATTTTAGTGCGTAGTCCTTGATAATTAAATTGAATGTCATCTCCCAATTGTAATTTAATATTATTTTTATAGGTAAATGGAAGAGAGGCAGTTTCTTTTTTATGATTAACAAATACCACATCATTTGATAGTTCATGGCCATTAAAAGTATTGTCATTAATTTTAATGAGGGCTTTTGGAAAAGCGATAAGGCCCGTTGCTTCAATACGCTGTGTATTCGCTTGTATTTGCAATGAAGGCGAAGCAGTAATTTTAAATTCTCTTGTATGGCTAATTTCCAGGTTATTTCCTTGTAAAGTGATAAGGCTAGGAAACTCGGGCTGATTTAGCTGTGTTTTTGATTGGAATGTCAATGTGCCTTTTCCAGAGTCTAATCGTCCGGATCCTTGCAGTACATTTTTATCGGTATGCAATACAAGATTCATGTTTTTCAAATAAAGGCCTAGCAACGGTATTTGTGTACTTGTATTTTTTAAATTGAGCTCTCCATTTATAGAGGGTGAGAATAGAAGACCAGATAAATTAAGTTGTGTATTTAGAGCACCTTGTGGATTTTTTACAGCAGGAATAAAAGTAGAGAAATAGTTTAAATTTTTTAATGTGAGTTGAATGTTTGCTTTTATTGTCTGCTTTGGATTTATCTCAAGGGAATATTTGTAATGCGGGAGTTGGATATATGCACTGAGTTGATCGGCAACACTAGGATTTGTTATCAAGCTTGCGGCTAAGCCTTCCGGAGTTAATTTTGCCGTTATTTGGCTAGAAGGTATATTTAGATTGTGCGTTACAAGGGTTTCATCTTTTCGCGAGAGCTTAAAGCCGGATAAATTTCCCTGCAAAGAAAAAGGTTGTAAGCTTCCGTTGAGGCTTATATGAACGGGATTTAAAGAAAAGGTATTATTTTTAAATTGAACAGCTTTTAGGTCTAACAGCCATTTTTTGCTGTCCAGGCTATCTAAATCAAATGATCCTTGAATTTGGTTTAATTGCCAATCTAAATAACTTAGATTGGTTTTTAGAAGGGAAAGATAAAAATGAGGTGATGAGTAATTCCCATTTATTTGCCCTTGTAAAAAAAGTTGGCCTTTACTATCTGAAAGAAGGCTTGCTAATTGTGGGATAGTTAATTGCCAATTAAAATTCCATTGTTTATGTAACGAACCATCTAAGCTTAAAGTATTAGCACCATAGCGCAAGATGGATTGTTTAATATCCATTGAGTTTAGATGAATATGTTTAAAAAATGTGGGTAGTTGGAAATCATTTATAGTTGTTTCAGATGCCGCGCTGTCTTTTTGTTTTTCTTGTTCTTTGATAGCTAAAATAAGCTTATCAATCGATAACGAAGCTATACTGAATTGGCCATGTAGTAAGGCGCTCCAATGCCAATCAAATTGAACAGATGAAATAGTAAGTGTTGTGTCCGCGTCCTTATAACTTAAATCTTTTATCTGAATAGGACCAAGTAAGCGGCCGTTTAGTTCCGTGATTTTTAAAGTTCCGGGTAACCAGTGTCGGGTTAATTGACTGGCTATTTCTAAACCCTTTTGTGTGGTTACCGCTAAATAACCTAGGCTTAAAAAAAACAACGTTATGCTATAGAAGATAATCCAACGTAAAGAAGAAAATTTTCTTATTGTCATAATAAATCAATTCCCATGCTGAATTGTAATCGTACTAGATGATTAGGCAGATCCAGCGCTTTTCCTAGTGTTAACTCCATAGGACCAAGTGGGGAAATCCATACGACACCGATACCGGCGCCTTTTTGTAGATTAATCGGAAAATTATTAACAGCAGTACCCATATCAAAGAATGCTGCAGCGTAGAAATTATTAACAATTTTATGTTGATACTCAGCACTACCCACCATTAAGTAACGCCCAGGACCTAATGCTTGATAGTCATAGCCACGGACACTTAGGCTACCCCCGGCATAAAAAAGTAGAGAAGGAGGAAAGTTAGTAGGATTGGGCGTTATGGTATAGCCGAGATCACTGCGCAAGATCACACGGCTATTTTCATTCCAACTTAGAATATATTTCGTTTGTAGCTGGGTTTGTAAAAAACTAGCGCTTGATAATAGACTTTTATCAGCACCTTGTACCCTTAGGTTGATACGGTAGCCATGCAAGGCATAGAGCGGGTTATCAAATTTGCTACGAGAAAAAGTAATACCTGGCGTGAGTAAGTGCGAAATCTTGCTTGGACGATCAGTGCAATTGAAGCGTTCAATTTGGTAGTTTAAAAATAAATTACGTTGCCAACCTTTCCATTGATGGCTGCTTCCTACTCCGATTTGCTGTGTTGTGCTATCCACTTTAGAAAGTTGTTTGCGAACGATAGCGAAATTAATATTATAGTTATCAGTATTAGGTTGCTTTCCAGGAATGCTATAAGTCGTTTGTAGACTGTTTTGTACCTTCGATAATTGGCTCATAATACTTAACTTATGGCCAAATTGATTGAGATAGCGAGACTCCCAACCTAGCGTTCCTCTTACGCCAACATCGGTGCTATATCCTATTCCTGCGGTGTATTGTTGCGGCGGGCGTGGCGTTAATTTAAAGAGTATAGGTATCTGCTGGCTTTGTTTTTTGCTTGTAAGATCATTAATAGAAATATGTCGAAAATAGCCGCTTCGATTGAGGTTATCTTGAAGTTTTAACAGCTGTTCAGATGAATAAGGATCGCCGCTTTTAAAAGGAATATAGTGTCTTAAAAAGCTATCTTTGAGGATGGTTTGTTCAAAGCTAATGGGGCCAAAATAGTAACGCGGACCTGTATCCAGCACTAAATCAATATTAGCTATATAGGACTGCCGGTTGATTAAAACACGGTGTTGACTGAAATAAGCAGATAAATAACCTTCAGCAATAGCGGTGCTCAATAACTTTTGTTTTGTTTGCTCATAACGTTCACTTAAAAAACTATCGCCTTGATGGAGGGGGAGTTGATCCATTAACGTTTTTAATGCCGCATTATTAGCGCCTTCACCTTGAATAGACGCGTTTAGCTGAGTGATTTTTAATAAGGGCCCTGGATTAATCGTATAAATAGCCTGCCAGGTTTTATTTTGGTACAGAAGTTTTGAGTGGATTGAAGGCTTAAAATAGCCGTAAGGGGTGAGGGCTTGCTGAATTTCAGCAGGGGCGTGCTGCTCATTCCATACCTGAATAACATTGGAGGTTAAAGGCGGCGTTAACGCTTCTAGGCTATGCGCTAAACGGGCTTTAACTAGTGTCGTTAAAGCCGGCTCTAGGCCCTGTATTTGATAAGCAACAGGGGGTGGTGAGGAGGACTCGGCACTCCCCTTTAAGGCATAGAGTGCCCCCGTGATCGCAAGTATAGCGATAATGAATTTTCTTATTTTTATCATACTAGGTTTAATACCTAATATGTGATTATAAGTAAAGAGGGATAGCTTATAAAGTGGGTGGAATTGTCAGTTTTTCCACCCTGTGGGCGACGGACTAATTCCTCATGAAGAAGAGTACCTTTTAAGCGTTACTCTTCTTTTCATTCATCACAGACGTTTGGTGAATAGGGATTAAACAGGTGAGTTAATATGAGTATTCGTAGGAGGAAGCTCAGAAGATTCCTTATAGTGATTAACAAATACTTTAAGGGCATCCACAATATCCCCTACATCGCCCTTAGCACGGAAAAAAGATTGAAAGACCTTTCCTTGTGCATTCGACAAAGCGTGGTTTATATCGTTAATAAATTCTGAGTTATCAAGCTTGGGTTCAAATACGGATAACGGTTCTAAAACACTCTGTAAGAACTCTTGTTTAGCTTGCCGCTTTGGATTTTCGGGCCAAAAAAACTCTCGGGACTTATTACGGTTATGGCTTATCTGATCGTTGAGTTCTGCTTTTTTATTTGTAATTTGCTCTACAAGGAAGTCCTTCTCTTTCTTAAAATCATCACCCCTTATTTCTTCAGACCGAAATTTACGGTAGTAATATCCTTTTATTACAGGCATGGTTGCTTCAGATAAGCTTAAGTCAGACAAAGTTGAATCAGACAAGGTTGACTCAGTCATATTAACTACTGGGGATGTTGTTGGGTTAACTATAGGCTGTTTGAAGTATCTGTATACGCTATAAGTAGTTGTTAACATCAGCATGACCGCCGTACCTATTCCTGCAATCGCTAAAATAGGTGCGGATAGTAAAGGGAAAAAAATCAGCGTCGTGATAATACCAGATAGAAAAATAGCGCCTATTAAGCTTGAAACTCCATTATTAATCATATTGTTTTTATAAAGCGCTTTAAGCTTTAGGTGTGAAGGTGAGTTTTCCGGTGCTTTCCGCCAGTGGTAGGCATTATAAAGACCTAATCCCGCATGGTAAATTATCCCCGAGCTTACTACAGTGAGAAACAAACTCTGGACCATAATCACGCTAAGCCCAGCAAAAACAGCCGTAAAAACTAAAGCAGTTTTTGTAGGTACATAAATTAAGTCAAATGTTCTACCGAGGTTTTTATTTTTAGCCTTACCAAAGCTAAGTAGAGCAATTAAGCTGGCTATTGCATCAGGGGCAATGGCAATAGGGAAGAGGATAGCGTGGAGCCCACGTTCAAAAATTATTCGGATACCTCCAATATTGGAGGTAAAAGTAAAGATACTACTGAAGAGTCCAGCCTGAATAAACTGATTAAATAGGCCTGCTCTTTCTAAATATTTCTTACGCACACGCATAGGTAAGCTCCTTTTACTTATGTAATTTATACCATTTATCGGCAGATAATATCATATAAAGGTATTTTTTTAGTAAAATACCTTTATATGATTGTTTCGTGAGTTGCTTGTGAAAGTGTCTAACCCTTGCAGTATCTTGTGAAGTCATTACAATAACTTCAATCTAGCCATTCATATTTTTATTAAACTCTATAAGGCGTCCTATTTATGTTTAAGATGCGTTCTTTCGCCCCCCTTGTTATGGGCTTAATCCTTACGTTATTTATGCCCATTGTTAAAGCCGATCCGATTATTCCTATTACGGCGCCTGGTACTATCAATACAACACCGCAGCAACCCACATTAACGCCCATTCCGCCTAACATAAATGCAAAGGCTTATTTGTTAATGGATGCGTATAGCGGGAGTATTTTGGCCAGCGGTAATATTGATCAGAGAGTATCTCCTGCTAGTTTAACGAAAATGATGACTTCTTATGTCATTTCTATGGCTTTAAAAGAAGGGCGCATTCATCCTGAGGAGTTAGTGACTATTAGTGAAGCCGCTTGGAAAACAGGCGGTTCAAAGATGTTTGTTAAAGTGGGTGATAAAGTGCCTGTTGGTCAATTGATGCAAGGGATTATTGTTGATTCCGGTAATGATGCTTGTGTCGCAATGGCAGAGTATGTAGCAGGTAGTCAGGAAGCTTTTGTGAGTCTCATGAATCAAGCGGCTGCTCGGCTAGGGATGAATCATACGCATTTTATGGATGTAGATGGTTTGCCGGATGCTAACCATTATTCTACTGCGCATGATATGGGTATTTTGGCTCGAGCACTTATTCTGGATTTCCCAGAAGATTATAAATGGTATTCGCAAAAATGGTTTTCCTATAATGGCATTAAACAACCTAATCGTAATCGCTTATTATGGCGCGATGCCAATGTGGATGGTATTAAAACCGGACATACCAATGAAGCTGGTTTTTGCCTAGCGGCGTCTGGACAGAAAAACAATATGCGTTTAATCACTATTGTGATGGGCGCTCCATCGGATGAAATGCGTGCGCAAGATAGCCAAAAGTTATTGACCTATGGATTTCGTTTTTTTGAGTCACAAAAGCTTTATAGCGCGAATACGAAATTAGCGACACCACGTGTTTGGTTTGGAGAGAGTTCTCAAGTCAATGTAGGTCTGGCGCAAGATTTATATGCCACTTTGCCTACAGGGCAAAACAAAGCGCCTACCACTAAAATGGTCTTTACATCTAATTTAATAGCGCCTATTAAAAAAGGTGATGTAGTAGGGCAAATTAATGTGGTATTAAATGATAAGCCTATTGCAACCGTTCCTCTTGTTGCCCTAGAGAATTTATCTAAGGGCGGGTTATGGCGTAGCTTAGTTGACCACACAAGTCTGTGGTTTCACAAAGCAAAAGCGTAAGTTTCAGCTATGTTAGGCATAGCTCAAAAATGTCTTTTGACTATCATCCCGCGGCTTGACCGCGGGATCCAACTACCATGAAGTTTTTAAATCGGTTCAGAGTTTGTTTTGTAGCCATACTTTATCTTATCAATTTAATAAGTTTGTTTATCCCATTAGCAATTTTAGGGTTGTTCTGTTATTTAATTCCTCTGAAAATTTGGCAGCGAAACTGTAAACTGTGGATGGAGCGTTTACCCGTGTATTGGATAGAAGGGAATTGCGTTATTCAAGATCTAACAACCTCTATAAAATGGGAAGTAAAGGGGCTAGAGCAGCTTAGTTATAATGAATGGTATTTGCTTATTGCAAATCATCAATCTTGGGCAGATATATTGGTATTACAACGGATTTTTAATCAAAAAATTCCACCCTTAAAGTTTTTTCTCAAAAGAGAGTTACTTTGGACATTGCCTTTTGCGAGTTGGGCTTGTTGGTTGTTAGGGTTTCCTTTCATGCATCGTTACAGCAAAAAGGTATTAGCTAAACACCCCGAATTAAAAAATAAAGACGTTGAAGCAACTAAGCGAGCTTGTACGAGATTTAAGGCTACACCCACCACGGTGGCAAACTTTATTGAAGGGACTCGCTTCAGTGAAAAGAAACGTCAATCACAACAGTCCCCTTACCAATATTTGCTTCGCCCTAAATCAACCGGCATTGGATTTAGCTTAGCGGTTTTAGGTGATTTTTTTCATAAAATTATCAATGTGACCATCATCTACCCTCCAAAAAAATCTGGGTTATACGATTTTTTATCGGGGAATATAAAGAAAATAATCGTAGAGATAGAAGCGATACCCATTACATCCGATTGGCACGGAGATTATCAAAATGATAGGCAATTTCGTGCGAGCTTCCAGAAAAAGCTCAATCATTTGTGGGAACAAAAGGATGAACTTATTAAAGCGACGCAAGTGCATTATTAGGCGTTAAATTCCGTATACTTTAGCAATAGTTTATTGAACGAGGTTGGTTTTGACGGCAAGAAAACATTTGCGTATCGCAACTCGAAAAAGCCCTTTGGCCTATTGGCAAGCTAACGCAGTTAAGGTGCAATTGGAAAAGCATTATCCTTTTATGCAGATTGAACTACTTCCGCTGGTTACAGAAGGTGATAGACACTTAGAAACTTCGCTGAATAAGTTAGAGGGTAAAGGACTTTTTGTTAAAGAGCTGGAAAAAGCCTTGCTCAATGGCGATGCTGATATTGCTGTTCACTCTATGAAAGATGTACCTATGGATTTAGCAAAGGGATTGACGTTAACGGCTATTTGCGAGAGAGAAGACGCGAGAGATGTATTGATCTCAAGATCAGGAAAAAGTCTAAACCAATTACCTTCGGGCGCTTGTGTTGGCTCGTCGAGCTTAAGGCGCCAATCACAGTTAATGGCTTTACGACCTGATCTTACTGTTCAAGTGTTGCGTGGAAATGTAGGAACGCGTTTAGAAAAATTGGCGGCGGGTGAGTATGACGCCATTATCTTAGCGGCAGCAGGTCTGATCCGTTTACAAAAAACAAACTGTATTAGCGAATATTTAGAAACCAGTTATTTTTTGCCAGCGCCAGGTCAAGGAGCATTGGGGGTAGAGGGCCGTTCAGATGATAGCGAATTGCTCTCGCTAATGGCTGTTTTAAATCATAAGCCAACTTATGACTGTGTGATGGCTGAGCGTGCGCTAAGTCGACAGTTAGGAGGTAGTTGCCAAGTTCCTATTGCTGCTTATGCAGAGTGTTTATCCAATACACAATTGCGTTTGCGGGGATTGGTAGCAAAGCCAGATGGAAGTTTGCTCGTAAAAGTAGAAAAGCATGGCAGTATTAGCGAAGCTGAAACTTTAGGTATTGCTGCCGCAAGAGAATTGTTGGTTCAAGGCGCAGATAGGATTTTACAAGACTTATCATAGTCGGGCTGATATTTTTTCAGTGGGAGTCGAGTCAGTCATTGTTTTATCCTTATCTCTATCTGAACTTGATGGGTAAAGTAAACTTAGGATTGGAGCTCTAGGCGATTCCCACCGAGCTATGCGAGGATTTCTTGGAGCAGGATTACTTTCTTTATCTATGCCAGTCATTGCTGTTCCTACAGGCTGTTCGCACGGCTCATCGGATGATTTAATGGTGGGTGTACTGGGATGTTGTTCATTATTTTTCGCTTCTTGTGGCGCGGGTGTACTTGAGATAGTTTGTGGCAAAACACACCCATTCGTTGCGACAGAAGAAAGCTTATTTGCATTGATTTGTTGAGAATAATATAAGTGTTCCAAAACATTCTCTGCTTGTTTTTCTTTGCTATGAGCCTTGTAAGCATAGTGAGACCATAGGGCAGCAAGCGTAGCAAAAACAACGACACAGGTAATGAAAATAGGTGCGCTTAATGTAAGGGACGTCAAAGCGGCTATACTGCCCCATATCACAAGGCGAAAAACTAAGCTGCCTGTGCCTATATGTTTGATAGCTTCCCATGCTCGGTTTAACCCCCTTTTAATGCGTGTCCAATAGGGTTCTTCTAGACTAAACCGACGCAAGAAACGCTCATAGGTTTGTAATGATAAATCAGCTACTTTACTATTTGTTTCTTCAAGATGTTTAATTTTAGTCGATAAATCTTCATATTTTTTCTCATGGTTTTTAACGGCGTGGATGGCGCAATAGATTCCATAGCCTATGCCGGCTAACAGCGTAGCGCCGGCTATGGCCATGAAAATTGTCCCAAATATTGCTGGTGCAGCAGGGCCTGTTACTGACGTGCCTATGATGAGCCCGGCTATTAACTTAAACAGATCGCCAAATAACCAGGTTGCAAAAAATGGATAAAAACAGCCACCTACAAATCCTTGCAATGCCGCGTGAACCTTGGAAAAACGGGGTTTGTTTAAGGTTTTTTGTAAATCGCTGTGTAACTGTGAACTCTTAAAGTCTACTAAGGGGAGGGCATTATGGTTTATAAAGGCCTGGCGTTTGCTGCATTCAATGATTCGTCTTTCGAATAGCGTTTTTTGCTGATTTTTTGCATTGATACTAGCCGTGTTTTGAGTATGTTCGCCCATACTGTATCCGAGTTGCCAGGCGAGACAAGCCATTGCAATCATAAGTGGAGGTAAGGCGATGCCTGCCACAATCCCTACGGGAAATAAATAAAAACCAAAGCCTACTAACCAATAAATAAAACTGGCAGAGCCTACGGCCGCCATAATTTTTTTACCCAAACTAGGGTTTGGGTTAATTGTAATTTCATTTAAACTATTTTCATGGGCAGAAAATAGTTTTTCCGCATAGTTTTTTGTAAGCCCGATGGAATAGCTGTTCGACTTACACCCAAACCTTGCCCCGTCCAACGCATTTTCTTTGTTTAAAATGATAACAACTTTATCAATTATTGCTTGAAAAAGTGTAGCTAGCGTTTCTTTCTCATTTTTTCCTTTTAAAAAACTTTGTAAATATTTAAGTTCTTCTTTTTTTCTACCCCAGCAAAAAAATTGGCGTTTATAACGTACAAATTTAGAAATATCCGGTGAATAAAAATGGGCAGCAGCCGCTAAAAGTTTATAGTCATATTCACTTTCACCCATTAAAGTGAATAATGCATCCTTTTTTTTAGATTGTAGTAAACGACTAAAATAAAAGAAGTGACTTGTTTTTTCGCGATCTCTGAGGTCTCGATAAGCAGCGACATAAACGCCGATTGCGGCGCCGACAATTGCGCCACTGGCTATCAATCCGTCCCATGCTGCTGCATAACGGCTTGCGTTGATAGTGTCATATAAATAGAGTGGGTCATTAGAGCCTGCAGCGCTACCGGCTATTACGTTTACATTGTGCAAGGGAGTTGCTTGGATTGAGTCAACAGCACTGATGGCTTCTGCGCGTGATTTTTGGTAAATATTTGTCGTAGAATTAAACATAAAAACCTTTGGTTTAAAGCTGGTTTTTTAGCGCTTATCCTAAGACCGGTTGATTTTAAAGAGCTATATAAAATCTTATCCTACGTATTAAGTATAAATAAATTATATTAAGGAAGTCTTAAAGAAACAGAGGGTGCAAAATGCAACAATTGGAAGAGCGCGTGCTAGTAGGAACCGGTTGATAGATGGAACAGAAAGCGAAAAATTTTCAGCTTTTAGCACTCTGGTCTAATTTTTATAAAAATAACTTAATGAAAGCCCAACTATTTCGCGCTTTCAAAACGTGCCGGGTATTCGCAGAGATCTTGAATGATACATTCTGGGCATTTTGGTTTTCGCGCTAGACAAGTGTAACGCCCATGTAAAACTAACCAGTGGTGTGCATTTTTCAAATAAGGCTTGGGTATAGTTTTAAGTAGTGTTTTTTCAACAGCGAGTGGTGTTTTTCCTTTGGCAAGACCTGTTCTATTACATACACGAAAAATATGTGTATCAACGGCAACCGTGGGTTGATCAAATACAGTATTGAGAACGACGTTGGCTGTTTTCCGTCCTACGCCAGGAAGCTTTTCTAAAAGCTCGCGCTTTTCTGGCACTTTTCCTTGATATTGTTTGAGTAAAATTTCACAAGTGCTAATAATATTTTTTGCTTTCGTATTATATAGTCCAATTGATTTTATATGTTTTTTTAAATCATCTAAGCCAAGCGCGGCGATGGCTTCAGGCGTGCTAGCGACAGCAAATAAGGTTTTAGTCGCGCGGTTAACTGATTTATCAGTGGCTTGCGCCGAGAGAATAACCGCGATTAATAACTCAAAAGGAGAGTGGTAAACTAATTCTGTTTGTGGGTGAGGGTTTTGCTTATTAAAGCGTTGAAAAATAGCAAGACGCTTTTTTGCGTTCATGCTATTTTCTTTTTTTAAAATCCATTCTAGATTGGACCATAACACCTAAAAATTTATGTGGTTTGCTTAATAACAAGGTTTTGAAGTCAGGGTTTAGCGGTTTAAGAATAGTGTGTTCACCATCAATTAAAATTTGCTTAAAATTCGGTAAATCATGACCATCAACGTGAATGATACTAAAATCTAAATTGTTAGGCCTTAAGTCAGGGTCAATGAGCAGAACGGTTCCTTCTGGGAAGCGTGGTTCCATGGTCGTGTCTCTAACCGCAACCGCATAGGCATGTTGGCTCAGCTCAATATCCGTAGAGACGGTGGGTAAAGGCCCTGTTTTTTTATTTAGATTAGGCCAAGCGAGTATTTGCTCCCAGTCTAAAAGAGGGATTTGGCGCCAGCCTTGGGCGTCAGGGTTAAAAGTGCCAGGGATACGATCCGTAGATAGGGGCTCATCACCAATTAGCTGGCTGATGGAGATAGCAAAGAAATTTGCAATAGGGCTTAGCGTTGCGACTTTAGGATTATCTGTTTCTCCCGAGCATATTCGGTGTACTACAGGTTGGCCTATGCCGGTTCGGCGGGCCAATTCGGATTCGTTTATCCCTAATTCAGCCATTAATCCTTTGAGGATGGTGCTCATACTGCGGTTTTTCATATGATTATTCACTTATTAGTTAGCGGTGATTTTATCTGCTAATTCTTATAATTTCTAGTGCTAACGACTGGAGAGGTGGTGTAGGGGGTCTATTCTAGCATGAGTGTCCCTAATAATAGAGCCATTTAGTGGCAAATTAATGGTAAATAAGCCTTGTCAGGGGAGCAGATTATGCATAGAATAGCGGGTCATTTATAAGAGGTAAAGGTTTTATGTTGGCTAAAAGCGAAATAATGGCTAAATATCAGCGTTGTTCTGGCGATACGGGTTCGCCGGAGGTTCAGGTGGCTTTACTATCGGGGGCTATTGAACAACTTAACGGCCATTTCCAAGCACATAAAAAAGATAACCATTCTAGACAGGGCCTATTAAAGAAAGTGGCTTTACGTCGAAAATTGTTAAAGTACTTAAAGAAAGTCGATCTACAACGTTATATGAGCTTGATTAAACAGCTCGGTTTGCGTGGCTAAGCATTGAGCCACTATTCTTCGATTAATATTCAGTTGAAGACGTTTTATTCTAAATGGGCGGGATTTTTCGCCCATTTGTTATTTTTGAGGGAATGTAAGTGTTAAATCCTATAAAGAAAGAATTCCAATTTGGCGCTCATATGATGAGTATAGAAACGGGTGCGATTGCTCGTCAGGCGACATCGTCCGTTTTAGTGACATTAGAAGGTACAACGGTATTAGTTGCAGTGGTGGGTCGTAAGCAGGCAGGCGAAACAACCGATTTTTTCCCATTGACAGTGCATTACCAGGAAAGAAGTTATGCCGCTGGCCGTGTTCCAGGAGGCTATTTTAAGCGGGAAGGACGTCCAAGCGAGAAAGAGATTTTAACCTCTAGGCTGATTGATAGGCCAATACGACCTTTATTCCCTGAAGGATTTCACAACGAAGTCCAAGTCGTTGCGACGGTTTTATCCTCTAACCCTGATATTAATGCAGATATCCCTGCGATGATTGGTGCTTCAGCGGCACTAGCGCTTTCAGGCCTACCTTTTAAAGGTCCTATTGGTGCGGCGAGAGTGGGTTATTCTCAGGGCGAATACTTGCTAAACCCTACATTTAAACAGCTCGAAACATCCGATTTAGACTTAGTTGTAGCGGGAACAGAAAATGCTGTATTGATGGTAGAGTCACAAGCAGCTGAACTTTCTGAAGAAATTATGTTAGGCGCTGTGATCTTTGGGCAGGAACAGATGCAAGTCGCTATTCAAGCGATTAAAGCGCTTGTACAAGAAGCGGGTAAAACCGCATGGGATTGGCAGCCTAGCGCTCGTTTGGATGCTGCATTAGAACAGACGATGACACAAGCATTTGAGGCTTCCATCATTAAGGCGTATCAAATCCCAGAAAAGCTTGATCGTAAAGCTAAGTTGGATGAACTACGTGATGCCATGACAAAGCAATGGCTAGATGAAGAAAAAGGGATTACCGCTAAAGCGATTCAAGGATTATTTTCATCATTAGAAGAAAAAATAGTTCGTCATCGTATTTTGGATGGTAAAGCGCGTATTGATGGTAGAGACCAAAAAACAGTACGTCCGATCACTGTTCAACCCGGCTTATTACCGCGTACCCATGGTTCTGTATTGTTTACACGTGGAGAAACACAAGCCATTGTTGTTGCAACCTTAGGTACGGATAGAGATGCACAAATCGTAGAAGCTTTGGATGGCGAAGCGCGTGAAACCTTCATGCTGCATTATAATTTCCCTCCTTATAGCGTAGGCGAAACAGGACAAGTCGGCAGTCCTAAACGACGTGAAATTGGACATGGTAACCTGGCAAAACGCGCTTTACGTGCCGTATTGCCTAGCGAAACTGATTTTCCTTATGTATTACGTGTTGTTTCTGAAATTACAGAATCGAATGGTTCTAGCTCTATGGCAACGGTTTGTGGTGCTAGTATTGCATTAATGGATGCGGCTGTTCCTCTCAAAAAGCATGTTGCGGGTATCGCAATGGGCTTGATAAAAGAAGAAGATCGTTTTGCCGTTTTAACAGATATTTTAGGTGATGAAGATCACTTAGGCGACATGGACTTTAAAGTAGCAGGAACCGCTGATGGTGTTACCGCTTTACAGATGGATATTAAAATCGATGGTATTACTAAAGAAATTTTAGAAATAGCACTGGGACAAGCTAAAGAAGGACGTTTACATATATTGGGTATTATGGAAAAAGCTTTACCTGGCGCTCGAGTTGAAGTTTCTCCCTATGCGCCACGTATCACCACATTAAAGATAAACCCGGATAAAATCCGTGATTTAATTGGTAAGGGTGGTGCGACCATTCGTTCTATTACTGAAGAAACCGGGACCTTAATCGACATTAGTGATGACGGTGTTGTTCGGATTTCTACTTCTGACTTAGAAGCTTGCCAAAATGCGATAGAACGCATTAAAAAGGTAACGGCAGAAGTTGAAGTAGGTGCTATTTATGAAGGTGCTGTTGTCAAGCTTACAGACTTTGGTGCGTTTGTTAATGTATTACCAGGTCGTGATGGTCTGGTGCACATCTCTCAAATTTCTAATGAGCGCGTTGAGAACGTGAGTGATGTATTAACTGAAGGCCAAATCGTTAAAGTGAAGGTTCTTGAGATCGATCGACAAGGACGTATTCGTTTGTCTATGAAGGATATAGAGGCTGAAAAAGCGACAGAAAAAATGACAGTAAACGAGACGGAAAACGAAATACAATCGTGATAAAGCAGCATACATCAGGGTTTATTGCTTTAGTGGCTGATGCAAAATCTAGAATCAAAGAGATAAGCACCAGCGACTTAGCTGATAAGCTAAGCAAAGTGCCTTTTTATTTGATTGATGTGCGAGAGTTAGATGAATATAAGCAAGGTGCAATACCCAACGCTATTCATCTCAGCAAAGGCACTATTGAGCGTGATATTGAAAGGCTGATTCCTGATGATGCAGCGGATATCGTTGTTTATTGTAGTGGTGGTTTTCGTTCTTACTTAGTTGCCGATAACCTTCAGAAAATGGGTTACCAACAGGTGGCTTCTTTAACCGGCGGATTTCGTGCTTGGTTAGAAGCAGGTTATCCATTAGCAACCTAAGGGAAAGAACCTAGCTAAAAAGCATATTGGTTTGTATTGAAGCCGAGGTGGTGGAACTGGTAGACACGCAAGTTTCAGGTATTTGTGGGGTAAAACCCGTGGAGGTTCGAGTCCTCTTCTCGGCACCAGTAACGCATCTTCGCGCGGCGCCTTGCCGGAAAGCTAATTACTGTGCGTATATATAAAAAGCTTGGTATTTTTTAAAAAATCGGTTTAAATAGTCGAAATTATTTCTAGCAAAATTGCATGAGTAGCGTTTCGCCGCCTCTTTATGACATTCGTAAAACATTTGAAGAAAACTTCCGCGATCCCCCTTTTTCCTTAATAACTCCACCTTCTCGTTCTTGGCTTCCTAAAGCACAATGGACTCAATTTTTAGGGTTCCCATTGGCTTCTTGTATTGGTGCGGCAGCTTGCGCCGTGACAACCGGAAAAGGCATTGCCTTATTAGCGCGTTTGGGATTTGATGTATTAACCTATAAAACGATTCGACGACGTGCTACGCCTAGCCATCCATTACCCAATATTGTTTATCTTGCTAAAGATGCGGTATTGAGTGAAGTGGATTTAGATAAACCACTTTATACGCAAAAAAATCCCCTTTCAGCAGAAAAAATTGCGATTAGTAACTCCTTTGGTAATGGTTGTTTAGAACCTGAAGTTATTATCCAAGATATAGCCTTGGCAAAAAATAGCTTATCAGAAGGTCAAGTGTTAATAGTATCGGTTTATGGTGAAGGCGAATCGCTAGAAGCGATTGCCACTGAATTTGCTGAAACAGCGTCGTTTGCCCAACAAGCCGGTGCAGATATTATCGAGCTTAACCTTTCATGCCCTAATTTATTAAAAGCAGGAGAGCCTATTTATAAAGATGCAGAGGCAGTGAATAAGATTATTTCCTGTGTTTTAAGCCGTGTGGGTAATAGTTCTGCGCTACTTGTTAAAATAGGTTTTGTTTCTGACACTTCTGTGCTGAGTAAAATTTTAGCCGCAATAGCCAAAGCAGGCGCGAGAGGTGTTAGTACGATTAATTCTGTAAGCATGCGCGTGCTGGATCAAACACATCAACCCGCATTTGGAAAACGAATTTTTAGTGGTGTTTCTGGTTATCCCATTTATGCACTTGCTTTACAGTTTATTAATAAAATCTCTAGAATCAATCAAGAGCAAAAATTAGATTTAGCTATTTTAGGAATGGGGGGTATTACATTGCCAGAACATTTTAATGCGTTTTTCAATGCAGGGGCAGATATCGCACTTTCAGCAACAGGGATGATGTGGAATCCTTATCTTGCTTCTCAATATCATCAACAAGAGCAACAATGCAGTCATTAATACCAACACGATTACTGTTAAAAACCGGCGAAAGTTTTGCAGGATTTTCACCAGACTCGCAAATGAATAACCAAACAGGCGAAGTCATATTTAATACGGGTATGGTCGGCTATGTAGAATCTTTAACAGATCCTTCATATGCTGGGCAGATACTTTGTTTTACCTATCCATTGATAGGAAATTACGGTGTTTCTGCGCCCGATACTTGGGAGTCTGCAAAGATACAGGTAAAAGGCGTTGTAATGTCAGAACTTGCGCCTTTTTATTCAAATGATTCAGCACAGCGTTCTCTGCTGGCTTGGTTAGAAGAGCAAAGCATTCCCTATATGACGGGTGTTGATACACGTGCATTAACACATTGTCTACGGGAAAAGGGCGTAATTCCGGGGATAATTACGCATTCTGTTAAAGATCCTACCGAGTTTATAGAATTTGATAGCATTGATTGGGTGAAACAAGTCACGATTAGCGAACCCATTTACTATGGAAAAGGCGGTAAAAAGATTATCGTGGTCGATTGTGGTATGAAAGAAAACATACTGCGTTGTTTATTACAGTATCCTATACAAATAAAGCGAGTTCCTTATGACCATGATTATAGCCAAGAGGATTATGATGGGGTATTTATTTCAAATGGTCCAGGTGATCCCATTTTATGCCAAAAAACCGTGGCTATTTTGAAAAAAGTATTAGCCAAGAAAAAGCCTTGTTTTGGAATCTGTTTAGGCACGCAATTGATGGCGTTAGCGGTGGATGCCAAGACTTATAAATTAGTTTTTGGTCACCGTTCGCAAAATCAACCTTGCATGTATTTACCAACACAGCGTTGTTATTTAACTTCACAAAATCATGGTTATGCTGTGGATGAGAAAACATTGCCTGCTGATTGGAAGATATTATTTCGTAATCTGAATGATCAGTCCGTGGCTGGTATTGAGCATACCGAACATCCTTTTTTCTCAGTTCAATTTCATCCAGAAGCTGCACCAGGGCCAATGGATACACAATGGTTATTTGAACGCTTTTATCGCACCCTATAAAAAAATTTATGAAAAAACAATTTAAAGGCAAAAAGATATTAATTTTAGGTTCAGGCGGGTTACGTATTGGCCAAGCCGGAGAATTTGATTATTCGGGTTCACAGGCGATTAAGGCATTAAAGCAAGAAAATATTAAAACGATGTTGATTAATCCGAATATTGCGACAGTGCAGACTGATGCGAGTTTGGCGGATGAGGTTTATTTACAACCGTTAAATTTCAACACCGTTGAACGAATTATTGCCAAAGAAAAGCCAGATGGGATTTTGCTTGGTTTTGGTGGCCAGACGGCTTTAAATCTAGGTCTGCAGTTACAAGAGAAAGGCGTATTAAAAAAACATAAAGTAACTGTATTGGGCTCATCAGTTGAATCGATTCGTCAAACCGAAGACAGGGATCTTTTTAAACTGGCGCTAAAGAAAATTGAAGTAAAAACGCCATTAAGTATTGCTGCGAAAACCGTACAACAAGCGTTAAAGGCAGCCGAGAAAATTGGTTATCCAGTTATGTTACGTTCTGGTTTTTCTTTAGGGGGTTTAGGTTCTGGAAAAATTCCGAATAAAGAAACGCTAGAACAGCGTGCGCATGAAAGTTTAGTTGCTTCGCCACAGATTTTGATTGAAGAATATTTATTTGGTTGGAAAGAGTTTGAATATGAAATCGTACGCGATAGACAGGGTAATGGATTAACAATATGCAATATGGAAAATATGGATGCGATGGGAATCCATACCGGAGAAAGTATCGTCGTTGCGCCGGCGCAGACATTAAGTAATGCGCAACATCAATTTTTACGTAATATCGCTTTAAAGGCGGCCGATTGTTTTAATATCGTCGGCGAATGTAATATCCAGTTTGCGGTTAATCCAGAGAATGGCGATTACCGTGTCATAGAAATGAATGCGAGGCTTTCGCGCTCTAGCGCATTAGCCTCTAAAGCAACGGGCTATCCTTTGGCATTTATTGCTACCAAATTAGCACTCGGATATTGTTTACACGAACTCAAAAATACCGTGACGCAAGTGACATGTGCCTATTTTGAACCCGCATTGGATTATATTGTGGTTAAAATTCCACGCTGGGACATTCAAAAATTAAAGGCAGCAGAAAGAACGATCGGCACGGAAATGAAAAGTGTAGGCGAGGTCATGGCGATAGGACGCTCCTTTCCAGAAGCCTTGCAAAAAGCCGTGGGCATGTTAAATATCGGCGCTTCTTGTTTAAGCGATCATTCAGAGAGCATCAAACATCCAGAAAAAGAAGTACAAGTTGCAACCGATAGACGTTTGTTTGCGCTGTATCAGTTTTTTTTACAAGGTGGTTCAGTCACGCAGGCTCAAAAATTATCACAGATTGACCCCTGGTTTTTGGCACATATCCATGCAATAGCCGATTTAGAAAAGCAATTAACACAAGCTAATTTAAATCAAAAATTACTGCGCCAATTAAAACAATCTGGATTTTCAGATCAAGCGATTGCACAACTAAAAAATAAATCGGCTAAACAGGTTCGTGCTTTGCGTTTAAAACATAAGATCATTCCTTATGTAAAACAGATTGATACCTTAGCGGGTGAATTTGCGGCGCAAACCAATTATTTGTATTTAAGTTACCATGCGGTAGAACACGATATAAAGCCGGCTGCTTTGCGCCCTATTGTTGTATTAGGTTCAGGGCCTTATGCCATTGGGTCTTCGGTTGAATTTGACTGGTGTGCAGTTAATACCGTGCAAACTTTACGTCGTTTAAAAGAAACCGCCATCATTATCAACTCAAATCCTGAGACCGTATCAACGGATTATGATGAATCTGATCGGCTGTATTTCGAACAGCTGACCTTTGAGCGTATACAAGATATTGTAGATTTTGAGCAAGCTAAGGGGATTATTGTTTCAGTCGGCGGGCAAATTGCCAATAACTTAGTACTACCTTTAGCAGCGGCGGGTTATCCCTTATTAGGTACCGATTCTAAATCGATTGATCAGGCAGAAAATCGAGAAAAATTTTCGGCATTATTAAATAAACTGGCGATTGATCAACCGGCTTGGGAGCGCATTACTAGCTTAAAAAAAGCAAAGGCGTTTGCATCCGAGGTAGGATATCCCGTATTAATTAGGCCTTCCTATATTCTGTCCGGTGCAGCAATGAATGTTGTTTACGATCCCGAATCGTTACAGCAGCATTTGCAAGCGGCCGCATTAGTTTCTCAAGAACATCCAGTGGTTATTTCTAAGTTTGTTGAAGAGGCAAAAGAATTAGAAGTTGATGGTGTAGCACAGCAGGGTAATATTGTTATTGAAGCGATTTCAGAGCACATTGAGAATGCGGGTGTGCACTCGGGTGATGCGACGGTTGTGTTGCCTCCGCAAAAATTGTATTTAGAAACAATACGTCGCACTAAAAAAATCGCACGACAAATTGTTAAAGCATTGAATATTACAGGCCCCTTCAATATTCAATTTATCGCAAAAAATAATGATATTCAGGTTATAGAATGTAATTTACGTGCTTCACGCTCGTTTCCTTTTGTCTCCAAAGTAACAGGGCATAATTTGATTCAAATAGCCACAGAAGTTATGTTGGGTAAACATCAGCCACAGCAGTATGAAACCTTAGAGCTGGATTATGTTGGCGTGAAAGCAGCGCAATTTTCTTATAGTCGCTTAAAAGGTGCGAACCCTGTGGCGCAAGTTGAGATGGCATCTACCGGTGAAGTCGCTTGTATAGCTGATGATTTAGTCGAAGCGTTTTATAAAGCCTGGTTAGCAACCGATCAAACGATCACCGAAAAGAAAATACTGCTGAGTATCGCGGATAATTATAAAGCTAAGCTATTACCTTGGATACAGCAGTTAGATGAGCAAGGCTGGTTGATTTACAGTACGGCAGGAACACATCAGTTCCTGCGCCAGCAAGGTGTCAAATCCTCACTTGTTAATAAAGCCAGCGAGGCAAAGAAACCTAATATTAAACATTTGATTAGTCAGCGAAAAGTAGCGGCCATTATTAATATTCCTAGTTCAGCGACGGGGTTGCAACGAACGGATGGTTTTGTAATTCGACGATTAGCCATTGATCACCATATTCCTTTGGTAACCAATGCGCAAATTGCCCAAGTTTTTCTGCAAGGCTTAGTGACGCTATGGGACAAAGAGTTGCCGGTGGACTCATGGCAAAGTTTAGTAGGAAAAAATAGTTAATTTAAATTGAGTTTATTCATGTCTAATTTACTGTTCGATACTGATATTATTTCCATGCGCGATTTCAGCTTAGAGCAAATTAATGCGGTATTAAAGTTAGCAAAACAATTTAAACATAAAGCCCCTAAGAAATATTTGCTGGATAAAATTATTGCACATTGCTTTTTTGAATCCTCTACACGTACGCGTTTATCGTTTGAAACAGCTTCTCTACGTTTAGGTGCGCAAGTGATTGGTTTTTCCAATGCTGAAAATCTTTCGGTCACAAAAGGTGAAGATTTAAGCGATACCATTAAAACAATTTCTAAATATGCTGACCTGATTGTTCTCCGTCACCCTCAAGAAGGTGCCGCAAGTTTAGCCGCTGAAATAGCGGATAAACCGGTGATTAATGCAGGAGATGGTGCAAACCAACATCCCACGCAGGCTTTAGCCGACTTAATGACGATAGAAGAAACCCAAGGCAAGTTAGAAGGATTGTCTATCGCGTTTGTAGGTGATTTAAAATATGGACGGACTATTCATTCTTTAATACAGGCCTGTGCCTTATTTAATTGTCACTTATTTTTAGTATCTCCTCCTTTACTTGCTTTGCCTGAATCATTTTACGATGAATTACATCATCAAGGCATACCGGTTTCTTTTCATTCTAATTTAGATGAAGTGATTTCTAAGGTCGATATTATTTATATGACTCGACTTCAACAAGAACGTTTCAACAAAGCCGAGCATGAATTGCTAGAAAATCAATTTGTGTTGCAACTAGAAAAGCTTAAAAATGCAAAGTCTAGTCTAAAGGTATTGCATCCTTTACCACGCGCGGGTGAAATTGATAAAGCGATTGATAAAACACCCTATGCCGCCTATTTTGAGCAAGTAGAAAATGCTGTTTATGTCAGACAGGCTCTTTTAACCTTAGTATTAAATAAAAATATTAACTAGTCTGCCCTACATAACTTTAAGCTGTGCTTGCGAGTGCGAAGCGCGCAGCAAGCTATAAAATACAGTACTGGATGGCCCCACGCCCATCTCACAAGATAAGCGCTGTTTATGCTTATGTGTATTAGTTCAGATGTAATCGTACACAGAGCTTGAAAAAGCGAGAGTTTCCGGTTTTGATAGAGGTGTAAAACTTCGAATCAAAATTTAAAAACAGAGGAAACTCTCACGTTACATACTACTGATAAAATTATTAAACATAAAGTCGGATTGCTTAATTTAGCGGAGGAATTAGGAAACGTATCGAAAGCTTGCCAGGTCATGGGGCTATCTCGAGATACCTTTTACAGCTATAAATCAGCGGTTGAAAAAGGTGGACAAGTGAGTCGCTATGCTCCCGAAGAATTTCGGCCATCGTGTCCCCGAAATTCGTTCGCATGACGCGACTGAAATTAGGCCGCGATACGTCCTGCGTCCGGCACGCACTCACTCCTTCGGAGTTCATGCCCGTGCCTCCCACAAATGACTTTACGGCGTGATGCGTTTCCTGCTTCGCCCGTCAACGCACGCCTATCGCGGGCTCTTCGACTTCGCATTGCTTTCACAATGCTTTCCTGTCTCATCGATGGAAGCCTTATTTGAAAAGAGCCGTCGTCAACCTAATTTAAAAAATAGAGTCGATGATAAAACGGAAGGAGCCGTCGTGAACTATGCCGTCGCCTATCCAGCCCACGGTCAACACAGGGCAAGTAATGAGTTACGCAAGGAAGGTATCTTTGTATCCGGCAGTGGTGTACGGAGTATCTGGGTTCGTCATTCATTAGAGAATTTTAAAGAACGTCTGAAGGCGCTAGAAACCAAGGTGGCTGAAGAAGGCATCTTACTAACAGAAGCACAGATTGTCGCACTTGAAAGGAAAAAACACGATGATGAAGTGTGTGGTGAAATTGAGACAGTCCATCCTGGCTACCTTGGATCGCAGGATAGTTTTTACGTAGGGACATTAAAGGGAGTTGGTCGTGTGTACCAGCAAACATTTGTCGACACCTATAGTAAAATTGCTTTTGCTAAGCTGTATACGACGAAAACACCGATTACGGCAGCCGATATGCTCAATGACCGGGTATTACCGTTTTTTGAGGAGCACAGCTTGCCCGTATTGCGGATTTTAACTGACAGAGGCACAGAGTATTGTGGTAAAGCCGAACATCATGATTATCAGCTTTATTTAGCGCTTAATGACATTGATCACACAAAGACAAAAGTACGTTCACCTCAGACGAATGGAATTTGTGAACGTTTTCATAAAACTATTTTGCAGGAGTTTTATCAAATTACTTTTCGAAAAAAATTGTATTCAAGTATAGAAATGTTACAACACGATCTAGACGAATGGATTAATTTCTATAATAATAAACGAACTCGTCAAGGCAAAATGTGTTGTGGAAGAACACCTATAGAAACTCTCGTTGATGGGAAACAAATCTGGAAGGAAAAGTTTATTCACTAAACTTGAACTGACAGGAGCCTGTAAACTAAATTGTGTAAATGCTTATTATTACCTAAGCTAATGCGCTGAAAAAAGCACTAGCGATAAAAGAGAAATAAGTAATGAAACAAGAACAAGAAATAAATATAGCTCCCGAATTAATCAGTGAATTGGCTAAATCCATAAAGAGTGAAAAAGATATATCTGCGCTGAGCAAGCAGCTATTAAAGCTCACGGTAGAACGAGCCATGGATGCAGAGCTAGAGGAGCATCTAGGCTACGAAAAGCACGCGATAGAAGGCAAGAATACGGGAAATAGCCGCAATGGTTATTCACCGAAGCGATTAAAGGGTGATTTTGGCGAAGTTGAGATTAACACGCCTAGGGATCGAAATAGTACGTTTGAACCTCGACTTATACGCAAAGGACAAACGCGCTTGACGGAGTTTGATGAACAGATTTTAGCGCTGTATGCCCGAGGGATGACTACCCGTGATATAGCGGCGACGTTCAAAGAAATGTACGGTGCGGAGGTATCGCACAGCTTGATTTCTAAAGTGACTGAAGCCGTGATGGATGAGGTGACGGTGTGGCAGAATCGCCCCTTAGAAACGGTATATCCTATCGTGTATTTAGATTGTATCGTTATTAAATGCCATCAAGATAAACGTGTGATCAATAAATCCATCTATTTGGCTTTGGGCATTAATTGTGAAGGACAAAAGGAATTACTCGGCTTGTGGATAGCTGAAACCGAGGGTGCAAAATTTTGGCTATCTGTATTAACCGAATTAAATCATCGTGGGGTAAAGGATATTTTTATTGCTTGCGTGGATGGACTAAGCGGGTTTCCAGAGGCAATAAACGCGGTATTCCCAAAAACGAAGGTTCAGCTCTGCATTGTGCATCTTATTCGTTATTCCTTACGCTACGTACCGCATAAGGACATGAAAGCCGTGGTAGCGGATCTTAAGCTTATTTACCGTGCTATTTCTATAGAGCAAGCCGAAGAAGCGCTTCTGATGTTCAGTGAAAAATGGGATAAAAAATATCCCGCCATTAGCCGTACCTGGCATAAAAACTGGAGTAATATGGTGACCTTATTCGATTATCCTGACGACATACGAAAAATTATTTATACCACCAATGCCATTGAATCACTCAATAGTGTGATTAGAAAATCAATTAATAATCGTAAAATCTTTCCTAATGACCAATCGGCATTAAAAGTAGTATATTTAGCGGTACAGAAGGCATCACAAAAGTGGACGATGGCTTTACATGATTGGAGAGCCGCTATGAATCGATTCGCTATCGAATTCGAGGGTAGGTTCTCCTGACACGGCACTTACACAAAATTGTTTACAGGCTCACTGACAGTCACTTCTTAATAACCGGCAACTGTCCGATCAAGTCTGAGCTACTACAGCTTATGACTAACGGTGTCGATGACTTAGTATACTGTCTGTTATCCAAGATGCCCCATTATTCTTCGGACGCGTTGCCTCGGTTGTATTCGATGACTCAACTAGAGATTGATTAGCGTCAAAAGGGCTTATCGTTTTTTCTATGTTATATAAAAGTCGAGCACTTGCTGTTTTAAATACAGGACGTTTAGATCTAAACATATAACAAAGCAGGCGACTGCTTATATTTCTATGCTGTTCTAGGGTTTCTCTAGAATCATTAATTTTCTGTTTTAATTGTCCTAAAGATTCTTCTCGGTTGCTATTTTTTGTCGCAAATAATTTTAATGCCTCAGATAAATCCAAAATCATGCTAGCTTTGTTCTGTGCTAGTGAAGAATTATTTTGTTTTAATAAGTCGGCATGCTGTTCCAATTCACGCTGTAAAGGTTGAAGGAATAGCTGGAAATCTTTCTGCTCGGACAGTTGTGCTTTTAACTCATTAATTTCAGCTTTTAGAGCTTGTTCAGCTTCTTGTTGAGCGCTAATAAATCCTTCTGTGAGCCCTTTGACTTGAGCTTCAGCTTTTTGCTGAGCTTTTGTAGCTTGTCTAGTTTCTGCTTCAGCTTTTTCTTTATCCTCGTTTGCTGTTTTAGCGGTTGCTTCAGCATCGTCTTTCGCTTTGGTTGCTCGACTAAGTTCTTCTGTTAGCTTTGTGACTTGAGCTTCATCTTTCTTGAGCTTCGCTTCTAGGTCTTCGACTTCTGCTTCAGCTCTTTCTTTATTCTCAGTTGCTTCCCTAAGCTTCGTTTCTAAATCCACGACCTTTTCTTTTTCAGCCGCAAGCTGTTCTTGTAGATTTGTGACTTGCTCATCAACGTTGCCTTTAGTTTTTTGCAACTTTTCTAAAGCTTCTTGAGCTGTCTCTTTAGCTTTGGTTTCAGCCGCAAGCCGTTCTTGTAGATTTGTGACTTGCTCATCAACTGTGCCTTTGGTTTGTTGCAGCTTTTCTAAATCTTGTTGAGCTTGTTTAGCTTTTGCTGTTTCAGCCGCAAGCTGTTCTTGTAGAGTCGTGACTTGCTCATCAACGTTGTCTTTAGTTTGTTGCAGCTTTTCTAAAGCTTCTTGAGCTTGTTTATATTTTCTTTCAGCTTCTGTTTGAGCTTGCTGAGCTTTCTTAAGTTCAGCTTGCAACGTTAAAAGTTCTTCTGCAACTTTTTGCTGAGATTTTGTCTGCTTTAATCCTAACTGCGTAGTTAAAGTTTCTATTGTTTTTTCTAATTCAACTTGTTTACATTCTAATGTTTTTATTTCTTTTTCAAATGTTTCTTTCTGTTCTGACAGTCTAGTTTCCAATTTTCTTTGATTTTCTTTAGCAGCTGTCATTTTTATTTCAGCTGTTTTCTGTGCTCTTTTAGCACCGTCTTTAGCACCGTATACTGTTTGAATTTCTATTTGAATTTTTTTAAGTTGTTCTTTTAGATTTTCGACTTCAGCTTCAGTGCTTGCTCTATCTTCGTTTGCTGTTTGTGCTGCTTGAAGCTGTCTTTTCAATGTTCCATTTTCTTTTTCAGCTGTTTCTTGAGCTTGCTTAGCGTTATTAAGTTCAGTTTGCAACGTTTCATTCGCTTTTCCAGCGTCGGCTTTAGCATCGGTTGCCGTCTTAAGCTGTGCTTCTAAATTGTTGGCTTTTGCTTCGGCTTCGGCTTGAGCTACGATTGCTCGACCAAGTGTTGCTGTTAGGGTTGCGACTTTTTCTTCAGCTACTGTTTTAGCGTCGGTTGCTATTGTAGCTGTTGCTGCAGCTGTGCCTGCTCTTGCATCAGCTTCTGTTTGAGCTTTTTGAAGCTGTTCTTTTAGCGTTTTGATGTTTCCTTCAGCTTCTTGCTGGGCTCGCACAGCATCGTCTTTAGCGATTTTTTCTGTTTGAAGCTGTTCTTTCAATACGCTATTTTCTTGTTGAGCGTGAGCAAGCTCTCTTGCTAGCCGATGGTTATTCGAATCAATCAACGGATCATCATTATAAAGACTGCTAGTTGAAGGATAGGAGCTTGCGATGCTTCCTTGGCAAAAACTTGGGTTACGAAGGTTATTAAAAGTAGCAGATCTAGTGACTCCTTTTCCTTTATTATCATTTGCCTCAGGAATGTCCCTTAAAGAAGTAGAGCTTAATGTTCTTTTTCTTCGGCCGGGATCGGTAGCATAACGGTGGGTGGAATTAGATGTTTTTTCTGAGTGTATGCTATATCCGGCGCCATTTAATGTTTTTTCTAATTTTGAAAATTTGTCGTATTCTTGTTTATCTTTGTTTAAACGTAAATATTCTGCATTCTGCTGGATTATATCAAGAATAGAGGCAAGCTGTGTTTCACAGCTTGGTGAAATATAAAAGATAAAAAATGTCCTATCAGGATAGTTGTTATTTCCTGAGGCTATTGTAATCTTTATCTTAGAAGACTGACCTAGTAGTGTTTGTTCCTTGGACGCCACAATTTTCTTGCTATTAGGAGAGAAATTGGGTTGTTCTCCATTTTTTGAAATGAAGTATAAGGTGAAAACTTTATCTTGTGGCATAGAAATTGGTCTTTTTATTTTTGTATCAATTGAATTACCAGAAATTATGCGATGATATGCATTTTCAATGCGTAGCTATTGCAGTTTCCTAGACCATATAGCCCCATGTGGCTTTGCTTCTTTTTTTGCATGGGGGATTTTGGAGAGAAGTATATAGAAAGAAAATTAAGAGATACTTAAGAAAAAAAGTAAATATAGGCCTTGTTTTTGTATGCAGCGGTGAATTTTAATAGGTTGAAAAAAGAAGGTGTTGTAAAGAGATAGAAAGGGTTTTTTCTCATTTCCTAGGGGTTATTACTGATAGGTATTTTGTGAAATATTAACTGGATGTTAGATTAGGCGTATTATACTCTTTTGTTAAGAGAATCGAGTTGAGCCTTATTCCTATAAACAAATGCATTTATGATTCAAATCAAGCATATCCAAACTTTGGACGGAGCCCGTCAAAGTCTAAGCATTGAAAGCCAGCAAGAAGTAAGTATAGAGGCAGAAAATTTATTATTACTGCCAGGGTTAATTGACCCCCATGTGCATTTCAGAACGCCTGGCCTGGAGTATAAAGAAGATTGGCGAACCGCCGCGCAAGCAAGCATTAAAGGTGGATATACCACCGTTTTTGATATGCCGAATACAATTCCACCGACAGTGACGCAGCTCGAACTACAGGAAAAGAAAAACTTAATTGATAGCCAACTAAAAGCCGTAAAAATACCATTACGTTATCATTTATTTTTTGGTGCCGATAAACACCATTTAGACGAAATAAAAAAAGTAAAAGGACAGGTTATTGGTATTAAAGTGTTTATGGGCTGCAGCACCGGTGGTTTAGTGATTGATGATGATGAAAGCCTGCATGCGATTTTTAAATTAGCGGCTGAAGAAGATATGCTAGTGGCCGTACATGCAGAAAACGAGCATCGATTAAAGGAAAATAGCAAAAAAATAGTATTACCGCAGCCTTATGCGATTCATTCACAAATACGTGATGAAAAAGCCGCCAGTATCGCTGTAAAAAAAGCGATTGATTTAGTGCGTTTGTATGGAACACGTTTATATATTTTGCATACTAGTACGCGCCAAGAAATGGATTTAATTGCACAAGCGAAAATGGAAGACCTGCCCGTTTTTGCCGAAACAACACCGCATCACTTGTTTTTGAATAGCAATGATTATGATCGCTTGCAAGGTAAGGCGGTTATGAATCCACCTTTGCGAGCAACAGAGCATCAAAAAGCCTTATTTCAAGCGATTAAGGAAGGCGTTATAGATACCATCGGTTCCGATCATGCGCCGCATACCGCTGAAGAAAAGGCCCGGCCTTATGGTGCTTGCCCCTCGGGAGTTCCAGGGATAGAAACAACATTGCCATTATTATTAGAAGCGTACCATGAAGGCCACTTATCATTAGAAAAAATAGTGGATTTAACGTCTAGGCGTGCACAAGAAATTTTTAAATTAAAAGCTTATGCCGATTATGTATTAGTCGATTTAGCCATGCGCCGTGTGGTTAATGAAAATGAGCTCAAGACCAAATGCCACTGGTCACCCTTTGCAGGGCTTACGCTAAGAGGTTGGCCTGTTTATACGATTTTAAATAATCATGTTTATGATTTAGCGTCTGTCTAATCACACTAATTCGTCATTGCGAGCGCGAAGCGCGTGCCAATCTAGAAAATATCTTAAACTGGATGGCCACGCTCATTGCATTCGCTCGCCATGACGGTTGGACCCGTCGGAGATACAAACATCGACTCTTATTTTTAAAGCTTTTTTAAACGCCTGTAATGCTTCTGACGGTTCTCCTAAGGCTTCAAATAGCTCACCTAACTCTTGATAGCTTTCTGGGTTAGATGGGTTTTGAGTTAAACCCGTCTCTAGATAATCCCGTGCTTTACCCCATAATTGTAGTTGCTTGCAGATACGGCCTAAACTTAATAAAAGATCAGGATCATGCGGATTATTTTTTAGCCATTTTTCGGCATAGGCTAATTGGCGCTCAGGATGTGCGCTTCTAATAAGACCATAGGTATGCACGAGTGGTGCGGACCAATGCTTTTTTAAAAGTTTGCGCGTTAATTCCTCCGCTTTTTCAGTTTCATGATATTGGATAAGGCCTTGAATGTAGAAGTTAAGAAAATAAGGATCTTTCTTCAATCGATGGGGTAGTTGTTGCCATTTTTCTTCAAACTTGACTAAATTAGTTTGTATGGCTTCCTGTAATAAACCCGCATAGCTATCATGTTCTAACTTTTGTATTTGCTCTTCAGATAACCAACTTCTTTTTTCTAGTTGGGGCAAGGTATTTAAAATAATGTTCCAATCTGGAGGCTTTTGATAAAGCGTCGCAAATAATGTTTGATCTTCTATAGAATCTTGTTTTTGCTGCTGTCTGTTTTGTAACCAAGCACGCCAACGCTTTGGCAATAAACCAAAATAATGGATAGTACGAATTAAAAAATAAACAACAATAAAACTCAGTAAAAAGCCGATTAAGGCTAACCATAAGGGCATTTCTATAGCGAGTTTATGCCTAGTAATAAGCACATACCCAGGGTCTGTGGCTATTTCAACGCCTATCCAAACTGAAAATAATAGAATGATTAAAAATATAAAAAACCGCTTCATAAAGGTGTTTCCTTCTGATCGGTAGGTGTGCGAGCGACTGTTTTAATCAGAGAATCGATGGCTTCTAAGGTGGGACTTAAATCCGGTAATGCGAGCTGTAGATTTATTTCAGCAAGTTTGTTGATTTGTTGAATGATAGTTTGAGCCGCCGGAGATTTTTCTACGTAATATTGTTGTATGGCTTCTTTAGTTTGTTGCAAGCTGGACTGATAAATTTCTTGTTGGTTATGGAGCAAGGCCCACTGTGCTTGCTGTAATAATAATTGTAGGTTCTGTTGTAAATATTGTTGCTGTATTTGCGGTAATAGCGGCTCTATCGGTTTATCTAAATGCCGCACAACGATTAACTGTTGAAAACTATGTAGACTCGTTTGAATAGCATCCATCCATTTTTTTTCTGAAGTAGCTTGGGGCTGTGAACTTGCTATTTCTTGGGTAGTGAGTGTAGTGCTCAGCAAAGGTAGTTCTGCTACTTGGGCTTTCAGGCTATTTAATTGTACGAGTGTATTACTCAGGTCTAGGTGTGGTAATGCATTTAATTTAGCGATATTTTGCGTTAATAAGTTGCGAAGCGTCTCTAGGGAAGCGGTCGAGTTATTAGATTCAGCTAATTGTTTATTCGCTAAATTTAACGCCGATAAAGCACTATTTTGATCACGTAGATAAAAAAGATTGTAATTAGCTAGCTGAATAAGCTCTTTGGCTTCGTTTAGTCGAATCAGATTAGTATTCGATGTAAAATTTTTCTGAATAACATTTTGTACTTGGATTAAGTTCTTTTGATTTTGGGAAAGTTGGGTTTGGATTTGCGTTAGACTAGCGGCACTGTTGCCGTGTAGGTCGTTATTTTTTTTCCAAAACAAAGCGAAAGCAAGAAGAAGACATATCCAGGTCGCTAATAATAAACCAATAGCGCAGCAAGCGATGATGCAATTCCTTGGTCGAGTAGGCGGAGTAGGCATCTCATCGTTTAACTCGTTGGCTTTGATGATTGGTGGTTCTTGCTCCATATCTCTTTCTTCCATCGGGAAAGTGTGTGTAAAATGGCTTCATTGCTTGCATTATCCGATATTACGGGCGCTTTTACAAAGCCTAATTTTTTTGCAAACTCGGCAATACGCGGACTAATAACGAGAAGTTGTTTATCAAATAGCGCATCATGCCAATCAGCCTGCAATAGATTGACTAAATTTTTAAGGCCGGTATTACTCGTACAGATGATGACATCAACCTCGTTTTGTTGAGGGATATTATTTTTAATAAGTCGAGGACATTCTCTCTTATAGAGATTTAAAGTATCAACGTGGGCGCCTCTTTTTTCTAGTAGGGTAATAAGTGATAGGCCGCCATTCTCGCCTTGACAGATTAAGATCTTTTTTTGTTTAGGGTTTTGTAATGGAGGAAGTGCGAGCAAGCCTTCACTATTAAAATTTTTTTCTGGACGGTAATCTACAGATAAATTAAGTGTTTTTAGCGTATCTTCAGTGCCGGGACCAATGGCAATTATTTTGGTTTTTTTAGGCCAAGGAGGCCAAAAATGATGGATATAATGGGCTGATTGAAATACAGCGTTAGGACTAATAAAAATAATGCAATCATAATGGTCAATATTTTTAAACGTCTGCGATAAAAGTACCGTATTGTCTATAGGTACAATTTCTATGCTAGGAAAAAAAACAGGGATGGCACCATGCGCCTGAATGTCGCTAGCTAATTTTTCAGCTTGATGTGCTGGGCGTGTAATCAGAACTTTTAAACGGTGTGGTGTTTCCATTAGGATTAAACTCTTTTTAATTCGTGTTGTAATCAAGTTTTCGGCTTAGCGACGTGGTCGGCATTTAATAGCATTTTAGGGTAAACTAGTTTTTTTGCTAGGGCTTGCTTATGGTGTTACCTACCTTGAAAGATTTAGATTGTAGAAATAAGCGTGTGCTCATTCGCGAGGATCTGAATGTTCCTATAGATAATGGCCATATTAGCAGCGATGCGCGTATTAAAGCAGCCTTGCCTACTATCCAGTATGCGCTGGCGCAAGGAGCGGCTGTTATTATACTTTCTCATCTAGGTAGGCCAGAAGAAGGGCATGTGAGCGCTGAGCTTTCTCTTGCACCTGTTGCAGAGCGTTTGCAAACCTTGCTCGATCGCCCCGTAAAATTTGTTACTGATTGGTTAGATGGATTTGAGGTTGCGCCTGGAGAAGTGGTGCTTTGTGAAAATGTGCGTTTTCAGAAGGGAGAAAAGAAAAATGATCCACTGCTTGCTAAAAAAATAGCAAAACTAGGGGATATTTTTGTGATGGATGCTTTTGCGACAGCGCATCGCAGCGAAGCTTCAACGGTTGGCGCCGCACAATTTTCCCCACAAGCGTGCGCAGGTTTATTGTTAATGACAGAAGTAAAAGCATTAACACAAGCCTTAAAAAACCCAGCGCGACCCTTACTGGCCATTGTAGGGGGTTCTAAGATTTCTAGTAAATTACATGTATTAGCGGCCTTAATCGATAAAGTGAATAGTTTGATTTTGGGTGGGGGAATTGCAAATACCTTTTTAGCTGCGCAGGGCTATAAGTTGGGGGAATCATTAGTTGAAAATGATTTAATTGAAGAGGCGAAACGCTTAATGCTTTTAGCGCAGCAGAAACATGTAGAAATTATCTTGCCAACGGATGTAGTGGTAGCTAAAGAAATGTCTGCTACCGTAAAAACAAAGGTTAAGAAATTAACCGAAATAGAAGATGATGAAATGGTTTTAGATGCTGGCCCGGAATCCATTCGACTTTATAATCGCGCGGTGGTATCGGCAGCCACTATTTTATGGAATGGACCTATAGGCGTTTTTGAAATGGCGCCCTTTGAAGGCGGTACACGTGCATTAAGCTTAGCGATTGCAGATAGTGGAGCTTTTTCTATTGCCGGAGGTGGCGATACCTTAGCCGCTATAGAAAAATATAATATAAGCGATAAAATCTCCTATATTTCTACAGGCGGAGGCGCTTTTCTTGAATTTGTTGAAGGGAAAACACTTCCTGCATTAACAGTATTAGAAAAACATACAAGTGATTCTCAGAGGTCTAAACATGAATAGATTTAAACGAACAAAAATTGTAGCAACACTGGGTCCAGCAACCGATAAAGAAGATGTGTTGCCTGCCATGATAGCGGCGGGTTTAGATGTTGTGCGTTTGAATTTTTCACATGGCAAGGCAGAAGACCATATAAAGCGAGCTAATTTAGTGCGTGAATGTGCTAAAGCAGCCGGTCGTGAAATTGCGATTATGGCAGATTTACAGGGCCCTAAGATCCGTATTGCGCGCTTTAAGTCAGGTAAAATTTTTTTAAAAGAAGGTGCACAGTTTATTTTAGATGCGGATTTATCTAAAGAAGCCGGTGATGAAAAATCAGTCGGTATTGACTATAAAAACTTACCTAAAGATGTACAAGGTGGCGATCTGTTATTACTGGATGATGGACGCTTAGTATTAAAGGTTCGTAAAGTTCAAAAAAATAAGATTATTTGTAAAGTAGAAGTCGGTGGCGAACTATCTAATAACAAAGGCATTAATCGCAAAGGCGGTGGACTTTCTGCGGTAGCCTTAACACCTAAAGATAAAAAAGATTTAAAAACTGCCGTGGCATTAAATGCGGACTATATTGCGATTTCATTTCCACGCAATGCAGCGGACATGAAAAAGGCACGCAGTTTGTTAAAAGCCGCTAAGGGAAAGGCGGGATTGGTTGCAAAAATAGAACGTAGCGATGCAATTCCACTTTTAGATGAAATTATTAGGGCTTCAGATGCGGTGATGGTAGCACGCGGTGATTTAGGGGTTGAAATTGGTGATGCAGAATTACCAGCGGTGCAAAAACATATTATTCAGCGTGCGCGCTGCCTCGATAAAGTGGTTATCACTGCCACGCAGATGATGGAGTCTATGATTCATAATGCGATTCCTACTCGGGCAGAGGTTTTTGATGTCGCCAATGCGGTATTAGATGGAACGGATGCGGTTATGTTGTCAGGAGAAACAGCGACCGGGGATCACCCCGACTTGGTGGTGGCTGCTATGGCGCGAATTTGTTTGGGTGCTGAGCGGCAAGTAAAAACGCAGGTGTCAAGACATCGTGTGGAGTGCCAATTTCAGCGGCCGGATGAAGCGATTGCGATGGCAGCGATGTATACCGCAAATCATTATAATATTAAGGCCATTATTGCGTTAACGGAGTCCGGCGCTACGCCATTATGGATGTCCCGCATTCGTTCAGGAATCCCTATTTACGCGCTTGCACATAGTGTACAAACAACACGCCGATTAGCGCTTTATCGTGGTGTTTATCCCATCTATTTTAATATTGATAAATTAGATAAAAAACGTCTCAATGATTTAGCTATTGCTGAATTAAAAAAGCATGGTGCCTTACATAAAGGCGAACGTATTCTTATTACGTACGGGGATCTTTTGAAGACACAAGGTGGAACGAATACACTTAAAATTTTAGACGTTTCCTAAAATCAAGCGCGCTATTTATTTAGGGCCTTTTTTAGCGCATTTATTACAAATCCCATAAATGATTAGACTATGGTCTGTCATTTTGTAACCGGTCTGTTTTGCGACGGCTTCTTGACGTTGCTCAATTATTTTATCGACGAACTCATCTACTTTCCCGCATTTTATACAAACCAGATGGTCATGATGGGGGCCTTGGTTAAGTTCGAATACCGAATAGCCGTCCTCAAAATTTTGTCGTTTAACCAGTCCGGCGGTTTCAAATTGTGTTAATACGCGATAGACCGTCGCTAGGCCTATATCATCACCCGACTCTAGCAGTGCTTTATAAATATCTTCGGCGCTTAAGTGACGTGTCGAAGCTTGCTCAAGTAGTGTAAGGATTTTTAATCGGGGGGCCGTTATTTTTAAGCCGGCTTGGCGTAGTTGTTGATTATCCATTAGATTATCTCTAAACTCCTGGCGTTAGTTTGTTTTTTTGTGTTTTAGAATAGTGTGTAAGTTTATAATGATATTATTTTTATGACAAAATGGGCCGTTAACTGTTTTTTACTCTTTTTGCTTTCAGGCTGCGGCATTATTTACCGTCCCGACATTCAACAGGGCAACGTACTGAAGCAGTCTACCATAGAGCAATTGAAACTCGGTATGACAGAGGAACAAGTTCGTTATCTTCTAGGTAGTTGCGTCTTGCAAACGCCTTTCCAGCCTAATCGCAGCGATTACGTTTACTTTTACCAACCAGGGCATGCGGAATCGACTCAAGGGCACGTAACGCTCATTTTTTCAGCGAATCGATTAGTTAGTATTAAGAAATAACATCCTAATTAAGGCGTTATAGCGAAGCTTTTTGTTTTTTAGCGCGATTGATTCTAGTTTTTTTGGGGTCAACGCTTAAGGCGCGATAGATTTCTATTCTATCCCCTGCTTGCACGAGCGTGTTAAGAGCACGTAGTTTTCCGAAGATTCCCACCTTATTTTTTGTTAAATCAATTTCAGGGAAATGCCTTAGAATGCCTGAATGTTGTATGGCTTCTTCTATACAGCATGTAGCGGATACGGATAGCGGTATAATAAGTTGCTTGTGTTCAGTAGCAAATGCCACTTCAATTGTTAAGCGTGTATCAACGTTTTCCATAAACTTGTTTGGCTCTATCAGAAAAGGCTTTAGTAAGTGACTGCGCGATTTTTTCGAAAACAGGTGAAAAAGCGATCGCCAGTAGAGGGCTAGCAAATTCAAATTCTAAATTCAAACGAACCTTACAGCCTTTTTTAGTGGGTTCAAATGCCCAAAAACCTTCCAAATGTTTAAAGGGCCCATCGATAAGGCTTATTTCAACCATCTTATCTTTTTGTAAGCGGTTAGAAGTAGTGAATGATTTTGAAAAACCACCGCCGCGTAGCGTCAGTTTAGCTTGTATCGCATCTTCATCTTGCTTGATTATTTTACTTTCCGTACACCAAGGAAGAAATTCAGTATAAGCGGCTATATCATTGACGAGCTCATACATCTCTGCCACATTGTAGGGCACGTCTAACGTTTCTTGAATAATTGGCATAACCATTTCATAGACCCTATTTTGTATATTTGCTACTTTATAGAGTCTGTATAATAAGAGCCTAAAACGGGCGAGTAGTATATCGTATGAATCCTAAGAAAGCATCGCAATCCAGTACCATTGCGTTAAACAGGCGTGCACGGCACGATTACTTCATTGAACAGTCTTTAGAAGCAGGGCTTGTTTTGCAAGGCTGGGAAGTCAAAAGTCTGCGTGATGGTCGTGCGCAATTGAGTGAAAGCTATGTCACTTTAAAAAATGGTGAGGCCTGGCTTTTAGGCTGCCATATTACCCCGCTATCTACGGTTTCTACTCGGCATACCCGACCTGACCCGACTCGAACCCGTAAACTGCTTTTAAATGAGCGTGAGCTGAGTAAATTGGCCGGTAGCATCATGCGCAAAGGGTATACCCTAATTGCTTTAAAAATGTACTGGAAGAAGAATCGCGTCAAGCTAGAAATTGGATTAGCCCGTGGTAAGCAAGAGCATGATAAGCGAACCAGTTTGAAGGAAAAAGACTGGCAGCGGGAGAAACAGCGTTTAGAACGCTATTCCAGGTAGGTATTTAACCTACATTTTTGAGTTTTTTATAGAGTTTGGATAAGAAAATAGCAAGCTTCTGCAAAGGGATAGGTTATAATGCAGATCTGGGGGCGATCGGCTTCGACGTTGATTACAAACCCCAAGGTGCATGTCGAGGACGCAACTTTGCCTCGTTAATCATGTTGCAAACTTATAGTTGCAAACGACCGTAACTATACCGCTGAAAACGTTGCTATTGCTGCCTAAACCGCAGTAACTGTGTAACGTTTGCGCCGTCTAAACAACGGCAAGCGCCATGAATTCCATAGGCTTGCATGTGGGGGGAGTGGTCATACTGGCAAGATCGTAGCCAAGTCTGTCTGAGGCAGAAGCTACTAAAACTAAACAGACTCGTTGCTAGGCTCCCTGTCAATCGGAGGTTTAGCGACTAAATTTAATGATTGCACTAAACATGTAGTGCCAAGGGCAGCGGATTGGCGGACGTGGGTTCGATTCCCACCGCCTCCACCAAATTCTAATCCTAATACATCCAATATCGTCTAAAACCCCTTGTAAATAAGGGGTTTTTTTATTACTCTTCGTCCAGTGAAATATTAATAAAGCCCCCAACATCCAGCCCTAAAGTGGGGCCTGATTGGGGGCTTAATCTGTATAAAGAAAAATAAGGCCCCCATGGCATTAACAGTGGTGCAAGTGAAGAATGCGAAGCCGAGTGAGAAGGCTTATAAAATGGCTGATGAGCGCGGGTTATATCTTTTAATCAACCCAAATGGCTCTAAGCTATGGAAGCTAAAGTATCGGTTTGCTGGGTTTGAAAAGAAATTGTCTTTAGGTGCCTATCCTGAAGTGAGCTTGGCTGCGCTAGGGATGTACGTGAAGAAGCTCGCAAGCAACTCGTTAATAACATCGACCCTGGCATCCTTAAAAATTCTATCAAACGTTCAAAGAAGCTTGTTGCTGAAAACAGTTTTGAAGCGATTGCTCGTGAGTGGCACACGAAATTTACTCCCAAGTGGACAAAAGAGCATGGCTCACGAACTTTAATTCGGCTTGAGAAAAATATCTTTCCTTGGATTGGCAGGCGACCAACGATGAGACAGGAAAGCATTGTGAAAGCAATGCGAAGTCGAAGAGCCCGCGATAGGCGTGCGTTGACGGGCGAAGCAGGAAACGCATCACGCCGTAAAGTCATTTGTGGGAGGCACGGGCATGAACTCCGAAGGAGTGAGTGCGTGCCGGACGCAGGACGTATCGCGGCCTAATTTCAGTCGCGTCATGCGAACGAATTTCGGGGACACGATGGCCGAAATTCTTCGGGAGCATAGCGACTCACTTGTCGCCGAAGTTACTGCGCCTGAGTTGTTGTCTGCACTGCACCGCGTAGAAAAGAGAGGTGCGATTGAAACTGCTCACCGTATATTACAGATTTGCAGCCAAGTCTTCCGTTATGCTATTGCTACTGGTCGAGCAGAACGCAACGTGTCTGTAGATTTAATCGGTGCATTGGCGCCAGTGAAAAAGAGGCATCATGCCAGCATTACTGACCCTGTAGAAGTGGGTAAATTGCTCCGCATTATCGATGGGTACGAAGGTTTTTTTGTTACAAAATGTGCACTACAACTTGCGCCACTCTTTTTTGTTCGCCCTGGTGAATTGCGTCATGCTGAATGGAGTGAATTTGATTTTGAAAAAGCAGAATGGCGCATACCAGCAGAAAAAATGAAAATGCGCGAACAACATATTGTTCCACTTTCCACGCAAGCAATCACCATTCTGCAAGAGCTTAAAGCGCTTACTGGCGATGGCAAGTACGTTTTTCCAAGCATTCGTTCATCAAAACGCCCCATGTCTGAAAACACTGTTTTAGGCGCATTACGCAGACTTGGGTACACAGCAGATGAAATGACAGGTCACGGCTTCAGGTCGTTAGCTTCGACCTTACTCAACGAAAACAGTTGGAATCGTGATGCAATTGAAAGGCAGCTCGCACATGCAGAACGCAACAATATTCGCGCCGCATACAACTATGCAGAATATTTGCCCGAGCGAAGAAAAATGATGCAGTGGTGGGCGGATTATTTAGATGAACTAAAGAATGCAAAGTGAAGTAACTCCACTAGAAAGTTAGAGATGCGGGTTCCCTAAATTTAAATGTCTCCACAGCGATTTTACATAAAATAACTTGCAGACTCTGGCTGGCACGCATCAAGGATATGTATAGATTTTATTCATACGATGAGACAGGAAAGCATTGTGAAAGCAATGCGAAGTCGAAGAGCCCGCGATAGGCGTGCGTTGACGGGCGAAGCAGGAAACGCATCACGCCGTAAAGTCATTTGTGGGAGGCACGGGCATGAACTCCGAAGGAGTGAGTGCGTGCCGGACGCAGGACGTATCGCGGCCTAATTTCAGTCGCGTCATGCGAACGAATTTCGGGGACACGATGGCCGAAATTCTTCGGGAGCATAGCGACTCACTTGTTAAAAAAATAAGCCCATTAATGAGAAAAAATCTCTTAAAGATTTAATTTTAGAGATGGAAGATGAAGTTTTAGCAAATGCAGATGTAGATGTTTTTGAAGAGTTATTTAAATTAATTTTTACCAAACTATACGATGAAATAGAAAGTGGGCGAGATGAGACGCGTTTTCTTGAATTTAAAAATTATGGTGATACGGATGATGAGCTTAAAAAGAAAATTCAAGAATTATTTAATAAGGCATGTAAAAAATGGGAAGGGGTATTTACTCCTGGTGAAAAAATTCAACTGACATCCAGTCACTTAGCTATTTGTGTGTCCTCGCTAGAAGGCATAAAGCTACTTAATTCTAATTTAGATGTGGTTGATGAAGCATTTGAATATCTCATTAATAAATCCAGTAAAGGAGAAAAAGGCCAATATTTTACGCCGCGTTATGTGATTGATATGTGTGTCAAAATGCTGAATCCGAAAGAGCATGAGTCATTGATTGATACAGCCGCAGGAAGTTGTGGCTTTCCTGTACATGGTATTTTCCATGTATGGGAAAAAATCCTGCAAGAGCAAGGCAAAGATAAAAATCATATTTTGACTGAGAAAAAATCTGCTCGCTGTGAAGATTATGTACAAAACAAAGTGTTCGCTATTGATTTTGATGAAAAAGCAGTACGCGTTAGTCGTACTCTTAATTTAATAGCTGGAGATGGTCAAACTAATGTATTACATTTAAACACCTTAGATTATGAACGTTGGGATGAAAAAATCAAAGATGAAGAATGGTCAGATATTTATGAAGCAGGTTGGAAAAAGTTACGTAAGCTACGTGTATTAGAAGGTAGTAATCGTGATTTTGGCTTTGATATCTTAATGGCTAATCCTCCTTTTGCTGGCGATATTAAAGAAACACGTATTTTAGCTAAATATGAATTAGGGAAAAAGCCTGGAGGTAAACACCAAAATGCTGTAGGTCGCGATATTCTATTTATCGAACGTAATTTAAACTTCTTAAAGCCTGGCGGACGTATGGCGGTGGTATTACCACAAGGTCGTTTTAACAATTCAAGCGACAAAAATATTCGTGAATTCATTGCTGAACGCTGCCGTATTTTGGCGGTAGTAGGTTTACATGGCAATGTATTTAAACCACACACAGGAACCAAAACTAGTGTGTTATTCCTGCAGAAATGGGATGATAAATTATGTCGCCGTGTAGAAGACTACCCTATCTTTCGATGAGACAGGAAAGCATTGTGAAAGCAATGCGAAGTCGAAGAGCCCGCGATAGGCGTGCGTTGACGGGCGAAGCAGGAAACGCATCACGCCGTAAAGTCATTTGTGGGAGGCACGGGCATGAACTCCGAAGGAGTGAGTGCGTGCCGGACGCAGGACGTATCGCGGCCTAATTTCAGTCGCGTCATGCGAACGAATTTCGGGGACACGATGGCCGAAATTCTTCGGGAGCATAGCGACTCACTTGTTTGCGACTATGCAAGAACCCAGCAAGGATAACTCTGGAGATAAAATATATCTAAAACAAAAAAATCTTGCTGATTGGAGTATGGAGTGTAAATCAGCGGCAAAAGAGGGCCAGCCTTTCAAGGTGGCTGAGATTGTGAATTATTACAATGCAACGGCGAAGGATATCAATGACTATGTGCTAGATGAGCATGGACATCTAGTGGTTAAGCACGATCTTTTCAGTCATCCGCTACAAAATGGCTTGAAGACGCCAGACGGTATTGCTGAAGCGTTTATGGAATTTGCTAAAAAGGAAAAATTAAATTTTTTTCTCTAAGCTCTTCTGATAAATTTAACGCGAAAAAATATAAAGCGTTGTTGGAAGGTCTGGAGATTAGTGAAATTAGACTGAGTAATTTGGAATATAGTAAGCGCTTAGACGCTGAATATTATCGGCCATTATTTTTAAAATATGAAATGTTATTGAAAGGGAAAAAATATAGCTCCCTTATAGATGTTTGTAGTTTTTTAATTGGTCCTTTTGGCTCGGCATTCACAGTTGAAAATTATACAGAAAATCAAAAATATCGCTATATTCGGGGCAAAGACATTAAGCAGATGAGATTAATGGATGACGATAATGTCTATATGCCAGAAGCTGATTTTAAAAGACTATCTAAATATGCACTTAGAGAAAACGATATATTAGTTTCAGTAGTAGGGACTCTAGGAAATGCAGCAATTGTTCAGAAGGAGCACTTGCCAGCAATATTTAGTTGTAAGAGCACGGTTCTGAGGGTAAAAAATATTAGCCCCACCTATTTGTTAGCTTATATCAATACAAAATATGCACGTTCTCTATTACTCCGTAAAGAAAGGGGTGCAATACAAAAGGGGCTAAATCTCGATGATTTAAAAACTCTAAGTGTTTATTTAGCCTCTGAGAAAATACAGCATGCAATTCAGCATATTTTTGAACGTTCACTTGTTACTGAAAAGCAAGCAAAGTCCACCTATGCAAGCGCCGAATTTTTACTCCTCGATATTTTTGGCTTGCATAATGTTACTTCTAGTACGCAGAAAATAAACATTAAATCTTTTAAAGAATCTTTCGGTAGAACAGGAAGATTAGATGCTGAATATTATCAGCCTAAATATGAACAAATAGTTTCACATATTACTATACGATCTTATGCGAAATTAGCTGATTTAGTTACTATTAGAAAATCTATTGAGCCAGGTTCTGATTTTTATACGGATGAAGAGGATGGGTTGCCATTTTTACGTGTTGCGGATTACAGTAAGTGCGGTATAACTATTCCACAGAGAAAGTTGAAAAATTCTTTTGTTGTTGAAAATTATGAAAAGATATGCACACTTAAGCTTAAAAAAAATACCATTTTATTTTCAAAAGATGGTAGTGTGGGACAAGCTTATTGTTTACGTGAGGATGTAGATTTTATTACTTCGGGTGCAATTTTGCATCTTTCTATAAAAGAAACTACGAAATTACTGCCTGATTATTTAACGCTTGTACAAATGCAGGCCGAACGTGATGCTGGGGGCTCAATTATTTTACATTGGCGTGTAGGAGAGATTGAAGAAGTTTATATACCGCTTGTATCTATGAAAACTCAAACTCAGATTGCTAATCTCGTCCAAAAAAGTTTTTTTCTTAAAGCGGAAAGTAAAAGGTTGCTTGAAGTTGCTAAACGTGCCGTAGAAGTAGCGATTGAACAAAATGAAGAACGTGCAATGGCATTATTGATGCAGGAGTCGGAGATGCGCCATCATGAAAAAACTGTCGAGTGTTGAAGAACTGAGTGAAGAAAAGCTACCTAAGCTTCTAAATATAAAATGTCATGCTGTACACAATGCGACTAAATGACTGGGTAGCCATGGATGGTACGGTCTTATTAACTTTCAAAGACACTTTTATATGAAGTAAGAGAGTCTCTGTGGTTATATGTTTTTCGTTGAATCCTCTCCCTGATAGCGACAGTCAGAGTTCTTGCTATTTGTTTCACCCTCCCTTCTTCCTATTTTCTCTGATCCCAGCGCCTCCTGTAAGCCTATTGCTGACAAAATATGGAGGTTTTGACCCCATTTACCCCCCGAAATCTAGTCAAATAGTTTCCTATTTGGCTCCCTAGTGACAACATCATGAAAAAAGAATAGACTACCGGCTCGTTAGAAAAACATGATTAATACATATGGAAAATCTGGTTGTTGTTGTCCTAGGCCCTAAAAAATCCCCCATTATCGAAGACGTTTTTAGCTCGGTGGCTCATAGTGGTTGCCATATTATGGACGCACGTGTGAATACAACTGATACCCATGTCACTATGACGATATTGATTGGGGGGGCTTGGAATACGATCGCCAAATTTGAAGCGGTTATAAAAAAATACGATGACCAGATCTTAGTGGCGCGTACGCAGGTTCGTACTGCCCAGCCGGATAGCTTTCCTTATACTTCCTATATTGTTGCCCCTGATACCCCAGATGTCTTAACTAAGATTACTGAGTTTTTAGCTGAGCAGGAAATAACACTTTATAATATACAAGTAGAATCTTATAAAGCACCTATAACAGAAGCCGCGATGCTCGGTATTTCCGTAGCGTTTGGCTTTCCCGCAACACATTTAGTCGCTGATTTTCGTGAGCACTTTATTGTGTTTTGTGATGAAAACAATTTTGATGTGGCGATGGAGCCACAGAAGAATTAAGTTTCTTTTTATTTAATGTTCGAAATCGGATTTGAAATGTTAGCCATTAATAAACCTGCACCTGTTTTTAGCTTAGCTGCAACCAATGCTAAATCAATTACTTTAAGTGATTTAATAGGAAAAAATGTTGTTTTATATTTTTATCCTAAAGATTGTACTTCAGGCTGTACGCAAGAAGGAAAAGATTTTACAGAACATTATAAAAAATTTGCTTCACTTAATACGGTTATTTTAGGTGTTTCTCGCGATACGATAAAACTACACATGAAGTTTAAATCAGAGCAGCAGTTTCCCTTTGAGCTACTGTCTGATGCGGATCAAAAAGTTTGCGAACTTTATGGTGTACTAAAAGAAAAAATGATGTACGGGAAAAAAACGCGAGGCATAGAACGCAGTACTTTTTTAATTGATAAAGAAGGAATATTGCGACGCGAATGGCGAGGCGTTAAAGTTCGCGGTCACGTGCAAGAAGTGCTACAAGCCGTAGGCGAATTATAATTATACTCTTCGCATTTGGATTTTCGGCAACCTAGCCGAAAATCTATCAGTAATTAAGTTGTTTCGTAGGTACTGGTTTTTTATAAGCCACTGCATTTAGAATTGCTTTCATGACACTTGCTAAAGGAATAGCGAAAAATACTCCCCAAAATCCAAGCAACCCACCAAATATCAATACGGCAATAATAATGGTAACCGGATGTAGATCGACTGCCTCAGAAAATAAGAAGGGCACGAGTACATTGGCATCTAAGGTGATGATGACGGCATAAATAGCAACAAGGTAGGCAAAATGTGCTGACCAGCCCCATTGTAAAAAACCTATAATCAGAACAGGGATGGTGACCATTACCGCACCGATATAAGGGATTATCACTGAAAGGCCCACTAAAACGCTCAATAACATCGCGTACTGCAATCCTAGTAATGCGAATGATAAATAAGTAACAATCCAAACGATCAGCATTTCTAAGGCTTTTCCGCGTACATAATTTCCTGTTTGTGCATACGCTTCTCGCCATACCTGTGAAATTAAACGTCGTCTTTCCGGTAAGTATTGCGTGATCCACGCGATAATCTTTTTCTCATCGATTAAGAAAAAGTAAACTAATAAAGGCACTAATACGAAATAAATAGCAAATGCAATGATGTTCGGAATATAGACTAATGAAGCAGAAAGGATCCACTGTCCAAAATGGGTTAATCCCGATTTAAATTGCAGGATCCAGTCTTGGATTTGTGTTGCTGAAAGGTAGTCGGGATAACGAGAGGGCAAAAATAGTAAAATTTCTTGACCACGCGCGGCCATGTTGGGTAATTCTGCTATCAAATTACTTAGCTGGCGAACGAGCAAAGGCAATAAGCCCACAATGCCTAAAACAACGAGTCCAATAAAACTAATATAAACGCTTAAAACAGCAGCGACTTTAGGTAAGCGAAGTTTTTCTAAGGTGCTAATGGGCCATTGTAGTAAATAAGCGATAACGATACTGACGAGCACCGGCGCTAGAATTTTTCCCAGTACGGCAAATACAACGACAATGAAAATTAAAAATAGCCAAAGAATAGCTAATTCTGGATCAAGAATGTAACGAGATAGCCAGGTTTTAACGAGTTGCAGCATAAACTTATTAACTACGTTGAAGTGGATTAACTTGGAGTCTATTGAACGGATGCGTTAAAGTCAAAGATGGCCCAATTGTAAGCACATAAAGTTATTCGTCATTACGAGCGCGAAGCACGCGGCAATCCAGTGGGAAATCTTACTTTTTCCTGGATGGCCACGGCCTTCGCTTCGGCCTCGCCATGACGAAAGACAACGACCCTGGGGTTACTCCCATTCAATGGTGGCTGGCGGTTTCCCTGATACGTCATAAACAACGCGAGAGATCCCAGCGACTTCGTTTATAATTCGATTAGAAATCGTTTCTAATAAAGCATAGGGAAGATGTGCCCATCGTGCGGTCATGAAATCAATGGTTTCTATGGCGCGTATTGCGATAATTGGCGCATATTGTCGCGCATCTCCAATAACACCTACGGATTTAACCGGTAAAAACACACAGAAAGCTTGGCTTACTTTATCGTAATGATTGTGTTTTCTGAGTTCTTCTTGAAGAATAACATCGGCCTTACGAACTAAATCAACATTTTTTGGAGTTACTTCGCCTAAAACACGTATCGCTAAACCAGGGCCTGGAAAAGGATGTTTATAGACCAGTTCAGGGGGTAAACCTAATTCCAATCCCAATTCGCAAACTTCATCTTTGAATAATTCGCGTAAGGGTTCTAATAGCCTAAGCTTAAGTGTATCGGGCAAGCCTCCGACATTATGATGAGATTTAATCGCATGCGCTTTTTGTGTGCTAGTGCCAGCCGATTCGATGACATCGGAATAAATAGTACCTTGTGCTAACCAGGCTATATCTGCATGTTTAGTAGATTCTGTTTCAAATATTTCTACAAACAGATTACCGATTGCTTTGCGTTTTTCTTCAGGATCAGTGATGCCAACTAATGCTTTTAAAAAGCGATCCGAGGCATCTATTTTTACAACTGAGATATTCATATCATCAGCTAATGCCTGAATAGCAGAATCTTTATCGGTGGTCCGTAATAAACCCGTGTTTACAAAGACACAGAGTAGCTGTTTGCCAATGGCTTTATGTAATAGGGCTGCAAGAACGGTGGAGTCTACGCCACCTGATAAGGCTAATAATACTTTTTCTTGACCTACTCTTTGTTTTATTTCAGCGACTTCATGTTCTAAAATGTTATGCGCTGTCCAACTCGGGCGGCAATCACAGATTTTGTCGACGAATCGCTTTAAGATTTCTTCCCCTTGCTGGGTATGGGTTACTTCGGGATGAAACTGTAAGCCATAAAAATTTCGTTTAGGGTCTGCCATGCCAGCGATAGGTGTATTAGGCGTATTGAGTACGACAATAAACTCAGGCGGTACTTGCTCAACGTGATCGCCATGACTCATCCAAACATCAAGGTAAGGATTTCCCTCTTTATCCGTAATCCCTTTCAATAATTCGGTGGGTTCTGTAATTTGAGCATGCGCATAACCAAATTCACGGTGTGAACAGGCGACTACATTTCCTCCAAGTTGTTCGGCCATGGTTTGCATGCCATAACAAATACCTAAAACGGGGCAACCCAGCTCAAAAACTATTTTGGGCGCACGTGGGGTTGATTCTAAAGTAACCGTCTCAGGCCCGCCTGATAAAATAATACCTTTAGGAGAAAAGGCTTTAATTTCTGATTCAGGCATATCGTAAGGATGAATTTCACAGTAAACGTGTTGTTCACGAATACGTCGTGCAATAAGTGGGGTGTATTGGGAGCCGAAATCGAGGATAAGAATACGTTCTTTGGGGATGGTCATGGTAATACGCTCCGCTTTTTATTTAAAGTAAGAAATAGAATCATGGAAAAAATTTTGGGCTTATTTTATTCGTTAACAAATTTCAATCTTCTTTGAAATAGTTAGGTGCCTCTTTTGTAATACTGACATTATGGACATGGCTTTCGCGCATACCCGCGCTGGTTAGTTTTATAAACTGCGCTTGTTTGTGTAGCTCCGCGATATTTTTACTTCCTGTGTATCCCATGCCTGCTCGTACACCTCCTAATAAATTATGGATAACGGTTTGCAAAGGGCCTTTATAGGGGATTCTACCCTCTATCCCTTCAGGAACCAATTTACTTGATTCGATGTTAGCTTGAAAATAACGATCAGAAGAACCTTGTTGCATTGCACCTAAAGAGCCCATACCTCTATAGGTTTTATAGGGTCGGCCTTGGTATAATTCTATTTCCCCAGGTGCTTCTTCAGTGCCTGCAAATAAACTACCGATCATCACGACATGAGCGCCGGCAGCCAGTGCTTTACAAAGATCGCCGGAATAACGGATTCCGCCATCGGCAATGATGGAAACCGCTTGGCCTTTTAGCGCGTTAGCGACTTCCATGATGGCCGTAACCTGAGGAACACCAACACCTGTTACGATGCGTGTTGTGCAAATAGAGCCCGGACCTACACCGACTTTGACAGCATCGGCACCGGCTTTGGCTAAGGCTTCTGCGGCGGCGGCGGTTGCAATATTGCCGGCGATAAGGGGCATTTCAGGATACTCTTTTTTTAAGAAACGCACTGTTTCAATCACGGTTTGTGAATGTCCGTGCGCCGTATCAACACAAAGAATATCAACCCCGGCTTCTATTAGGACACGGGCACGTTCTTTTGTATCAGAACCTACACCTATCGCTGCACCGACACGGAGTTGACCTTGTTTATCTTTACTCGCCAATGGCTTTTCTTTAGATTTTTGTAGGTCTTTCGCAGTGACCAGTCCATAGCAATGAAATCCCTCATCAACCAGTAGGATTTTTTCTAAGCGATGTTGATGCAGTAAATTTATAATTTCATCCGCGGATGCTTGTGCTTTTGCAGTGATTAATCGCTCTTTTGGCGTCATGATAGACGATACAGGGAGCTCTAAATTTTTTTCAAATCGGCTATCGCGGTGGGTGACGATCCCAACAAGCTGTTTGTCTTTAGTGACGACGGGTATGCCAGAGATAAAATGAGCCGCCATTAATGTTAATAGCTCTCGTATGCTGGCTTCAGGCTCTATAGTAATAGGGTTTCTTACAATCCCACTTTCGAAATTTTTTACTTTCCTGACTTCGCTGGCTTGTATTTCAGGCGGCATGTTTTTGTGTAGGATTCCTAATCCGCCTTCCTGCGCCAAGGCAATGGCAAGCTTTGCTTCTGTTACAGTGTCCATTGCCGCTGAAATCAAAGGGCCTTTTAGGCTAATGGTGGGGGTTAATTGCGTAATAAGGGAGACGTCTTTAGGCAACGCTTCTGAATGATTGGGAAGTAGTAATATGTCGTCAAAGGTTAATCCTTCTGGAATCACTTTCATAAAATAATAGCGGCCATAAAAATTTGTTAAAAGGTACCTTATAGCGCTCTATAAAGTCTAGTAGCGGAAGAATATAAGGGGCAGTGAAAGATAAATAGCGGGTGAGTTTATTATCTTTTTTTATTTAGCTATTTAAGGGTTAGTTTAGCACAGGGATATATTCAAAAAGGTATTTTTTTAGGTTTTGTGGCAATACCTATTCACTAAAAGTCGGTTTTTTTGTCTGATAGTGGGATTGTTTTTTGAAACGGGTTCTCTAATAAAGCGCAAAAAGTTAGTATTTTTAGAGTTAACATGCTATAAACCAATAACCCGTTGTATATTATATTGATAGATAAATCTATCTATTAGATATAGAGATTTCTATGTTTCCAAATTATCAGGCTAATAGTAAACCACTGGTTATTGCCCAGCGAGGAGGCGCTGGTTTATGGCCTGAAAACACCTTGTTTGCGTTGCAGGAGGCAGCAAAAGCAGGGGCCGATTTAAGTGAAATTGATATTCATATGACGCGCGATGGGGTCCTAGTCGTCATTCATGATGCATCTGTGGATCGTACCACGAACGCAAAAGGTCTCGTACAAGAGCTGACATTAGCAGAGATAAAACGTTTAGATGCGGGCTATCAATGGACAAATGATGGGGGGCATACCTTCCCTTTTAGGAGACAAGGCATCACGATTCCTTCTTTAAATGAAATTTTTACTGCTTTTCCTAGGCAGGTCATTAGCTTAGAGATAAAGCAAACAGACCCACCTATTGTCGCTGCTTTGAGAGAGACGATTAATCGCCATGGTAAATCGAAGCAGGTATTGGTTTCTGCTTTTGATGCGCGGACGATGAAAGTTTTTCGTAGGCTTTGTCCTAAGATTGCCAACGCAGCGTCTGATCCTGAAATCCATCGTTTCTCAAGGCTGAGTCGAGCCTATTTAGAGCGGTTTTCTTCAATCAAGGCTACTGCTTTTGAAGTGCCTGTTGAGGCTGTAACCGCGCACTTTGTAAAGGCGGCACATAAAAAAAACAAGCGTGTTGACGTTTGGACGGTTAATGAAGTTGAAGAGATGGAGCGATTATTAGCTTTGGGAGTGGATGGTATTTTAACGGATTACCCCGATCGGCTAATCAATGTGTTACGAACGAATAAACCACCTGAAATTTATGTTTAATTTCCCCTGTTTATAGCCTGCCTTATTGAGTCGGACTTAGCTTCCTTTTTGATGGGTTTGCGCCGCTAAACGGTACTATCGTGCGCTCATTAAGTCTGTATAATACCCTTGAAATTTACAATTTAGATGCATAGAACAATAGGTAGATATATGAGAATACAAAGAACACTTTCCATCATTAAGCCCGATGCGGTTAAAGCTAATAAGATTGGCGCAATCATCATGCGTTTTGAAGAGGCGGGTTTACGGGTTATTGCCGCAAAAATGGAAAAATTAACGCTTAAACAAGCACAAGACTTTTATGCGGTCCATAAAGACAGACCTTTTTTTAATGATCTGGTCGCCTTTATTTGTTCGGGTCCCGTTATGATTCAAGTGTTAGAAGGCCCTGATGCTATCCTATTAAATCGCTCTCTGATGGGTGCTACCGACCCGAAACAAGCGGCGGCGGGTACTATTCGCGCTGATTTTGCAGAAAGCATCGATAAAAATGCGGTTCATGGCTCAGATAGCAGCGAAACAGCTAAGCAGGAAATAGCCTTTTTCTTCACAGAGGCACAATGCTTTAGCCGAGAATAGTTTATGCAAGCAATAACAAACCTGTTAGATCTTAATCGTGAAGCGATGCAGGTTTTTTTTAGTGAATTAGGTGAAAAGCCCTATCGAGCACAGCAAGTGATGCAGTGGATTCATCAGCGCGGTGTGAAAGACATTGATGCGATGAGTAATCTTAGCGTTAGTTTACGTGAGCGTTTAAAGTCCATTACGTCAATTGAATTACCCGAAGTAGTTCTGGATCAATTATCTGAAGACGGAACACGAAAGTGGTTATTAAGATTAAAAGACAATAACTGTATTGAAACTGTTTTTATTCCTGAAGCGAACCGCGGAACATTATGTGTTTCTTCTCAAGTAGGTTGTGCGCTGAATTGTAGTTTTTGTTCGACGGCGCAACAAGGATTTAGTCGTAATTTAACGGTGGCACAAATTATAGGGCAAGTATGGATTGCTGTACGTTATTTGGCAGGGGAATCATTACGTCATGATCATAGTGTGAGTAATATTGTGATGATGGGAATGGGAGAGCCGTTGTTAAATTTTGAAAACGTTGTTTCGGCAATGGATATGATGATGGATGATTTTGCTTATGGGTTTTCTAAACGTCGCGTGACCTTAAGTACCTCCGGCATTGTACCCGCATTGCAAAAATTATCTGAAGTAAGTGAGGTTGCACTGGCTGTTTCCTTACATGCACCGAATGATGAGTTAAGAAATCAGTTGGTTCCTATTAATAAAAAATACCCTTTAAAGGAATTACTGGCTGTTTGCCGTGATTATTTTAAAGGAGACAGTCGCCGTCGTATTACAATGGAGTATGTTATGTTGGACGGCATCAATGATCAGATAGAACATGCGCGCCAATTAGCTAAGATTTTGCAGGGAATTCCTGTGAAGGTGAATTTAATTCCCTTTAATCCTTTTCCGAATACACGTTATCGTCGTTCACCGCAGATAACGATTGATAGATTTAGAGATTACTTACTTAAAGCAGGGCTTAATACCATTACTCGAAAAACACGCGGTGAGGATATTGATGCAGCTTGCGGTCAGCTTGTGGGGCGTGTGCAGGATAAGAGTCATCGTAGTCGTCAACACAAAATTATTCCTGCCGTTGTTGCGCTGTCTGCCGTTAGTTAGAATAGTTGTTACTTTTATTCTGGCTAAGGGTCAGGGTTTCTATTCGCAAATATAAAAGGAGAGAACACTACCGATGTTAAAGAAAATTATTATAATAGGTTTAATTATAAACATGACGGCGTGTAGTATTTTCTCTCGTTCGTCTATTCCTAGCACGGGCCCACAAGCTTCCAATGCTAATGTACAACTTGGCTTAGCTTATTTGCAAAGTGGCGATATGCAGCGCGCTAAGCAAAAATTATTATTAGCTGAGCAACAGGCGCCCGCGTCGACGGAAAGCCAAGCTGCAATGGGATACTTTTTAGAATCGACCGGTAGTTTCTCTCAAGCAGAAGCGTATTATCGTAAAGCGGTAACGCTTAATCCGAAATCGGGGGCTGCACAAAATAACTATGGTACTTTTTTATGTCGTCGGGGACGTTATGCGGAGTCCGACCAGCATTTTTTATTAGCTTTGCAAGATCCCAGTTATCTTAATACCGCTCAAGTTTATGAAAATGCGGGTTTATGTGCGATGCAAATACCTGATACAAACAAAGCAGGTACTTATTTTACACAGGCAATAACACAGGATCCGAAACGTGCGATGTCTTGGCTAGAATTAGGCCGAATAAGCTATCAGCAAAAAAATTATCCGCAAGCACAGCAGTATTTGGAGCAATATATGCAATTAATCAAGGACCCAACCCCTAATGCTTTATGGTTAGGCGCTGTTTTAGCACGTGCTTTAGGCAATGAAGCAGAAGCAGGACGCTATACTTTAATGTTGCAAACAAGGTTTCCTAGTTCCGATGCTTATAAAGCATTAATGAAAACCCCCAAACTAAAAACTAAACAACAAAAGAAACAACTTTATTACTGATTATGCTTAATAAAATCCAGGCAATTCGTGGCATCAATGATATTCTGCCTGAGCAGATTGCTGCTTGGCAGAAGCTAGAAGCAACATTACGTATGCTGACTAGGCAATACGGGTATCAAGAAATCCGTTTACCCATTCTCGAGAAAACAGAGTTGTTTAAACGCTCTATCGGTGATGTAACCGATATTGTCGAGAAAGAAATGTATACTTTTTTGGATCGCAATAATGAAAGCTTATCTTTGCGGCCTGAAGGAACGGTGGGTTGTGTACGAGCGGGTATAGAACACGGCTTACTCTATAACCAAATTCAGCGTTGGTGGTATTTAGGCCCTATGTTTCGGCATGAACGGCCTCAGAAAGGTCGTTATCGCCAATTTCATCAGTTTGGTGTGGAAGTGTTTGGTCTAGCACAGCCCGATATCGATGCAGAAATTATTTTAATGACAGCCCGTTTGTGGGCTGAACTAGGTTTACAAAATCGTTTAAGTTTGCAAATTAATTCTTTAGGTTCAGCCGCGGCACGAGAAGAATATAAGAAAAGCCTGATTGAATACTTAAACCAGCACCAAGATCAGCTGGATGAAGATTCTAAACGTCGTTTACAGACTAATCCTTTACGGATTCTCGATAGTAAAAATCCTGAATTACAGGATTTAATTCAGAAAGCGCCGCAGCTATTAAATTTTCTTGACGAAGAGTCTGATCAGCATTTTACTGAGTTACAAACATTACTTAAAAATGCAGAGATTTGTTTTGTCGTTAATCCCCGCTTAGTTAGGGGTTTAGATTATTACAATAAAACCGTGTTTGAATGGGCTATGACAGAGGCTCAGGGCGCACAAAATACTGTCTGTGCGGGTGGCCGTTATGACGGTTTAGTTGAGCAACTGGGTGGCTATGCGACACCTGCAGTAGGATTTGCGCTTGGTTTAGAGCGCTTAATTGATTTATTACCACCTTTAGATTTATCGGAAGTACAAAATCCAGATATTTACTTTATTAATGCGGGCGCACTTGCAAGACAACAAGGTTTAATTTTGGCAGAGCAGTTACGTAAGGCCTTGCCTAATATGAGTTTAGTATTAGATTGTAGCGGTGCCGGAATAAAATCGCAGTTTAAACGCGCCGATAAAAGTCAGGCGCGTTTTGCTTTGATTTTAGGCGATGATGAAGTAAAGTCCGATACCATTGCTTTTAAAGATTTAAAGCAAAAAAAACCACAAGAGACCTTGAAGCAATCTGAATTAATGCAAAAAATAACCCAGGTACTTAACACGTGAATGAACTGGCAGAGTTAGAACAAGCAGAGCGTATCAAAGGCTGGTGCCGAGAATATGGCCTAGGCATTATGCTGGGGATTATTTTTGCGGTTGTTGCCAGTATAGGCTGGCATTATTGGCAGCAGGCTCGAGAAAATAATGCTGCTAATGCAACCATGGCGTATGAAAGCTTGCTTGCTGCTTCTATGCAAAAAAACAATCTAACTGTCGTTGAGTCTATTGCAAAGGGTTTATTACAGAATTATCCAAAAACACCGTATGCTTCATTGGCTGCTTTGCAATTAGCGAAACAAGCGGTTAATCAGAATAACCTGAACGAGGCTGAAAATAAATTAACGTGGGTTATCCAGCATGGAAAGAGTGAAAGCTTGCGTGCAGTGGCACGTACTCGCTTAGCACGTGTTTTACTTGCAGAAAATCAAGCAGAACGTGCTTTGAAGGTTTTGGATGAAAATGATAATGCTGCTTACCAGCCACTTATTCTTGAAGAAAAGGGTGATATTTTCCGACATTTAGGGAATCTTTCGGGTGCTTTACAAAATTATTTGGCGGCTGAGAAATTATTTTCGGAAAGCGCTATTGAGCAACCACTCTTATCAACGAAGATTAGTAATCTGCTTAAATCAAATTAAATTAAAGTTTTTAATGAGACATGTACGCTATGCCTAAGTTTCGTAATTTAGTTCTATTCTTTTTATTTTTTCTATTGTCTGCTTGTGCAGGCTTAGGTGATGACAATACCCCTCCTCCGGCGGCATTGACTTCTTATGCTTTCCAATTCCAGCCTGTGCTCTTGTGGTCAATAGTAACGGGCGGTGGAATGGATAAAGATTTTTTACGACTAGGGCCCGTGATTAAGGATGGCCAAGTTTTTGTCAGTAATAAGTCAGGGCTTGTAACGGCAGTTACACTGAGTAATGGCCATAAATTATGGCAACCGAATTTAAAACATCCTATCAGCAGTAGTCCGGCTGTTGGCGAAGGTGTTGTCGTTCTTACCAGCATGCAACCACAATTAATTGCTTTAGCAGCAGAAAGTGGTGATTTAATGTGGCGAGCGGCATTGCCTAATCAGGTTTTAGCGCCTCCCATCATCGACCAGGGCCATGTAGTGGTTAAAACAGTGGATGGGAAAGTATTAGCGTTTGCTTTAAAAACCGGACAACCATTATGGGTTTATAACCATGGTGCGCCCACTTTAGTGTTGCGTGCAAGTAGTATGCCAAGGATTATAGGTAATAAGGTATTAATCGGTTTTTCTGATGGAACACTCACCGCATTAAATTTAAAGGATGGAAAGCTTTTATGGGAGCATACGATTGCATATCCTCAGGGCGTAACACAAGCGGATCAACTGGTTGATATTGCAGCCGATCCTCGATTAGACAGTAAAACGATTTATGTTGCCACTTACCAAGGTAAATTAAGCGCGGTTTCCTTACAAACAGGTCAAATACAATGGCAACGACCTTTCTCAAGTTATTCAGGGCTTACTTTAGGGAAAAACTTGTACGTTACGGATAGTGAAGGTGGATTGTGGGCGTTTGATCGTTCAACAGGGCGTATGCTTTGGCACAACCAATTATTGCAGAATAGAGGTTTAACAGCGCCTGTCATCATGGGGAATAGTCTGGTGTTAGGTGATAAAGAAGGTTACCTTCACTGGTTTGCACAAGCAGATGGTCGTCCTTTAGCACGTGTTTTAGTTCATGACAGCGCAAGCATTGCAGCTGCTCCTCGCGTGGCTTCCCCGCTGGTTTGTGTTTTAACTCAGCAGGGTGGATTGTCTGTTTGGACGCAATCGGCAGTACACATATGATAACTACTCCATTGCCCAGTATTGTGATTGTAGGTCGGCCCAATGTAGGGAAGTCCAGTTTATTTAATTGTTTGACGAAGACTCGCCAGGCTTTAGTTGCGGATCTTCCTGGTTTAACACGCGATCGCTTATATGGTCAGGGCGTTGTGGGATCGCAGCCTTATATTGTTGTTGATACAGGTGGATTAAGCACAGGAAAAAAAGAAGGTATTGATGCCTTAATGGAGCAGCAGACACAACGCGCTATCAGCGAGGCTGATTACGTGCTCTTTGTTGTCGATGGGCGTGCTGGTTTAACTGCACTGGATGAACTAATAGCACAACAGTTACGGCGACTTAATAAAAATATCACTTTAGTTATTAACAAGGCTGAAGGTTTAAATCCTGGCTTATTACAAAGTGAGTTTGCTTTATTAGGTTTTGATACCGCTTTTGTTATTTCTGCTGCCCATGCTCAAGGTATTGAAGCGTTGATGGAAAAGGTGTTAGCGCATTTTCCATCACCTATAAAGTTAGCGGATCAAGAACAAAATGAAGAAGAATCACCAACGACAGCAAGAGTTAAAGTTGCCATTATTGGGAAACCTAATGTAGGAAAATCAACATTACTCAACCGTATTTTGGGTGAAGAACGCGTTGTTGTATTTGATATGCCAGGAACTACACGCGATAGTACAGCACATGAATTTAGTTATAGAAATAAATTATATACCTTGATTGATACCGCCGGTATTCGTAGGAAATCGAAAACGGAAGAGGGTGTTGAAAAATTTTCTGTTATAAAAAGTCTACAAGCCATTGAGTCATGTCATGTAGTATTGCTGATAATTGACGCAAGAGAGGGCATCAGTGAACAAGATTTACATCTGTTAGGGTTTATTCTTGAAACAGGCAAAGCATTGATTATCGCAGTTAATAAGTGGGATGGTTTGTCTTCGGAAGAACGTGCGCAAGTCAAAAAAGAATTGGATCGGCGTTTACAGTTTGTTAGTTTTGCAAAGATTATTTTTATTTCTGCCTTGCATGGGACGGGCGTTGGTAATTTATTTACTTTAATTCAGCAGGCATATCGTTCGGCAACACACCCATTAACAACCTCACGGTTAACCCGTTTATTAGAGGAAGCGGTGAGTACGCACCAACCTCCCTTAAGTCGAGGCCGAGCTGTTAAATTACGTTATGCGCATCCAGGCGGCTATAACCCACCTTTTATTCTTATCCATGGACAGCATACGCGTGCCTTACCCGAATCTTATCGGCGTTATCTTGAGAATTTTTATCGTAAGGCTTTGCGTATAGTAGGGAGCCCGATAAAAATCGAATTTAGAGACAAAGACAAATAGTTTTATAACTCTCATCTTTAGAGGGTCACTCCTGCCTATCACTCAAACAAAATATTGAGTTCTACGAGATCTTATTGAAAAATAGCGAGTATCTCTGCTGCTTTTGTTCGTTTCGTTCCTTTACTACTAATATTTCGTTGTACAGATAAAGGTATAAATTTAGCACCTTGGTAAATATCTCGAGTAAATTCAGTATCATGATTAGAAACAATCACTACAATTCCTTGAGAAGCTAAATTTTTTGCTGTATTTGCCAAACTGATCTGTTGTGTTTGGCTGAAGCCATCTGCGGTATAGTGAGTAAAATTAGCGGTTTTAGATAGGCTTACGTAAGGGGGGTCGCAGTAAACAACGTCACCCTGTTTGGCTAACATTAATGTAGTACTAAAATCAGCATGAATAATTTTAGCATTTTTAGCATGTTGATAAAAAAACTGCATTTCTTTTTCAGGGAAATAAGGCGATTTATAATCACTAAAGGGGGTATTAAATTGTCCTTGTCGATTAAATCGTACCAATCCATTAAAGCAATGTTTATTTAAGTAGAGGAATAAGGCGGCTCGAATACGATTTTCTTTGCTATCATTAAATAAACGGCGCAAACGATAGAATTCTTCGGCATTATTGAAACAGGGGTCAAAGAATATTCTGCAATAATTGATAAAGCGTTGCCCTTCTTGTTGTAAATATAAGTACAGCTGAATGAGATCGTGGTTACTATCCGCCAAAAGATAAGCGGGGTAACGTGTATTAAGAAAAACCGCTGCAGAACCAATAAAGGGTTCAATTAAGCGAGCTGCTGTAGGCAAGCACCCCTTTATGTGTTCAATAATACGATATTTATTTCCAGCCCATTTCAGAAAAGATTTCATAAGATAATATTTTAGAAATTTTAGCCGCTAGTATAGATTGAATTAATTTAAGCTGCTTAAGAGTTTTTTATTGTATGTCAGTGATCTATCGGTAAAATTTTTGAAAAATTAATATATACTAAAATGTAAGTTTAAAATTGGCAGGGTCTTATCCCATGAGGTGTTGAGATGGAAGTTAGGACCTTTTTTCACTGAGGTGCTTTTTATGTTTAGAGATCCCTTTTTTATAAAGCACTGGTCCCAGGTGCTTAGTAACCATCCTTCTAAACAGTTTGAACAATCTCTAGGCCCGGTACAGCGGGTGTTGGGTAATTATTGTGGCCCGGTTGACCAATTTGTTGCTACACCCTTCGCTAATGCTAAGGCACTGGAAGAGGCTTCTGGCTCTAATATTGTTGAGGCTATCAATCACAGCCGTTATGCAAAAGTTTGGTATGGTTCTTTGGTTGGAGTTGGACTCCTAGCATTATTAATAGGCCATGTTGTATCAGTTTACCGCGCTCTGCGCAATGATGAAAAGAAAAGCCATTTTTTTTATTTTAGACGCTTACTTCAATCTGATACAAATAACAAAATTAAAAATATTATGGGAGAGGATGGAATTGATTATGAGATATTAAACGCGGCGGCATATTTTTATTCTCCGGGCATTCCCAGGCTAGTATGTTGGAAGCGTCGTTTTTTTTGTTGGGGTAAGCGGCGCAAAGAGTATGCTGACTTAAAGGATTATTTAACTAAGGAAGGGTTAGCTCGTAAAAAAACAGAAAAAGAAATACTGGATAGTATTTTTATAGAAACGATAGACAAGTTGGTTAAATTTTTAAATAAAAAAACAAGCGCTTCAGATCTATCTGAAAAGTTTCAGCGGAAGGAAGGTTCTTACTTAATTGGTTTTTCCGAAGAATATTCGAAAGTATTTTTTCCTGAGAAAATTGCTCTTCCTGAAAAATCTAAAGAAAATGTAAGTTTGGGTCAATCTATTTTAGGGGCAATTGAAGAGGCCAGTTTTTTTTATTGGATTTGTATGTTTGCTTTTTATTTTGCACCAACAGTAGGGTTGATTGCCGGCGTTCCATTAGCCTTGGCATTATCTTTTCTTACTATAAGATGTGTTTACGTTACGTATGCTTCTAAAAAAGATTTTGTTAATAAACAGATACGTTTGCTAAATAATAAAGAGGCAGATGATCTAGAGGTAGTAATTCTTAAAAGAAAGTATGAAAGCGATGATGTTGAATTGAAAAAACAAGAGATTTTTGTAAACGATAAGGTAGCGCATATTGCTGGGATCACGTCTTTTCAAGATTCAAAATTACGCAAGGATTTATGGAAAGTACTGGGTCATCGCCGTTTTATGAAGGCTGTTGCTATAGTAAATGGGTTTATCAGTGGATGCTTTGCACCTTTTTTTGGCATTTGGTTATTTACTGATTTGTTTAAAGTACTGGCATGGCTTGCTATCGGGGGTGTAGTAGTAGCGCCTGCTACAGTACCCATTACAGCGCCAATTGTTTTTATGGTAATAGCTAGTGTTACTCTAGTGTTGGGGGTGAGTTACGGGATTAAAAAAGCTATCGAAGCAGCTAAGGAGCAGGATGAGAAATATGAAAAATTAGAAAACGAGGTGCAGAAGCTGGAAAGATTTCCAGAGCATAAAACGGAAGTATTGAATGTAGGGTCACATGATTATGATCGTGTTCTTCGACGCTTTAGCCTAGAGCAGCCAAGATGGACACAGGGTAAAAAATTTTTAAACCGATCGTGGGTTGTTATCAGTCGCTTAGGCACAGGCAGCCTAGTGTTTCGTCTTGTAATATGGGGAAGTGTAACGGCTTTTATGAGCACTTCAGCCATAGCGGCTGCAGCACCTATCACAATTCCATTTATCATTGGTTCCGCAGTGATTTTTGCCGTGTGGCATGTTTGTGCTTATAATGTTGAAAAGCAATACAAGAAAGCAGTAAATATTATAAATCATTTTTATTCAGCAAGGATGGTGGCCGTAAAAGAAATGATTTATAAAAAGGCATCGCCTGATAAAAAAGAAGAGCGACGCACTGAGCCATTTGCCAGCCCTAAGTTACTTTCTATCTCAAAGAGTGAAATATGTCTTACTGATCAGAATATAGATAGCGCAGATCTAAAAAAACGCCATGCTAATGATTCGGGTGGTGCATCGCCTGATGCGGCAACAATAACTAAGATAAGCTTTAATAATCCTCAAAAAGAAGAGGGGAGGAAAGCGTCTGGTTCTAAGTCGCCGAGTTTGAATTGCCCGCTAAAAAAAGCTGAGCTCGGAAGTTCTTTACAACACCTTAATTTTCAAGAGAGTGAAAATAACGTGAAATCTTCTTCAGATTTAAATTCCAACGCTATGGCACGTCATCGGCGTTAAATAAATATCAAAGCGCAGTTTTTTTCCAAAAATACTGTGTTGTGGTTTTAATTCTGATAAAAAGGGCGCTGATCGTGCTCTTTTTACAATGACACGTTTACGTGCATGTGTCAGAGCCAAAGGCAATAGTGTTTGCGAATCGGTGTCATCCCCCACGATTTGGCGAAGAAAGCGCATTTCTTTTTTTACTAAAGCAGATTTGGTTGAATGTGGGTACATGGGATCTAAATAGATAATATCAGGTAATTTTTCTGTATCCATCTGGCTTAGGTATGTTTTTGCCTCTGAATGAATGAGTTGTATATTGCAGGCCGAGTAGCTTTTATAACTTAAAGCACGATCTAATCCATCCTGTAATAAAGCGGCGATAATAGGTGAACGTTCTAATAAGGTGGCTGTAAATCCCAATTGCGCGAAAATGAAACCATCTTTTCCTAATCCTGCAGTGAGATCTAAAATACTCGCTTTTGGAGGTGTTTTAGATCCTATTGCTTTGGCAAGTAATTGTTTTTGACCTTGTACATGTCGTAATCGATAACCTATGCTGCCTTTCAAAAAATCAATTTGTAAGTTGCCCCAATCTTTTTGTTCAATATTTTTTAACATTAACTCTTTTTCAGAGAGTACTAAAACAAAAGAAAATTTTTCTTGTTGAGAGCTATCTATATAAGGCAGAAAATATTGCTTTGCTAGGTTTTGTGCCGCTAGCTGTTGTTGAGGTTCAGAGGCAGTGACAGCAATAAAGCCTTTCTTAATGGAAGTCATTGGCCGCAAAAAACATCAATACGGGCAGGCGGTAAATTTTGCCATACCCATTGATTGTGAATAAGCTTTAGATTTGAAGAAGGGGTTAAGGTTTTTCCCCATAGACTATAGGTATATTGTATAAATATACCTCCTTTCTTCAAAATCTGATTCACCTCCTGGCCTATCTTTTTTATGGTATCGGATGGTAAAGAGCGTAAGGGTAAGCTAGATACAATGGCTTGCACAGGGCTTGAAGCATGCTTGCTAAGTAATTGATGTAAATGGGCTGCATCACCTTGAATAATGCTTAAACCTGGAAAACGATCAGCCAGATATTTAGCTAGTTTAGCTGACCGCTCAATGGCAATAAGTTGATGTTCAGGTTTTTTTTGATGTAAAAGAGCAGCCGTAATAGCACCAGTTCCCGCGTCTAATTCAATGATGAGGCCCGGACTATTGGGGGGTATTTGCTGTGCCAAAGCATTTGCTAGCTTTTTGGAGCTAGGAAAGAGCGCGCCTACGGTGTTGGGGTGCGTAATTGCTTCGCGTAGAAATAGGGCAAGCCCTGTCATTATTTTTTTCCTTTCTAAGTTTTTATCGTTTTATTGTGAGTTTAAAGGAAAAAAATAAGCTTAGATACCCTTTGTTTCAATTGCACGATGATGGCCCTCTTAGGGTTGCTGGGATAGGATTTTATAAAGTGCTTCTAGAAGCTGTTGATTTTGGTTTTTCAAGCCAATAGAGATACGTAAATGGTTGGGTAGCTCATAATCATGTAAAGGTCTTACGTATATGCCATCATTTATAAGTTGCTTATAAATAGCTGAGCTATCCTTCTGTACGTTTACGCAAATGAAGTTGGTATGGGAGGGAATCGCGTCAAGCGATAGCTTTTTTAAGCCTTCCATGAGCTGTTTGCGAGCTTGCTGATTTGCCTCAAGGCTTAAAATTTCATGTGTGTGGTCATATAGCGAGGCCTGTGCGGCGGCTAAAGCAATAGAATTAACTGAAAATGCTAAACATAGGCTGTTTAAATACGTTGCGATGTTGGGATGGCTAATGAGATAACCCAAGCGTAATCCTGCTAAGCCATAGAATTTAGAGAAGGTTCTACTAATTATCAAATTGGGGTAGGCAGATAAGAGTTTGATTGTGTTGGGATAATCCGAGGCCTCAACATATTCAGCATACGCTTCATCGATAACGGTAAATATATGCGAAGGTAGCTGTTCTAATAAGTAATTTAAATCAAGAGCGTTGATATAAGTCCCCGTAGGGTTGTTAGGATTTACAATAAAAATTATTTTTGTAGTGGGTTCAACAGCCGCTAGAATGTGTTCAGCAGTCGTATATTGGTACGTATTCGTAGCGATTCTAAGTTGTGCGCCCGTGCGCTGAATAATTTTTTTGATGCCTATAAAAGAATAGTTTGTTAATACCGCAGAATTTTTTGTTGTTAAATAGGTGTTGCCTAGCAATTCTAATAATCCTTCTGAGCCATTCCCAAGCGTAAGAAAGTCGGGAGAGATGCCTAAATGCGCCGCTAAACTTATTTTTAAAGCGGATCCATGACTATCGGGGTAGCGGTGACAGTTTAATAGTGCTTGTTGAGCGGCTTTTATTGCTAATGGGCTGGGCCCTAATGGGTTTTCATTGTGATCGAGTCTAATTGGCCCTGTTTTCGTTTTATCGGGGTAAGATCTTTTCTGAAGAGTGATTGTCATGATGAGGGTATTCTAAGTATAGTAGGGTACTATTTCTAGTACTTTAGACTTCTTTAGATATCGCGCGGCTCCTATTTAACTAATTTGGTACGTTAGCGACGAGCGGGCATATAGGTGATTCATGTTATTATGTTTGGATGTAGGCAATACGCATATGTTAGGTGGGGTCTTTGAGAAGGGACCAAGAAAAGACAAACCTATTTTTCGGTTTCGATATGCTACGTCTTTACTGGGAAGTGCCGATCAGTTTGGTATCTTTTTGATTAGTATTCTTAAGGTTCATGGTCTTAACCCTACGGAAATAGAAGCAGTTGCTTTATCGTCCGTTGTCCCCAATTATGATTATACATTAAGGCATTGTTTTGCTCAGTATTTTAAAAAAGCACAATGTTTTCTATTACAGCCAGGGATTAAAACAGGGTTAAATATTCGCTGTAAAAATCCAAATGAGGTAGGTGCTGATCGAATCGCCAATGCAATTGGCGCCATTGCGCTTTTTCCTGAAAAGCCACTGATTGTCGTTGATATGGGAACAGCAACAACATTATGTGCTATTAGAGCAAATCGTGATTATTTAGGTGGTGCTATTCTGCCTGGTATGAGGCTTTGCATGGAAGCTTTAAAAAATAATACCGCTAAGCTTATGGCGGTCAATATAGAAGAGCCGGTTTCTTATATAGGTAAGACCACACGGGAGAGTATACAAAGTGGGCTTTATTATGGGCATCTGGGTGCGCTGAAAGAGCTTATTTTAGGGTTTAAAAAAGAAGTTTTTTCTGGGAAAAAAGTAAAAGTGATTGGCACAGGCGGCTTTTCGCAACTTTATGAAGGAAAAGAATTGTTTGATATTCTCATTCCAGAGTTAGTTTTGCTTGGCCTAAAAAAAGCCTTTGAATATACCTCTGACCATTAAAAATAGAGAACCCCCTCGTTCAACTATTTTTATTGGTAATGGTTTTCTTCTCGTCCCATCCAAGAAAGTTATAAATATAAAATTGGGCAATTCCAATTACTTCATGAACAGCAAAATCATTGATAGCGAGATTATAGGCTAATGGAAATTTAGTGAAAGGAATCGTAATAAAATCTGATGGAATAGGAGTAGGATGAACCTTAAAATAAGAAAAATACAATAGTGCCCGTCTTAGGGTTAACCCTGAGCTGATGAGTAATATTTGTTCACTAGGCTGTTGTTCTAATAAAGCACTGATAAATTTGGCATTTTGGAAAGTATTTTTACTATCTGGTTCTAATTGAATATCAGTGTCCTTGATACCTAAACTTATTAATGTCTCTCTATAAGTCGCCGCCTCGGTTTTTCCATTATGTTGCGGATCTCCGCCGCTGATTAGAATGTGGCAGTGCGATGAATTAATTTTGCAATTGTGATACCACATAGCCGCAGTTGTAATGCGTGAAAAAGACATTAAACTAGGTTTTGTCTCGCCTGATCCAGCTGGTTTGCTAGTACCCGCCCCTAAAACGATAATGGTGTTACTTTTTTTCCATTTGATAGCCTGGGGTTCTTTGTATATTTGTAAGGATTTTAATAAGTAAAATGGAATAAAACCATTCCCTGTTAGTAGAAAAGTAACTAAGGTAATTAAGCCGATTAAGAAGCTTAGTTTTTTATAGCAGAATGCTCCAGAAAGGATGCTAAGCAATAAAAGTAGAAAAATAAGTAACGTAGACATTAAATTTCCCTCTTAATTGCAAGCGATAAGGTAAAGATATATCAATCAGGTAGGAAAACAAGTCAATTCATCAATTCTTGACTCGAGTGTAAAACCGTGAATAATAGCGAATTAGGTAGGGACTATATCTTGTTTAATTATAACGTTGAGGAATGCGCATTTATGCAGGTATTAGAGGGAAGTATTAAGAAAAAGGATCCTATTTTAAATAAAAATTATGTTAGTACAAATAATTTTTATTTAAGGGATTACCTGTCAGAGGTTAATAGACAATCTTTGCGTCAAATTTTGATTGCTTTTTTGCGTGAGAATATTTTAGAAAGTTACTACCAGGATGGCAATTTAACCTTTAAATTGCCTAAGCTAAAATGTTTTATCTATATAAGTCAGGTTAGATTAAATTCTTTATTACGTTTTACAGAGTTTGAGAAAGTTTTTTTAGTTAATAGTGAACAGAATGTGACAGAAAATATTACTGATCCTATTAAGCTATTGGAGATAGTTAAGAAAGAATTAAATATAACGTTTGATGTAGAACAGTGGGATAAAGTTTCTAGAGAGGTGGGGAATCATATTCAAAATACTGTCTTAATTAATTGGCAAAAAGATAAGATAAAAAATGATCTTGTAAAAAGAGATAGTAATGATTTTTCAAATTCTTTTAGGGAGCATAAAAAATTATCAGATTGTTCTTTTAAATTTGAGCAATTAGCTTTTAACGGGCATCCTTACCATCCTTTTGCTAAAACCAAAGTAGGTTTTTCTATAGAAGATATTCTTAGCTATACAACCGAATTTCGACCAAAAGTATTTATTTTATTGGCAGCTGTGCGTAAGGATGCCATGTGTATAGAAATGACGCAAGAAAAATTTGTATTTTCTCGCTGGTTTTCTGAGTATTATCCTGATGCATGGGATCTTTGGGTTTATGAATTAAACAAGAGAAACTTACATCATGAAGATTATATCCCTTTTCCACTCCATCCATGGCAAGCTATAAATAGCGTAAAGAATTTATTTTCCGATCATATTAGTGCCAATGAAGTTATTTTATTTGATAATGTGGCAATAGAAATGAGTCCTACTTCTTCCTTTCGAACTTTAGCGCCAGTTAAAAATTGGTATGCTCCCTATATCAAATTACCCATTGGAATATATGCAAGCGGTGTACTTAGGACGTTATCGGTTACCTCTATTAAAAATACGCCTAAAATTACGCACATTATGAAAAATATTTTAGCTAAGGAAAATTCTATTTCAGAAAGATTAGCTATTTTGCCAGAAATTTGTGGACTTTATTTAAATGCAGTTGAAGACGATAAAGCAAAGCATTTTACCGCTATATTTAGAGAAAATGTAACTAATTATCTTGCTAATAATGAAATTGCAATTGTTGTTTCTGCTTTATTTGAAAAATTATCAGCAAATGACACCAGCTTATTTATAGAGTTGGTACAGCTTGCGGGATGTTTAAGTTACAAAGATACATTAAATTATTTTGCTAAATATGTTGATTTAGTGCTTGGTAGCTATTTAGATATCTACTTAATATATGGCATCGCTTTAGAGGGGCATCAGCAAAATACTTTAGCGGTTTTCGAAAACGGGCATATTAAACGATTTATTGCTAGGGATTTTGACGGAATAGAAATATATGCAGATAGTTTGAATTCACATAATTTTAATTTAAACTCTCCATTGTCTCCGCCATTTGTAACCCATAATAAAATGACAGTACGAAATCAGCTATTACATACCGTATATCAGCTTCACTTAGGTGAGTTAGTTTTGCTACTAGCGGCGCATTTTAAAGGTGAAGAAAAAGATTTTTGGAATATAATACGCGAAAAAACAGAAGAGCGTTTCTTCGCATTGGAAGAACGTGTAGATACTGCCAGATGGAAAGATGAATACCAGGCGATTTTAAAAGCAGATTGGCCTGTAAAAGCATTATTCCGTATGCGTTTAGAAAAACAGTATGTACGGGAAGGTATTTTTTCTTATATAGAAAACCCTTTAGCTATATAATTTAATGGAGGTAATCTCGGGTATTGCTTGGCGTAATCAAGCGCGGTTGGTCATTTTTTCTCAGTTTATTATTATTTTAGCGCTGGATATGAGCGATCCGTATTGGCCGCTTATTTTATCTTCATTTCATTCATTTAATCCACGTTCATTACAATACTGGAGTGGCGCTATTTATATGGCGCCGTTATTAACGACCATTTTGACCACATTATTATGGACAAAAATTGGCGAGTTAATAGGCTATAAAAAAATGATATTGCGTGCTGGGTTTGCGCTGGCGGCTACGCAATGGTTTTTGTTTTTTTTTGTTAATCCCTGGGCTATTTTTATTATTCGGTTAATACAAGGGGGGTTAGCAGGGTTTTCTACCGCGGCGCAAGCCTGGTCACTCGCAATAACGCCCACCAATACCCATAGCCAAATAGTAGGCCGCTTACAAGCAGCGACAGCGATGGGAAGCATCGTGGGTCCTATATGTGGTGGGATTATTTCACATTATTATGGATACTTATCGATTTTTGTTTCTGCGGGTTGTATTTGTTTATTGCTTTCATTGGTTTTAGCTAATTATCTCAAAGAAAATCCAGTTCAATCGATACGAGCACCATCATCGATCCAGCAAAAAAGATTTTTTCTGGATGAATGCAAAAAAAATTTATTACTCTTATTAATTTGTAGTACCCAAGCCGCACGTTGGATGTCGGCGCCTTTTTTTGCTTTATATGTTGCAGAGCAGCTACATGCGGGTAATTTAACCTTAGGGTTTATCTATGCGACGATGGCGTTAACGATGTCTTTAACGACTTCAACCTTAGGGCGTATTATCGATAATAAACCGGGTCAGTATGGCGGGGTAGGATTACTGATTGCTGCACTACTATTAAGCGGGTTAGCACAATGGGGCTTTGCTTTCATTAGCAAAGCTTATCTTGCTTTTACTGTGAGTTTATTTTGGGGGATAAGTTTAGGCGTTATCTCACTTTTACTTTTTACCTTTTTATTAAAAGGTATTGGTGATGAGGCAAGAGCGAAAGCAGTAGGCTTAGGTAATACTGCGTCAAAATTAGGCAATCTGATAGGTATTATTATGGGCACTCTGATACAAGCAGAAGGGCATTTTATGGTAAGCTTTGCGATTATTGGCGGCCTTTACTTTTTTTTGGCAATTTTAGCAGGGCGCTATAAATGAAGCGGTTTTTATGAAAGCATTATTTTGGCAATTTTCGCGCTTCTTTGTGGTAGGTGCGACCTCGGCTTTAGTTCAGTTTTCTATTTTAATAGGATTAGTAGAGCTTTTTTCTGTAAAGCCTATAGTTGCTTCTACCCTAGGTTATCTAGGGGGCGCACTGATTAATTATCTTCTTAATCATTATTTTACATTTAAAAGCACCTTGCCGCATCGACAAGCTGTATTACGTTTCTCAATCAATTCCCTTTTTGGGCTATTTCTTAATTTTGTAATGATGAGCTTGCTCTTAATACATTATCCTTATGTATGGAGCCAAGTATTAACATCGGTTGTTACATTAATTTGGAATTTTCTGATACATCGATGTTGGACTTTCCAGTCAAAAAAATATCAGCGATAGTTACACCACATTGATGGCAGGCGCCTTCAGGTTTTCTTTTTGGATTTTTTTATTAAGGATTTTATTGGTGGGCCGTGATGGGTTCGAACCATCGACCAATAAATTAAGAGTTTGGTGCTATAAAACGCGTAACCATATGAAAAAAGATATATTTTTAAGGTTGTGGTGATAAAAGAAAGTGCCATTTTGAGCCGTATACACCCCCGTAAAATCAATGACTTACGTTTGGGTTTTGACAAAGCTTTTTCGAGCTTTTTGGGCTTTTTTGTGGAGTTCAAAAGCCTTATCTATTTGGAAAAACTGAGTTACTTGTTCCTGCTATTTCTGTATCTTGTGCAGCAGTGGTTGATGCTTGGGGTGTAGTTGGGGCAGGAAATAGCATAGACCGTGATCCGGCTACGCTAGGTTGTGGTAACGTCTGTCCTTCTTGTTCTGCTAATAATGCTTTTAGATGTTCTATCTCCGCTTGCGCCTCTTTTTCTCGAGCTTGTGTAGCCTCTTTCTCTTTGCGCTCCTCTTTTTCTCGAGCTTGTGCAGCTTCTTTCTCTTTACGTTCACTTTCTGTCTCTTTGCGTATTTCTTTTGTCTCTTTGCGTATTTCTTCTGTCTCTTTGCATATTTCCTCTGTCCTTTTGTTTATTTCTTCTGTTTCTTTACGTGTTCTGATCCTCTCGACGTGTAATTGCCTAAGCTCACTTAACTTAGATGAGATGTCGGGATCATCCTCGAGCATACATCGCACGTATTTAACATCACAATGCATACAATAGAGCACAATGTCTTTCAGTTCATTTAATAATGATTCGGCTTCCTTTTTTGCATCGAGACTTTGTAATTCATTGGGATCTCGTGCTCTGAATTTTCGTAAGGTCTGTTTGGCAGATTTAATATAAGGAATGTAGTTCTGTGCCCAATCCTTTAGCATAGGATCATTTCGTTTAGCTTCAGATTCGTGGTCTAAGTGAAACGTCAAGAATAATTTGTTAAGGATTGCTGCAATTTCCTTATCCTGCTGATATACAAATTCTGCAATGCTTCCTGAATGTTCTGTCCACGCTTCTTGAAAAACAGACCAGCGTTGTTGTATTGGTGGGAAAAAATATAAGCCAACACCTAAACGCTCAACCGCATGCAATAGAACCCAGGCAAGGTTAGGAATAGTGTCTTTCCAGGGCACCGATGCGACGGGGTTTGTCTGATATAACCAGCGCTCTGGCTTTAATAAACTATTGGCTAAATCATAGTGAGAGACAATGATCCCAATTTTTTTTAACCAAATGCTTACGATCATTCGTGTGAGTAGATTTAAATCGATGCAAAAATCTTTATGAGCATCTTGAACAAAACGATAAAGCGTTTCTTTTTCAAAAGAAGGAATTTCAGCTAATCCCCGAAATTGCGTATAGTCTTCAGTGCTTGCATAGGCCTTGATCTTGGCCATGAGACGAGGTTCTTGTCGAAAAATCAGCCAATGTAATAAGGATATCGACCCCTTATTAGCAGAGTAATCATGATAAAACCAGTTATTGATGAAATCAACACAGAGTTTATTTAAGGCGGTGTCCAGTAAGAATTCTAAATGTTCTGGTGCTACTTTCTTTCGGCTGAATGTAAAAAATCCCTGTGATTTTAGAGGGTTCGCACGTAAAATCCCTTTTTCAAACGTACTCGGCGGCTCAAATGCAAACGTACTCATAAAGCTTTCAAATAAGGCCAGTGTCGTCGATTGATAGTTCAGTGCATACTTCTCTTTATCCCAGTACTGCGTGATGATTTGTTCATACAATGAAAAATACAACCAACAACGTTCTCGTATCAATTCTGAGGAGTGTGATTCTTTTTTTTGAGCGGCTTGTTTAGCCGATTTTCGTAATTGTTGGCTGATGATGAGTAATGCTGAAGAAGAGGTTTCTACAGTACTTGGTATTGTCGTATACAACAACTTCAGTTTACCAAAAAACTGTTGTATCCATTGCCTTAAGCGCTCCATCCAGGAAGGCGATAAATCCAGTTCACAGGTCTCTTCTATCAGTTGTTTTAATTGTTCTAATAACAGATTCGGTAAACGTTGTTTTTCTTTTAGTGGTAAGTTAGATACTCGAGTGATGTAAACATGTAGCATACAAATCATCTGAATATAGGATTGATATGCACTATTTTCTTCATCAGGGGGTGGACTATCTTGAGTCGTATGACGCAGCCCATTTAAAAATCGTTTAAAACAGAATTTCAGTGCGTGTTGGTGAATCTGAAGCAAAACATAGTCTACTGTGCTGTCGATGGGTTTCTTAGATACGGCCTCACCTACTAATCGGCTCAACTGCTTTAAATAAACCTCTTTAGGCACAATCGTTATCACACGATTGGCATAGTTTGTCCATCGCATTGATGGGCATTCCATTAATTGATCGTGGCAGCATTCTGTAGTGGTTTTTCGATACACATCCATAGCAAGTAACTGTAGCAATAAAGCGGACACCCAATCATTTTGTGAATTCTCATTGGTTGAGTATAGCTGCCCCAGTTTGCTATTGAATTCTTCAGTGAGTAGCTTATATCCCTGTTTAATGGTCTCTGAATTCGCTTTTTTCAGTGCTATTTTCAATGATTCGATCCACTCAGGTGTCCATATGTTGCTCTTGATCTTAACTATCGAAAAACAATTTGTTACCCAACGATAGAGAAGTGAATTGCGTTGCAACAACTGTTCTGCAGAGTCTGCAACTGAAATATTCGTATTAGGGAGCATAGCTATTCTCAGGTAAAACAGGATTCTCAGGCATCGTATTAGTTGCTTGTGGTGCAGGAAATAGTGTTGCCCGTGATCCTGTTGCGATAGGCTGTGGAGGTACCTGCTTTTTTAGTTCAGCGTATAATGCTTTTAGACGTTCTATTTCTGCTTGTGCCTCTTGTTCTCGAACTTGCGCCGCTTCTTTCTCTTTGCGCTCCTCTTTTTCTCGAGCTTGTGCAGCCTCTTTCTCTTTACGTTCAGTTTCTTTCTCTTCTCGTTCCTTTTCTTTCTCTTCTCGTTCTTTTTCTTTCTCTTTACGTTCCTCTTGTTCTCGGGCTTGTGCGGCTTCTTTTTCTTTACGTTCGTTTTCTAATTCTTTGAATGTGTCTTTTTTCTCTTCTACTTGTTTCACCATCGAGTTCAGATCTGAAGGTGTTTTAGGCATTTCTTTTGAAAGACCACCCATCTGTCTTTTGATCTCTGCAATAGGACCCTTTATTGCCTTATCCATGATGGCATATAACTGACTTTTATGAGCCCGTTTGGCTGTTGCACATAGGCTATTATAATTCTCGTTCAATTTAGTTATTGCTGTGTTAATGGCCTCTACATGTTCTCCCGATAATACAGCACATAAATCACCCATATAGACTTGCACATGTTCTAGCCGATTTTTTCCAATTTCCTGACCCACTTTAAATAAATTTTTCACTAAGCATTTCAATTGTTCTCCGAACGGTAATTGGTTGCGGTACTCTGGATGCACTCTCACTAACGCTAACACATAGTAATCCTGCAATTGTTGAAAAGCAGTTTCTGTTTCTTCCACCGTTTTCGGTGTCACTCCATTCAATGCTTTACTGTTAGTAGCGATAGACGATATTTTTTTGGGGTCTTTAAAAAAAACTTGTATTGAAAGACTATTTTTAATAGCGGCCTGCGATTCAGGTGTATTTTCTAATGCTAAGAGGCGATCAGTAGTAAATAAGTGGGAGAATGCAGGCATCGCATTGACTTGACAGATGGTACAAGCGTAAAGCCAAGCTTTCGTTCTAGTTTCATCTTGTTGTTGCTGATCCGGCGTAAAATAATGTATCAGTTTATCGTTTTGGGGAACATTTTGATAATGGGTTTTCCACTGGCAAATACTATTTGGATCCACACCTTTATAAATCACGTAGCATAAATCATCGATGGTTGGAACTTGCCGAGCTTTAACATTGGGATTGATCGCTTTAGGCTGATACAGATAATGCGCTAAACTGCTGTCTAAAGAAGAATCAATATCCTGAATACTGCTCTGGAGTTGCTTAATACGTTCTACTCCGTTTTCATGTCCTTGATCTTTTTGTATTGCGATAGCTTTCTCTTTTTCGGGGTTAAATTCTTTTAATTTTTTTGAATAATCGGATCTACTCTTTACCAGTTCTACTTTTAATTTTTCAAGATCGGTTATTAGCTTAACGGCTAATTCCTGTATCACAGAAGAAACAACGTTAGGTTTTTCCGATGTATCTGGCTTCATACGATCTGTTGGTAGAATATCTGTCTTAAACTTTAGCGGTAACTGGATCAAGTTATCACTTTTTTCCCAAATAGTACCCCAGTGACTGTTCAGATGTTTTTGAATAAGGATATCGATATTTTCAGCAAGTGATAAATCTTTGAGCTGAGTACGCGCCGATTTTATGCTGCATTGGCTAAAACAACAGGGTGAAACTAAGATCGTTTTAAATAAATCGATTGAATGTTGCTCTTCTCTTTGAGTTTTGAGCCACTCTAATAATTCCCACTCTAGCCGTCCATCGGGATCTTGTTTCCTAGACGGCAACGGCACTCCTTCTTTCGTCAACGTGCTGAGAAACTGTGTGAGTTGCTCGCACTTTTCGATTTGCCAACGCCGTAAAATGTCAGCCATCTCATAGGCCAGCTCATCCACTTCAATTTGTTTCATCAAATGTGTAGGAACAGGTTTACGTAAGAAAATTTTGGCGATGAGTAATTTATCTTTATCGGAGATTTTAGCCTCGTTCATCGCGTGCAGAAAAATACGCTGTCCAACTTCTTCTATTTCTTTCTCGTCAGTCAGTAAGCAAAACCAAGCAGGATCGTCCTCCAATGAGATAGTCTGCATTGTTTTGTGAATTTTTTGAAAAGAGGCAAATAACTTGACTATATCGGCGCAGGTAGTCGCAAGTTCTGTATCGTTTTGAAAAATTGCAAGCATTGTTTCTGATGTATTTTTTGGAGAATCTATACACTGTGTGATGGCTTGTTGTAATTGTTCAGGAGAATAAATAGAACTCGAGCTTGTTGAAGGTAGCAATGTAGGAATGGCATTAAAGCCTTTCTTAAACTGATTCGCAATTTTTTGTTCCGTTTCTTCTAGCAAATCAAAATAATCCTTCATTGTTTGTAAACGGTTATTATACTGATTAATTACGCCCATCTTATTTCCATCCAAATCAGCAACATATAATAGTTGACGAGGTGGTGGTTTTATCGAAAATGAAAATTTGTCAAATTCGTCTTTAAAGGATATAAACTTACTCTTAAGCTGCAATAAAAGGTTTGAGAATTGGTCGTCACTATTAGATTTCAACGCATTAACGAGTTTTGTTAAGATATCGTGGATATCTGAAAAACAATCTTTTGCTTTCTGTAAATTCTCAACACTACTATTCAATTTAGCTAGATAAGTTTCCACTTGAGTATTAATATCATTAATGGCTTGGGTCGTATCGCTAATCGCTTTAAAATCGTAAGGCGTTTCTGCTTTTCGCATGCGTCGCTGGGTTGGATCTTTTTTATCCTGCCATTCCTGATAGCAGTGTTGCATGGCGTGTTTAACAGAACTTCCTCCTTTATAACTGGCTTTGCTCGCTATATGACCAACATGCATAAAATGCAGAATTTCAAGTATCTCCCAGGCGATTTTAACGGTCGTAAATGCTGTTATTTTCTCAATAATCATTACTATCTCCTGTAAAGTAATCTTTATTTTTTAATAAAATCGAGTAGCGTGCTTGATGCTTGTATCTATTTTATAAATAGATAAATTAATTATCCTTAATATATCATTGACTAAACTAACTACTCATCTTAACTCAGAATGGATTTATAAATTTTATAAGGATTGCTATAGTAAATAACAATCATTTATTTCAATTAAAGTTGATTAAATAAATAACAAAAATTATTATTTTATACTGCATTTTAATGAGTGAGATACGTATCATATTGCATCATGTGTTTTTTATGTAAATAGGAGAGTTTTTTGAAACAAAAAATTGCAGTTGTGGGTGTTGGCATTATTGGAATAACTAATGCAGTTCGCCTTTTACAAGAAGGCTTTTCAGTTACTATTTTTACTAAAGATGAGCCACTTGAAACAAATTCAGATGCGGCTGTAGCAACCTGGTATACGCCTGGTGATTCTAAGCCAATTTTACATAAATATTGTTTAGAAAGTTTAGCTAAATTCAATGAATTAATAGAGTCGGAAACTTATTCCGGTGTGAAAAAAATTCCAGTCATCCTTTATTTTAAAGGAGAAGAAGATTTTATAAACAGTGTTTGGGCAAAAGAACCCCTGAGAACATTAATTAATCTTACTGAGCCGCCGGTTGATCGGGCAAAAATACCAGGATTCCCCTTTTCAGTGCTTGTGCATAATCCTCTGATAGACCCTACCATTTATAGACCCTATATGCTGAAAAAATTTGAAGCATTGGGTGGAAAGCTTAAAATAGAAAAAATTGATTCTTTAGTAGAATTGGCCGATACCCATGACATTGTAGTAAACAGCGCAGGATGGGAAGCCAAATATTTAACTCATGATCCCTTGATATACCCAGCTCGAGGCCAAACAGAAACAATGAAAGTACCTCAAGCTTTAGGGGCTAGTTACTCTCTTAATGTTGAAGCGATGGATGCTTATGTTGTTTTTCGTCCTTTGAGTGAAGATTGTGTTATTGGGACGACCTATCAAGTGGGTGATTGTGACAGAGCGGTAAGAGAAAGTGATAAAAAAGCAATTTTTCAAACGATGAGACAGGAAAGCATTGTGAAAGCAATGCGAAGTCGAAGAGCCCGCGATAGGCGTGCGTTGACGGGCGAAGCAGGAAACGCATCACGCCGTAAAGTCATTTGTGGGAGGCACGGGCATGAACTCCGAAGGAGTGAGTGCGTGCCGGACGCAGGACGTATCGCGGCCTAATTTCAGTCGCGTCATGCGAACGAATTTCGGGGACACGATGGCCGAAATTCTTCGGGAGCATAGCGACTCACTTGAAGTTTCTGCTTTTTTTCCTTACGCCAAGGATAAGAGTATAGAGGCAACCTCAAAGGCGGGTATTCGTTGTGGAAGGCCCGAGGTACGAATAGAGAGAGAAGAGGTGAAGAATGCTAATGGTAAACAATCACTCATTGTGCATTGCTATGGGCATGGCGGCACTGGGTATAGTGCTTCGTGGGGTAGTGCGGAGGAAGTCGTGAAGCATTGTATGTCGTTTACTCCCAGTATAAAGCCAACTTTGCGGTAAATTAATTTTCTTCTGAGTTATTATCTTTTTTACGATACTGGATATTAAGGCTAAAAGGATTAAAGTCCGTTTTTGTATCGTAAATATCTAAGTTTTCAATAGTTTTATTATGTTTTGCTAAGCGTATTGCAAAAGATAAAAGTATGTTGATAGGATAATGAAAGACAATAAAAATTTAATGTCTGGCATTATTGCTACAGTGTAAATATTGGTGAAAAATATCAATGATTGGTTTTCTTGAAAGTCCTGGCTGCCAATTATGATTTCTAAATCAACAATTCTTAATTTATAAAGTGATTATTATAAAAATAATAAATCCATCTTAAGTTAAGATAATTATTAAGTTAGTAAATGATATATTAAGGATAATTAATTTATCGGATTATTAAATAGAATGATCAAGTACTCGGTGTGATTTTACTAAAAAATTAAAATGACTTAAAAGGAGATAGTATGGGTATTGAACGACTGGCGTTTATGATGCTTAAAATCTTATGGGAGACACTCGAAGGATTACATTTGGCACATGTCGCTCATATTGCTGGTAAGGCTAGTTATAAAGGCGGGAGTCATATTAAACATGCTATACAACAGCGATGCCAGGAATGGGAAGACAAAAAAATCCAGATCAATCACTCGAGAGGAAAGCAAAAACATCTTATGATTTCCAGGCTGTCGGTAATACCACTCTTAAGGACATTAATAAGCAAGCAGAAGATTACCTGGTTAACTTGGAAGGTAGTGTTAGAAATTTAGATAAAGCAAAAAAATATTTTGTAGATATCCATTCTACCTTAACGGATATTACTAAAGACTTGGAATCTAATGATAGCAGAAAGTGTTCATCCTATTTATTAAGCCTTGAGAATAACCTTGAACGCTTTAAAGCAGAATTTAATAAATTTTTATCTTCGATTGAACCCCCGCCTCGTCAATTACTGTATATCGCTGGTTTAAATAAAATAAAAGTAATTGAACGGTACAATAGTAGTTTAATAGACATTAAAAATTACATTAAGCGACTAGAGGAAATAGAACAAGAGATTGCTTATTCGGAAATAATGCAGGCACGTCCACTAAACAATACAGAATTTACTAACATCTATGCTGATGTAACTCAGGCATGTGCCAGATTTCAACAAACGATGAGACAGGAAAGCATTGTGAAAGCAATGCGAAGTCGAAGAGCCCGCGATAGGCGTGCGTTGACGGGCGAAGCAGGAAACGCATCACGCCGTAAAGTCATTTGTGGGAGGCACGGGCATGAACTCCGAAGGAGTGAGTGCGTGCCGGACGCAGGACGTATCGCGGCCTAATTTCAGTCGCGTCATGCGAACGAATTTCGGGGACACGATGGCCGAAATTCTTCGGGAGCATAGCGACTCACTTGAATGATAGTTTAGCGTTGATAGAGCAGCGTGCATTGCCTGCACTTAATTTAACGTGGCTAAACCAAGCTGATATAAATCAAATGGAGCTTGTTCCAGAGGCTTGGTTAAATACGAATGATACTTTTTTAAATAAAACACTATATCGAACTAAGCGAGATGGCCAGCATCATGTAGAAAAAGAGGATGCCGTTGAAGATTGTATTATGGCTATTAGCAATGAGGATTTAGAAAGGCAGGAAAAATTTGGCGTGATCTTATGATATTAGATCATGGTGAGGTCGCGCTTAGAAGAATTATCGAACGCGTTTATCGTGGTAATGTGTGTAACTTTGATAAACTTGAGAGTTTTATACTGGAGGGCTTAAACTCAATTGGGTCAAAGCTAGTAGCGTGTCAACTACTTCTGGCGGAAATAATAAAATATGACCAATTATTTACATCGGAAAGCTTACGATTAGCCTATAACTTTAGGCGATTTATGAGGAATAGTAATTATCTTAAATTAACTCCAGAATTTAAGTTGCTTTGTGAGTCAGAGAAATCTAAGTTTCCACAAGCTATAAAGTATCTATTAGATAATGGGTTTTGTCTCAAAAGCGTGGCGCACAGTAACGAATATTTATATGCCTCTTGGTTTAAGATGCCCAACAATAGGGACAATCGTGTATTCACTTGGATTCCTGGTAAATATGCAGGAGAAGAAGCGATTTGGCGTATTGAGTCCTCTGATAATGGAAAAACATGCTATATCTATAATTCAAAACAGCATGCATACCTACATGCCATCAAAGATCAGTATGATGACGATAGATGGTATATCGTTGATTTTCAAGTGCGAGAGATGCAAGGTAAATGGCGAATACAGTTGGCAGCGGAGTCAGAAATTATCTTATTGAACGATTATTATGGCGAAACGCTTTATAATAGTTTCAAATACAATGATAATAGACGATATGTATTTACTTGGCTGAAAGGTCCTATACGATCAGCTCGTTGGCAGGTTGAAGTTTGTGGATCTTCTACTAGACAACGTAGAGATGCATCGGATGATGGCTTAGAGAATACTGACAATAATGCAACCATTACGCTGCCAGGCAAATCAGTCACTAATCTATTGTTTTTTCAAATCAAACAACAGTCAAATGGAAATAATAAGACCTTAGAAGAATCTATTGCTGACTCGAATAGAGAAACGATAGAGGCGTCCACGTCTAGTCTATTTAATTATAAATAACCTATCTGTTGTATTAAAAAGTTATTCCATTCATTTTAATGTAATTGTGTTCTATCCAGATTCAGAATGAAAAGACTATTACTGTGATAGGGAAGCGTTAAATTCAGTTGGGTGGGTAAGGTGCTATAACACAGACCTTGGATTGGGTAGATTTGTGTGGCTTCCTTATCAATTTTTAGTGCAAAAGTAAGAGGAACACGGGTAGCTTTTTTTATTTTATCGCGGTAGATAAAACGACTAGCACCTTGTGTTAGAGCCTGTAAACTAAATTGTGTAAATGCTTATTATTACCTAAGCTAATGCGCTGAAAAAAGCACTAGCGATAAAAGAGAAATAAGTAATGAAACAAGAACAAGAAATAAATATAGCTCCCGAATTAATCAGTGAATTGGCTAAATCCATAAAGAGTGAAAAAGATATATCTGCGCTGAGCAAGCAGCTATTAAAGCTCACGGTAGAACGAGCCATGGATGCAGAGCTAGAGGAGCATCTAGGCTACGAAAAGCACGCGATAGAAGGCAAGAATACGGGAAATAGCCGCAATGGTTATTCACCGAAGCGATTAAAGGGTGATTTTGGCGAAGTTGAGATTAACACGCCTAGGGATCGAAATAGTACGTTTGAACCTCGACTTATACGCAAAGGACAAACGCGCTTGACGGAGTTTGATGAACAGATTTTAGCGCTGTATGCCCGAGGGATGACTACCCGTGATATAGCGGCGACGTTCAAAGAAATGTACGGTGCGGAGGTATCGCACAGCTTGATTTCTAAAGTGACTGAAGCCGTGATGGATGAGGTGACGGTGTGGCAGAATCGCCCCTTAGAAACGGTATATCCTATCGTGTATTTAGATTGTATCGTTATTAAATGCCATCAAGATAAACGTGTGATCAATAAATCCATCTATTTGGCTTTGGGCATTAATTGTGAAGGACAAAAGGAATTACTCGGCTTGTGGATAGCTGAAACCGAGGGTGCAAAATTTTGGCTATCTGTATTAACCGAATTAAATCATCGTGGGGTAAAGGATATTTTTATTGCTTGCGTGGATGGACTAAGCGGGTTTCCAGAGGCAATAAACGCGGTATTCCCAAAAACGAAGGTTCAGCTCTGCATTGTGCATCTTATTCGTTATTCCTTACGCTACGTACCGCATAAGGACATGAAAGCCGTGGTAGCGGATCTTAAGCTTATTTACCGTGCTATTTCTATAGAGCAAGCCGAAGAAGCGCTTCTGATGTTCAGTGAAAAATGGGATAAAAAATATCCCGCCATTAGCCGTACCTGGCATAAAAACTGGAGTAATATGGTGACCTTATTCGATTATCCTGACGACATACGAAAAATTATTTATACCACCAATGCCATTGAATCACTCAATAGTGTGATTAGAAAATCAATTAATAATCGTAAAATCTTTCCTAATGACCAATCGGCATTAAAAGTAGTATATTTAGCGGTACAGAAGGCATCACAAAAGTGGACGATGGCTTTACATGATTGGAGAGCCGCTATGAATCGATTCGCTATCGAATTCGAGGGTAGGTTCTCCTGACACGGCACTTACACAAAATTGTTTACAGGCTCTTGTGTTAATTCTTTTACATTTTTTGGCACAGCTCGATCATATTTCTTTAATAGCCAACTACTATCCACTTTTTTATTTTTATAAAAATCTGCGTGTTGGAAGGTCGCTTGTGGTTCTATTTTTATTTGCAAATCATTTTTTTCACCTTCTATATCAACAGTCAATTGATTAATTTGACGTAAAAACAGCAATGTTTCGGGTTGCTGTATCATTGCTTTAAGTTGTTGTTTTACAGCGGTTACATCTGTCAATTTTAGAATAAAATTAACATATTTGTGCTGATAATCGTAGCTTTCATGAAAAGGAAGCTGCTCTTCTTCGCACCAAATAGGGATGATTTGCCAGGGAGTGATTGCTGGGCTTTCCCAATGTGTTTTATCGAAACGGAAGGAATAACCGTTAGAGTAGAGTGTGATGCAATTCGATACATTAAATAAGGCTTTAAATCCTAGTCCTTTGTAACCTGTTTTGTTTAGGTCGGTCGCTTTAACTTCCTCGATTTGTGACGCATAGTCACAGATTCTTTCGATGTCGTTATAATCAAATCCTTTGCCATTGTGCCGAACGATAAGATAATTTTTTTTTAAAGTAAACTCAATTTTGATGGGTTGTTGTTCGCAGGTGGCGTCATCCGCATTTTGTAATATTTCAAATAAAAATTTACTTTGGCCGCTTAATGCGGTTTCAATCACCGTATTGGATAAATTAGCCAGCGTTTGACTTAAGGGATTTTCAACATATTTATTGGTAATGCGTTCAATATGTGTTTTTGGATTCTGTTCTTTATCGGTTAACATTCTGCTTCCTTTCTTTTAACCCCCCTCTTTTTTACTTCATTCTTTTATAAATGTCACCAGATTTTTAATTATTTGATTAATCCAAGCTTTATTCTTTGTTTAAAGGTATTAACCTCGCCAGTGCAATAGCAGAGGAAAGGTTAAAAAATAGTTTTTTATTTTGAAGAGCTTAGAGATTTATGCTGGTCAGCGGTTTCAGATAAATTGCTGGATTCAGAATTTTCAATAGATGACGAACTAAAAAGAGTCGTTTAAATTAAATTTTCTTTTTTTTTACCTGTATTTTTATCAAAAATAAAGGCTTTTATACCGCCTTTGAGATCGGAATTATGTAAAAAACTTAAAATTTCATCAAGACTATCAGAATCTAATTTTTTACTTATATCGTTTTCAGTAGAAAAAACAGAATTTTTTAATTTACATAAGAGAGAAGATCTTTCTTTTAGTTCTCTTTCTATTCGAGGAGTTTTATGCTTCACTAAGCCGTTATGAATGATTGGAAATTCATTCTTAATGTAATCTAGACTTTCTAAACACTGACCAACAGAAAGCCGAGTAGCTATCATTTCAGGCTTTTTTGTTACTAAATAAGAAAGAGAAGATTTTTTAATTTTTTCTTCCTGTAGCCGGTTAAATTCTTTCCAAATATTTAAAATAGGTTTATGTTCTTGAATTGTGTTAGGTTCTGCTTGGGTTGGATTTTTTGACAAAATAGCTACGATTAATATAGCAAATATTTTATCAAGCATTTCTTTACTTTGAGGACATCTAGAATAGTAACTACCATAGTAATAAATCGCACAATCGAGTGCGGTCCATCCATGACGATCTTTTATAGTAATGTCCATTCTATTTTTTGCGAAAAACTGAGTAACCGATAACAAATTATCTATCGCATATATTCCTCGTTGATTAGTAAAAAGCCAGTGTAATGCCGTGTTCCCATCATGATCTAAAGTATTTGGATTGCAATGTAATTTTCCTACTAGAAACTTTATAGATTCTAAATTTTGAGCGCAAACTGCGTGGTGCAGTATTGTTGCATGAGAAGGGAGTAGAAGTGCGTTGACATCGATTCCTTCTTCAACTAACTCTTTCATCCTATGGTAATCGGTTTTTTCAAGCGCAGTAATTAATTGTCTTGTTTTAGTCATAGCAATACCTTATTTACACAGAAAAATAATTATAGCGGATTAATGTTAGGTGATTCAGAAATGGTAAAAATAATTTACTAGTTTGGTAAAGAATGCAAGGACTATATAGTGTTAATCGGGTAATGCTCGCATCATTAAATTTTCCCTTTGGTAAAAAGACTTTCTTGTAGATTTCAAGCATGACTGTTCTCGGTGCCGATCTGTGGCAAAATAGGGGTCGTTTACTACTTTGCTAACGTCACTATGCTATCCCCCTTTATTCATCTACATCTTCATACTGAATATTCCTTGAGCGATGGCTTACTTCGTATTGACGAGCTGATTGCTAGAGCCGTGGCATTGGAGCAACCAGCAATTGCAATAACCGATCAATCGAATCTATTTGCGACGATTAAATTTTACCAAGCGGCCATCAAGGCAGGGATTAAACCCATCATAGGGGCTGAATGTTGGATAGAAAATAGTCAATTTCCCGAACAGCCATTCCGATTAGTTTTGTTATGTCAAAACCAACAAGGCTATCAAAATTTGATCCACTTAATTTCCCGTTCTTATGTAGAAGGGCGAGCAGGTAAACCGATTTTGCAACGAAGTTGGTTCACCCAGCACTCAACGGGTTTAATTGCTTTATCTGGTGGCAGAGAAGGTGATATTGCTCAAGCATTACTCAAAGAGAAGCCAGCACAGGCTAAGGAATTATTACAGGTATGGTTATCACTTTTTCCTAATCGTTTTTATTTGGAACTACAACGTTTGGCTCGTGCGAACGAGGAAGAATACATTATGGCTGTAACGGATTTAGCCGCTGAGTGTAGTACGCCTGTTGTAGCGACTAATGACGTACGATTTTTATTTGCAGCTGATTTCGATGCGCACGAAGCGCGGGTTTGTATTAATAGTGGGCATATCTTAAATGATCCCAATCGCCCTAAAGTCTATACCGAACAGCAATTTCTTCGCTCTAGTGAAGAAATGCAGCAGGTATTTGCTGATATTCCTTCAGCGTTGCTTAACTCAATAGAGATTGCTAAACGTTGCAATCTAGAATTAACGTTTGGCAGAGCTTTTTTACCTAATTTTCCTATCCCGCAGGGCATGACGCCCGAAAGTTTCTTAATCGAAGAAGCTAAAAAGGGATTGTTAAAGCGTTTAGAAAAAATGAGTTCGGATTTTGTAAAAAGTTCGTCCGAATTCTTACCGTCTTCAACGACTGAAGCGGTAACTGAAACTTCTAAGGATCGCAAAACGATTTTTTTCGATAGGCTGCATACCGAACTTGAAGTCATTACCAGTATGGGTTTTGCCGGATATTTTCTTATCGTGGCGGATTTTATTCGTTGGGCAAAAGAACAGGGTATTCCCGTAGGGCCAGGAAGAGGTTCTGGGGCAGGTTCATTAGTTGCTTATGCCTTACAAATTACTGATTTAGAACCTTTGCAATACGGTTTGCTTTTTGAACGTTTTTTAAACCCAGAACGTATTTCTATGCCAGATTTTGATATTGATTTCTGTATGGAAGGGCGTGATCGGGTGATTGATTACGTAACAGAGCGCTATGGCCGCGAATCGGTATCACAGATTATTACCTACGGTAGTATGGCAGCACGTGCGGTGGTTAGAGATGTAGGACGTGTTCTAGGCTATCCCTATGGGATGGTTGATAAACTTGCCAAATTAATTCCTTTTGAATTAGGAATTACCCTAGAAAAAGCACTTATTCAAGAAGAGCAGCTTAAGCAGCGATATGATAATGAGGATGAAATTAAAGTATTAATTGATCTGGCTAAAAAACTAGAGGGTTTAGTACGTAACGTAGGTAAGCATGCGGGAGGCGTTGTGATTGCACCTTCTAAGCTGACTGATTTTACTGCCCTTTATTGTGAAGTAGGCTCAACACATTGTCTTACCCAATTTGATAAAGATGATATAGAAAAAGTAGGCCTTGTTAAGTTCGATTTTCTTGGACTACGTACGTTGACGATTATTGATTGGGCGGTGCAGTCAATTAATTTAAAAAAATCAGCAGAGAGTGCATTATTAGATATTGCGGCGATTCCGCTAGATGATCCTAAGACATTTGCTTTATTAAAAGCCTATAAAACGGCAGCCGTGTTTCAATTAGAGTCGCGGGGTATGCGTGATCTCGTAAAAAGATCACAGCCGGATAGCTTTGAAGATATTATTGCCTTGTTAGCGTTGTTTCGCCCGGGACCTTTACAGTCAGGGATGGTGGACGATTTTATTAATCGTAAACAGGGCAAAGCTAAAGTGGAATACCCTCATCCTTGTTTAGAACCTATTTTACGCCCCACGTATGGAATTATTCTTTATCAAGAGCAAGTCATGCAGATTGCTCAAGTATTAGCTGGGTTTACTTTGGGCGCGGCTGATTTATTACGTCGTGCGATGGGTAAAAAGAAATCAGAAGAGATGGCAAAACAACGCGCTATTTTTACGCAAGGGGCGCAAGAAAAAGGGGTTGCCATTGATTTAGCAAATCAAATTTTTGATTTGATGGAAAAGTTTGCGGATTATGGGTTCAATAAATCACACTCAGCCGCCTATGCACTTGTTTCTTATCAAACCGCATGGCTTAAGGCGCATTATCCTGCTGAGTTTATGGCGGCTGTTTTATCTTCTGATATGGAACACACTGAAAAAGTTGTGTTTTTTTTAGACGAATGTCGTTTGATGAAGTTAAAAGTGTTACCGCCAGATATCAACACCAGTTACTATAAATTCACCGTGACTGAAAAAGGCCAACTTCGTTATGGTTTGGGCGCTCTGAAGGGTTTAGGTAGTGCTGTTATAGCCATGCTAATAAAAAAGCGCGAGGAGCAGCGGTTTAAGGATTTATTTGATCTCTGTCATCGTGCTGATCTGCATACATTAAATCGCCGAGGTTTAGAAGCGCTTATTTATTCCGGCAGCCTGGATAGTTTTGGCTTTAATCGCGCTACGCTAAAAGCTAGTTTAGAGGCCGCTTTATTAGCGGCGGAGCAGCAATTATCAACTATAGCTTCAGGGCAGCAAGATTTTTTTGGTCTTGCCATGGTTTCAACGGAGCAGGAGATAACACAGCAAGCGGATTGGCCATCGTTGCAACGCCTACAAGCTGAAAAAGAAGTCTTAGGTTTTTATTTGAGTGGCCACCCTTTAGAAAATTATGCGCAAGAATTAAGCTGTTTTATTACTTCAAATTTATATGAGTGTTCTTTAAAAGCCGGACATTCACTGACGATTGCGGGTTGGGTGCTTAGTATTCGATCGTTATGGACCAAGCGCGGTGATCGTATGGCGATTTTAAATGTAGAGGATGCCAGTGGTCGTTTAGAAGTGACCTTATTTAGCGATACGTATGCTAGCTATCGAGATAAATTGAATAAAGATAAATTATTAATTATTGAAGGGGAAAGCCAACAGGATGAATTAACCGGTAATATGCGTGTGTTAGCTAAGAAGATATTAGATATAAGCGAAGCGCGTGAAATTTATGCTAAGCGGTTGCTGATAAAACTTTCTAAGCCTTTAATTAAGTCCGGTCAACTTGAAACCTTAAAAGAAAAGATGAGCATTTTTTGTCCAGGTCTTTGTTCTACCGTGATTGAATATCATCATCCTGTGCTGCATTCACGATTACAGCTCTGTTTAGGGGATGAGTGGACAGTCAAACCGACAGATGATCTCTTAACGATTCTGCGGCAACTTTTTGGTGATGAGAGTGTCGTTATCCAATATTAATTGCTGTTATGCAAAAAACAGCTTTTTACGTTAAATAGCAGCAAAACTGGCGGAAACACAAGGGATAGATTATCATCCTTTTTTGTTCTGCACTTCAAACGGTTATGTGATGCTTAAAGATGGGAAGGTCATTGAAAGCCAACAGTTTCAGAGGCAACGCAATAAACCAAGAATTCATTCTCGTTCTCTACACGTTCTTAGACGTTGGTTTTTTAGATTTTCGCTGACACTACTTATTCTATTGAGTGGAATATTAGTTTGGCAAAAATGTGGCGATCCTACTTTTTTTCCTGTGAAGCATATTAAAATTAGCGGTGATCTGAATCATGTTAAGCGGGATAGCTTACAACAAATTATTCTGCCTTTTACGGATAAAGGTTTTTTACGACTAGATAGTCGCCAGCTAAAAGATAGATTGCTACAAGAGTCATGGATAGCTGCCGTAACAATAAAACGTTTTTGGCCCGATACTGTCGCAGTGAACTTCACAACAAGAAGACCTGTGGCATTAATAGGTAATAATGATTTGCTTGATGATCAAGGCAATGTGTTTAGTGAAGGTCAAATGAATACGGCGTCGTTGGATCTTCCAGTTTTTGTCGGTCCCTTAGCTAATCAAAAATATCTATTGCAAGCTTATGAAGCGATGCAACCGTTTATTTCGAATTTATCATTAAAAATAAAGCTACTAAAGTTAGTTGATCAACAATATTGGTATTTACGTTTAAATAATGGTTTGGCACTTTACCTAAGTCGTGCAGAACCTGAGGTACAACTAAAACGTTTTGTAGCCGTTTATCCTGATGTTATTGAGAGTAAAGCATCTATGATAGATTACGTGGATCTTCGTTATGCACATGGTATGGCAGTAAAGTTTAAAAAGCGGGTTGCTTAATATAAAGAACGGGATTATTGACACTAAGTTATTTAATTGATTGAAGGTAAAGAGATTATGGCAAAAAAACCGACTAAAAATTTGATTGTAGGTTTAGACATCGGTACTTCTAAGGTCAATGCCTTAGTAGGTGAGGTAACGCCAGATGGAATTGAAGTAATAGGATTGGGCGTTTATCCGTCATTAGGATTAAAGCGGGGCGTGGTTGTTAATATTGATGCGACTGTTGACTCCATTCAACAAGCGGTAGCGGAAGCTGAAGCAATGGCAGGTTGTCCGGTGCGAAGTGTGTACACCGGTATTGCGGGTAATCACATTCGTAGTTTAAATTCGCATGGTATCGTCGCGATACAAAATCAAGAAGTAACCCATGCGGATGTTGAGCGAGTGATTGATGCGGCAAGAGCAGTTGCTATTCCTGCGGATCAAAAAATATTACACATTTTACCGCAAGAATTTATCATTGATAGCCAAGAAGGCATTCGTGAACCCATCGGTATGTCGGGTGTTAGATTGGAAGCCAAAGTACATATGGTGACTGGCGCTGTGAGTGCGGCACAAAATATTATTAAATGCATTCAGCGTTGTGGTTTAGAAGTCTCTGAAATTATTTTAGAGCAATTAGCTTCTAGCCAGTCTGTATTGACAGAAGATGAGAAAGAATTGGGTGTGTGTTTGATAGACATTGGTGGTGGAACAACCGATATTGCCATTTTTACTGAAGGTGCTATTCGTTTTACTTCAGTGATACCCATTGCAGGTGATCAAGTGACCAATGATATTGCGGTTGCTTTAAGAACACCCACACAAAGCGCTGAACAGATCAAAAGGAAATATGCCTGCGCTTTAGCGGAGTTAGCGAGTTCAGAAGAATTAGTTGAAGTTTCAGGGGTTGGTGATCGTCCGGGTAAAACACTTTCTAAGCGTGCATTAGCTGAAGTAGTGGGTCCACGTTACGAAGAACTTTTCCATTTAGTAAAAACGGAATTGCATCGTAGTGGTTTTGAAGAGTTTCTTGCTGCAGGTGTTGTATTGACTGGCGGGGCATCTAATGTCAGCGGATCGGTTGAGCTGGCTGAGAAAATTTTCAAATTGCCCGTTAGGTTAGGTAATCCGCAATATATCAATGGAAATACGGAAGTGATGACAAATGGAATGTATGCGACCGGTACAGGTTTATTACTTTATGGCTACCAACAGCAGTATGAGCAACGTAAACCGAACCAAGCGCTATTGCGTGGAAAGATAACACGTATGAAAAACTGGTTACGTGAAAATTTTTAATCCTAAATAATACCTAAAGTCTGAGGAGTTATATCATGAGTTCCCTATATGGTTTGGTTGATACCCCGTTGCAAAATGCCATTATAAAAGTGATTGGTGTTGGGGGTGGCGGTGGAAATGCGCTTGAACATATGTTGGCTCAAGACATTGAGGGTGTTGAGTTTATCTGTGCTAACACCGATGCACAGGCACTAAAAAATTCATCGGCGAAATGTTTACTGCAACTAGGGCAGCAAATTACTAAAGGGTTGGGAGCGGGTGCGAATCCAGATATAGGGCGCCAAGCCGCTGAAGCGGATAGAGAACGTATTCGAGCAGCCCTCGAAGGGGCCGATATGGTTTTTATTACCGCTGGTATGGGTGGTGGTACTGGGACAGGCGCAGCACCTGTGGTTGCAGAGCTTGCTAAGCAAATGCGTATTTTGACAGTCGCTGTGGTAACGAAGCCGTTCGTATTTGAAGGCAAGAAGCGGTTGCATTTAGCTGAAGAGGGTATAAAACAGCTAAGTCAGTATGTTGATTCCTTAATTACGATACCTAATAACAAGCTAATGGACGTTTTAGGGAAAAATGTTAGCCTTTTAGATGCATTTAAGGCAGTAAATGATGTATTATTCGGCGCCGTGAAAGGTATTGCAGCGCTAATTACTCGTCCAGGGTTAATTAACGTCGACTTTGCCGACGTTCGTACTGTGATGTCAGAAATGGGTATGGCCATGATGGGAACAGGGATTGGTTCCGGTGAAGAGAGGGCGCGTTTGGCTGCGGAAGCAGCGATTGCCAGTCCTTTATTAGATGATATCAATTTAGGGGGCGCGCGTGGTGTACTAGTGAATATCACGGCAGGGCCTGATTTATCCATTGGTGAATTCGAAGAAGTAGGTGAAGTGATTAAAAAGTTTACTTCTGAAGGTGCAACCGTGGTAGTAGGAACAGTCATTGACCCAGAGATGAGTAATGAATTACGGGTTACTATTGTGGTGACTGGGCTTGGAATGGTTTATGCCAATCCAGTAGGAAGCTCAAGTTTGGCAAGAGCAGCCGATGGCTCTTTAGATTATCACCAACTTGAAAGGCCTACCGTATTGCGTAAGCAGGGTGTAACGGCTACAGCTAAGCCTGCAGTGGATTCAAATGCGACCGATATAGAATATCTTGATATTCCGGCTTTTTTACGTAGACAAGAAGAGGTTTCTTAAGGGTGTACAGTCATAGAAAACATAATTCAACGAAAGCTACTCGTACTGTAAAACAACGCGTAATCAATGGTGTTGGATCGAAAATGGCGCGTGCTTTAAAACAACGCACCTTGAAAAATGTGATAAAAGCAGCTGGGATTACCTTACATAGTGGTGAGACAGCTATTTTAACGTTACGACCGGCGCCTATTAATACCGGTATCGTTTTTCGTCGAATTGATTTTAACCCTATTATTGAAGTACAAGCACGTGCTGAACATGTAGGTGATACCACGTTACAAACGACTTTAGTCAAGAATGGTGTTCGTGTTGCAACGATTGAACATCTGATGTCAGCGATGGCGGGTTTAGGCATTGATAATGCCTATGTTGATATTACCGCTTCAGAAATTCCCATTATGGATGGTAGTGCAGGTCCCTTTATTTTTCTTATTCAGTCAGCAGGTATTGAAGAGCAGAGCGCAGCAAAGCGCTTTATTCGTATTAAGCGACCTATCAAAGTAACTGATGGTGATAAGTGGGCGTCTTTCGAACCATTTGATGGCTTCAAAATTTCCTTTGAAATCGATTTTAACCATCCACTTTTTCAAAATCGTAGCCAAAAAGCGAGTATCGATTTTTCAAAGACTTCTTATATAAAAGAGGTTAGTCGTGCACGTACCTTTGGTTTCATGGCCGATTATGAGAAGTTACGTGAAGTACGTTTGGCTTTAGGCGGAAGTTTAGATAATGCAGTGGTTGTAGATGAATATAGAGTGCTGAATGAAGATGGTTTGCGTTATGAAGATGAATTTGTTCGGCATAAAATTCTCGACGCGGTAGGTGATTTATATTTACTTGGCTACAGTCTTATTGGTTCTTTTAGTGGCTATAAATCGGGCCATGCATTAAATAATTTATTGCTGCGTCGTTTATTAGAGAATGAAGCGGCTTGGGAATATGTAGAGTTTGAGGATGAAGTCAAAGCACCATTAGCTTATAGACGTGCCTTATTACTCGATCCGACCTGATTAGACGCCTTGAAGTAGATAAAGATAAGCGTCATACCGCGGCTTGACCGCGGTATCCAGAAAAAACAGAAAATCGTACTTAGGAAAGAAATCTATTATTTGAGCAGCTTATCTAAGGCTTCATTCGCTAGACTATCAACTCTATCATTTTCAGGGTGACCGCTGTGTCCTTTTACCCATTGCCATTCGATGGTATGACGCGCGGCTTGTTTATCTAACTGCTTCCATAAATCACTATTTTTGACTGGCATTTTATTGGCAGTTTTCCAAGCGCGTCGTTTCCACTGTGGTAGCCATTCCGTAATCCCTTTTTTTACATACTGAGAATCCGTGCTTAATACGATCTGGCAGGGTTTTTTTAATGCCATTAATGCTTGAATAGCGGCCATGAGTTCCATGCGATTATTGGTCGTATTGAGTTCAGTGCCAGATAACATTTTTTCTTTTTCTCGATAACGTAACAAGGTTGCCCAAGCACCTGGGCCAGGATTTCCTCTGCAAGCACCGTCAGTAAAGATTTCTATTTTAGGTGGTGTAGGCACAGTGTGCTCCTCGTACGTTAGAAGCTAAGGCCTTGTTGGTTAATACCGGTGGAAATTGCCAGGCAAGCCCCAATCGGCTAAGTTGTCGTATATGTTTTTGGGCGATAATTAAATAAATTCCGCCCAGATAAGGAAATAGCCACGGTGATATTTGTTCTAACCAAAATAACTTATCAAATAACCAGGTTCCGGATTGGCTGGTGAGTGGGGGGCGAAAAAAGAAACTTTCTGTGTGACAAATTTGTCCGCCCAAATGTTGAATCCACTGACAAATCGTTGGAATCGTATAAAGATAACCGTTCCAAGGCGGGGGTTTATATGAAAAAAGTTTGTAAAGACCCCATGAGCTAGTGGGGTTAATACCTAAGAGGATTAAATGGCCATTCGGTGTTAATACTCGCCAGGCCTCACTGAGGATATGTTTTGCATTTTTATCATGCTCTAGGGTGTGGGGTAAAATGATGAGGTTAATGCTGTCACTCGCAAACGGCAAATCAGTGTAGTTACTTTGTAAAAAAGCACAATTGAGCGTGTCGTCAGAAATGGATTCTGGTGCTTGGCTGATGCGAATTTTGTGTGGAATAGGGCTAGATTCTAGACTCGATAAAACATGGTTACTCAGCAGTAGTAAATGTCGGCCTGAGTAATTAATCAATAAGCGACTTAATCGCTTATTTTCTAATTTGAGCGCATTGTCGTAATTCAAGGTTTTTCCCCAAGTAGAAAATGATCGTCATTTCGTACACGATAAGGGCAGGATTAACCCCTTATTATGGCACAAGCAGGACTGACACGAAAAGTCGTTGTTTGATGGGTTTTTGGGGTGGGTCCTGAGCGGCTTAGCTGAGAACTTGCCAGATCACGGCCGATGAGACAGGAAAGCATTGTGAAAGCAATGCGAAGTCGAAGAGCCCGCGATAGGCGTGCGTTGACGGGCGAAGCAGGAAACGCATCACGCCGTAAAGTCATTTGTGGGAGGCACGGGCATGAACTCCGAAGGAGTGAGTGCGTGCCGGACGCAGGACGTATCGCGGCCTAATTTCAGTCGCGTCATGCGAACGAATTTCGGGGACACGATGGCCGAAATTCTTCGGGAGCATAGCGACTCACTTGTTGATAGACCCATTTGGACAGCCTTTTCAGCCCTAAAATCATCTGTTTTTAACCACTTTTGCCTAGGGCAAAAAACCCATGAAAAGTAGGTATTTAGCTTACATGTAAGCCCATTTCTTTAGCATATGTAAGCCTATTGGCTTGATCTATGTAGGTAGCTCCCGTAACATCCTATTATGACTTATAAAACGCTCAAAATTTATACATTATTACTCACCCTATTGCTTGTTTTTGCAGTAGGTATTACGGCTTGTGTTCAGTTCCCTCCTTTGAGTGGAACCGCGACAACTGACCAAAATGGCCCAGCTAAGGGTGCTAAAACAGCTCCTACAGGGGGAAGTTTAGCACCGCATGATGCTAAGGCTCTTTTTAGTGCAGTAGCAGAAAAGGGAACCTTATGGAACCCTATTCGAGCTCACTTACAGTTAACGGCTAGTGAAGAACGCCAGCCTGCCGTACAGGAACAGATTCGATGGTTTGTTAAAAACCCGGCTTATCTGAATGATGCAGTTAGCCGTGCTGCTCCTTATATGGATTATGTTTATTCGCAGGTTACTAAGCGTAACTTGCCGACCGAATTGGTATTATTACCTATTATTGAAAGTGGTTATAATCCGTCGGCTACCAATGCTTCCTCAGGTGCAGCGGGTATGTGGCAGTTAATGTCTACTACAGCGCGTGCTTATGGTGTCCATCAGGATAAAGGCTTTGATGGTCGTCGAGACCTTTCTAGCTCAACCAAGGCGGCTTTAGATTATTTAACGTATCTAAAGAGCTTCTTCGGTGGAAACTGGTTATTAGCGATTGCCGCTTATAATACCGGTGAAGGTAACGTTCAGAATGCGATACGTCACAATACGCAACGTGATAAAAATACAAATTTCTGGGCTTTACCATTAGCTGATGAGACGCGTTCATATATTCCGCGTTTATTGGCGCTCGCTGCGATTGTTAAAGATCCAGCAAAATATGGCGTGACTTTACCGCCTATTAGTGCCAAGCCTTACCTTGAGTTGGTTGATGTAGGTAGAACGGGGATGAGTTTATCGCACGCTGCTAAGTTAGCGGGTATGAGCTTATCAGAGCTTCAACAGCTCAACCCGGGTGTTAAGAGCAGTACGGCTGCCTTAACCCAAGGCCAGTTTGCTTTACCTATAGATAGGATAGCTTTATATAGGAAACAGTTAGCGGCATTACCTTCTGTGGATAAGCTTGCTTTACAGCAAACGGCTAAACAGAAGACCGCTCCTACTAAACATAAGACCGTCGTGCGGTTAGCAAAAAATCAGTAAGGATGTAAACGGGATAGTGGTTTAACCACTCATCCCGTTTTTTTTGGCCTGCTTAAAACCACAGAGAAGCAAAGCTAATAAATAAAACACAGCTTATCAGTTAATTGTCCAATCATATCAAACAGCGTTTCATTTAGCATAGCAATGCTAAACAATAACCTATAGTTTAGCGATTCGTTAGAAGTATTATTTTCTTGCAAGCTTTCAGTCTTTTCGAGTGTTAATTTACAACAAATATCAACTATCTTTCTTAACCTTCCATTTCGTAAACAGGGATCGGATTTTTTTAGGTTTAATATCCTATTTTTTGTGGCTAGAGATGTTATGTCTCCTTCAGCTAAAATAGTTTGTAATGCTAATGCAGCAGTTGTTTTTTCCTGTGTCGAATAGCCAAAATTCCATCGATGAGACAGGAAAGCATTGTGAAAGCAATGCGAAGTCGAAGAGCCCGCGATAGGCGTGCGTTGACGGGCGAAGCAGGAAACGCATCACGCCGTAAAGTCATTTGTGGGAGGCACGGGCATGAACTCCGAAGGAGTGAGTGCGTGCCGGACGCAGGACGTATCGCGGCCTAATTTCAGTCGCGTCATGCGAACGAATTTCGGGGACACGATGGCCGAAATTCTTCGGGAGCATAGCGACTCACTTGTTAAAAAATCGGGTTGTATGTGTAATATTTTGCTTTTTTCTGTTAGAAAGATCTTCTAAATATCTATCTAATAATGTTTTAACGGTATATAGATTCCAATCAGGATCATTTTGGTGATTTAAAAATTTATACACAAGTTTTTTGGAGAAAAATCTTTAATATTATTGTCTATAAATTCTATGATGGATATCAATTCCGAGTGTTTTTCCGAATCTTTTATAGCCAACGACAATGCATTGTCACCATTTTGACAGGAGAAAATTATTTGATTCAGAGTTTCTGGATCAAGTTTATCTTTATTATCATTTACAAAATCTAATAGAGAAGGAACGGCTTTAGGTTGAGACTGTGCTGCTAACACCAATACATTCTTGCCATCTTTAGTTTTATTTAAAAGCATTTGTTGGATTGTTTCTGGATCGATTTTATCTTTATTATCCTGTACAAAGCCTAATAGCGAGGAAATGACTTTAGGTTGACGACATGCTGCTATCATCAACGCACTTACGCCACCTTTATTTTTATTTAAAAGCATTTGCTGGATTGTTTTTGTATCGATTTTATCGTCATTACCCTTTATAAAATCTAATAGAGAAGGAACGGCTTGAGGTTGATAACGCGCCGCTGCCATCAATGCATTCCAGCCATCTTTAGTTTTATTTAAAGGTATTTGCTGGATTGTTTCCGGATCGATTTTATCTTTATTATCCTGTACAAAGCCTAATAGCGAGGAAACGACTTTAGGTTGATAACACGCTGCTATCGTCAATGCACTTAGGCCACTTTTATTTTTATTTAAAAGCATTTGCTGGATTGTTTTCGGATCGATTTTATAGTCGTTATCTTTTGCAAATACAAAGTTTAATAAAGAAAGGATGGTTTCAGATTTATATTGATAAATATTCGTAACTCATATTGTTATTAACGATTTAATAATATTAGGATGGTTATGTATATCTTTTAAATTTAACGAAAGTAATAAATTAATTTTTTCATCTATGTTGGTGGCAGCAGGTGAGTTTTTTATATCGCTGATCAATAAAGGTATTCTGCTAATTAAATGTGGATGATTTTTTAGGTTTTTCCAGTAACCAGGAAAATCTATTTTAATTTTCTTTAATTGTAAAGAATAATGCTTGTTATCAAAAAATTCATCTACAAGGTATTTAGTTTCGATTTCCAAAAGTTGGTTATCATGAAATAGGTTACTAAAAGAAGCACAATCTACTAGGTTGTGTATATTTTTATAGGAACGCTGATGAGCAAAATAACCTTCCTGGACTAAGGTTTCAAAAAGATATTTTATTATTGCAGCCCAATCCATATCTCGTATAGTAATATCAAAATCATCGTTTTCAATTATTTGAAAAAACTGTTGCCAATTATATTTTTTAAACGTTTCTGCGTGGAGATAAGTTTTGATTTTTTCAGATATCGTTTCCGTTATGCCTGTAGTATACTCAGAATCTTGAGGCCCCTGATAACCAGAAGAACTAAGCAATCTCCGCAGTTGCTCTTCTAATAAAAAAGGTAAATAAAAGGGGGTAAAGTTTTTGGAGAATTCTTCTTTCGATGAGACAGGAAAGCATTGTGAAAGCAATGCGAAGTCGAAGAGCCCGCGATAGGCGTGCGTTGACGGGCGAAGCAGGAAACGCATCACGCCGTAAAGTCATTTGTGGGAGGCACGGGCATGAACTCCGAAGGAGTGAGTGCGTGCCGGACGCAGGACGTATCGCGGCCTAATTTCAGTCGCGTCATGCGAACGAATTTCGGAGACACGATGGCCGAAATTCTTCGGGAGCATAGCGACTCACTTGTAGAGCTTCTTTAGTGACAGAAGTTTTTAAATCCGAAGAATAGGGGTCATTAAAATTTTTTTCAATGCCTAACCCTTCATTAACGGCGATGTCTATTGTTTGGTTAACTGCATGAATTTGTTGCTCCTGAGTTATTGCCATAGTATTCGCTACCTTTCTTACAAGCTCAGATCTTGCCTGGTAGAGTAACTCATTTAAATTTTTTGGTTCCTGAAAACTATTTACTATATCTGAGGCACGGTTAAAAAAACCTTCCGTACAGAGTTCGATGCCTTCAGTCGATGAGACAGGAAAGCATTGTGAAAGCAATGCGAAGTCGAAGAGCCCGCGATAGGCGTGCGTTGACGGGCGAAGCAGGAAACGCATCACGCCGTAAAGTCATTTGTGGGAGGCACGGGCATGAACTCCGAAGGAGTGAGTGCGTGCCGGACGCAGGACGTATCGCGGCCTAATTTCAGTCGCGTCATGCGAACGAATTTCGGGGACACGATGGCCGAAATTCTTCGGGAGCATAGCGACTCACTTGTAACTTAAGAATCATAGCAGTATGGTGCGAATCTGTGGCGTTTAAATCAGAAAGCCGTAAATAAATAAGCTGCAATGCGTTTGTTAATGAAAGAGTAGTGTTTCCTAATAAAATAACATAATTGCACGAATGAGACGTTTTTATATGTCTATTAAAATGTTCAATTTTTACTTTGCATAGCGCAGCTAATTTTGGCAACCAATCTTTTGGTAAGGATTGTAGCTGGTTTAGATGGGGAAGCTTTAACGGGGTGAGGTTATAGCATTTTTCGTTTAAATCAGAATTTAATATAGGCATATAATTTCCCCTTTTAGCACGAGTAATAATTATTGGATACAAAAAACTAAAACAGTATAAACGCGAATTCGGGATAAAAAGCCGGAGGGAATAAAAAACCTATTATTATTTTATTTTTCAAATTAGGATAGATCCTGTTTTTCGAAAATAGTACAAAAAATCGTTAGGATAAAGTTAATTTTGATGTCCTTTATCCTGAAATTATATTATAAAGACTATCAAATTTTCATGTGGATGTACATAAATAGGCACTGTTTTTTTACAGTTGTATTTTTTATTATGATTATAACTTAAAGTTTTTTAGATAATTTGCAAAGGCAGTTTTAGTTTCAGAATGTTTTAAGGCGTAGGCAATAGTAGCATGTAGATAACCTAATTTACTTCCGCAATCATAACGTGTTCCTTCAAACTCCCAAGCATACAGTGGTTCATTTTCTAATAAGCATGCAATCGCATCCGTTAGCTGAATTTCGCCACCTTTGCCCGGTGGTATTTTCGCTAGATAGGGAAAAATAGCCGATGTCAGAATGTAACGTCCAACTACCGCTAGATTGGAAGGCGCTTCTTTAATGCTGGGTTTTTCTATAATCTTATCGATGAGACTCAACCTATTTTCTTTAGCTTTATAACCAATAATGCCATATTGATCACTCCCTTCGGGATTGATTGCTTGAACAGCAATGACAGAGTGCTGTTTTTCTTGGTACACCGTTAGCATTTGTTTTAAACATGAAACCGAAGAATCAATTAAATCATCGGCAAGTAGAATAGCGAAAGGTTCATTATCAATCAGTGGTTGCGCACAAAGAACAGCATGGCCTAAACCTAAGGTATCCGGTTGGCGTAGGTAGATACAACTTACGCCTTTAGGCAATATATTTTTAACGATCTGCAATAAATCATTTTTACCGGCTTCTGCAAGCTTGGCTTCTAATTCATAGTTTGAATCAAAATGATCTTCAATGGCGCGTTTACTGCTACTGGTCACAAAAATCAATTCAGTAATACCTGCCGCAATCGCTTCTTCTACCGCATATTGGATCAATGGCTTATCAACAATTGGTAACATTTCTTTTGGGCTTGCTTTAGTAGCAGGCAAAAAGCGCGTACCTAATCCTGCGACAGGAAAAATAGCTTTACTAATTTTTTTCATGGATTAAATGGTTCCCCACGACCAATGCCGTAATAATTGAAGCCTAATTGCTTTAAGTAATGCGGATCATAGAGATTTCTACCGTCAAAAATAGTGGGCTCTTTTAATTGTTGCTTGATATTCTCAAAGTCAGGATTAAAAAATAGATTCCATTCGGTGACGATAACCAGTGCATTCGCATTGATCAGCGCCGCTTCTGGACTTTCGCAGCAGCTAAAATTGGGTTTTGTTTTATAAAGACGTTGTGCTTCTGGCATCGCAACTGGATCATAGGCTTGTATGCTCATGCCTGCCTTGAGTGCCGCATCAATCAATACACGGCTGGGCGCTTCGCGCATGTCATCTGTATTGGGTTTGAAAGAAAGTCCCCACAAAGCAATCGTTTTGCCACTCAACTTATTATTAAAGTGGTGTGTTATTTTTTCGAATAAAACACGTTTTTGTGCGTCATTGACTTTATGGACGGCATTAATAAGTAGGGGCGTATAGTGAAAACTTTTTGCGGTTGCTTCTAAAGCCAGTACATCTTTAGGAAAGCAGGAGCCACCGTAACCAGCGCCAGGATTAATAAAATGATAACCAATACGTGGGTCGGAACCAATGCCGATGCGTATCTGTTCTATATCGGCATTTAAGCGTTCTGCTAAACGGCTTATTTCATTAATGAAACTAATTTTGGTGGCTAAAAAAGCATTGGCTGCATACTTCGTGAGCTCAGCGGAGCGAATATCCATCGCGATTAAGCGATCATTATTGCGATTAAAAGGTTTATACAATTGGCGTAAGTGATTTTCTGCATCGCTGCTATCGGTGCCAATGATAATGCGATCTGAGCGCATGAAGTCATTAACCGCCGCCCCTTCACGCAAAAACTCTGGATTAGAAGCCACATCAAAGGCAATAGAAAGCTTGCGTTTTGTGAGCTGTTTTTGGATAGCAGCGCTTACTTTATCAGCTGTGCCCACAGGAACAGTGGACTTATTAATAATAAGGCGCGGTTCAGTCAGTGAAGCGCCAATGGTTTGGGCAACCTCTAAAACATGGCTTAAATCTGCTGAGCCATCTTCATCTTGTGGGGTACCGACGGTAATGAATTGATAAAACCCATGGTGGACCCCTTCCTCGGGCTCATGGCTGAAATTAAGCCGACCCGCTTCTAAATTTTTTTGTAATAAGGCAGGCAGATCCGGCTCATGAATAGGGCACTCCCCTTGCTTCAAGCGTTTAACTTTTTCCTGATCGATATCGATACAAAGGACCTGATTTCCATGTTCGGCGAGACAAGCGGCGGTAACCAATCCAACATAACCAGCCCCAAACAGATTAATACGCATAAGAATTTTAAAAAATACTAGAAATAATGTGATGGTACCCTATAAAATGGGATGCAACAACGCTAGCTTAACCGCTATATCCACCGGAGCTGGGCTTTTAATAGCCATTATCTTATGCAAACCTACCTTAATTTTTTGACGCATATTCTTGAATCGGGTGTATCCAAGACGGATCGGACGGGCACAGGTACTCTCAGTAGTTTCGGCTATCAAATGCGCTTTGGTCTAGCACAAGGCTTTCCTTTGGTCACGACGAAACGATTACATTTAAAAAGTATTATTCACGAATTACTGTGGTTCTTACGCGGCGATACTAACATCCGTTATTTGAATGAGCAGGGCGTGACTATCTGGGATGAATGGGCCGATGAGTTAGGAAATTTAGGCCCTGTGTATGGTAAGCAATGGCGCAGCTGGCAAACCGCCGATAATAAAATCATTGATCAAATGAGTCAGTTAATACACCAGATAAAAACCAATCCAGATTCGCGGCGTTTAATTGTCAGTGCTTGGAATGTGGGTGATTTAGATCAGATGGCGCTGCCGCCTTGTCATTTACTGTTTCAATTTTATGTGGCAAACGCACGGCTTTCCTGTCAGCTTTATCAGCGCAGTGCCGATGCCTTTTTGGGTGTACCTTTTAATATCGCTTCTTATGCGTTGTTAATACATATGATTGCACAGCAGTGTGGTTTGCAAGTGGGTGAGTTTGTTTGGACGGGCGGTGATTGCCATATTTACAATAACCATCGTGAACAAGTGCAGTTACAGTTATCACGACAGCCACTTTGTTTGCCCAAACTCGTGATGCAGCGTAAACCCGATTCTATTTTTGATTATTGTTTTGAAGATTTTGTATTGAGTGATTACCAATATCACCCTTCTATCAAAGCCGTAGTGGCCATTTAATTAGCATTTATTTAATTTTTCCATCGATGAGACAGGAAAGCATTGTGAAAGCAATGCGAAGTCGAAGAGCCCGCGATAGGCGTGCGTTGACGGGCGAAGCAGGAAACGCATCACGCCGTAAAGTCATTTGTGGGAGGCACGGGCATGAACTCCGAAGGAGTGAGTGCGTGCCGGACGCAGGACGTATCGCGGCCTAATTTCAGTCGCGTCATGCGAACGAATTTCGGGGACACGATGGCCGAAATTCTTCGGGAGCATAGCGACTCACTTGAAGATTATTATTGTAATATAGAATTTTAAAAAATTAATAATTTCTTCAGAGAAAAGAAAATGTCTAATAATATTAAAGTTGTATTTTTAGGTGCCGAGAATGTCGGTAAAACATCCTTGCTCAATAGAATGAAAAATCGGGCGTTTTCTGATCGGGTAGAGTCTACGATAGGTTCAAGTTTCTCTAAATTGACGGAAGGAACAGTAATATTTGATGTATGGGATGTAGCAGGCGCTGAAAGGTATAGAGGTCTTTGGCCAATGTATCACAGATCTTCATCAATTATCGTTTATGTATTGTCTTCTACTGAAGACATAGAAAAAAATAAAAAGTTATTGCAACAATATAGGCAAGCGACAAAATCTAACTCTGCTGATTTCTCTGAACTGATCGTTTTTGCTAAAAGTGATCATCTGGAATCTAGGCTTTCTGAAGAGTATATAAGGGCGTTTGATGCGTTTGAACTTCCTTCGATAGCTTGTTCTGCAAAGGACAATAGTACTGATCAAACAGGAATGACAATAAAAGATAGATTGATGGAGTACTTTAATAAATTTGCTTCTGAAAAAATAGCTTATGATCAGATACTCACTTACTTAAATTTACCTGTCTTTGATGAAAAAGAAATTAAAGAAAAGAAGCACAAATTAAGTGAGCTCGTTCAAAAAAAACAAGCTGGTTCAATAAACCCAGATCGATTTAAAGAAGAAGCAACCGTGCTTATTCAGCAGATACGTGAGCAGGTACCAAAGCAATCGTTAGCTTGGCGGTTACTTGATGCGATAGCTAGTTTGATAGCAATTATTGTTCCACCCATTGCGATTGCTAATTGCTTCTATAATAAGGCGGTAAACGGTAAATTTGAGCTTAGTTTCTTTAAAAGCCCAGAAGAAAAAAGTCTCAACCGTCTAGAAGTGTGGGTTGATAAAGTGCGTGGTGCTACCATTATAGAAGAAAATAATATGGAAAATAGTAATCGCGCGTGAACAAGTGCAGTTACAGTTATCGCGACAACCACTTTGTTTGCCGACACTCGTGATGCACGCGTAAACCCGATTCTATTTTTGACTATCACTTTGAAGATTTTGTATTGAGTGATTACCAATATCATCCAGCTATTAAAGCGGCTGTTGCGGTTTAAGCAAATCTGGTTTTATTCATAAAACTTTAAGTTAACTTGGCTAGAATATTCTTAATTTTCCTTAGAATATAACTGATATATGCCTGACGTGGATAATAAAATTATAAGAGTTATTGTTGTAGGTAATGCAGAGTCCGGTAAAACGGCTTTAATGAACCGCTTAGTTGGCAAAGAATTTCATTCTAATTATGTACCACTATGGGCATAGACTTTTTTCTTCTTAAGAAAAGGAACATAAAATTTCATCTATGGGATTTGGCTGGAGCTGCGCGCTTTAGTTTCATAAGAAAAGCCTATTATAAACAGGCCTCAAGCGCTGTTTACGTATTAGATGCCACTAAAGATGTGGAAGAAAACAAAAGAATATTTCAGGAATTTAATAGGGAAATTAAATCAGAGATTTTTATTCCTAATGCTTGTCAATTGATTGTTTTTAATAAAAGCGATGCTGAAAACTCTAAACTTTCCCAAGATTATATCAATGAATTTGCTATATTTAATGTTCCCTATGTGATTTGTTCTGCAAAAACAAATGAAGGGGTTGCTGAAATAAAAGATACAAACTTCAATTATGTTAGTGGCTTAGTCTCTACAAAAGAGGCTGAAGAAGAGTTGCTGCTATCTGAAATTGAAAAATACAGCAAATGTTTAAGGAAAAAACATACGTAAATAGCTATGAATAAATCAACGGCCCTTAACGCGATCGCTAAAGCATGCCGCGATAGAGGAATGGGTCGGTCTCAGCCAAAGACGCCGTTGTCTACAGAGAAGATTGCTGACATTAAGCGCATTATTAGCGATAAAAAAGAAACCATCAGGCAGCATAGGCACTGGTTTGTGTTTAATTGCTTTTTTAACGTGATTGATATGCTTAGCGCGTCAGCACTAGAGCATCGTGTTGAAAGTAATAAGCTGGTAACTAAATTAGATGCTTACTTAAACAATCGAGATGAGTTTTTAAAATCACCCTTCATATCGACTAATCCTTAAATTATAGCGTGCTAGATATCTCTTACTTTATCAATTTCTAACGATGAGACAGGAAAGCATTGTGAAAGCAATGCGAAGTCGAAGAGCCCGCGATAGGCGTGCGTTGACGGGCGAAGCAGGAAACGCATAACGCCGTAAAGTCATTTGTGGGAGGCACGGGCATGAACTCCGAAGGAGTGAGTGCGTGCCGGACGCAGGACGTATCGCGGCCTAATTTCAGTCGCGTCATGCGAACGAATTTCGGGGACACGATGGCCGAAATTCTTCGGGAGCATAGCGACTCACTTGATTAAGTAGAGCACTGCTGTTTGTACATCTGCGCTAGAAAAAGCTTGATGGTCAGCAAGGCCATGAACTATAGTGAATACCTGTGTAAAAAGTATTTAGTGTATTATTAATAGTCAGGGAAAATAATAAGGTGAGGATGAGAGACTTTAATAATATTTTTTCTAAAAAAACTACATGTCCTCTAACAGAGGGTATTGAATCGAATCCAAACCTATCTAATAAATTGCATCATTATTGTGCCCGGATAATCGCCTATTTAAACTCACCTTGCTTTGATAAAAGCGAAATCATAGAGGTGGATCAGTTAATCGAACTGGCCAAACAGATGCAAGTTGGAACAATACAACCCGAAGATTTTTATCAACAAGCTAAGCAATCTATTGAACAGATACGTTTGCAGATCCCACCATTATCGTTTGCTTGGAAGTTGCTGGATATAGTCGCTAGTTTTGTGGTGATAGTAATGATCATTGTTCTACCCCTGGGAATACCTATCGCGATAGCCTGTGGGTTCTATAATACGGCTGTGAAGGGTAATAAATTTGAGTTTAGTTTTTTTAGCAAAAGTTCAAAAGAAAAGAAACTTGATAAAATAGAAGCGTTGCTTGATAGAGTTCTAAGCGTTAGCACTAAGGTTGCTTCGCTTACTGAAAATAGCGATGCGGGTGTTGAGCACATGCCGGTAGCCTTTAAAAGGTGATACTAATATTTTAATAATGGGGTTGTAAAATGTTCAATCATAATGAGATGAATAGCTTTAAGATTGTTGTAGTAGGTAACGAGAGAGCAGGTAAATCAGCCTTAATACGCCGTATAGTCGGCGAAGAATTTTATTCTAATTACCGGTGTACTATCGGGGTAGATTTTTTTAGGTTTCAGAGAGAATCCATAGCATTTCATATATGGGATATCGGAGGATATGAAAAATTTGGAAGTATGTTAAAAATATATTATAGAGATACATCAGCCTTTATTTATGTATTAGATTCTACTAAAGAAGCAGAGGAAAATAAAAAGATATTTCAGGAGTTTAATACGGGAATTACATTGAAGGGTTCTACTTCTGGTTGTTTGCAATTGATTGTTTTCAATAAAAGTGATGATAAAGGTTCTAAGCTTTCTAAAGATTATATCAGTGAATTTGATATTTTTAATATTCCTACAATAATTTGTTCTGCGAAGACAAATGAGGGTAGTGATGAAGTGAAAGATAAATGCTTCAATTATTTTAATGAATCGATACCTATAAAAAAACCTGAAGAAGAATCATTAGTATCTGACATTGAAAGCTACAGCAAAATATTAAATAAAAAACATTCTCAAATAGCTAAAAATAAATCAATAGCTCTTGAAGCGATTGCTAAGGTATGCCGTGATGGAGGAATGGGTCAACGCCAGGGACAGGCTAATAGAGAAGAGTCTTTATCCAGAGAACAGATTGCTAAAATTAAAGAAATTATTCGAGATCAAAAAGAAATCATCTCTCAGCATAGACACTGGTCTGTGTTCAACTGTTTTTTTTATTTGATTGGTAGCATTAACCCAACAGTTCTAGAGCGTCGTGTTACGAGCCATGGCCGGGTGACTGAATTGGATAACTACTTAAACACTCGAGCCTGTAAACAATTTTGTGTAAGTGCCGTGTCAGGAGAACCTACCCTCGAATTCGATAGCGAATCGATTCATAGCGGCTCTCCAATCATGTAAAGCCATCGTCCACTTTTGTGATGCCTTCTGTACCGCTAAATATACTACTTTTAATGCCGATTGGTCATTAGGAAAGATTTTACGATTATTAATTGATTTTCTAATCACACTATTGAGTGATTCAATGGCATTGGTGGTATAAATAATTTTTCGTATGTCGTCAGGATAATCGAATAAGGTCACCATATTACTCCAGTTTTTATGCCAGGTACGGCTAATGGCGGGATATTTTTTATCCCATTTTTCACTGAACATCAGAAGCGCTTCTTCGGCTTGCTCTATAGAAATAGCACGGTAAATAAGCTTAAGATCCGCTACCACGGCTTTCATGTCCTTATGCGGTACGTAGCGTAAGGAATAACGAATAAGATGCACAATGCAGAGCTGAACCTTCGTTTTTGGGAATACCGCGTTTATTGCCTCTGGAAACCCGCTTAGTCCATCCACGCAAGCAATAAAAATATCCTTTACCCCACGATGATTTAATTCGGTTAATACAGATAGCCAAAATTTTGCACCCTCGGTTTCAGCTATCCACAAGCCGAGTAATTCCTTTTGTCCTTCACAATTAATGCCCAAAGCCAAATAGATGGATTTATTGATCACACGTTTATCTTGATGGCATTTAATAACGATACAATCTAAATACACGATAGGATATACCGTTTCTAAGGGGCGATTCTGCCACACCGTCACCTCATCCATCACGGCTTCAGTCACTTTAGAAATCAAGCTGTGCGATACCTCCGCACCGTACATTTCTTTGAACGTCGCCGCTATATCACGGGTAGTCATCCCTCGGGCATACAGCGCTAAAATCTGTTCATCAAACTCCGTCAAGCGCGTTTGTCCTTTGCGTATAAGTCGAGGTTCAAACGTACTATTTCGATCCCTAGGCGTGTTAATCTCAACTTCGCCAAAATCACCCTTTAATCGCTTCGGTGAATAACCATTGCGGCTATTTCCCGTATTCTTGCCTTCTATCGCGTGCTTTTCGTAGCCTAGATGCTCCTCTAGCTCTGCATCCATGGCTCGTTCTACCGTGAGCTTTAATAGCTGCTTGCTCAGCGCAGATATATCTTTTTCACTCTTTATGGATTTAGCCAATTCACTGATTAATTCGGGAGCTATATTTATTTCTTGTTCTTGTTTCATTACTTATTTCTCTTTTATCGCTAGTGCTTTTTTCAGCGCATTAGCTTAGGTAATAATAAGCATTTACACAATTTAGTTTACAGGCTCAAACACTCAAAGCGAATCTTTAAGATCATCCTTAAACTGTAGTGTTTAGATATATTCTACTTTATCAATTTCTAAATTAAGTGGGCCGGCTGGTGTTTGTACATCAACGGCATCACCTTCTTCTTTACCTATTAAAGCCCTTGCAATAGGTGAAGCAACTGAAATTTTACCGTCTTTGATACTTGCTTCGTCTTCACCAACGATCTGGTAAGAAACTGTTTCATTTGTTTTGCTATTAATAAGCTGAACCGTTGCACCAAAGATAACTTTGCCGTGATTAGACATTTTGGTGACATCGATAATTTGCGCCGTGGCTAATTTACTTTCAATTTCAGCAATTCTTCCTTCAATAAAACTTTGCGATTCTTTAGCCGCGTGATACTCCGCATTTTCTTTGAGATCACCATGGGCGCGTGCTTCTGCAATCGCATCAATGACTTGCGGACGTTTTATGGTTTTTAAATCTTGTAGCTCTCGTGCTAAATTTTTAGCACCAGCGGTTGTCATTGGAACTTTCTTCATGATTTTTTCTCTGAATTTTCAATCCGTATTTTTATATGTAATAAGCATCCAAGCTGATCATACCTGTTTTAAATAGTTTTTTCGAGCTTAGCTTTTTTGGGTAAAGAACTTTTTAACGCTTTCAAACCATTGACGTGCTTTAGGGTAATGATTTCCTGTTTGTAGTTCTTTTTCAAGGGTCGTGAGAAACTCTTTTTGTTTTTTGCTTAAATTAACCGGTGTTTCTACAAAGACACGGCATAATAAATCACCCGTTACGGCAGGTCGTCCAGGAACACCTTTGCCACGTAAGCGTAAAATTTTTCCACTTTGGGTCTCGGCTGGAATGTGTAGTTTTACAATACCGGTTAAGGTAGGGACTTCAATTTCACCACCTAATATGGCCAAGCTAAAGCTGATAGGAACGTCACAATATAAGTGGTTACCTTCGCGTCTAAAGAGTGGATGCGGTTTTAGGTGAATTTGTACATACAGATCACCTGCTGGCGCACCATGCAACCCACCTTCACCTTCGCCACTTAAACGAATTCGATTACCTTCATCAATACCGGCAGGGATTTTGACGGATAAGGTTTTGGATTCTTGTACTTGACCTTGGCCACGACAATCCGGGCAGGGGTCTTTTATGATTTGACCATGACCGTGGCACTCACGGCAGGTTTGTTGAATCGTGAAAAAACCTTGTTGAATACGTACCTGTCCTTCACCACCACAGGTGTTACAGGTAATAGGGTTGCTTCCTTTGCGCGCACCAGTGCCGGCACAGCTTTTACAAGCAACGACACGAGGAATACGAATTTCTACGGTCGTGCCATGAATAGCAGATTCTAAGTCGAGTTCTAAGGTATAACGTAGATCCGCGCCGCGTTGTGCACGCTGTGGTCCTTGTTGTCCACCACGACCTCCAAAAATATCGCCAAAGACATCGCCCATGTCGCCAAAGACATCACTGAAATTAAAACCGCGTGAGCCTCCTGCGGAACCACCGCCCATACCACCTTCTATACCCGCATGGCCAAATTGATCATAAGCAGCACGTTTACGTGAGTCGGATAAAACTTCGTAAGCTTCTTTTGCTTCTTTAAATTTTTCCTCGGCTTCATCCGATTTGTTACGATCAGGGTGATACTTTGCCGCAAGTTTTCGATAAGCTTTTTTTAATTCGCGATCACTCGCATTTCGGGGAACGTCTAATACTTTATAATAATCCTGTTTCGCCATAATCAGAGAGCCAAGTAAAGAAAAATCCCTGTTAAAAAGGGATTTTAAAAAATGTTAGTGGAATAGAGTGTTTTTAAGAGGCTAAGGATGGATCATAAATAATCCATCATTAGCTATAAGCAACAAATTATTCTTTATCCTTGTCCTTATCCTTCTTCCTTTGGCCTTTATCCTTTACTTCCTCAAATACCGCGTCTTCAATATCTCCCTTTTCCTTATTATCACTTGCTTGAGCAGAGTCAGCCGGTTGGGCTGTGTTTCCTGCATCAGCACCCGATTGGGCATACAGACGATCCGCCATTTTCCCCGATACATCGGTTAAGGCTTTAAGTTTTGTTTCCATCGCTTCTTTGTCACTGCCTTTAAGCGATTCTTTGAGTTCCTCAATCGCTGTTTCCAATTGTGTTTTTTCGTCAGCGGTAATTTTGTCACCGGCTTCTTTCAGTGCTTTGCTGGTGCCATGAATTAAGCTATCGGCTTGGTTACGAACTTGTATGAGTTCATGAAACTTACGATCGTCATCGGCATGTGTTTCAGCATCTTTAACCATTTGCTGAATTTCTGCTTCAGATAAACCACTGGCGGCTTTAATGACAATTTTTTGTTCTTTACCCGTGGTTTTGTTTTTAGCCGATACATTAAGGATTCCGTTTGCATCAATATCAAAGGTTACTTCGATTTGCGGTGTGCCGCGTGCTGCAGGTGGAATTTCTGCTAAGTCAAAACGCCCTAATGATTTATTGGCAGAAGCCATTTCCCGCTCACCTTGTAACACGTGAATGGTAACGGCTGTTTGATTGTCATCCGCTGTAGAAAAGGTTTGGCTCGCTTTTGTTGGGATGGTGGTATTTTTTTCGATGAGTTTTGTCATCACGCCACCTAGGGTTTCTATTCCTAAAGAGAGGGGAGTGACATCCAATAATAAAACGTCCTTAACATCACCGGCTAATACACCACCTTGAATAGCCGCACCAATGGCAACTGCTTCATCGGGGTTCACATCGTGACGCGCATCTTTGCCAAAGAAGCTTTTAACCACTTCTTGTACTTTAGGCATACGTGTCTGTCCGCCCACTAAGATAACTTGAGTGATTTTATCCTTAGAAATTTTTGCATCTTTAAGCGCTGTTTCACAAGGTTTTACAGTACGCTCAATTAAGTCTTCTACTAAGGACTCTAATTTTGCACGAGTCAGTTTAATATGTAAATGTTTTGGACCACTGCTATCCGCGGTGATATAGGGCAGATTAATTTCAGTTTCTTGTGCAGAAGAAAGTTCAATTTTAGCTTTTTCAGCGGCTTCTTTAAGTCGTTGTAACGCTAATGGATCATTATGTAAGTCAATACCTTGATCTTTTTTGAACTCATCCGCGAGATAATTAATAACGCGTAGGTCAAAGTCTTCACCACCTAGGAAAGTATCACCGTTGGTTGCTAATACTTCAAACTGATGTTCTCCATCGACTTCAGCGATTTCAATGATAGAAATATCAAAAGTACCGCCCCCTAAATCGTAGACAGCAACGGTGGAGTCACCACGCTTTTTGTCTAGACCATAGGCTAACGCAGCGGCAGTCGGTTCATTGATAATACGTTTAACTTCAAGTCCCGCAATACGTCCGGCATCTTTAGTTGCTTGACGCTGAGAATCGTTGAAATAAGCCGGTACCGTGATGACTGCTTCAGTGACCTCATGGCCTAAATAGGCTTCCGCATCACTTTTTAGCTTCATTAAGATCTGAGCTGAGACTTGTTGAGCGGATAATTTCTTGCCGCCTACTTCTACCCAGGCATCGCCGTTTTCGGCCTTAATAATTTTGTAGGGGACCATCTTAATGTCTTTTTGAACAGCTTCGTCTTCAAAGCGACGGCCAATCAAACGCTTTACCGCATAGAGGGTATCGGTTGGCTTAGTGACAGATTGTCGTTTTGCTACATCACCGACTTTAATTTCGTTACTGTCATAGCTGACAACGGAAGGGGTTGTTCGTCGCCCTTCTTTGTTTTCTATCACTTTGGGTTTGCCACCTTCCATAATGGCAACACACGAGTTTGTGGTCCCCAAGTCGATGCCGATTATTTTTGCACTTGCCATAATGTTCTCCGCGTAAAATAGCTCTTTTATAAATTTTAAAAAAAACGATCTGTTAGCTTATAGACCAACAACACCTCTAAAATTGGGCTTAATGATTGCCTTTTCAAGGTGTAGCTGAAGCTTGTTATGAATTTTTTTCCGGTGCCTTTGCCACGATGACCGCAGCAGGGCGTATTAACCTTCCTTGAAGCAAATAGCCTTTTTGTGGACTTAGAAGAATCGTATTAGGCTTTTGCTCGCTGGTTGCCTGCATGGACATGGCTTGGTGGTAATTGGGGTCAAATGCATCGCCGGCAGCGGGGGCAATGGTTTCCACGCCATTATTTTCTAATACCTTTTGAAACGCCTGTAGGGTTAATTCTATACCCTTTAAGGTGGGATCATTATTGGTCCCCTGGGTGAGCTCAAGCGCTCTTTCGAGGTTATCTTTAACGGGGAGTAGGTCTCTAATAAATTTTTCCAAGGAAAATTTATGTGCTTTTTCTATATCCTGTTGGGAGCGGCGCTTTATATTTTCCATTTCAGCACGTTGATAGATTAAGGTGCTTTTATGTTGCTCTAGCTGGGCTTCGGTTTTAGCGAGCTGCTCTTCCAAGGCTTCATAGGAAGGATGGGTTAATTTCTGGGCAGAGGACTCCGTTTTTTGTGTGGTTGCTTCCTCTTTAGTGGTTGATTCTGGCTCGGTCGTTTCTTGAGCGGCCGCACTATTTAATTTTTCCCAGGTTGTTTTTTTAGAGCTCTCGTTTTTACTCATTATAATAAGTCTCCCATTATTTTAAGAAGGACAACGATTAAATTATGAATGCCTAAATTCAATCGTAGATACAATATCCTATAATTAGATATAAATTATGGAGGCTATGGTCACAAGATTCAAGCTTAAGTGGCAGCTTAAAATCGGTGCTTAGTGTAAAAATTTGCTAATCTATGCTCACAGCAATGGGATTTTCGGCAACCCAGACGAAAATTCAAGGGCGAAGGGTATATTTGACTAGGCGATACTATTTGCCCAGGATAGCGCCAACTTATATAGGTAACTCATACTATGTCCAAAAAATTTTCTACCATCGGCTTAATCGGCAGGCAAGGCATGCGGGATGTTAGCGATACGCTGATCGCAGTGCTAGATTATTTGCAAGCAAAGAAACGGCAGGTTCTGGTGGAGGAGGAAACAGCAAAATCCTTGCGCGGGCGCACCTGTAATTGCTTTTCTAAGTCAGACTTGCATAACAAAGTCGATTTGCTGATTGTGGTCGGTGGTGATGGTAGTTTGATTAATGCCGCACATAGCGCAGTGCAGCATGATATTCCCGTCTTAGGTATTAATCGAGGTCGTTTAGGTTTTCTTACGGATGTTCATCCGCAAGATCTAGAAAATAAAATTGGCGAGGTGTTGGAGGGAGATTATCATGAAGAAAAACGCTTTTTATTAAATGCAACCATTGCATTAGAAGGCAATAAAACACAGGCCGGTATCGCATTAAATGAAGTGGTGCTGATGCCTGGAAATGTGGCACGCATGATTGAATTTTCTATTACGATTGACGATCAATTTGTCTGTGTGCAACAGGCGGATGGTTTAATTGTTTCTACGCCCACGGGCTCAACTGCCTATGCCTTATCGGGGGGTGGACCGATTTTACACCCAGAATTGAATGCTATTGTCTTAGTGCCTATGTTTCCGCATACCTTAAGTGCCAGACCGATTGTGGTTAGTGCGGATAGTCAGATTGATATTCATATTCATACACATAGTTTATCCCCGCCTGCATTAAGCTGTGACGGTCAAGCACGGATTTCTGTGCCGATTGGTGCCGATATTCGTATTCAAAAAAACTCAAAAGCATTACGGTTGATTCATCCGCACGATTATAATTATTTTGAAACGCTGCGCACTAAGCTGCATTGGAATAAAAACAATCATATTAAATAAATTTAATTTTTATAAAATTAATTATCAGTTATCAATATTTTTAATATTAAATTCTATTTTTTTTATTTGCTAAAAAATTTAATTTTTATTACTATATTTTTTGAAAAATAATAATAAAAACTAAATAGGTTGTTTATGTCTAAATTTAGAAATAAATATACACCGCCCAGTTTTTGTAGTGTACCTGTATTGCTTGTCCCTTTTGATTCTAGAAGAGAAGCTGAAGAGTGGTTAAAAACTAAGGGGCTTAATACGAGTGGTACACCGCTTTTAATTCCTTTTAAAAATAAAAAACTCAATAGCATTGAGTGTTTAAAACCAAGCGGTGATCGCTTAAGAATTATGGGGGCTGCTAATGAGTTCGAGGATAAAAAATATAGCGGAAAAATATTGAATTGGTTTTTAACGCCATTTTCACGAGATTTTATACCACACATAGCCGATTTAGTTGGCAATACTATAAAAATTGAAGAAAATAGACCTATTATTATTTATGAAAAGGGAAGCAAGTCTGTAGGACAGAAATTTGCAGCTCTTTTTCGTAGCCAAATAAAGAAGCTAGAAAATCAGATTGAAGCAGCACAGACAAATGATGCGCCGCGACTTGAGCCGGCTGAAGTGATGCAAGATCTTTCTAAGTTAGCATTAGGTTTAGAGATAAAGGCAGGAATGAGTTATTTTATTGTAAGGGAAAATGGAATAGCAAAGGTATATCGCCATACTTTTCATAGGGATGGCGACAATGAAAATCTTAATTTATACCTAGAGAAAGAAGCTGAGGCGGGGCTATCTGCACCAGTTCGAGTTTATAATAATAAAAATGAAAATAACCATTTTTACGCTGTCTTAAAAGATTGGGTTACAGGAACTATTTTTGCATTTATTACTGCAATAGGTACTGGATTTGTGGGTTCAATTTTTATTCCGGCATTTATTACAGCGCCGATTGCGATAATAACTTTTATTGTATTGAGTTTTCTCGCTTATCATAAAGCATTAGCAGATAATCCTAAAACAAACGATTTTGTTGGAAAGTCGGAGATTAAAGTAGTTCAACCTAATGGTGCAATCACTCGCATGAACAATACGCGTGACTGTCAAGCAAACGAAATGCCAACTATTCAACGGCGGTTGGTTCCCATAGCGCAGAAACATTCAGAAGCTGTAATGCCTACGCCTGCTTTTTTTAACAGCCCGATAATAAAGAGTGTGTCTACTTTTTTAAATAACCCGACAGAGGGCGTCGCTAATTTGGCGAATTTTGCGAAAGGTTTCGAACCTGAAACTATATTAAAATTAATGACTAGATCAACTTAAAAGATCAAACAGTCAATTTTTTATGGATGCTTCGTATTTTCAGCAACGATCGGTATACTCGCTAAAAAGTTAATATTGTTTAGTACACTCATCAAAATGGAGTATGTGATCCTCCTATGCGGAAAAAATTTATTATAGGCAATTGGAAGATGTATGGTAGTAAGGCTTCTGTAAAGGCGCTATTAACGACATTGAAATCTTCCGCGGTAACCCCTTCAGCCAATGTAAATAGGGTTGTTTGTCCCCCTTATGTTTTTTTGGCTGAGGCGCAGACTTTATTAGAAGGAAGCCAAATTGCATGGGCAGCGCAAAATATGGCAGCTGAGGAAGAAGGGGCTTATACGGGGGAAGTATCTGCCACCATGTTGCATGAATTTGGTTGCCAGTATGTGTTACTCGGCCATTCAGAGCGTCGTGCCTACTACGGAGAAACGGATAAGCTGATTGCCAAAAAGTTTAAGCTAGCCACGGAGTCGGGGTTGACGCCGATTCTTTGTATTGGTGAAACGCTTGAACAGCGCCAGTCTGAACAGACCCACGCGGTATTACAGCACCAACTCGACAAGAGCATGGCATTAGGCGAGGCTGTATTCCAGCAAGGGATACTGGCTTATGAGCCAGTCTGGGCGATAGGGACGGGGGTTTCGGCAAGCCCTGAGCAAGCCCAGGAAGTACACCAGTTTTTGCGCCAGCAGATAGCCCTACGTTATCCTGATCTTGCGCAAAAATTACCTATCCTGTATGGTGGCAGCGTTAAACTCGACAATGCGAAGGCGTTGTTTCAGATGCCTGATATTGATGGTGGTTTGATTGGCGGCGCATCTTTGCATGCGCATGATTTTTTGCAGATTTACGGGGATTGTGTTTTTATAACCGACTGATATTTCACTTGGTTATCTGTTTATAATCTAACTCTATGTTACAGCAACTCTTAGTTTTATTTCATGTACTTGTTTCCATTGCACTGGTTACTTTGGTCTTATTGCAGCAAGGTAAAGGGGCAGAAATGGGTGCTAACTTTGGAAGTGGTGCTTCGTCTACCGTGTTTGGTAGCCAAGGCTCCAGTTCTTTTTTATTTAAATTAACCGGGTTATTTGCGCTACTATTTTTTGTCAGTAGCCTTTCCTTAGGTTATGTAGCAGGACACCGTGTTAAACAGGATCCTATCCATAAATTAGCGAGCTTAGCGCAGCAATTACCTGCCCAAGTTAATAGCGGCACACTTCCCAATCAGGAAGAGCCTATTCAAACAACAGGAAATTCTAGTTCATAAGGTTTTTATTTGATTGTCGAAGTGGTGGAATTGGTAGACACGCTATCTTGAGGGGGTAGTGGCGCAAGCTGTGCGGGTTCGAGTCCCGCCTTCGACACCATTGAATTAAAGTCTTGTTTCCTTTACTTGCCTTAATCGTTTTTCTTAATATTAATTACAATAATTTTTATCTGGCGGAAGCAGTGCAAAGCGGACTTGTATAGGGTTTTGTTGCGTATGATTGCGGTACCAAGCAAATGATTGTTCAGGGAGTTGAATCAGGTTTGCAAATTGATTGCGTACAAAGCTTGGAAACTGTGTTCCCTTAAAAAAATGTTGAACGGTGTGTCCACTTTCAATAACGAATAGAGCACCTTTGCAACGCAATTTTTTCTTATCAATCCAAGGCGAAGTACTGGCATTCCATTCCATCCAAACTTGTGGTTTATCGGCTGAATAATAACCGATATAGCCGGCGGTATAGCGATCCCCTGCAACATAAGCGAGTTTTTCGGCATAATGGGAATGCCACACTTGAGTGGCGGCTTTTGCTATTTCGGAGCCGGGGTAAGCACCGCTATCATTCTTTAAAGAAACAATCATATAACCGAGTCCAAAACTTAACATCACGGTGACTATAAATATCGTAAATCGGTTAATAGAACGTTGCGAAATCCTCGGTTTAAAAAAGATAAAGAAAGCGCTGCCTAAAAAACTGATAAAGGTACTGCCCCATTCTCTATGTAGAGAAAAACTCAGCAAACTAGCGAGTATGAAAAGTAAAACAATCGGTCCTAAGCCCATTAAAAAACTATATAAATAAGCATCAGACGTAATAGACGATGGTACAGGAATATTATTTACGTTTTTTTTATATTCTATGACAACTAATAGAGCAAACAGGCTAGGAAGGATTATGATTAAAAAATTTAATAAAAAATCCAAGTTATTATTTAAGTACTGTAAATAGCCTAATTGGTTGAGTAAACCCCTCGCTAAAAATGCATAACTGAGGGCATTAAAATCTTGTTGATAAAGCCAAATAAGATTGGGTAATAATACTAAACCGTAGAGTAGTAATGCTAAATAGGGTTTTGCGGAAAAATAATGTTTTTTACGTTCAGATGAAAGTAAAAGATAAAGTGCATAAAGTGGTAGAAGAAGAATCGCACTGTATTTTGCTAAGGTGGCTAATGCTAAGATAGCCGCGGAAAAAAGCCAGTATTTCAAATCATTATTTTTTACACCACGATAGAAGAATAATACAGAGAGTGGCAATAATCCTTGTAAAATATAGTTATCATTATATATCTGTACATCAACGTTGTAAGCGCTACAAAGTAATAAGGCGACGGCAGCAATAAAGGCAGAAGCGGAATTATTAGTCAGATCAAAGGTCAATGCTCTTACTGACCAAACACCCAGCAGGATAAATAATTGCTGAATGAAGTAAACACCAAAACCATTGAAGCCAAGTAGGCCACCTAGGTGTGCGAGCATACCGGGTAGAAAGGGGTTTTTATCGTAACCCCATTGGAATTGATGACCCCAGGTGAGTGCTTCAATTAAATCATTACCAATCGTGTGTCGAATAAAAACTGGCAAAAAGCTCCATAGCAAGAGCTGTAAAAGCATAATCAACCAAAAGTATCGTTTGAGTTGTATTTCCAGTGGGAGTGTCTGTTTGTTTTTCATGAGTCTCTTAATTATTGATTAAATGACAGTAAGCTTTATTAGGAGGAAGAAGTGCAAAGTGTATTTTTATGGGTGGTTGATTTTTAGGGTTTCGGTGCCATTGAAAATCTTGTACGGGGACATTGCGAAGCCTTGGGAATTGCTGATGTAGTATAGGAGAGAAATCATTATTGTTGTGTGATTTATCATTAGAGCTTTCAATAACAAATAATCCTCCTTTACAACGTAGTGTATTTATATCGACCCAAGGTGATTTTTTACTATTCCAGTCAATCCAAACCTGTGGTTTATCAGCTGAGTAAAAAGCAATGTAACCGGCTGTGTAGCGACTACCTGCAACATAAGCCAGTTTTGTTTTGTACTGCGTATGCCATAATTGCGTGGCAAATTTTGCTATTTCTGGTCCAGGGTAATAAATGGCAGTTCTTTTTTTGGAAACCATAATATAGACAAAACCAGTTGTTAACATCAGCGCAATAAGAAATACGATGTATCGGGTGATGGAGCGCCTTGAAGTCGCGGGTTGAAAAGTAACAAAAAAAGCGGTGCCTAAAAAACTTAAGAATGGCATGAACCATTCTGTGCGTATCAAAAAGCCTAATACACTGGCCAACATGAATAGAAGGATGATGGGGCCCAGGCCCAGTAAACAACTAAAAAATTGACCGTCAGGATCTAATAATTTAACAGTAGCACCGGCTTTATATTCAATAGCGATTAATATGGCCAATAATCCAGGAAGTGTTTCTAAGAAAATAGATAATAAGGAAGATAAGTTATTACGTAGATACGCTAAGTTAGTTAATTGCTGTAATTCGCCTCTTTCTAAGAATGCATAGTGTAGGGCATGAAAGCTTTGATGATGAAGCCAGATCAGATGAGGTAAAAGCACCAGGCTATAAAGTAAAAAAGCAAGATAAGGTTTACTGGAAAATAAATATTTTTTGCCTTGTTTAGAAAATAATAAATATAAAATATACAAAGGAAAAAAAAGAATAGCGCTGTATTTTGCTAATGTGGCTAAAGCTAAGCTAGCGGCAGAAAAAAACCATTGTTTTAGATCATTATTTTTTACGCCGCGATAGAAGCATAATGCAGAAAGCGGCAATAATCCTTGTAAAATATAATTATCATTATTCAGCTGAACTTCGAAATTATAAAAAAAATAAAGCAGCACCGCCGTGGCACTAATAAAAGCATAACTTCTGTTATGGGTAAGCTCAAAGGTTAATTGCTTGGTTGACCATACACCTAAAAGAATGAATAATTGTTGAATAAGATAAATGCCAAAACCACTGTTGCCAAATAATCCGCCTAGATGCGCTAGAATGCCGACTAAAAAGGGATTTTTCTCGTATCCCCATTCAAACTGACGTCCCCAAGTAAGCGCCTCGATGAGATCATGTGTCGTGGAATGCCTAATAAAAGCCGGCAAAAAACTCCATAGAAAGAGCTGCAAAAACATAATCAACCAAAAGTATCGTTTGAGCTGTACTTCTAGTGGAGGTGTTTGCTTATTTCTCATGAGTCCCTTAATAATTCATTAATGGCTACTTTTTCTCGTGTTTTTTTATCAATTTGTTTTACAATAACCGCACAATTGAGATGACAATGTCCCGTTTTAGACGGTAAGCTGCCAGCGACGATGACGGATCCACTGGGAACACGCGCATAACTTATTTCATTGCTTGCCCGATTATAAATCGGTGTGCTTTGGCCTATAAAAACGCCCATACCAATAACACTATTTTCTTCAACAATAACGCCTTCGACAATTTCTGAGCGTGCGCCAATAAAACAATTATCTTCTATAATAGTTGGGTTTGCTTGTAATGGCTCTAATACACCGCCAATACCTACACCGCCAGAAAGATGTACATTTTTGCCAATTTGTGCACAGGAACCTACAGTTGCCCAAGTATCTACCATGCTGCCTTCATCTACATAAGCGCCGATGTTGACAAAGGAGGGCATGAGAATGGTATTTTTACCGATAAAAGCACCCTTGCGTACACAGCTATTCGGCACAATGCGTACTTGTTGAGCTTGTAATTGTTGCAGATTGTTATTTGCGTATTTTAAAGGGATTTTATCGAAATATTGTGTATAACCCGCATCGAATATTTGATTAGAAGAAATGCGAAAGGATAATAAAATAGCTTGTTTTAACCACTGATGTACTACCCAACGCTGATCTTTTTTTTCAGCAACACGAAGCGTGCCGTTATCAAGTAATTCTATAGTCTCTAATATAGCTTTTTTTGTGGCCGTGTCGATTTTTTCAGGATTAATTTGGCTTATTTTTTTATAAGCATCTTCAATGAGCGGTTGTAATGTCTTCATGGGGGTTAACGCCTGAATAATATAAAAGCATATAAAATGCTAGGTGTTGTGTGTAACACCTAGCGATTAACTTTAATATTGGCGGAGTTATTGCGTATGATCAAGCGATTCTTGTTTTTCTTCAGAGCCGCTATCGGTTGTTGGGATAACCGACGGTTTTTTCGCATAGACTAGCGTGTACATGACGGGAAGAATAAACAAGGTAAAGAAAGTTCCTATCGCCATACCACCTAATATAACCCAGCCTAGTTGGTTTCGCGCATGAGCGCCTACCCCTTTGGCTAAGGCAAGTGGGACTGCAGCTAATAACATAGCCGCGGTGGTCATTAGGATCGGGCGTAAACGTAAGGATGCGGCTTCTATCACCGCTTCATTAAGTAAAAGTGTTTCTTTCTTTTTTAATTGATTGGCGAATTCAACAATTAAAATACCGTGTTTGGTAATTAAACCAATTAATGTTACGAGCCCAATTTGAGTATAGATATTTAAGGTGCCCCCGGTGAGGTGAAGCGCCAGTAAAGCACCGGTTAATGAGAGCGGAACCGTGAGTAAAATAATAAATGGTGCCCTAAAACTTTCAAATTGGGCAGCCAATACTAAAAAGATAAAGATCAGTGCAAACAAGAACGTTTGTTCCATGCTATTTCCTGATTGCATAAACTGGCGTGTTTCACCATCAAAATCGATTTGTACTGTTTTAGGTAAAACTTTTTTACTTAATTGGTCTAAATAATTAACTGCTTCGCCTACGGTATAGCCCGGTGCTAAATTTCCACTGAGTGTGACGGCACGAAGTTGTTGAAAATGATTGAGGCTCTGTGCAGATACGGAGGACTGTAAACTAACGATGTTAGCCAAAGGAATGAGCTTTTGACTTTGGCTACGTACATAGAGTTCTTTAAGTTGCTCACTCGCACTCATGTAGTTACGGTAAAGTTGAGGAATAACTTGATAACTACGTCCATTCCAATTAAAAACACTACTTTGTGGTTCGCCAATAAGAATATTTAAACTATTGGCAATGTCACTCATCGAAATACCCAATGCAATCGCTTTATCTTTATTAACATGGATATCGACTTGCTTCATATCCAAATTTAAATTGGATTGCAGGCCTAAAATACGCGGATTATCTTGTGCTACAGCTACCTGTAATTTTTTGGCGAGTTGATTGAGCGAAAGATAACTGTCAGTGCTTTTGAGGACAATATTTAATGGCGCATGTCCTGTTGATCCTGGCAATGCCGGTGGATTAAAAGGAAAGGCTTGTATGCCGGTAATGGCCCAAAAGCGTTTAAATAATGATTGTATAATTGCTTGGCTAGACGTATTTCGTTCATTCCAAGGTTTAAGAATTAAAAAAGATAATCCACCATTCAGGGTAGGCATGCCTGTTATGGTGATGTAGGTAGCAACTTCGGGTATTGTTTTATAAATCGCTTCGACCTGCGCCATATATTTTTTCATATACGCTAAATTAGCCGAAGTAGGGCCTGTTGCGGAGGTGATGATAACGCCTTGATCTTCAGCCGGTGCTAATTCGGCAGGTAAACTTTTAAATAGTGCAAAACAAGCCACATAGATGATGGCCGCTAAACTTAATACCAGTTTGCGGCGTTTTAACATCAGTGTTAAGGCTTGTTTATAAGCCTGTGTTAAGCGATTTAACAGTGATTCAATTTTCACCATAAATGGCCATGGTTTCGCTGAGTGACTCAGTAACTTGGAGCACATCATGGGTGATAAGGTTAAAGCGACAAAGCCTGAGATAATAACGGAAGCGGCTAAGGTAAAGGCAAACTCCCTAAACAATATGCCGGTCATATCATTGATAAAGCCAATCGGTGCATAGACGGCGGCTAAGGTTATTGTCATGGCAATGATAGCGAAGCCGATTTCTTTTGCACCAACGATCGAGGCTTTAAAAGGCGTAAGTCCTTGTTCAATATGTCGATGAATATTTTCTAATACCACAATGGCGTCATCGACGACTAAACCTATCGCTAAAATCCAGGCTAATAAGGTTAATGTATTGAGTGTATAACCTAAGACTAACATGGCGGTACACACGCCAAGAATAGATAAAGGAATCGTAACTAAAGGGATTAACGTGGCACGTAACGTACCTAAGAATAGAAAAATGACAATGAATACAAAAAGACAGGCTTCAAAAAAGGTGCGTTTAACGTCGTGTACGGATTCAGAAATAAATTTTGAAGAGTCCCATACAATATGAATTTTGATATCGCTGGGTATATTGTCTTGTAATTGCGGTAATAAAGCTTTTACTGCGTTTGCAACGGTGAGTGGATTGGCAGTAGAAAGCGGAATAATCCCGATGATAATGGCTTGGTGATTACCTTTAACAGCGGCATCCATTTGATCGGATTGTACGCCTAATACGGCATGTCCTACATCAGAGAGGCGGACAAGATAATTATTTTTATTTTGAATAACAAGATTATTAAATTGTCCCGCCGAGGTCATATCGGTGTTGGCATCAATCTTAATCGTTTCCCAGGGCGTGCGTAAATTACCGGGTGCCGCTTGAACATTATTTTGAGCTAACGCGTTGGTAATATCCATAGCGGTAACATGATGTGCAGCCATTTTTTGTGGATCTAACCATAAACGCATCGCATAGGTATTACTACTAAATATCTGTGCTTGGCTGACGCCGGGTATGTTTTGCAGTTGTGGCTGTATAACGCGGCTTAGATAATCAGAAATGGCAGCTGGTACCATTGTTTTGCTGGAAAAAGAAATGAAAAGTGTAGGATCGGCATTAGGGTCTTTTGTATCAATAACCGGATCCAGTACGGCTTTAGGCAGCTGTTTACGCACAGAAGCCACCGCATTACTGACATCAGACATGGCTTTAGTCAGATCATACCCTAGCTTAAATTGTAAGGTAATTTGACTGCTGCCTTGTTTGCTTTTCGAATGTATAACATCAATACCTTGAATACCGCCCAGGGCATTTTCTAAAGGCGTCGTAACAAAGCCTTCCATCAATTCAGAAGGTGCGCCAGGATAGCTGGTGCTTACCGTAATAACAGAGGGGGAAATTAAAGGATATTGGCTAACCGGTAATAAGAAAAAGGATTTAATACCGACTAAGAGGATCAGTAAGCTTACGACAAGGCTTAGTACGGGTTTGCGAATGAAAAGTTCAGTGAATTTCATGGCAATTACTTCCCAACGATGACCGGTGCTTTATCGAGCACCTTAAAACCACCCACGCTAATAACCTGTTCGCCTTCTTTTAATCCCGTGCTTAACGCGATTTTTCCATCACGTTGAAAAGCAACGCTGACAAGTGTTTTAACGGCTTTATGATCGATGATTCGGTAGACATAACTACCGGCTTCATCATTATTAACAGCGGTTTCAGGGACGGTGGTTAATGATTGTGGTTGAGCGACTTGTACAGAGACATTCACAAAAGCACCGGGTAATAATTGTTGTTTGCTGTTACCAAGGCTTGCACGTACACCCAAACTTCGAGTATCCGCGTCTATTTGCGAATCGACCGCATAGACCGTCGCTAGAAAACCTTGGTTGGGGTAGGCATCGCTATGGATGATCACTTTTGTTCCTGCGGTTACCTTGCTGGCGTCTATACCTGGGATTTTAAAATCAACACGTAGCGGGTCGATGGCATCTAAATTAGTAACAGGTTTACTGGGGTCGATATAATCGCCTTGGTCCACTAAACGCAGACCTAATCGACCGCTAAAAGGCGCTCGAATAAGCGTTTGATCAAGCGCCGCTTGGGCTTGGGCTTGCTGGGCTTGATTGGCACGATAGCTTGCTAAGGCTTTATCTAGGTCGGCTTTAGCAAATACCTTCTGTTTAAAAAGGGCAGATGCTCTTGCATAATCAGCCGCACTTAGTTCAGTTTGGGCTTTAGCGGCATCAAATTTTGCTTGTAACATAGCTGGGTTAAGCTGCAGCAGTGGATCGCCTGCTTTAACGGTTTCACCGGATCGGAAGTAAATAGCGGTAATACGGCCACTGGTTTCAGGTTTAATGATAATCCCTTGGCTAGCCGATAAGCTAGCAACGGCTTGAATGGTCTCCTGCCAAGGTTGTAGTACGGCCTGAACAGCACCCACCACAACAGGGGGTCTAGCGGGTTTACTGCTATGAAGGAGGTCGCAGCTGATGAGCGTGAGGGCCAATACCCCTAAAAAAAAGATGGCAATTAAGCGCTTTAGCATACATTTACTCTTATTATTTTATTCAAACTTATCGTTTAGAGACTGGAGCATATAAGTTTGGGTAGGGTAAATCAATGTTTTGCTGGCCAGTTCGGGGATAGCCGCGTTGTTGCCAGCGCTTATAGACTGTTCTGGTGAGTTAGTAGCATTACCGTGGTAGAGTCCCCATTGACCTATTTATGTAAGAATGCTGGCAAAATAGGCTATTGTAGCCCTATATGAGATATACCAACCAAAATCACTGATATGAATAAGAAAAAGTTTGCAACAATCAGAGCTTGGAATCGTAAGCGCAATCTTTTAATCAAAAGATTTAGATATCTTACACGCCTATTTATTACTAAATTGATATGGGATAAAAGAAATAAGGTCGAATTAGATATTAACTCAGTTAAAAGCATTTTACTTCTTTGTAACCAAGGGAAGCTTGGCGATGTTATAGTTGATACGTTGCTTATTAAAAATTTATCATTAGCTGATTATGCCATTGATATTTTAGTTACAAATTCAAACGCCGTAATATTACAATACAATCCATATGTTCGTAATATATATATTGCAAATAGTATATCTTTAAATGATTTTGAACATAGCTTTAAGCATAATGTACCCGCTAACGTCATTGAGCAACTGATAGAAAATAATTATGATTTAGTGGTTGATCCTTCGTTATTTAATACACCAATGCACAGGGCATCATTATTAAAAAAAATCAATCCTAAAAATACCTTAGGGTTTAATAAGTGTCGTTGGTTAAATCACTACGGTGAAAATATTATTTTTGATAATGGTAACTATAATATTCATTACCCTTCAGTCATAGACGATGAAGTAAAGGAATATTTAAACCATATGGGTGCAGGCAATAGAAATATTATTTTAAATCTATTTGCTGGCGCGGAGCGCCGATGTTTACCTTTGGAACAAGTTCAAGAAATAGTAAATAAAATTGACAGTATTTTTAATAAAGTTAATGTTATTCTATTGGATTATGAGAAAAAAATTGACCCGTTTTTATTTAAAAATGCCAAAATTTATCGCCCAAAGTCTATTTTTCACACCGTATCAATCATATCAAATTCAGATTTAGTCATCTCGCCAGACACATCAATTGTGCATATTGCGGCAGCATTCAATAAGCCTTTAATATCTATTTATCAAGATATTAAAGACAATAAAAAGCTATGGGGACCTGGTTATAGCGACGCAACACAGATATTAACTAACAAACAAAAAATACAAGATGATGATAGCCTAGTAAGCTCAATTATAGAATCAGCTAAACAGCATCTTTCATTTTTAGGAGATACGTTTTCTACCCCTAGATAAAAGAGGATTTTTCTTCTGCACGTAGGGTTAATATTTCATACCCTGTTTCAGTAACAGCTAAGGTGTGTTCCCATTGTGCGGATAAACTGTGATCTTTTGTTACCACCGTCCAGCCATCAGGTAATTGTTTTGTATAGCGTTTTCCTGCATTGATCATTGGTTCAATGGTGAAGGTCATGCCAGGAACTAATTGAACGCCCGTGCCAGGATGGCCGTAGTGTAATACTTGCAGGTCTTCATGAAAAATTCGTCCTATACCATGGCCACAATATTCGCGAACAACAGAAAAACCTTCTGATTCGGCATATTTTTGAATGCTAGCTCCAATATCACCTAAATAGGCTCCTGGTTTGACTAAACGAATGCCACGATATAAACATTCTTGAGTTACACGGCATAGACGTTGCGCCAAGATAGAAGGTTTACCTAGAAGAAACATTTTACTGGTATCACCGTGGTAGTGATCCTTAATGACAGTGACATCAATATTGATAATATCACCGTCTTTTAAAACGCGTTCGCTAGGAATGCCGTGGCAGATTTGGTGATTGACAGACGTACAGATAGACTTAGGGAATCCACGATAATTCAATGGTGCAGGAATTGCATTTTGTACATTGACGATGTAATCGTGACAAATTTGGTCTAATTCATTGGTTGTGATGCCGGGTTTGACATAAGGCGCTATCATTTCTAGGACTTCAGCAGCTAACTTGCCGGCTACGCGCATTTTCTCAATTTCTTCGGCTGTTTTAATAATAATTTGTGGTTGTGACATATTAGTTTAATTGGCCATGACAATGTTTATACTTTTTCCCTGAACCGCAGGGGCACGCTTCGTTTCTACCGGTTTTATTCAGATTACGTTGGGCAGTCTGCTGTTTAGTGTTTTCCAAATCATCGCTTTCAGCGCCGGTATTGATGGAGTTAGGATGTTGGAAATCAAGTAACTGTGGCATTTGTTGTCTACGTTGCTCTTCTAAGCGTTCTGCATCTTCGGCCGTTTGTATTTGTAGACAGCTCAACAGACTAATGACTTGATATTTTAATTGATCTAACAGCGAAGCAAAAAGAGTAAAAGACTCACGTTTGTATTCTTGTTTTGGATTCTTCTGCGCATAACCCCGTAAATGGATTCCTTGGCGTAAATGATCCATGGCGGCGAGATGGTCTTTCCATAAATTATCCAGTGTTTGCAACATCAATGTTTTTTCGATCTGGCGCAAGGTAGCACTGCCTACTTGTTTTTCTTTTTCTGCATACGCGGTTTCTGTAGCAGTCACTATTTTTTGGCGTAAGTCTTCTTCAGTGCAGTTTGGATCGTTTAACCAGCTTTGTAATGGTAATCTCAGTGTAAAATCTTGCTGCAATCGACTTTCTAAGCCGGGGATATCCCATTGCTCTTCTAGACTTTGTGGTGGAATGAATTGATCAATGGTCGCATTCAGTACATCCGCCCATAAGTTTTTGATAATGGGTGAAATATCTTCGGTTGCCAATAACTCATTACGTTGTTCATAAATAACTTTACGTTGTTCGTTAGCGACATTATCAAATTCTAATAATTGTTTACGAATATCAAAATTACGGCCTTCTACTTTACGTTGCGCATTTTCGATGGCGCGAGTAATCCAGCGATGCTCAATGGATTCACCGGCTTGCATGCCTAATTTTTGCATGACCATCGCAACACGATCTGACGCAAAAATACGCATGAGATTATCGTGTAACGATAAGTAGAAACGAGAAGAACCAGGGTCGCCTTGGCGGCCTGAGCGACCACGTAACTGATTATCAATACGGCGCGATTCGTGTCGTTCACTACCAATAATATGTAAGCCGCCGGCAGCAATCACATCATCATGGCGTTTTTGCCATTCTATTTTGTGTTGTTCTATGTCTTCATCCGATGTATTGGCGGGTAAATTGGCAAGTTCTGTTTTGAGATTACCGCCTAAAACAATATCGGTTCCTCGTCCTGCCATATTGGTTGCAATCGTTACTGTGCCAGGGCGGCCCGCTTCTGCAATAATTTGTGCTTCTTTCTCATGAAACTTAGCATTGAGTACTTGATGCGGAATCTTTTCTTTATCTAATAAACGTGAGAGATATTCTGAGGTTTCTATGGATGCAGTTCCTACCAGTACCGGCTGTTTTCGTTCTCTACACGCTTTTATATCATCAATAATAGAGACAAACTTTTCTTCGGTGGTGAGATAGATTTGATCCGGTAAATCTTGCCTAGAAACAGGTAAATGCGTAGGGATAACAACCACTTCTAAATGATAAATTTGTTGGAATTCATACGCTTCTGTATCGGCTGTTCCAGTCATTCCCGCCAATTTGTGATAAAGACGAAAATAATTTTGGAAGGTGATCGATGCTAAGGTTTGATTTTCGTTTTGGATATCTGCTTTTTCTTTGGCTTCTACTGCTTGATGCAGTCCATCTGACCAACGTCGTCCGCTCATTAAACGGCCGGTATGTTCATCAACAATAACAACTTGATTGTTTTGTACAATATAATCAACATCACATTGAAATAAATAATGGGCACGCAAAGCCGCATTAACATGCTGCATTAAGCCAATGTTATTCAGATGGTAAAGGTTTTCACCTTCATTAAGTAAACCTTGTTTTACCAAAAGCTGTTCTAAGTTCTGGTGGCCTTCTTCGGTTAAATGGGCTTGTTTAGTTTTTTCATCCAGATAAAAATCACCCGGGCCCGTTTCTTCTTTTCGTAAAGTGAGTGCAGGAATGAGTTGATTAATTTTAATGTAAAGCTCGGAGCTTTCTTCGCTAGCACCGGAAATGATTAAAGGGGTGCGCGCTTCGTCGATCAAAATAGAATCGACTTCATCAACAATGGCGAAATTTAAAATGCGTTGTGATTTTTCTGCTAAAGAAAAAGCCATGTTATCGCGTAGATAATCAAAGCCAAACTCATTATTGGTTCCATAAACGATATCGGCCGCATAGGCGGCTTGTCTTTCCGGTAATGGCAAATCAGAGACGATAACGCCAGTACTTAATCCTAAAAAGGTATAAAGCGGATTCATCCATTGTGCATCGCGTTTAGCGAGATAATCATTAACGGTAACGATATGCACACCGTTTCCACTTAAAGCATTTAAATAAGCGGGAAGCGTGGCGACTAAGGTTTTACCTTCACCGGTACGCATTTCAGCAATTTTACCGTTGTGTAATACCATGCCGCCGATTAATTGCACGTCAAAGTGGCGCATGCCAAGCACGCGGCTACTCGCTTCTCGAACCACCGCAAAGGCTTCTACCAGTAATTCATCTAAAGCACAGCCATCACTTAGGCGGCTTTTGAATTCGGTGGTTTTAGCTTGCAGTTCAGTATCAGATAAAGCCTGTAGATTAGGTTCTAAGTGATTAATTGCCGCTATGGTTTTTTGACATTCTTGTAGAAGACGCTGGTTGCGGCTAGGGATAAATTTACTTAAAAGTTTTGCGATCATAATTAAAAATCGTTACCTTGAATCTTGAGATGAGACACGAGATTCGCATTTAATACCACCCAAAACTTGGCTGGGCAGTGCTATAAAAATGACCCCACTTTACTAAAAAGCAGGCTGCTTCGCCAGTCGCTGTTCTATAGCCGCCAGGATGCCAGCTATATCTAGACCGGCTTGAGATAATAATTCGCTCGGGTCGCCATGTTCTACGAATGTGTCGGGTAACCCTAGAGAGAGTAGATCACAGTCCAAGCGTTGTTGCTGACAATATTCGCCAACCGCACTACCGGCACCCCCAGCGATCACATTTTCTTCTAGTGTGACGAATAAGCTATGCGTACTGGCTAATTGCTTAAGTAATACAGTGTCTAAGGGTTTGACAAAGCGCACGTTAACAACAGTTGCATTCAGTTTTTCTGCGACGGCAAGCGCTGGTTGTAACAACGAGCCAAAAACCAATAAAGCAATATTGAGTCCTTTGCGCTTAATTTCTGCTTTTCCTAGGGGAATAGCGTACATCGCTTTGTTTATAGCAACGCCCGGGCCGCATCCTCGTGGATAACGGATAGCACAGGGCGTGGATTGTTGAAAACCGCTATACAGCATTTGATATAATTCATTTTCGTCGCTGGGTGTCATAATCGTGAGATTAGGAATGCAGCGTAGATACGATAAATCAAAACAGCCTTGGTGTGTGGGTCCATCACCGCCCACAATGCCGGCTCTATCAATCGCAAAAAGTACCGGTAAATTCTGTAGTGCTACATCATGAATCAGCTGATCATAAGCACGTTGTAAGAAAGTAGAGTAAATAGCCACAATGGGTTTTTGTCCTTTGCAGGCAAGCCCGGCAGCAAAGGTAACGGCATGTTGCTCGGCAATACCCACATCGTAATATCTATCTGGGTAGCGTTTTGAAAATTCAACCAGATCAGATCCTTCACGCATAGCAGGCGTAATAGCAATTAAACGTTCATCCAGCGCGGCCATGTCACAAATCCATTGGCCAAACACCTTAGAATAAGTCAGTGGTTTTGTTTTTGAAGAAGGGGTTGTTGGTTTAGTTAAAAAGTTCGGGCTGACGGCATGGTAGGCGATAGGATCAGCTTCGGCAGCTGGAAAACCTTTTCCTTTTGTCGTGACGACATGTAATAGTTGAGGCCCCGACAACTGACGCAAATTGCTTAAGGTGCTGATCAGGACTGGAAGATCGTGACCATCAAGTGGTCCAATATAGTTAAATCCTAATTCTTCAAACAAGGTACCTGGGATCAACATGCCTTTTACATGTTCTTCAGTACGTTTAGCAAATTCACGTACCGTCGGTATCGCCTCTAAAACTTTTTTACTGCCTTCTCTAACGCTCGTATACAGTTTACTGGATAAGATGCGCGCGAAGTAATTAGATAAAGCGCCCACGTTATTTGAAATGGACATATCATTATCATTCAATACCACTAATAAATCCGCATGAATATCGCCGGCATGATTTAAGGCTTCGAAAGCGGTTCCTGCTGTCATTGCGCCATCACCAATGACTGCAATGGCTTTATGTCCCGTTTTTTGTTGCTTAGCTGCCATGCTCATGCCCAAGGCTGCACTAATCGAGGTGCTCGAATGACCGACGCCAAAACTATCAAATTCACTTTCTTGCCGAGAGGGAAAGGGCGCTAAACCAAAAGTTTTACGAATGGTCCCTAGCTGATCGCGCCGACCAGTAAGAATTTTATGCGGGTAAGCTTGGTGTCCAACATCCCACACTAAATCATCATCAGGGGTATTGAAAACCGTATGTAATGCAATGGTTAATTCTACTGTGCCTAAATTAGCGGCAAAATGACCGCCGCACTGATTAAGGGTTTCGATAAGAAACGTTCTGAGTTCAATCGCTAATTGAAGCAGTTGCGACGCATCCAATGTGCGCAACTGTTTCGGTGTATCAATAGAATGTAATAAAGGATACTTTTTTTTAAAGTCCATCTCGTGGTACAGCACATCCCCTATTTTTGTGGGGGATTACTAATAGTTTGTATTTGACCTTGTAGTTGAACACGGATTTGTTGGTTTAATTCTAATACCAAGACTGACATAGTAGCGAGTAAACGTTCTGTTGTCATCCGAGTTCGGTAACTTTCTGCTAAGTTTTCAGCTAACAACTGAACTTGCTCACGTTGTAAAGTCGCAGGATTTTCTTTAATTAAATTATCGTACCAACTTTTATCAAGAATACGGCGTGTTGCCATGAAGTTTTCAAGTTGCAGCGGACTAACTGTTTTTTGTTTGGTTTGGTCAGCAACGACTTTGATCGCATCCTTTAGCTGCGGACTAAGCCCACTGGTATCAATCGCTTGGCGTTCCGCATAGATTTGATAAAGATTGCTGACGGCAACTGTTTGTGTAGCAATATAACTACGTAAGGCAGAAAGATATTCTTGGTTTTGTTTTTGATTCAGGGTCGCTTTTAAATTAGTATTTTTATCGCCACTTAAATTAGCGATGAGCCGGTTAAAGTTAACAGTATCCAGCGGTGCTAATGCGCCACTGAGGGCATCGATAACATTTTTAGCTTGTGTTGCTTCTACATCATTGTAGGTCATAGGCTGGAGCAGGCTATTAACATCAACCGACTTGATGGGTTCTTTGTCTAACTTGGGATTCGCTTTTGAATTAGGGTTCCATGTGAAAGACAGTGCATCGTTTGCGTTATCTTTTCCTAGATTTGCGATTTGGCCCAATAAATTTTTCGTGAGTGGTCCCACTAACGGTGAGTTGGGGGAAAGTAAGTAAGCTGCCTGTGCAGTACCTGTGAACGTTGTGATGTCATTTCCTGGAGGTGCTGTGTTCATTAACTTACTTTGGATTGCCGAAGAACCAAAACCAGCAACCAAGTTTTGGACGCCTGAGTCAGCGGGTGGTGGTGCAGGTGTGTCTGCATAGCTCAGCATAGGCATGCTAACACTGAGGGTAGCGAGCGTAACACTTAAAATAGTGTTTTTTATTATTGATTTTACAGGCATAAAAAAATTCCTCGTTTAACGGTTTGGATTATTGTTGGTTGTTTTATTCGGTGCGCTCACCGTAGGGTGAGGCGGCGCAAATATATTCGGGGGAGGTGGAGGTGGTGCAATGGGCGCTGTTGTACTGCCAGCACTGGGAATGGGTGCATTTGCCCAGGGGTTTACGTGTGCTTGTGCTTCCCAAGGATTTGGCTTTAACCAAGGATTATTGTCGTTACTCGACTTAGGTGCAGCATTATTTTGTGTCGCAGTAGGGGGAGAAAAAGCTTTGTCGTTGTTTGAAATAGGAGATTGCGGAAGCGGTGCGGGAGCCGATTGACGAGGAATCGAGTTCGAAGGCGCATTTGATTCGTTCGCTTTGAGTTGATCGAGCACCGTTTGCGAAGCATTTGCTTCCATACGTTTAATTTCATCCCTATAGCTTTGTAAGGGATCTTGTTTGTTGTCCGCATGGGCAACCAAAGGCGTCGCTAAAAAACTAAAGACCGCCGATAACATAAGCATTTGTATTTTTATCATCATTCACCTTCTAATGCTTTTAAAACTAAACTAAGACGATCCTGTGAAAAAACCCGTGCTAGCAACCGTAAACGCTCAAAGGCGATATTTCGACGTAGAAATAGGCCGGCTTCGTCTTCTGGGTTATCACTGGTTTCTTCGGCATGAATTAATAATTTAGCCGCAGAGCCGGGATGCGAGGTATCTAGTGCTTGCAACAAACGTAGGGTACGCGTCATGCCTAAATGATTACCTAGACGAATAAATAACGCTTGGCGACCTAGTTTATCGAGATCAACCTTGTCAAGTTCATCAATCTCTTGTCCTAATTGGGTAAGCGCTGCTTCTAAAGATGAATCGCCGTCTTTGGTCCACTGCTCAACACTTTCCATGAAGCTTAAGACACGGTAGATCATAGGGTCTTGATACTGTTTCCAGTAGAGGTGTGAGCCTTTGTGGCTTAGGTCAGGCATAAACTTTTACTCTTGTTTTACTTTTATATACGCTTCGTACTTGACATCGGTTGTGTTCCCGCTCAGTTCGCAATCCTCATGTATTCTCACAGGAACGAAGGCTGCTCACTTCGCAGCGCCTTGCCGAAAATCCCATTGCTGTGATTATAAACCCGGAAAATAGTGCCAGATGCTGCGATTATCCAACGTAATGGCGCACAAATCAAACCTAAGTTGTTTGCACAGTCATTTTTCTAGGGGTATTTAATTAAAATCAACTAGCTTAGTAAACTAATTGCATGTTTTAGACAAGCATAATAGTATAAGCAGATAAGATTTTGTCGAGCTTTACATAGCGGTTAGTTGCTACAAACGGCGATAACGGTGCTAAAACTTGGGCAAAGTACTTAGTTTCTACAAAAAATCTAATAAACTACGGAGTAATCGTGAGTTTTTTTGGCGGTATAAAAAAAATAACAAAGCCTTTAGTCGATGTCCCTAAGTGGATCGGTTATCGCCAGCTCGTTAAAACCAATCGCGAGTTGTTTTCTTTTGCGAAAAAGTTTTTTGTTCCTGAGCAAGCAACCACGGAAGAGTCATTTGAAGCAGCCTTGCTGCGGCTTAAGGTCACTGAAGCGGATTTAGTACAGCGACTAAAAGAATTTAGGCGTTTGATGTGGATATGGATAACCCTTCTCCTGATATGCGTCGCTTATAGTATTCATCTCTTATCTGAACATGCCTTACGTGGATTTTTTCCTTGTATAGGGCTAAGTTTGGTTATTCTAACCCAAGTCTTTCGTTATCATTTTTGGGTTTTTCAGATTAAACACCGGCGATTAGGTTGCACCTTTCGCGACTGGTTCAACGCTTACTTTCTTAATAGAAAAAAAACATCATGAAAAAAATTCTAATCAGTTTATTTTTTAGTTTATTCCCTAGTTTGCTTTTGGCTGATAGCTTAGCGCCACCAGCTAGTGATTTATCGGTTTCTTATTTAGCAACTATTTTTGGTGTTGTTGATGGCGTGTTACATGGGACAGGCAGCCAAATTTTAGGGACCATGTTGGGTTCTTTTAACGCGGCTATATTAGTAATGGCCTCTGTTTTATTGACCTACGCCTTATTTATATCAATATTAAATACAGCTCACCAAGGTGAGTTTTTAGGCCAAAAATGGTCATCGATATGGGTGCCGTTACGGATGGTTTCTGGTGTTGGTTTATTATTACCTAAAGCAACCGGCTATTCTTTTATTCAGATTTTAGTGATGTGGGTGGTGGTACAAGGTGTAGGCGCCGCTGACCAGGTATGGAATGTTGCTTTAGATTATATGAATCGCAATGGTACGGTTGTAGAACCTTCACAAGGATTAGGTCCAAACAAAGGAACAGGAGCGGCAGATAACACCTTTTTAGTGGCTAAATCGGGTGATATTCTCAAATCAGAAGTGTGTATGTACACGCTTTATAATGGTTTAGTTCGTCAATATAAAGGTAAAGGTGTAGCAGTGCCCGATTTTGCTTCTTCTTTATCAGTAACAGGTAAAGGTCCTAATGGAAGCAACACCGGCAAGCTCATAGATTACACCAAAGATAAGGGCGGATTTATTAGTTTCCCAGGAAAAATGGACGGAACTTTCTCTAAATATGAAGGTGCCTGTGGTTCGGTCAGTTGGGACTTCATTGGTAAGGCTGATAAGGGTCAAGTTGCTAATCCAGCTAATTTAACCGCTAACGACAGCGCGAGTATTGGTGTCAGGCAAATGACCTTAGATGTGAATTCAATGGCTAAAAGCATTGCTGATAAATTAGCGCCAGAGGATGACAATCAAGTTTCTAAGGTTAGTTTGAAAAAAGGGGATCCTCTTTTTGCGAGTAATTCCTTGGTGTATACCTCGACGGATTATTTCGCGATTGTTAAGCCAGCTTTGAGAACTTTGAAAGGCGATGCCGATGCAAAACTCAAAGATTTTATTAAAGATGCAAAAGATACTGGCTGGATATTAGCAGGAAGTTATTATTACCAAATGGCCAAACTTAACGAAAATTTACGTAAAATAAATGATTTATCAGTGATTAAGGATCAGATCTCACCGAATTTTAAACCTGACTACGATAGTAGTGCTTTCCAAGACATTAATAATCCGATTATTCTCGATAACCTAAAGAATAATGTACCGAATAGCGGCGGCGCTATCGATGATTATATTCAAAGTGAAACCACGAACGCAGGTGACGCAACGGGTAACCATAATCAACTCTTTCCTTCAACGGGTGGCGGTGATGCAAGTGCTGGCGGCGGCGGATTATTTGCTAAAATGATGGGAAGTATTTTTCAGAGTGCGCAGGGCTTCCAGAAAAAGTTACAAGATGGTTTAAATAGTGGTTCCGATCCTATTTTAACTTTGTCCGGTATTGGTGATGATTTAGTCCATACGGTAGAAAGTGTTTGGGTCGGGTTCTTTGCTATTATGACTTACCTGGTTGTTGCGGGTGGTGTAGCGGGAGCAGCGGTTTCGTTTTTTGCACCTGCAGGCCCGATTATCGGAGTATTAGGCGGTTTATTTGGCTTTATTGGATTTTTCATGCCGGTATTTACTTTCTGGCTGATGATCAATTTAAGCTTGGGTGCAACATTAGCTTATTACGTACCTTTAATCCCCTTTATATTATTTACATTTGGTGCAATAACTTGGTTTGCCATTGTTTTGGAATCGGTGATGGCGGCACCGCTAGTTGCATTGGGTATTACCCATCCAGAAGGGCATGATTTCTTAGGTAAAGCTGAACAAGCAGTTATGTTATTAGCGAGTGTCTTTTTGAGACCTATGTTAATGGTGTTTGGTTTTATTTTCGGGATTATTTTGTCGTATATTTCAGTGTCCTTGCTCAATCAGGGCTTTAGTATCGCGCTGCGTTTTATGGGCGACTTGAGTGGAGACTTTCTAGCATTAGTATCACAGACTACCTTAATGATTATTTACACAGGTATCGTGTTAGCGGTCGTTAATCGTAGTTTTAGTATGATTTATGAGGTGCCAAACAAAGTGATGCGTTGGATAGGCGCACAAGCTGAAAATACACCAGAAGAAGGTATGTTGCATCAAATTCGCGGTAATGTGGATAGTAGTATGCGCGAACTAGGTCAAGCAGGCTCACAAATGGCTCAATCGGAACTGCAACATAAGACTAGGGATATGCAAGCTATTGGCAAACAAGCGCAAGAGAATAAAAATGCAGCTAAAGGCGGCGCCACGGTATCGGGATCGGGGGGCTAATAAGCCGACTGCGTGACGTGGATAAAAATACTTTATAATGAGATCCTTGTATGAAAAGCCAGTCTGAATCTTCGTTAGAAAACCAGGATTTAGTTTCTGAGAGCCAAGATAATGATCTGATTACAGTAGGCTCAGTTGATTTTTTACTAAACAACGCATTGAGTGAGCTCGATGCGTTGTTTAGCCAGGAAAATCCTAAACGAGAAAAGCCTTTTAAGTATCTATTAAGTTTATGGCCTAGTTTTTCTATCTATCAACTTGAGCCAAATGCACTATCAAAGGTATCTGAAGAAGATGGAGAAGGAACTACCGGAACAGGTTCTTTTGAAAGCTTTCCTCAAATCATTCGTTTAAAAGAAGGTTGGAAAGTTTTAGATTTTGGCGATGGCTTAATTACGTCGGCGGGAGAAAACTACGGCAGTTATTCCACAGGTCCTTTATTGAAAACAGTGAATTACATGATTGACTGTCTGATTGAAAGAGGGGCTAAAAAAGTAATGTTTTCAGGTTCGGTGTCTGCAAAACGATTTGCATGGCTGCGATGCAAACAAGCAGGGATAGAAACGCGTTTCAGTCCTAGCGATGAGGATTATAAGTGCCAAGAAAATATAGGACGTATTCGAAGAAATAGTTATTGACCCATTTTTCTATTTAATTCGCCTTCCCTGGCAAATATGAATAGAATAGTACTTCTCTTATATTCAAGCAGTCATACTAGGAGCAGCCATACCAGCAGCAGGAATGATCTCAGGAAGATCCTTTAGATGCCCCTCTAGATTATTTTTACGGGCTTCATCCAGTTGTTCTTGATCAGATTTAACATTAAAAACCATCTTTGCGATAGATTTAGGTTCTATAATAGGAATAGGTCTGCCACGTTTATCTTCTAGTGAGATATGTTTTAAAGGAATACCTTTTTCAATCGCTGCGTTTAAAACTTGTTTTCTTTGTGCGTTTTGTTGCCAACGATTAACCATCGTATGCACCAATAAAAGGGCCAAGAGCGTAAACCCAGGGCTCATCTCAGATTTTAGGATATCAGCGTTTGAAAGTGGGCATACTATTTTAATCGGTGGTATTTCTTCACCTGGCTTACGGGATGCAAGAAAAATAGCGAGGGCATCACCCACATTGCCAGTATAAGGGTGAACGCGTATCGATTTCGCACGGCCTTCTTGGTCATATTCGACGGTAATGGGTTTATCATCACTGCCCAAAAATTGTGGACGCGGGGTAAACAGAGTATCTTCTAAGCTTGTTGGTATCTTTGAAAAATCCTTATTTTTTTCCTTATTATTCATTATTTTATTAACGTAGAAGCGCATGGCTTGGGTTAATAAACCACTCGGACTAACTCGGTCAGAAAAATCTTCAACGGGTTTAACTGCAGAAGATAGGCCTTTTTCATAATTTTCCCATAGCTTTGTTCTTTGTTTCTCTGGTATAGAATCCTTAAAGTCTATATTAAATTTCATCTTTTGTTGTTCAACAAAAGCTTGATACTTTTCTTTGGCCTCATTAATAAGAGGTATAGCTGCATAGGGGTCATTTAGAAGTGTTCTATGATTCAGGTCTGTAAGCTGTTTGACAGAGGCAAGATACGCTGTAAAAGCAGGATCGCTATTAAGGTCTTGCTTGAAAAACGCCTTATCTTCTAAACCCAATATTTCTGAAGATACTGTCTGAGTAATATGGTTTTTAAAGTTAAGGAGGGAAGAAGAAGCATCAAAGGCAGATCCTTTTAATTCTCCTACGGCAAAGTAAATGCTCTTAACAATGGAGTGCGCATTGTTCTCTGCGAAATAATAAGGCATACCGGTAGGTGTCGACATTTAATACTCTCCTCTTTTTTTTATACAGCTTATTATACAAAAGATATATTAAAAATACATTAACTCTTCTCCCTTTAATTGATGTGGCTTTAATCCATAAGTTTATACCCCTGCTCGTGATCCTCGAGATAAATACCGCCTAGGCTCAGCAAGCTTCCGGTATAGATGGCTTCTAATCGCTTCTCCCCCGGGTTTCTAAGTGTCGAAATAAAGGTTCTAGCCCTATCGATGGGGGGTATAAATTAAGGATAGAAGTGAGTTTTGATGCCTTAAGTTATCTTTAAGATTTCTTTGATATGGTGACTAGTCAGAAAGCTTTAATTAGAGGGATAGCGATAATGGGTCTAGATAATAACCGTAAACCAAATTCTCCGCTAGGAATGGCAACGCTAAACAAGTCAAGTGCTAGAAAAGCAGATCTTGCTCCTATTAGGAAAGTGGATTTTACTACTATTAAGAATAAAGTTACAAACTTGCACCGGGCAGTAGTCGATACAATAGGAAAAAACACCGTAGACGAACGAAGAAAGATGAAGGATGTTCTTAATGCTATTGGAGGGATGGTTAAAGATATTGAAACCCAGGCTGAAAGTCCGCTAAAAAAACTTAACGATCATATAATCAAATGTAACCTAGAGAGAAAGAGTCAGGATAAATTGATAACAGGTAAGTTTGAAAAGGTTATTCAAAAAATAATTGAAGATAATTATAAAAAAATTGAAGAGCAGATTCAAAAGTTGAAGGGATTAGTTAATAAAGATGATGATGGTTTGAGGGAAAAAGTTGAAGCATTTGAACAGGCTGCTCAGCAACAAAAAGAGAAACTGGTATTATCTAGTGATGTTAATCAAGTTATTGCGACAACATCTAACTCCCCTCAGCAAAACCCAACTCAAGAAAACCCAGAAGAGTCTAAAGATTCAGCACAACAAACTGCTGTATCAGAAGCAGTTGCAGGGCCTAGTAGCCAGATAGATGCTAACGCTGGGAGCAATATAGCTGATAAGGATGATGAAAACACGGTTATTTCATCGGCGGTGCCTATCAGAGATGTGGCCTACATGACGGTAGAAACGCAAACAGAAGTTGACGTTAATGCTCCGATTGAGCCATCTGATACGGAACTCCATCTTATAAGTCATGAGCTTGAGGTTGCAAGAAAGCAACTCTTTGATCTTGTTGACGATATTAAGGATTTTAGGCAGGACGTTGCTCAAAGAGATAGAGAGATAGCCGGTCTAATGGCAGATAAGGATAAGCTAGAGCTAACAGTTAACAGCTTAGAGACTGAAAATGTAGAGAATCTAGGCGCTAAAACAGTGTTAGAAGAACAACTGAAAATGCAGGAAAGCGAGCTTGAAGCCGTTAAAAAGGGTGCTTCTCGAGCGGAAGAAGCTTTATCTACATTACAAGATAACTTAAGAGATATGGAGGATAAGTTTAAAGTGGAGCAAGAAAAGTTTGAACGTTATAAGGCAATGCAAGAACAAGACGGTTCAAGTAAGCAGCGAAACTATCAAGCAAATGTAGAGGACGCTAGAGCTCAAGTTGCGGCAAAGGAACGTGAGCTGGAACAAATGCGAACTAATGGTAAGGCGCTATTAGATGAAGTTGCACAGCTAACGACGGATTTAACTGAAATTAAAGCTCGCAAAGCGAGTGAATCTGAGCAACGCATTGAACAGTTAGTAAACGAAAATAGAGTGCTTCATGAAAGAGTATTAGCGTTAGAAGATCAGCAAGAAAATAAACCGCAGTCGCTTGCTACTCCTCTTATGGAAGACCAAGAAGCCGTATCTACTCTGACAGAAAGAGTCGGATTTTTAGAAGAAGAGAACCAGGGTTTACCGGCAATGCAAAAGCAACTGCAAACTAGTTTGGTTGACTTAGCGCAAGCAGGTGCCGAAGAACTTTTTAGAGTCAATTCGCAGCAGCTTTTAGACGAGGTCGACAATTTAAAGTCTCAGGTGGAGGAACTACGGGAAGGAAATACTGTTCTAGCCACAAGATTAAAAGAAGGCCAGGAACTTCATCAATCTTTAGCTGAGGATTTTGATAGAGATAGTAAAGAATTAGATGAAAGAGCAGCACGGCTAAGTGACGAGCTTCGTCAGCAGCGCAAGCAGCTTGAGGAAACACAAAAAAAACTTGGTGGGATCAGTGAAGAAAAAGCTGATTTAGAGCAAGAAAATCAAACACTAAAACAGAATAACCAAGGATCTGAAGCTAAACTTGCAAGTGCAATGCAAACGATTTCGGAGCAGAACGACCGTATAGCATTATTATCTAGCCAAGAAAATACAGCAGGGCAGGATAACTCTGAAAGTAAATGGTCAAAGGAACGCGAAGCGTTAATAGGAAAACTAAAGGAATGGGAAAGCGAATACAGTGAATTAGAGCATAGCTTTACAGACTTACAAACGCTCTTACAAAAATTGAGAGGTGAGCTCCAAGCGTCAGCTAATAGCCAACGTGATCTTAACGACGAGCTCAGCGGAAAAAAGGATCAGCTATCAGGTTTAGAAAGACAGCTCACGACAACACGATCTGAACTACAACAAGAACAGGTAGAGAAGCAAAAAGTTGAAACGGAGCGTGATGAATATAAGCAAGAAGCGAGCGAAAAACAACATGCAGTACAACAATTAACAGCAACCCATGAAAAGCTGGTGACAGGATTAGAACAACAGCTAGATGAAACTAAAAAGACAGCCACAGAAAAAGATGAACAAATTTTAAGTCTGACTACAGAGAAGGCTGAACTATCGGGAAGAGTTTCAACGTTAGAAGGTGAAAAAGCAGGGATACAAAATCAGCTTGAAGGAAAGCAAACTAAGGTAGAGCAACTTAGTACCCAACTTCAAGATCTTGAAAACACGTTAAGCACTACACAAGAAGAATTAACGACTTCAGAAAAAAGGGTAAATGACCTTGTAGCGGAAAAAACAGAACTTGATCATCGGCTTGCTCAAGCAGATCAGAAATTATCCACGCAAGAAACGCAACAAAAAAACCAAGTTGAATTATTAGAAAGAAGGCTTCAAGAGGCTCGAAACGAAAAGGCTGTGTTAGAGCAACAAGTTGAAGAGCAAGCAGGTAAAGTAGACGAACTTGGCAAAGCACTTAGAGCGGAAGAATATAAGCTATTAGAGCAAAGAGATTCCTTTCAGTCTACGGAAAAGGCTTTGCATAGCCAAGTGGAAGGACTTCAAGAACAAAACGGTATATTAACGGGGCAATTAAATGAAAGTAAGCTTCAAAATAAACGTTTAGCTGAAGAGTCTGATCGTTATATAGATGAACTTAATGGCACAGTACAACAACAAGGTAAATGGATTAGAGTTCAAGAAAATCAGTTGCAACAAGTTCAAGGGAGGCTTAATGGGGTTGCAGAAGAGAAGAGAGAGATTGAGCAACAACTTGAAACTGTTGAGCGTGAAAAGCAAGCATTTAGGATTGAGGCTGAAGGGCTAAAGACAACGGTATCCGAGCAACAACACAATATAGAAATATTACGTGAGGAAAATCCGGTTGCCGATAAAAAAGATACAAGCAAGCCATTAGTAAATAACGTCCTTGATAGCGCGATGGCATTAGAGTTAAGCGAAAGTAAACAACAAAATGAAAAGTTGCAGTCTGAACGGGATGATTTACAGCGTAAACTAAGTAATTTGCAGCAGGATTTACATGATATTAGCAACACACCTCAAGTAGAAGAAAAAAAAGAAGCCTTAAGTTTTGCTGATGAGCTCGCGTTTGAAGAAAGCAAAAGAGAACTTCAAAGAGCTAAATTAGAAGCTGAACAATTAAAAGAAGCGCTTAAAGAAAGTCAAAGAACGCTTCAACAAGCGGAAGCTAAAGCTAGCGAACAAGCAAGACAATTTACTCAATTGAATGAAGATAAACTTAAAGCGGAAGCTGACGTTAAAGTTAAGGAAAAAGCACTTCAAGAAGCTAAATTAGAAGCTGGGCAATCTCAAGCAGCGCTTGAAGAATTGCAGGGTAAGTTTGTTCAAGCTAGAGCACAAGCAGAGCAAAAACAGTCAGTTCTAGAAGGAAATACTGTTGAAAAAGAGGGTCAAATAAAAAGCCTAACTGACCGTAATATTACACTAAACCAACAAATTGGAACATTAAGCACAAGTCTTGAACAAGCTCGAGACGGCGTTAAGCAAGCTAAATTAGAAACTGAACAATTCCAAGCAGCGCTTGAAAAAAGTCAAAGAACGTTTCAACAAGCGCAAACTAAAGTTCTTGAACAAGAAAGACAGCTTCAGCAAGCGAATGAAGATAAACTTAAAGCGGAAACTAGCGTTAAAATTAAGGAAAAAGCACTTCAGCAAGCTAAATCAAAAGATGAACAATCTCAAGCAACGATTAAAGAGTTGCAAGGTAAGTTTGGGCAAGTTGTTCAAGCTAAAGCAACCGCAGAGGAAAAACTGTCAGCACTAAAAGGAAATATCTTTGAAAAAGAGGGTGAAGTAAAAAGCCTAACTGAATTTAATGATACATTAAAACAACGAATTGAAACATTGCAAACAAGTCTTGAACAAGCTCAAGAAGCGGCTAAACAAGCTAAAATTAGCGCTATAAATCAGGAAAGACAACTTCAGGAAACGAATGAAGCTTTTGAGCAAGCGAATGAGGCTAAACTTAAAGCGGAAGCTGAGGTTAAAGCTAAGGAAAAATCACTTCAACAAGCTCAAACAGCTGTTCAAAACTATCAATCAGAAAGGCTTGCATTAGGGCAGCAAACGCAAGGGCTGAAAAACGATTTGCAACAAATGCAAGCTAAAACCGAAACGCTTGCAGGAGCACTTACTCAGGCGAACGAAGCTAAAGTTAAAGCGGAAGCTGATGCTGAAGCTAAGCTGGAAGCACTTCAACAAGCTGAGTCGCAAGTTAAACAAGCTCAAGAAGCGTTTGAAGCAAGTCAACGAGCGCTTCAACAACAGAAAACTAAAGTTACCGAACAGGAAGGGCAGCTTAATCAACTTAATCAAGATAAAGTAACAGCAGAACATCAGCTTAAAGAAAGAGATAATCAAGTAGTAAGTTTAACTAATCGGAATGGTCAATTAGAATCTGATCATCAAAAAGGGTATAGTAAGCTAAACCCCGAAAACGCTCGAAAAAGATCGTGCACTACATCGGATACGGCTTTAGCTGATAAAGAAAATCTAGCGCAACGACAAAAAATATCCTCTAACGTGAAAAGGTTTTCGTTAGGTAGTTCATTTAAGAAACACGGTAGCGATGATGCATCCGGAACAGTACAAGATAGGAGAAATGTTATGTCAGAGAATGGATCAACAGTAATTCAAGAAACTTCGGGGGACGATACCTCTACTGCGTCAAGCATGAGTCAAGCAAGTAGCGAAGGCACAACGCCTGCTTCTTTAACTAGACAAAACACCAATGGTAGCAGTGGCGATGATAGTGGTTTTTCTTTAACATCAGCTAGTGATGATGCTGAGATATCTACTGTAATTTCTACACCAGAAATAGAGAAAAAACAAAAAATTGCTGAAATGCTTTCGCAGCTTACGCCAGAGATGCTCACTGCAAGCTTACAAGGCACAGCAAAAACCAGCTTCTTACAAGAGCTGGATAAAGCTAAAGATAATAGTCACGGAACGGCTGCAGCCAATGCGGCGCTACAGGATTTGAACGAACAGATGGCAGCCCTGGCTAATCAACACTTGGCGACTTATAAAGATTTATTATCGGATAAATTAAATGCGATGCCCCTAGGCGAAGAATTAGAAAGTGCTACGGTAATGGATGAATTATTGGCAATAGCATCTAGTTCGGGTTCACTTACAGAAATGGCCATAAAACAAGGTCAAGCACAGGCTCAAAAGCACCTAAATAGGTTCCAAACAGCAGCAGTAGCTAAAATGAATCAGGTTTTTGAAGAGGCTGCCCAGGCGATACTTGCTGATCGACAAGGAACGCTAACCTTAGCGATAGATGCAAGAACATTAGCTGAGGAAACGCTACAAAATCCAGTTACCGAAGCACTCGCAAGAAAATTAATAGTCGAAGTAGCTGAAAAATATAAGGCTAATCCAGTAGATGAGGAACAAGCGGAGTCTCAAAGTGATGCTATTTTTGTTGAGAATGAAGACGCAATTAAATCGGCTGTTGAGCAAACACTGACAGAGCTAGAAGCTAACGAGAAAGATAAGCAGGAAAAACAAGCGATCATTGATCAACTGTTTGAAAAAATCGATTGTGCTCAAGTCAGCAAAGCACTAGTCAATTATGCAAAAGCAATATTAATAACTAAACTGGCCGAAGAGGGTTACTTGCTCAATCGATCTACAGGCCAGCAGTTAGAACAGAAACTTTATGCGTTGCAACCTTCAGTGTTGGAAGTAGTAAAGAAAAAACTAGCCGCCACGCTCATAGAAGAAAGAACTATAGAGCAGATTAACGCTTTGAGAGAACATCCCGATCAAGTGATTGGGGAGTTAATTCATACAGAAGTTAAGCAAAACAGTTTAGCTAAGCAAGCAGAAGTGCACGCGGCTAAGCTTGCTCAGCAAGAAATTGATAGTTATAAAAATAAAACGGCACAAGATTTAGAAAACTATTACCAATTAACGCACGACTTTATTCAAAATGCCGATGCCCGACTACAATTAACGATGAGGGATGCGACTAGTCGAGAACTACGTGATTTTGTTAGAGAAGATAGAGGTTCACTAGAAAACATAGTAACCCTCATAAATAATGGAAAATTTGATGAGAAGAAACAAGAACTTCAAGCAAAACTAAATGAGGCTGGATTAGCGCCTAAAGATAAAAAAAGCTATGAGCAGGCTGTTAAATTAATCGAGGGAATTTGCCAGGGAGAAGGTAGGGCTAAGACACGTATGGGCGTATTAACATTCATCGAGACACCACTGAATGCCATCATTGCCAAAAATGATCAAGATTCAAAACAAACGATAGTTAAGGTAGAAAGCCCTTCGCATTTATTTAAGGTTATAAAAACACCGGACGAGCTGGCTAGTGCACGTCAGGAATTTTCCAATAGACTATCACCTAAAATAAACCCTGCTCCGTATGGTACGGTACAGGAGAATTATGAGTGTACGCATACTACGACCGAACTTGACACAGGTAGCACCTTACTTGAGGCTATCAGAGTTAATACGCCCCCGCGCGGTTTATTTAGAAAAGAGGGTGAAATTACATTGACCTATAAAGCGGTTAAGAAAGATCATGTGATTGAATTTTCTGTAGACTCAGTTAATGCAGATACGCGTCCTTCTTTTATAAAAAAGCACATTGAAAATATTGATCTTGTCAGAAGCTCAACACAAAGTATGCTTGAATTATCCCAAGGTAGCGGGGAAGGGCTTGAAAATAAAGGGTCTGGTATCTTAATTCTAAATACCAATGATAAAAATTGGAAGACACGCTATGCACTTATCAAAGCACACGCAGCGGTATTTCCAAAACAAGGTATGCCTATTGTGTTATTAGAAGGTAAGTATAATAACGTCAGCCTTATTACAGTGAAGTCGCTTAAATCTGAGCTAAAAAAGCTCGAAGATAAATTTATAAAAGAATATAAGGCGCAAGCAGGAAGTGATGAGTATGTAGATAGCTTTAATACGCAAGTGAGTTTATTCACGCCAGCGCGTTAAAATTATATACGCTAATAATGGATTTATAATAATAGGGAAAAGGAGAAATAGAATGATAAAGGAAGATGGACAAATTGCAGTCGCGAATACTGTAACGCTTACAAAAGAAGAGATTGAGCAATTAATTTTAGCGGTAATAAAGGAAAAAATTACTGAAATAAACAATAAGCCTATCTCTTCTACTTCTACGGCGGTTTTATTGCCTCAAACGTTAAACAGCTTAGAAATAAATAGTATTTTGATTGCAATTTTAAAGAAAATAAAGGTTGATTCTGACACAGCTTTGTCCCAATTTGTGTTAACTAAGCAAAAAGAGATTGAAGCCTGGGCGGAAGATGAGGTTTACCAGTTTGAAGTAAAGCGATACAAGGCGTTGAAAAGGAAACTTCCTGATTTTTTTATGGACATAAGGCGTAATAAAGTAACAAGAGACTTAGTCAGTAAAGCCTTGCTCAACCATGCAAAGCCAATATTAGTAAACGAATTAGCTAAAAAAGCTTATTTAAGCAATGAGCGCATTGCGGCTCAGTTAGCTTATGAACTCTATCGCTTGACTCACTTATGGCTGGATGGTGATCCGGTAAAGCGGAAAGTGCTGGAGGATGAGCTAATGGCCCTCATCGAAAAAAGAATGATAGATGAAATGATTGTTTTAAAAAAGAATTTCGATAAAATAATTGTATGGTTAGCGACTGAAAGTAGTTTAGCGAAGCACGCAGAAGGTATGGCCACTGATTTTGCTCAGCAAGTAATTGACATTTACCCAAATAAAACAGCACAAGATTTAGAAAACTATTACCAATTAACAAACAATTTTATTAAAAATACGGCTATACGATTACAATTAAACCTAAAAAATGCGACTAGCCGAGAACTACACGTTATTGTTAAATCTGATAAAGAGGCATTAGAAAATTTAGCAAATTTGATAGAGGCTGGAACGTTCGATGATAAAAAACAAGCACTTCAAAAAAAATTAAATGAATTTGGGCTGTCATATAAAGATAGAAAAAGTTATCAACAGGCCGTTAAATCTATAGAGGACATTTGTCAGCAATCAGGAGATATTCCGGCCTATATAACGGCATTAGAAAACATCGAGAAATCACTGGGTGCTATCATCGAAATAAATGATAACGATTCAACGCAGTTGATCGTTAAAGCAGAAAGTCCTTGGCATTTTTTTAAAGTTATCAACATACCAGAAGATGAGGGCGATGAGAGATACAAAGAAGAACCGGAAGCGTTAGTTAGCGCACGTAAGGAGCTTATCAATAAAATATTATCACCCCAAGTGAAAGATAATTCGTCTACATCACTTGAGCATACCCATACGGTTATCAAATTTAATTCAACGCATACTTTACTTGAAGCTACTAAAGTCACCACGCTTAGCAGTTTTTTTAAAAAAGCACGTGACGTCGTATTTATCCAAAAAACAGCTCGTGATGGTAGTGATTTGCAAGTTTCTATTGATTCGATTAATGGAAATACCAATCCTTCTTTCATACAAAGCAATATGAACCTTGATTTTGCTAGAACAAAAATGCAATGCGCGCTTGAGTTAATGCAAGGCCAAATAAAAGAGCCCATCTTTTTAACCTTGTCTAGCTACCATTCAAACTGGAAAGTAAACTATGCGCTTATCAAGGCACACCAAGCATTATTTTCAACACGATATAGATATCCCTTTGCTGTATTCTTACAAGGTAACTATAGTGTTGTTGATGTTATGCAGAATAAACCGCTTAAATCTGAACTAAAAAAGCTCGAAGATAATTTTATAGAAGAATATAAAACGCAAGTGGGGAGCGATGAACATGCCAATATTTTTAACCTACAAGCGAATTTATGCTCGCCAAGGCTAACGCCAAAATAATATCAGAGCATTTTATGAAAGATACTATTATTCGTTTAATAAGGCTCGCAGGACTTGGTTCTGAAGAGCAAGGTGTCTGTCATGGTTCTGCTGTTTTGGCTTTACAAGCTTTTATATTAGGTACGGAATATCAGCAAAACTATATTGAACGTTTAGAAAAAATGGCTCAGTTAAATTTAGAGCCTGATGACGTGCTTAAGCATAAGTTAGAATCACGTGATGAGAAGGGCGTGCTGAAATATTCTGATATTCTTGCACATTTACAGACGGTAAAGCTTTTTCATTCGCCTGATGAGTACCTTGACTGGTTTGATAGTTTAACAGTGCTTAGACAATCTGATGTTGCTGCCGTTGCGAGCATTGCACAAAGTCAATTAGCAGAAAAGCGAGGCGGAATACATCAAGTATCTTCTTTTTCAGCTGTTTATAAGTATACCGAAATGGACGTTTATTTAACTTCCTTGCAAAAAGTGATGGAAACACCCCTTCATAAAGAAACACGTTGCGGATTATTACTTTCTAGTCCTAGGCATTTGATTATGCTGGGTTATGATGCCGCTAATTCAGTGTTCCCTTGGACTATCGACGATGCGGCTACAGTAACGCAATTTTCTAGCGATCAATATGTTGAAGTAGCTAAAAAAATAAGAAAAATTTTTACTAATGACACCGCAAATGACAAGCCACTTATTTTGTGCACCGCTGTTTACTCTATAGGTGATCAATTAGAAAAGGCTAAATTGCTTATTGATAGTTGGCATGCGCGTTGTGAAAAAATTCATCAGGTTACGGCAGAAAAAGCAAAGGTGATAGGGCAAGGGGGAGGGGCATGGCTTTTTCGTGCTGCAGAGAGTGGGCATACTCAGACAGTTGAATTACTGTTGAAAAAAGGAGCAGATGTCAATATGGCAACAAGTGATGGGCGTACTCCGCTTTTCATTGCTGCAGGGAGTGGGCATACCGAGACGGTTAAGTTATTGCTTGAAAAGGAAGTTAATATCAAGGCGAAAACAAGTGATGGTCTTACCGCGCTTCATGTTGCTGTAGAAGGTGGATATACCGCGATTGTCAAATTATTGCTTGCAGCAGGTGCGGATGCTAATGCGACAGCAAACGATGGATTGACTGCGCTGCATTGTGCCGTAGACGGCGGCGGATATCCCGCGATTTTCAAATTATTGCTTGAAGCGGGCGCGGATGTCGATGCGGTAACAGATGGTGGACATACGCCACGTGGTATTGCAGGCGATGAGTGCCTCGCTATTATTAAATCGTTTGAAAAAAAAGGCGATATCAACAAAGTACAAGTAGAAAATAACAGTGCCTATGTACTTGTTTTGTTACAACGATTATTCAGTTTTTTTGTGGCGGCTTCGATGGTGGTGTTAGGCATCACTTTATCTTTTTATTCTCTTAGCTCAACGCCCCTTTTATTAGCCATTGCATTTACGACGGCAATCGTAACGGCGATAACCGTTAAGTATATACCTAGGTTTGTTGAACAAGCTTATACGTTTATAGTGGGTTCTGGTCAGGAAAATAAAAAAACATCAGCGAAGCTGTATGAGCCAACAGCATGCGGCCTGTTGACATCGCCTTTAGATAGCCAGGTTTCTACTGAGAAAACTCAGCAGAGAGAGGCAATATGTTTCACTAATTTGGAACAGAGTAATTATAATAGGTTGTCTAGGTAATTATTTTAGCGGCAAATTATAAAAATTTGCGATGATTTTCCAAGCTTGTTCAGCCGTTTCTACGTAATGAAATAATTTTAAATCACTCGGGCATATCATGCCTTCATCGACTAACAGTTTAAAGTTAATCAGCTTAGACCAATAACTTTTTCCAAATAATAGTAGCGGGATCGGTTTTATTTTTTTTGTTTGTAGTAAGGTCAGTGCTTCAAATAATTCGTCTAATGTGCCATATCCACCAGGAAAGCAAACTAAAGCACGTGCACGAATTAAGAAATGCATTTTACGTATAGCAAAATAATGAAATTGAAAACAAAGCTCAGGTGAGATGTAAGGATTCGGTGCTTGCTCATGTGGTAAGACAATATTCAAACCAATGCTTTTGGCTTTGACATCCTGTGCACCACGATTAGCAGCTTCCATAACACCCGGTCCACCGCCCGTTACGATAACGAAATGGCGGCGTCGATTTTTTTGGCAGCGTTCAGAGACAATCTGGCCAAAGCGTTGTGCCTCTTGATAATATTTAGCGCCTTCAAGCCGTTTGCTAGCTATTTGCACGGCTTTTTTATAAGTAAGGCTGCTAGGTTTAGTTTTTAATTTTTGTTGCGCTTGTTTGAGTTGTTGTTTAGCGGTTTCATGGTCAGGAATTCTGGCACTACCAAAAACAACGATGGTCGATTCGATCTTGAGTTTTTGCTGCGAGAGTTCCGGTTTTAATAGTTCAAGTTGTAACCGTACTGATCGTAAGGATTTATGTAATAAAAAATCGTGGTCTAAAAAGGCAAGTTCAAAAGCAGGCCAGGCTACTTTTTTGCTGCGTTTTTTGACTTCGGTTTTCGCCGATGAAAAAGGTTTTGCGTGATTAATGTCCATCAGGCCATATTAGCTTTGTGATTAATAATACTTTCAGTATATAAGTGTATTGAGTCGTTTACAATGCAGAGTATTCAAATTAGGAGGGTTCATTTTTAGGATGTTTTCTCGGCACATCATTACTATTAATGTGCTGGTACTGTTGAATTAAACCTCGTGTAGATGCGTCAAAATTGTCATCACTTGATGTGGCGGTGTTTTTATCTAAAGCGTTATAAATAGATTGGCTGAGATGTTTTCCATATTCTACACCCCATTGATCGAAAGGATTAATTTGCCAAATGACACTTTGTACGAATACTTTATGTTCGTATAAGGCAATGAGCATCCCTAAGCTAAACGGTGTGAGTTCATCGAGTGCCAAGATATTATTGGCATGATTTCCACTTAAGGTTTTATAGGGTATATCACTGTGATAACCCTGCATCAATGCCTTGCTTTGGCTTAATGCGCTGGCAATCGCATGTTGATGGTGATGTTGCAGTGTGTGCTGCGGATTGCGCAGGGATAAGATAAAGTCGGCAGAAAAGCGATTAGTGCCTTGATGAAAAAGTTGGTAAAAGGCGTGCTGTCCATTCAGTCCCACCTCGCCAAAAATGATTGGGCAGGTTGCGTAATTTACTTTTTTATTATCGATACGAATTGATTTACCATTGCTTTCCATTTCTAGCTGTTGCAAATAAGCCGGAAAATACTTGAGTGCAGCATCGTAGGGCAGAATAACATGTGCTTCGGATTGAAAAAAATTCCTTTGCCAAATGGCGAGTAATCCCAGAATGAGCGGCATATTTTCTTGCCAAGGCGATTTGAAAAAATGCTGATCTAGCGTATGAGCGCCACGTAAAAGTTCGCGGAAATTTTTCATACCAATGGATAATGCCAGTGATAAACCGATGCAGGAGCATAAGGAAAAACGGCCTCCGACCCAATCCCAAAGTGGAAAGATATTTTCTTCTGCAATACCAAATTGCAGGGCTTTTTTCGTTTGTGCGGTAATCGCTAAAAAGTGCTGGGGTAGTGGGTTATGGTGCGTAATTTTTTCTTGCATCCATTTTAAAATGGTTTTTGCATTGATTAAGGTTTCTTGAGTAGAAAAAGATTTTGAAGCAATAATAAATAAGCTTGTTTCTGGATTGAGCTGCGTTAGTAAATGATTGAGCGCGTAGCCGTCGACGTTAGAAATAAAATGAAACCGCAGCGGTGTTTGTTGATAAGGTTTTAAGCTTTCTATCGCCATTAATGGGCCTAAATCTGATCCGCCAATCCCTAAGTTGATAATATCGGTGATGGGTTTTCCGGTTGCGCCACGCCACGTATGGCTGTGTATTTGCTGGACAAAACCCGTCATTTTATCTAAAGCGGCGTGAATAGGCGGGAGTATGTCAGCGCCATTGACGCTTAATCCAGATGTTCGTGGGTCGCGTAATGCCGTGTGCAGTGCCGGCAATTTTTCAGTGGTATTGACACATGCGCCGGAAAACAAAGCGAGAATATGTTTCTTTACTTCACATGAGTCGGCAAGTTTGAATAACAAATCCAATGTTTCTTTAGTAATGGGATTTTTAGAATAGTCAAAACTTAAGCCCGCTTGATGTAAAGAAAAATGTTTAAAACGCTGCGGATCATTTGCAAATAATTCTGCAATCGATGTTTTTTTTACCTCAGAAGCATGTTGCGCTAGGGATTTCCATATCGGTGCCTCTGTCGGTCCATTCATACAAATTTTCCTCGCTTTTTATGGCGTTTTGGTTTTTTGTGTTGCGTTATAATTTGTTCAATTAATTGTGTTTTTGTGCTTTCATCAGCGGCTATAAAGTCGGTCCACCAGGTTGCGATCTCGGAGGGTATTTCTTGTATTTGTGCACGTAACAGTAAAAAGTCATACGCCGCACGAAAGCGTGGATGTGTTATCAATCGATTGATCATATGAGGACGGCGTTGAATTAATCGCTGCTGTAGATCCCATATTTCTCGAATCGTCGTACTATAACGGCGTGGAATAGTAATTTGTTTTTGTTGTTCTGCCAGAACATGACTGATAGCGTGCTGATAAAGAATGAATAGAGGCGTCTGCTGTTTATTGTAATGTTGAACTTTTGCTTGTACGGCTGGCCATAAAAAGATAGCAAATAAAAAAGCCGGTGAAACGGTTTTGCCTTCTTGAAGTCGTTGATCGGTGTTTTTACAGGCAATTTCTAGTAGTTTTTCGGTGGCTGGTTTGTCAAGGCAAGCAAATGTTTGTGGAAATAATTCATTAAATAATTGGTAATGGCGTAAAAGTTGATAGGTTGCAAACGCTTGACCATGGTGAAACAGTTTGAGAATTTCTTCAAATAAACGTGCAGGGGGAACATGACGTAATAAATTGGCTAGTTCAGGGATAGGTTCAGCCGTGGCTGGATCTAATGTAAAACCTAATTTCCCCGCAAAACGAATGGCACGTAATAAACGCACCGGATCTTCATGATAACGTGTGTGTGGATCACCAATGATACGAACAGTCTTATGTTGAATATCGCTAAGTCCTCCACAATAATCCACTAACGAAAAATCAGCGATATTATAATATAAAGCGTTCATCGTAAAATCACGGCGCCATGCATCCTCTTCAATACTTCCATAGATATTGTCACGTAACAACATGCCATGAGCGGCCACGGTTCGGTGTTTTAACGATTTTTTTTCAGCATCGGCACGGAAAGTCGTGACTTCAATCACTTCGCGGCCAAAGCGAATATGGGCAAGGCGAAAGCGTCGGCCAATCAAAAGACAATTGCGAAAGAGTTTTTTTATTTTTTCAGGGCGTGCATCGGTTGCGATATCAAAGTCTTTAGGTTTTATTTGAAGTAATATATCACGTAGACAACCACCTACTAAATAAGCGCTATAACCATGCTGATCAAGCCGGTAAAGTACTTTAAGCGCATTCGCAGAGATGTTTTTGCGCGAGATTGTATGTTCCGCCCGGGGGATGATAGTCGCTTCTGGATAAACTTTCTTTTTGGGGAAAAGACGGTGGAAAAACTGCTTAATAATGGTAATGGTCCTCTAAATGACAAAACGGGTTGTTTATACGCTTCGCTCTTGGATTTTCGGCTGTGCGTATATAACCGTTTAATATGCTAACATATTGCCTGCTTTTTGACCTGTTGCCTAGATGAAGTCTAGGTAAATGGTTTACTTAGAAGCAAGATTAACAAATCATCTTTGTTTAAAATAGTTTCTTTGCTTGGATTAATAGTTCTGACGCCTTTACGCTCTAAGCCAAGTATAATCCCAGTTAACTGACTTTTTTCCATGGCTTCTTCGATCGTCAGCCCCACAAAAGGATGTGTTCTATCCAGTAAAAACGTTTTTAATTCAAAGTGATTAAAGAGCTCAAGCTCTTCTTGATAAATACCCGTTTGTAAAAGTTGGCTAAAGGCGTCAATTTGTTCGTCGTTACCTAAAATAAATAATTTATCATACAGACGAATTTTTTCTTGGTGTTTAGGCGCAAGTATCACTTTGCTACCGCGATAAAGCGCTATGACATGAATTCCAAATTGCTGATGTAGTGCTAATTCTTCAAGCGTTTTATTAATGAAGTAGTAATTACTGCTGATATCTGTCCCTTTTAGATTTATTCCCCAGGCTATTAATTCATCTTTTGATGTTTCTTGGTGGCTAGGCGTTTTAATATTGTCTAAAAATCTTTTTTCTAACCAAGGATAAAATTTTTGTAAGGGCTTATGCAGTACGCTAAACAGCAGGAAGGCAATAAGCGCTAAAAGAAATGTAATCGACCAAGTATGGAAATAAGTGACAGCCAGTGTTGTGATAACCGTAAAAGTAAATATCCACCCCATGGCGATAATGGGTTTTATCACGGCATGAGAGCGATACGGGAACATTTTATAGGCAAAAATCATCCCCCAAACAAAAGGTGAAGCTAGCAATAAAGCGATAAGACAACTGAGCGTATTCACCCAATAGGTGGTTGTTACCCATTCGCTAATTCGAGGGAAGATCCATTTTTCACTGAGTGTGAAAATGATGGCAACCATGACGGCATTAATTAATAACTTGGCAATATATTGGCTATAGATAGCGCGTTTCTTCTTCAACATTAAATAACGGTGAATTAATATCGCATAGTGACTTAAAAAGTTTTTAAACGAAGCCGGTAGTTTTTTTTCTAGCTGTTGGCTGACGGCAGCAGAGGCTTGAATCAGATAAGGTGTTGTAAAGGTGGTAACAGCAGAGACGGCGATGATGATAGGGAATAAGGTAGGTCGTGTGACGTTTAATGAGAGACCTAAGCCAGCAATAATAAAGGAAAACTCACCAATTTGCGCTATGCTAAATCCAGCGCGTACGGAGGTTGTTAAGCTTTGACCTGCGGTTAAAGCACCACTTGCGGTGGTTAAAACTTTAGCAAAAATGGTGACAGCAGAGATGAGTAATACAACCCACAGTTGATCAATAATGACAGCGGGATCGATAAGCATTCCCACTGAAATGAAAAACACAGCCGCAAAAATATCACGAATGGGCCGCATATATTGTTCGATGAACTGAATTAAATCTGTTTCTGCCAGAATAGAGCCCATAATAAACGCGCCTAATGCGCTAGAGTAACCAAAATAAGCCGCTATACAGACCAATAATAAGCAAAGGGCGACGGATACGATAGTCAATGTTTCTTGATTGGCGACATCAACTAATTTTCGGATTAGGGAAGGAATTAAAAAGTAACCGACTAAAAACCAACTTCCAACGACAATGAAGAGTTTAATCGCTGAATCCACCAGCGTTGCCGATAGTACAGCATGTGTACCGACGACAATAGAAAGACCGGCGAGCAATAAAATGGCCAGCAGATCTTCGACAATCAGTATGCCAAAGACGAGTTCTGCAAAGTGTTTACTTTTTAAGCCTAACTCTTCCATGGCTTTGATAATAATGGTCGTGGATGAGATGGAAAGGGCAGCGCCTAAAAAAATACAATCATAAATAGGCCAGCCTAGGAGTTTTCCTAGCCCTATACCAATAACCAGTACGAGCAGGACTTCAAATAAGCCCGTGATAATAGCCGGGCTTCCAACACGTTTGAGCTTGTGAAAGCTAAAATCTAAGCCCAAAGAAAACATCAAGAAGATAACGCCTAGCTCAGATAAGGTGTGCAAACTAGGAACGTCTGTGACTAAGTCATAAGGGGGTAAATGCGGACCTACAATAATGCCAGACAAAAGATAACCGAGTACCACCGGTTGTCTTATTTTTTGGAATAAAAGTGTAACCAAGCTGGCTACGCCCAATATAACGGCAAGGTCCTTGATGAGTGGCGCAAGTGGTTGCATGGATCTATTGTTAGTCAGCTTTGCTGATATATCAAGTCTTATTTGAATACCGGTTGTAAAAGTTATGTGGTCTCATAAATATAGAGTCTATATACTATTCGTTGTTTTTTTCATGACAGCGAGTGAACAACGCTTCAAAATAAATAAATAATATACTCATAGCAATTGGATTTTCGGCAAGGCGCCGCGAAAGTGAGCAACCGCAGTGTATGTGGGATACATGAGGATTGTGAACTGAGCGGGAACGCAGCCGAAAATTCTAGTGCGAAGAGTACACATAGGAATTTAATGATGATATCGAAGTCTTTGGTATTGCTGGGTTATGCTTCAGGAATTGCTGCAAATAATCCAGGTTGTGCTGATGGGCCATTACGACTTAAGGAAGGCGCTGTTGAAAAACAGTGGTTAGATAAAGGTTTAAAAAGTCATTGGCAAGCCATGTTGGTTCCTCAACATGACTCAAATCAAGATCGTTTAGCGCAGGTTGTTGAGCTCAACACGCAATTGGCAGGCCTTACACAGCGTTTAACAGAACAGGAACAAACATTTATAGTGGTAGGTGGTGATCATTCCTGTGCAATAGGCACGTGGAGTGGTGTTGCCGCTGAATTAAGTAGAAAAAATGCGGCCTTAGGATTGATCTGGATAGATGCGCATATGGATAGCCATACGTTTGAAACAACACCCAGTGGTAATATTCATGGTATGCCATTGGCGGCCTTGTTAGGCCATGGCGCATCGAACTTGACGCAGATTTTAGCATCAGCACCAAAATTAAAGCCAGAACATGTCAGTTTGATAGGTAGTCGTAGTTTTGAAAGTGGGGAAGCTGAACTGTTACGCCGTTTAGGTGTGCGTATTTATGAAATGCCAGAAATTAAAGAAAGAGGTCTAGCCGCTGTATTACAGGAAGCCATGGTACGTGCTAAGCAAGGCACAGCCGGTTTCGGTGTGAGCTTAGATCTGGATGCAGTTGATCCTGAAGATGCACCGGGTGTAGGTGTGCCAGAGCCGGATGGCATTAAAGGTAAGGATTTATGTCAAGCATTAACATTGTTACAACAGGAAAAACAATTACTCGGTATGGAAATTGTTGAATATAATCCGAATCTTGATAAAGATAGTAAGACTGAATTATTAATTAACAACATCGTGTTAAGTATTTTTGGAGATTAAATCCTTATGCCAAATGATGCAGCCCTTAATCCTGCGATATTGAATTCTACAGGAAATATAAAAGAAGAAGTCATCGATAGGGAAAAGCGTTATGGTGCGGCCAATTATGATCCCTTACCGGTGGTATTGAGCCGTGGTTTAGGTGCTGAACTGATAGATACTAACGGTAAGCGCTATATCGATATGATGAGCGCTTATTCTGCGGTCAGTCATGGTCATTGTCATCCACGTTTAGTCAGCAAGTTAACGGAACAAGCACAACGCTTAAGCGTTTGTTCGCGTGCTTTTTATAGCGATAAGCTGGGCGCTTTGTTACAACGCGTTTGCGAACTTAGCAAAATGGATTGCGCCTTACCGATGAATACCGGTGTTGAAGCCGTAGAAACTGCAATAAAAGCGGCTAGAAAATGGGCTTATACCGTTAAAAAAGTTCCTGCTGATCAAGCTGAAATTCTTGTTTGTAAGGGAAACTTTCATGGTCGTACCACCACCGTGGTGGGAGTGTCTTCAAAGCCACAATATAAACGAGGTTTTGGTCCTTTTACACCAGGGTTTAAAACCATAGCCTATGGTGATATAGAAGCCTTATCCGAGGCGATTACGCCGCATACGGCGGCTTTTTTAGTCGAGCCTATACAAGGAGAGCGGGGTATTGTCGTGCCGCCTACCGGTTATCTCAAACAAGCGGCTGAGTTGTGCCGGAAAAATAATGTTTTATTGATTCTCGATGAAATACAAACGGGTTTGGGTAGAACAGGTCGTTTTTTAGCTTGCGAACATGAGCAGGTTAAACCGGATGGTTTAATTTTAGGTAAGGCTTTAGGTGCTGGATTGTTGCCTGTTTCTTTGTTTTTAAGTAAGCGTGAGGTAATGGATGTTATGCACCCAGGTGATCATGGTAGTACCTTTGGTGGTAATCCATTAGCCGCTGCCGTTGCTTTAGAAGCGCTGGATGTATTATTTGATGAAAATCTTATTCAGCGTTCAGAAGAGTTGGGGGATTATTTACACCAGGAGCTGTTAAAAATAGAAACACCCTTTATTAAAGAGATTCGTGGTAAGGGTTTATTTATAGGCTTAGAGTTTGTTGAGGGAGTAAAAGGACGGGAAATTTGTTTGAAGTTACTCGAGGAAGGGTTATTAAGCTACGAGACGCATGAAACGGTTATCCGTTTAGCGCCGCCGTTAGTGATTACAAAAGAGCAGCTGGATAAAGCCTTGGGTATATTAAGAAAAGTATTGCTGAGTATGACTATTTAAAAACTCAGGGATCAGCCGTATTACTCACAGCAATGGGATTTTTGGCAAGGCGCCGCGAAAACGAAGCAGCCTTCGTTCCTAAAACATACATGAGGATTGCGAGTTGAGCGGCAACGCAGCCAAAAATTCAAGTGCGAAGAGTAAACATGGCCCATCCCGTTAGAAACATCTGTACGGCAATGGTCGTTAATATCATACCCATTAAACGTTCTAAGGCGGCGATGACTTTAGGGCCTAGTAGTTTTTGTAAGGGTGTGGCGGCTAGAAGCGTCAGCGTGGACACGATAGAGGCGAGTACCACCGCCATGAATAGGTGTCCCATTTGATTAGGAACTTGGCTGGCAAGCAAGATAACCGTGGTCATTGCAGAAGGGCCAGCTATAAATGGGATGGCCATGGGTACAATAAAGGGTTCCTCTGCCGGGGCTTCATCGGCTGTATAGCGGCTTGGGCTGGGGAATAACATTTTAATGGCGATAAGGAATAAAATAATTCCTCCAGCAATGCTTAAGGCTTCGTCGCTGATATTCAAACTGTGCAGAATTGTTTTTCCACAGAATAAAAAAAGTGTCAGGACGCCAAACGCAATGAGGCTCTCACGTAAAATAATTCGAGTACGCCGTTTGGCATCAACGTGTTTGAGTAAGGAAAGGAAAATGGGAATATTTCCCAATGGATCCATAACTAAATAAAGCGTGACGGCAGCAGAATAGATGTTCATTACGTTGGCGTTAATAAAAAATATATAATAGCAGTTTAGTGAGAATAGTTGTTGACATCTAGCCTTGACTTTCGCAAAATAGCCCCCTCAATTTTGTGGAGGGGTTCCCGAGTGGCCAAAGGGGACAGACTGTAAATCTGCTGGCTCAGCCTTCGAAGGTTCGAATCCTTCCCCCTCCACCAGAAATTTTAAAAGGTTCGAGTTTACGCAAAAAATTGGGTTTTGAGCGTAGCGCATAGGTCCTAGTATTCCTGGCCTAAGTGTTGTGCAAAAGACGGCTTTTTACGTAAGTTCGAGTACTCGCGGGTGTAGTTCAATGGTAGAACTTCAGCCTTCCAAGCTGATAGCGTGGGTTCGATTCCCATCACCCGCTCCACGTGAAGAAGATTTGTTATTATACAATCGGTCGCCCACATGGCTCAGTGGTAGAGCACTTCCTTGGTAAGGAAGAGGTCACCGGTTCGATCCCGGTTGTGGGCTCCAATTTAGGCCAGTAGTTCAACGGTAGAGCGTCGGTCTCCAAAACCGAAAGTTGGGGGTTCGAATCCCTCCTGGCCTGCCAGATAGAAAAGGTAAGATGAAGAACTCGAAATTAGAAAGCAAAGCATCGACAAAAGATGTTTTCCTATGGTTGGCAATAGGTCTAGGCCTAGCGCTGGCTATTGGCCTTAATTACCATTTCTCGCATCAGCCCCTTGCTATTCGGTTGATAGCTTGGATAATAGGCACGCTTATACTGGCAGCGCTTTTTTTTTATACAACGCAGGGACGGCGTCTGTGGTTATTTTCACAGGCCGCGCGTGCTGAGTTGCATAAGGTAGTTTGGCCGACTCGGCAAGAGACGGTGCGTACGACGCTTCTGGTCATGGTGATGGTCTTATTAGCGGGTTTGTTTTTGTGGGCAGTAGATAGTTTCTTATTGTGGCTTGTTGCGTTTTTAACTGGTTAGAAGAGGGTAGTTTACATTTATGGTAGAAAAAAAAACTGAGGTTGAACAAGATTCTTCCAGCCAGCCTGAAAAGTCATCGGAAGTCGTAGAAAACAACATGGCTCCTAATAAAATGCACTGGTACGTTGTACAGGCGCGTTCAGGTTATGAGCGTAAGGTATTAGTGGCGCTAAACGACCGTATCCAGCAGCAAGGGCTTACGCATAAATTTGGCCAGATTATCGTTCCTACTGAAGAAGTCGTGGAAATACGTCAGGGTCGTAAACGCAAGACAGCACGTAAATTCTATCCAGGCTATGTGTTAGTAGAAATGGAAATGGATGAAGATAGCTGGTATCTAGTGCAAAAAACGCCAGGCGTTATTAAATTTATTGGTGGTACGAGTGATAAGCCCGTATCACTGAGTCCAAAAGAAGTTGATAAAATTCTCCATCGCATGCAAGAAGGTGTGGATAGACCCAAACCTAAGGTCTTGTTTGAAGTGGGAGAAGTGGTACGGGTGGTCGATGGGCCTTTCGCTGATTTTGATGGCGAAGTTAAAGAGGTCAATTACGAGAAGAACCGCTTAAGTGTGGCGGTAGTCATCTTTGGTCGTTCTACGCCGGTTGAATTGGAATTTGGGCAAGTTAAAAAAGCTTAATGTAATTTAGATTTACCCCGGTAAATCTATCAAGGCCCCCCTCTTTAAATATAGAGGGGGACGGAAATATACTCATAGCCATGGGATTTTTGGCAAGGCGCCGCGAAAACGAAGCCACCGGAATGTATTCAACATACATGAGGATGGCGAGTTGAGTGGGAACGCAGACAAAAATTCAAGGGCGAAGAGTATTTGGGGAGCTTATTTCGATAAGCGCTAACTACCCGGAGATAAAAAATGGCAAAAAAAATTCAAGCCTATGTAAAGCTACAGGTTAAGGCTGGCGAAGCTAATCCTGCACCGCCTATTGGTCCTGCATTGGGTCAACAAGGGGTGAATATTATGGAGTTTTGCAAGGCGTTCAACGCACGCACGCAAAAAGATGAAAAAGGTATGCCTATGCCCGTTATTATCACTGTTTACAGTGATCGTAGCTTCACCTTTGTTATAAAAACCCCACCCGCCTCTTATCTAGTGCTTAAAGCAGTAGGTATTAGCAAGGGTAGTAGTACGCCGAATAAAGACAAAGTCGGTAAAATTACACGTAAGCAATTGGAAGAGATTGCGACGATTAAAATGCCTGATTTAACAGCAACCGATTTGGATGCAGCGGTTCGTACCATCGCAGGTACCGCGCGCAACATGGGCGTTGAAGTGGAAGGGGGAATATAAAATGACGACTAAACTGACTAAACGCCTCAAGCTGATCAAAGAAAAGCTTCCTCTTAATAAAACGTATTCTGTTTTAGAGGCGATTGCTTTACTCAAAGAAGTCTCTACGGTTAAGTTTAATGAAAGTGTAGATGTTAGTATTAATCTAGGTGTAGACCCGCGCAAATCGGACCAAGCGGTTCGTGGCGCTGTTGTATTACCGCACGGGATTGGTAAGACTACACGTGTTGCTGTTTTCGCTCAAGCAGCTAATGCAGATGCGGCAAAAGCAGCCGGTGCTGATATCGTTGGTTTTGAAGACCTCGCCGAGTCAATTAAGGTCGGTAATTTAGATTTTGACGTGTTGATTGCTACACCCGATGCAATGCGCTTTGTAGGACAATTAGGTCAAATATTAGGCCCTAGAGGCTTAATGCCTAACCCTAAGCTAGGTACCGTGACAACGGACGTGACCACTGCAGTAACGAATGCAAAGTCAGGTCAGGTGCAATACCGTGCCGATAAAGGCGGAATTGTGCACTGTACAATTGGTAAAATTAACTTTGAAGCACAGCAGCTACAGCAAAATTTAGATGCTTTACTGTCTGCCGTTAAAAAAGCAAAGCCAAGTACAGCTAAGGGTATCTTTTTAAGACGATTACATTTGTCTACCACCATGGGCCCTGGATTGTTAGTTAACCTTTCGTCGGTTACCGAAACAGCCTAGGATTTGAGTGGTTGGCGCTTGACTAACTCCTCTATTTGGTATAGAAGGGTTACCCCCTGTAAGGGCAGAACATTGACCTCTTAAATGCGGCAAACAAAGCACGAAACGCTGCATTTTAGGTCTAACACATTCGCAGAAGGTAGGTAAAAACCCTACTAACTGTCGAAGACCGTAGGTGTGATGATAAAAAAGTCCGTCATTGCGAGCCCGTCACCTTTAAAAGAAGGTGGCGGGCGTGGCAATCTAGGTTTTTTATCAATGCTTAATATTTCCTACGCAGACGGTGAACCGTATACGGCCACCTTAATTAAATTGCTGAGGTAACGCTAAAGCGGATGATAGACGACGCGTGCGCGCCACTCTAAAACCCGGCTTAGCGCCATTCAGAATGAGGAGAAACTAGAACGTGACACTAAGACTTGAAGATAAACAGGCCATTGTCGCGGAAGTCGGAGAAGTTGCAAAAAACGCGTTATCAGCAGTCACTGCTGAATATCGCGGATTGAGCGTGGGAGAGTTGAGTCAATTGCGAGTACAAGCGCGTAGCTCCGGTGTTTATTTGCGTGTTGTACGCAATACACTGGCACGACGTGCTTTGGAAGGAACAGACTTTGCGTGTCTTCAGGACACCTTAGTCGGTCCCTTGCTCTTAGCGTTTTCTCAACAAGAACCTGGTGCAGCAGCGCGACTTATTAAAACATTTGCAAAGCAGAACCAAAAATTGCTAGTCAAAGCATTAGCGTTTGATGGCCAACTGCTTCCTGCGAATGATATTGATAAGCTGGCTAGTTTACCGACACGTGATGAAGCGATTGCCACCTTAATGGCAGTTATGAAAGCGCCTATTACCAAGCTGGTTCGTACCTTGGCTGAACCACATGCCAAATTTGTACGTACCGTTGCTGCAGTACGCGATCAGCGTCAAGCGGCAGGGTAATTAAAAGGTTATAGAAGAAATATTTTATTTTTTGGAGTGAAGATTATGAGTACGGCCGTTAATTCGAAAGAAGATGTATTAAACGCGATTGCAAATATGAGCGTAATGGATATTGTTGATTTAATTAAGAGCATGGAAGAGAAGTTTGGTGTTTCTGCTGCCGCAGCGACTGTTGCTGTAGCGGCTCCTAGTGCGGGCGGAGCAGCTGCTGCTGCGGAAGAAAAAACTGAATTTAACGTAATTTTGACAGACGTTGGCGCTAATAAAATTAACGTTATTAAAGTAGTACGTACAGCAACCGCTTTAGGTTTAAAAGAAGCTAAAGACCTCGTTGAATCAGCACAACCGGTTGTTAAAGAAGGGCTTTCTAAAGCCGATGCAGAAACGCTTAAAAAACAGCTTGAAGAAGCTGGCGCTAAAGTTGAACTGAAATAAAGTCAACGCGTTTTAAATAGATTGGGTTTATTTAATAAAAGTGACTGCTCTGTCTTTATGACAGGGCAGTAGCTGGTATTTATTAAACCGATAAGATGCTCAAGTTTATGCTTGAGCATTCTTATGTTAGTACTTTTTTCAATGTAATTGTAATTCTGTTCTCTAAACTAGGTGAACTTTGATGGTAATTCGGACATCCCAAGCAACTGAGTCAATGGCTAAGCCTTATTCATTCACAGAAAAAAAACGTATTCGGAAAAATTTTGGTAAACAAGCCACGATTATGGAGGCGCCTTATCTTTTAGCGACCCAGATCGAGTCTTACCATCGTTTTTTACAAACAGATACCCCATCGGACGCTTTAGCAGAGTTTGGGTTGAATGCGGCTTTTAAATCCGTGTTTCCTATTTCTTCTTATTCAGGTGGTGAAGCGACCTTAGAATATATCAGCTACCGAATAGGGCAACCGCCTTTTGATGTTAAAGAATGTCAAGCACGCGGTCTAACCTATGGTGCTCCTTTGCGTGTCAAAATGCGCTTGATTATTTTTGATAAAGAAGCAGCGCCAGGCACCAACCGAATTAAAAATATTAAAGAACAAGAAGTCTACATGGGTGAATTACCCTTGATGACGGATACCGGTAGTTTTGTTATTAATGGAACTGACCGTGTGGTTGTTTCGCAATTACATCGCTCTCCCGGTGTATTTTTCGAACATGATAAAGGTAAAACACACTCATCTGGTAAATTGCTTTATGCGGCACGCATTATTCCTTACCGTGGTTCATGGTTAGACTTTGAATTTGATCCAAAAGATAACCTCTTTGTTCGTATTGACAGACGTCGTAAATTAGCGGCAACGATACTATTACGTGCCTTAGGGTTTACAACCGAAGAAATACTCGAATTATTTTTCACGAATAATACCTTCCATCTTAAAGGCGAGTCCGTTGTTTTGGACTTAGTGCCTGAGCGTCTACGCGGTGAAATCGCCACGTTTGATATTAAGGATGCAGCCGGTAAAGTTATTATAGAACAAGGTCGCCGTATTGCGGCACGACAAATTCGACTGTTAGAACAAGCAAAAATAAAACAATTAGAATTTACGACTGAATATTTGCTAGGTAAGACCTTAGCAAAACCGCTGATTGATCCGGAAACAGGTGAGATTTTATTTGAAGCGAATACGGAATTAACCGCTGACACCATTAAAAAAATGGCTGAATCCGATATCAAGACTATTGAAACACTCTTTACCAATGATTTAGATTCAGGCGCTTATATTTCCACGACTCTGCGCATTGATCCTAGCAATAGCCAACAAGAAGCGTTGGTAGAAATCTACCGTATGATGCGTCCGGGTGAGCCGCCAACCAAGGAAGCGGCAGAAGCTTTATTTAAAAATTTATTTTTTGTCCCTGATCGTTATGATTTATCCGCCGTAGGCCGAATGAAGTTTAATCGGCGCTTAGGACGTGAAGAAATTTTAGGATCCGGCACCTTAGCTAAAGAAGATATTGTTGATGTTTTAAAAGTCTTGATTGATATTCGTAATGGTAAAGGCGATGTCGATGATATTGACCATTTAGGCAATCGACGTGTGCGTAGTGTGGGTGAAATGGCCGAAAACCAGTTCCGTGTTGGCTTAGTACGTGTGGAACGGGCGGTTAGAGATCGCCTCAGTGTGGCAGAATCTGAAAACTTAATGCCACAAGATTTAATTAACGCTAAACCTATTTCTGCAGCGATAAAAGAATTTTTTGGTTCCAGTCAATTATCGCAGTTCATGGATCAAGTGAATCCACTTTCAGAAATTACCCATAAACGACGGGTTTCTGCACTTGGACCGGGCGGTTTAACCCGTGAACGTGCAGGCTTTGAAGTGCGAGACGTGCATCCAACCCATTATGGTCGTGTCTGTCCGATTGAAACACCGGAAGGACCTAATATTGGTTTGATTAACTCATTGGCGGTTTACGCACGAACAAACCATTATGGTTTTCTTGAAACGCCGTATCGAAAAGTTGAAAACAGTAAAGTAACCAAAGAAATCCAATATTTATCGGCGATTGAAGAAGGTAAATATGTTATTGCACAGGCTAATACACGCTTGGATAGCAATGGAAAACTAATCGATGATTTAATTCCTTCACGTCATCGCAATGAGTCCATGCTGACAACGGCGGATAAAGTCGATTATATGGATATTTCGCCGTCACAGGTTGTTTCCGTAGCGGCTTCCTTAATTCCGTTCTTAGAACATGACGATGCAAACCGTGCATTGATGGGCTCTAACATGCAACGTCAGGCAGTTCCTACTTTACGTACTGAGAAGCCTTTAGTTGGAACGGGGATGGAACGTAAAGTTGCGGTGGACTCCGGTGTTGTTGTAGTCGCAAAACGTAGTGGCTTTATTGATTCCGTTGATGCGGGTCGAATCGTTGTACGTGTAGATGATGAGGAAACAGTAGCGGGTACAGCCGGGGTTGATATCTATAACCTGACAAAATATACACGTTCTAATCAAAATACCTGTATTAACCAACGACCTTTAGTCAATAAAGGCGACAAGATTAAGAAAGGGGATGTCTTAGCGGATGGTCCTTCTACGGATCTCGGTGAGTTAGCATTAGGGCGCAATTTGTTAGTCGCGTTTATGCCTTGGAATGGATACAACTTCGAGGATTCTATTTTAATTTCAGAGCGTGTTGTTTCTGAAGATCGTTTTACGACGATTCATATTGAAGAACTGACCTGTATTGGACGAGATACTAAATTAGGCTCTGAAGAAATTACTTCGGATATTCCTAATGTCGGTGAAAGTGCGCTTTCTAAATTAGATGAGTCTGGGATTGTACATTTAGGTGCTTGGGTTGAAGGTGGCGATATTCTGGTTGGAAAAGTGACACCAAAAGGTGAAACACAATTAACGCCAGAAGAAAAACTATTACGCGCTATTTTTGGTGAAAAAGCTTCCGATGTAAAAGATAGTTCCTTGCGTGTGCCTTCCGGTATGCGAGGAACGGTTATAGACGTGCAAGTCTTTACACGTGATGGTTTGGAAAAAGATCAACGTGCTTTAAGTATCGAAGCCACGGCTTTAGAGAAAATTAAGAAAGACTTATACGATGAATTTAGAATTTTAGAAAATGATAGTTACCAACGTTTAGAAACATTATTAGTGGGTGCTGTTGCAAGTAGCGGCCCTAATAAGCTCAAATCGGGTAGCAAGGTAACGCTAGAATATTTAAATACACTGTCTAAAGATCAATGGTTTTCAGTTAGTTTGCGTGATGAAGCCGATAATCAGCAATTAGAAGCGGTTGCTAAGCAACTTGAAGCCGCTCGTTTAGCCTTAGACGAAAAGTTTGAAAGTAAACGTAAAAAATTAACCCAAGGCGATGATTTAGCGCCCGGGATTCTCAAAATCGTTAAGGTGTATTTGGCTATTAAGCGTTGTATCCAGCCAGGGGATAAAATGGCAGGTCGACATGGTAACAAAGGGGTTATTTCAACCATTATCCCTGTCGAAGATATGCCTTATATGGAAGATGGTACGCCGGTTGATATCGTGTTGAATCCATTAGGGGTTCCATCGCGTATGAACGTGGGACAAGTATTAGAGACCCATTTGGGTTGGGCAGCCAAGGGCTTAGGTTTAAAGATAGGCGGCATGTTAGATAGCAAGAAAAGCATGAAGGAAGTCAAAACCTTTTTGGGCTCTATCTATAACGATAATAAGCAAACCGCGCAAAAGGTTGATCTCGATGCCTTATCGAATGAAGAAGCGCTAGAGTTGGCGCAGAATTTGCGTAAAGGTGTGCCTATGGCGACCCCTGTTTTTGATGGTGTGACTGAAACGGAAATCAAACGCATGTTACGCTTAGCGGATCTACCCGAATCAGGCCAAACAGCGCTTTATGATGGTAGAACGGGTCAGCGTTTTGAACGTCCTGTGACGGTCGGTTATATGTATATGCTCAAGCTAAATCACTTAGTTGACGATAAAATGCATGCTCGATCAACGGGTTCTTATAGTTTAGTCACTCAACAGCCGTTGGGTGGTAAAGCACAGTTTGGTGGACAGCGATTTGGTGAAATGGAAGTGTGGGCTTTAGAGGCCTACGGTGCAGCTTACACTTTACAAGAAATGTTAACGGTGAAATCAGATGATGTCGCTGGTCGAACGAAGATGTATAAAAATATTGTTGATGGTGACCACCATATGGAAGCGGGTATGCCAGAATCGTTTAACGTATTAGTCAAGGAAATACGCTCCTTGGCAATTAATGCAGAATTAGAAACCAAAGATTAATCTGATGTGGAGTTATAACCTTGGCAACTAAACCAAAAGTGGACCCTATGAATAATGAAGTTGAAAGTGCTGCGACAGAATCAATAGCGGCGGATAAAGAAGTGTCTGCGCAAGAAGCTAAACAACCTTTGCCCCAAGAAAGCTTAGCAAGCATGGCAGAAGCGGTGCAGGCTACTGTCGCTGAAAAACCTTTAATGGCTGATTTATTAGGCATTTTAAAGCAAGAAGATTATCTGGATGAATTTGATAATATTCGTATTTCATTAGCTTCGCCTGAGATGATCCGTACCTGGTCTTATGGGGAAGTAAAAAAACCCGAGACTATCAATTATCGTACCTTTAAACCTGAAAGAGATGGTTTATTTTGTGCGAAAATTTTTGGACCTATCAAAGACTATGAATGCTTATGTGGTAAATATAAGCGACTAAAACATCGTGGCGTCATCTGTGAAAAATGTGGCGTTGAAGTGGCATTGACCAAAGTACGTCGTGAACGTATGGGTCACGTTGAATTAGCTAGTCCTGTTGCCCATATTTGGTTTTTAAAATCCTTGCCTTCACGTATTGGTCTTCTGCTCGATATGACCTTACGCGATATAGAACGCGTGTTGTATTTTGAAGCCTTTGTTGTGATTGAGCCTGGTATGACCATGTTACAACGAGGGCAGCTTTTAACGGATGAACAATACTTAGAAGCGATCGAAGAGCACGGCGATGAATTTGATGCGCGTATGGGTGCCGAAGCGATACAACAGTTGCTTATTACCTTAGAAATGGGCGAAGAAATTAATCGCTTACGTGAAGAAATTCCTAATACCAATTCAGAAACAAAATTAAAAAAATATGCGAAGCGCTTAAAGCTTTTAGAAGCCTTTGAACAATCAGGTAATAAGCCTGAGTGGATGGTTCTAACCGTATTACCGGTATTACCGCCTGATTTACGTCCTTTAGTGCCTTTAGATGGTGGACGTTTTGCAACCTCCGATTTAAATGATTTATATCGCCGTGTTATCAACCGTAATAACCGCTTAAAACGTTTACTTGATTTAAATGCGCCTGACATCATCGTACGTAATGAAAAGCGTATGTTACAAGAGTCGGTTGATGCCTTATTAGATAATGGTCGTCGCGGACGTGCGATTACCGGTAGTAATAAACGACCTTTAAAATCATTAGCGGATATGATTAAAGGTAAACAAGGTCGGTTTAGACAGAATTTATTAGGTAAACGAGTCGATTATTCTGGTCGTTCTGTCATCGTGGTAGGACCTACACTTAAATTACACCAGTGTGGTTTACCGAAGAAAATGGCTTTAGAGTTATTTAAGCCGTTTATTTTAAGCAAATTACAATTACATGATTTAGCGTCTACGATTAAAGCCGCTAAAAAAATGGTAGAAAACGAATCGCCCGAAGTTTGGGATATTTTAGAAGAAGTTATTCGTGAACACCCCGTATTATTAAACCGAGCACCTACACTGCATCGATTGGGTATTCAAGCGTTTGAACCTATTTTGATTGAAGGTAAGGCTATTCAGTTGCATCCTTTAGTTTGCACCGCCTATAACGCCGACTTTGACGGTGACCAAATGGCAGTACACGTACCATTAACCATCGAAGCGCAGTTAGAAGCACGTGCTTTAATGATGTCGACTAACAATATTTTATCGCCTGCTAATGGTGAACCTATTATTGTTCCTACACAGGATGTGGTATTAGGTCTTTATTATCTAACGCGCGATAGAATTAATGCCAAGGGTGAAGGTTTAGTTTGTGCTGATATAAACGCAGTACGCCAACTTTATGATACGGAACATGCTGATCTGCATGCCAAAATCAAAGTGCGTATTACCGAATTGCTATTTGATGAGCAAGGTAACAAACAAGAATCAACCAAACTGTTAGACAGTACCGTCGGTAGAGCTTTACTGCGTGAAGTCTTACCAGACGGACTACCGTTTTCTTTAATTAATAAAACCTTGAATAAAAAGGCTATTTTAAGCCTTATTAACGAATGCTATCGTCGTTTAGGCTTGAAGGCGACTGCGATATTTGCTGATAAGTTAATGTATACCGGTTTTAGCTACGCGACACGTGCGGGTATTTCTATAGGGATTGAAGATTTAATTATTCCTGAAAGTAAAGACGCAATTATTGCCGAAGCTGAAACTGAAGTAAAAGAAATTGAAGCACAGTATTCTTCAGGTTTGGTAACACAAGGTGAGCGTTATAACAAAGTAGTTGATATCTGGTCGCGTACCAATGACCAAGTCGCAAAAGCGATGATGGAAAAATTGGCGACCGAAGATGTCATGAATGCAGAAGGCAAGATGGTTGCACAAGAATCGTTTAATCCTGTGTACATGATGGCAGACTCAGGCGCGCGGGGTTCACCGGCGCAAATGCGTCAGTTAGCGGGTATGCGTGGATTAATGACCAAGCCAGATGGTAGTATTATTGAAACACCGATTACGGCTAACTTCCGCGAAGGTTTAGACGTATTACAGTACTTTATTTCCACACACGGTGCGCGTAAAGGTCTTGCCGATACAGCACTTAAAACCGCTAACTCCGGGTATTTAACCCGTAGGTTGGTGGACGTTGCACAAGATATGGTAGTGACGGAACTCGATTGTGGAGCGGAATTAGGTATTCTGATTACGCCCCACGTGGAAGGCGGCGAAATCATGGTGCCACTACGCGAACGTGTATTAGGTCGTGTATTAGCCGAAGATGTGAGCCTACCTGGTAGCGATGATATCGTGGTTAATAAAGGTACCTTGCTTGATGAACAGTGGGTTAACATTTTAGAAGAACGCGCTGTGGATCAAGTGAATGTACGCTCTCCAATTACTTGTGAAGCACGTTATGGTATTTGTGCGGCTTGTTATGGTCGAGACTTAGCACGTGGACACTTAGTTGTGATCGGGGAATCGGTGGGTGTTATTGCTGCACAGTCGATCGGTGAGCCAGGTACACAGTTAACCATGCGTACCTTCCATATCGGGGGTGCCGCTTCACAGGTCGCTTTAGCGAATCATATCCAAGTGAAATCCAAAGGCCGAATTAAGCTACACAATATTAAGTTAGTGAAGCATGCTGATGGCCATTTTGTAACGGTTTCACGCTCCGGTGAGCTAACGCTGTTAGATGCTCAAGGCCGTGAACGTGAGCGCTATAAACTACCTTATGGTGCGAGTATTAAGGTTTCTGATGGTACCGAAGTGGTGCCAGGCCAAGTCATCGCACAGTGGGATCCGCATACACATCCCGTTGTGACTGAAGTAGCCGGATATATTAAATTTATTGATTTGGTTGATGGTATTACCATGAATCGCCAAACCGATGAAGTGACTGGTTTAACTAGTATCGTGGTGATGGACTCTAAACAACGGGGTTCTGGTGGTAAAGAATTAAGACCGATGGTTCGATTGGCCGATAAAGAAGGTAATGATTTGTTTTTACCGGGTACACGCTTACCAGCGCATTACTTCTTGCCGATTAACGCTATTTTGAGCTTAGAAGATGGTGCGGCCGTGGGTGTCGGTGACATCGTGGCACGTATTCCGCAAGAAACATCTAAGACTCGAGATATTACCGGGGGTTTACCACGAGTAGCGGATCTCTTTGAAGCACGCAAACCAAAAGAACCGGCTATTTTGGCAGAGATTTCTGGAATTATTAGTTTTGGTAAAGAAACCAAGGGCAAACGCCGTTTGGTTATTACCGGCAATAGTGGCGAAGTCTTTGAGGCATTAATTCCAAAATGGCGTCATGTCACCGTTTTTGAAGGTGAACATGTTGAGCGTGGTGAAGTTGTGGCGGATGGTCCTTTAAATCCACATGACATCTTACGTCTTTTAGGGATTAATAAACTGTCCAATTATATTGTCAGTGAAGTACAAGAAGTTTACCGTCTACAAGGTGTTAAGATTAACGATAAACACATCGAAGTTATTGTTCGTCAAATGCTGCGTAAAGTGAACATTCTGGATTCTGGCGAAACGCGTTTCTTAAAAGGCGAGCAGCTTGAAGAGGCGCGCGTCAAAGAAGAAAACCGTAAGTTAATCGGCGAAGATAAGCTGCCTGCACGTTTTGAGTCAGTATTATTGGGGATTACTAAAGCCTCTTTGGCGACAGACTCGTTTATTTCAGCGGCTTCTTTCCAAGAAACCACACGTGTTTTAACTGAAGCTGCGGTGACAGGAAAACGTGATGATCTGAAAGGACTGAAAGAAAACGTGATTGTAGGACGTTTAATTCCAGCCGGTACAGGATTTGCCTATCATGCTGAATCACGACGTCAGCGAGCAGCTAATAGCTTAGCAAGAAAGCAAAAATTAGTGGCTCCGCAAGTGACAGCCAGTGATGCAGAGCAGGCATTGAGTCAGGCGTTATCTGAACCTAAAGACGAAGCAAAGTAATTTCTTGCTTCCTATTTAACGGTTACAAAGCTAACTAGAAAAATGCACCTTTTAGGTGCATTTTTTATTTCTAATTTTATTATTTTTTAATTAAATACCGTGATATTTATGTATGTAAGCCTGGAAAATAGGGGGGGTTAATATTCTATTAATAATATTCTGTTAATGTTATTAATGGGAAAATAAATAATTATGCTGAAAATTTAGGTGAAAACCGGGTGTGCTTATGTTAATCGAAAAAAAAGCTGTTGAAAATTTGGGACACCGAGGGGAATCGTATAAAGAAGGAATGTTGCTTTTAATAGAGCACTTGACGGCTAAAGACTGGAAGACAGGCACTAAATTTTCAGTCAGATTGGATTTAATAAAGAAAAGTATTGAAGCCATTTATACAGATTATGTGAAGCATCTTGATAAAGACGCTTCTTTTAATCAAAACAAAAAACACTTTGATAGCTTACTGGGAAAATATAACGATATTTTACTTCAGCATACAACGCTAAAAGATGCGTTTAAATCACTACTGCTCGCCGAGAGTTGTTCAGTCTGGAAAAAAGGGCGTGAAAATTTTGAAACCCCTGTATCACATATCTTATGGAAAGAAGAATCTGGAAACTTTAAAACCCCTGTGTTCCATGCATTAGTTCAGAGTGAAACACCTACTGTTGATGAAGAAAGTTCATTTCAAGAATACATTAAAATTAACAATGCACTACTACCGCCGCTTTGGTTTGAGCGCTTAGCTTTATGGCAACAGAATTTTATTAAAGCCAATTGGAAGGATCTCTGCGCTAAATCAATACCTTCCTCACTGCGCTCTGTTCCGGGCGTTGCTAATATGTCGCGGCATGATTTTTCCATTAATAATCAAGAAGCCTTAACGTATTTTCGGCATGCAACCCCTTTTCCTATTGATTTGCTGAAGCAGGCTTATGCTGAGCAAGAGGGTTTTCGCATAACCTGTTTAAATTTAGCCGCACAGATTAGATTGAGCCTGGATCAACAGCTTAATAAATCGAGTGGTGGTGAGAAGATTCGTGAGGTTGTTATTTTAACGCAGTCACTCGTGTCGCCTGGAACGGCAGCTACGTTAAAGAGTCGACATGCTTCAGACTCTAGTGATAACGATACAAAGATATATGAAATGAAAGAGAAAGCAGTTAAACGCTTTCAGGCCGCTCTAAGTGATCCGACTGAACCTGCAAACAAAACTTTTTTAGTAAAGTGGGGTTTGATGGTGCAGCGCGATGGAAGTTTGAAATATAAAGAGCATTCTTTTAGTAAAATTACTTTATTATCGACGAATCATCCACTCAATATATGGCGTCGTTTTGGTGTTCATCCTGAACAAACTAAAAATAATGACCGTAATACCGCGTTATTATTAGGTGCTGTAGGACGCTATTTATCAGCACGGCTTTCTGAAAAAGACGATTTATTAATAAAACTGAATGCGTGTGCAGAAGAGAAAAGTATATCAAGTGATAAAAAACAAGCGCTAATTGATACACTTGGAGTACTTTTAAGTGATGAAGGAAGCGCAAAGTTTGATAAAAATACGCTGCGTTTGTTTGATGCATTACAAACTTTATTATCAATTCCGTCTGGGCAAGGTAGTTTAGGGATTTTAGGGTTTTTAAGAATAGGTGATAAGCGTCATCGGCAATCCTTAGCGGCTGCTATGGAAGCGATTATTAGCAATTGCATAGGCGCTACATTTTGGGTGGCTTGTAAGAGTGGAAAGGATCGTACGGGTGGTGCATCGGCTGCTTATGATGCAGCAGCAATTTTTTATGAGTTATATGGAAGATTTCCTCGTTATGATGATACAGACTCTGACAGAACTGATTACTTAAAGATTTATAAAAACTTATTCGAATCAGGGCACCATCAACAAGTGGCTTCACAAAACGCTAAGGGCGCTGAAGGATTAGTTAGGCCAAAGTTATATTTTCCAGATGATATCAAATTAGATGCGCAACAGGTTCAGATGGAAACAGAGTTATCGCGCATCAATAAGCCTAAACCAAAGCTTAAAGGATTGACTGAGGTTTTTAATCATCAATCTTTAGAAAAAGAACTGCAGGACATGAAGCATAAAATAGAAAAGAAAGATAAAGGTGATGCGCATATACTGATTGATTGGCAACGCGGCTTGGAAAGTGAAAGTTATTTCATTTTAGGTAAAAGTATTAAGGAATTACGCAACGGAAAGCAATTTGAGGACGAAGAAGATTTAATGAGTTTTATTGAGATGGAATTGCTTAATAAGATCCAAGATAATAATTTAAAAGAGTATTATTTAGCGTTACTTCCTTTTGCTTTTCATCAAGGAGGTTTTTCACACGTATTTAGTACATTAGGGTTTAACTTCTCTAATGACGTGAGGCTTCATAGCGGTACTGTTTTCAAAAAGCCAGATTTTAAAATAAATTTTTCTCCTCTAGGGGATGGCGTTCAGGTTGAAGAAATCACCACCTGTACTGAGAAATTTAAACGGGAGCTTGATGGGGATCTTGAGGAAGTGCCGTTAGAAGAGGGGGGGTATCATTATCAAACGCATTCTTGTATTTCGGTTACGCTGAGCCCCGCTAAAAATAAGGGCCATGAAGTAGTGACTAGCGTTAATCATGTTGTCGTAGACTGTAAAGCGAAAGAATTGAAGCCCTATTTCTTCAAAAAAACAGGCTTGCTAGGGGTTTTAGTGGGATTTTTTGAGAGGGTTAAACACTTTTTTAAGAGCTTAGTAGCCCCTAAGGCGGCTAAAGAGGGATTCCTAGATGAAAATTGGCTAAATAGCCTTAATAAAAAGGCAGCTAAAGCGGAAAGTGCCACAGAGCAGGCCTCTAAGCCTGTGCAAGAACAAGAGGCGCTTAAGGATGGCCTCGATACGACGACGGCGCCTGAGGCAGATAGCAGGGCCTCTAAGCAGTCTATATCGCCACAGCAGGAGGTGTTTACCTTTGTTTCTATGCCCAGGCAGTCTGATTTGACGCGTGCGGCATCTTTTTCAGGCTTTCAGGCCTTCTTTCCGTCAAAGGTGGCTGATGGGGATTGCCCGTCTCAGCATGGCTCTAGTAGCCCTTGTTTGACGAGCTCAGAGGGCTCGTAAGCACATGATCTGTTGCCCAAGTACGTTTTTTTGCGGCTTTAATTCTTTTTCTAGACTGGCGTCTTAGAAGAAGAAAAAGCACTGAATTTTAGTGAAAAATAACAAGAAAAAATGAGCTCTATACTTGACATCTTAGAGCGGTCTCTTTACAATCCCGCCCCTCTTCGTTCAACGAAGAAGGATTTTATTGCGCTAAAAGTTAATGTTGAAAAGCCCTTAACATCAGCTGCATTTTAATTATTTTAAGCCACATTTTGAGTAGATTTTGAATGGCCACAATTAATCAGTTAGTCCGAAAGCCACGTGTACAAAGACGTGCAAAATCGATGGTTCCTGCTTTAGCGCAATGTCCGCAAAAGCGAGGGGTCTGTACACGTGTATATACCGTGACACCTAAAAAGCCAAACTCGGCTTTACGTAAGGTGGCTCGGGTGCGTTTGACCAATGGTATGGAAGTAACTACCTATATCGGTGGTGAAGGCCATAACCTGCAAGAGCACTCGGTGATTCTCATGCGTGGTGGCCGGGTAAAAGACTTACCTGGTGTTCGATATCACGTAGTCCGTGGGGCTTTAGATACCTCCGGCGTTGCAAACCGTAAGCAAGGGCGTTCGAAGTACGGTGCTAAACGGCCCAAAGATAAATAAATGTAATTAGGTAGGAATTAGAGTTATGCCAAGAAGACGTGTTGCCGCTAAAAGAGAAATACTTGCTGACCCCAAGTTCAATAGTGAACTGCTCAGTAAATTTATTAATTCCATCATGAAAAATGGAAAAAAGGCCGTCGCTGAAAAGATTGTTTATGGCGCGTTAGAGCGGTTAGATGAACGTCTAAAATACAAGTCTAAAAGGGTAGAAGAAGCAGGTGCCTCCGCTGAAGGTGCTAAAAAAGAAATTGATCCCGGTTTATTGCTCGATATTTTCGATCAGGCTTTAGATAACATACGGCCTAATGTTGAAGTAAGAGCAAGACGAGTAGGTGGTTCGACTTATCAGATTCCCGTCGAAGTACGTCCTTCTCGCAAAACAGCATTGGCAATGCGTTGGCTTAAGACAGCCGCAGGACAACGCAGTGAAAAAACGATGGCACAGCGCCTCGCGGCCGAAATTTTAGATGCCTATGACAACAAAGGCATCGCTGTTAAAAAACGTGAAGATACCCACCGTATGGCAAAAGCAAATCAGGCTTTTGCACATTTCCGGTGGAGCTAATTTTAAAAATATTTAAAAGGTACTGAGAGTGGACCGACAAACGCCTATAGAACGCTATCGAAATATTGGGATTATTGCCCATATCGATGCCGGAAAAACAACGACAACTGAACGGATTTTATTTTATACCGGTGAATCACACAAAATAGGTGAGGTTCATGAAGGTACTGCCGTTATGGATTGGATGGCGCAAGAACAGGAACGTGGTATCACCATTACCTCTGCAGCAACCACTTGCTTTTGGAAGGGGATGGCGAATCAATATCCTGAGCCGTATCGAATTAATATCATTGATACGCCAGGCCACGTTGATTTTACGATTGAGGTAGAACGTTCTTTACGTGTGTTGGACGGTGCTTGTGTTGTTTTTTGTGCGGTAGGTGGGGTTCAGCCACAATCTGAAACCGTTTGGCGTCAGGCAAACAAGTATCAAGTGCCACGTCTTGCTTTTGTGAACAAAATGGATAGAGCAGGCGCTGATTTTCTTCGTGTTGTGGAACAAATTAAAGCGCGTTTAGGCGGACAGCCAGTGCCTATTCACTTACCGATTGGTGCAGAAGATAAATTTGAAGGTGTTACTGACCTCATCCAGATGAAAGCAATTTATTGGGATGAGAAAAATCAGGGTATGACCTTTGAGTACCGCGATATTCCTGCTGAATTACAGGCTGAAGCGAAAAAGTGGCATGACAATCTTGTAGAGTCGGCCGCAGAGGCTTCTGAAGAGATGACCGAGCGTTATCTAGAAGGTGGACAATTTAGTCCTGAAGAGCTTAAGAAATCCGTTCGTACCTTAACGTTGGGAAATAAGATTGTTCCCGTATTATGTGGTTCAGCCTTTAAGAATAAAGGTGTTCAGGCGATGTTAGATGGTGTTATCGAATACTTGCCTGCGCCAAATGATGTGCCACCTATTAAGGGTGTGTTGGATGATAAAGATCAAACCGTAGCGGATAGGCCCTCGACGGATGAGGCTCCTTTTGCTGCACTTGCTTTTAAAGTGGCGACCGATCCTTTTGTTGGCTCGCTGGTTTATTTTAGGGTTTATTCTGGTGTTGTGAACAGTGGTGATACGCTTTATAACGCGGTTAAAGGCAAAAAAGAACGTATTGGTCGTATTGTACAAATGCATGCTAATAGCCGTGAAGAAATAAAACAGGTTCGAGCGGGTGATATTGCTGCTGCCATAGGGCTTAAGTATGCAACAACCGGTGATACCTTATGCGCTACGGATAACATCATTACTTTGGAACGCATGGAGTTTCCTGAGCCAGTTATTTCGGTTGCGGTAGAGCCAAAAACGAAAGCAGATCAAGAAAAAATGGGTATCGCGCTAGGAAAATTAGCGCAAGAAGATCCTTCTTTTCGTGTACGTGTGGATGAAGAATCCGGCCAAACTATTATTTCAGGTATGGGTGAGCTTCATTTAGATATTATTGTTGACCGTATGAAACGCGAATTCAGTGTAGAAGCGAATGTCGGTAAACCGCAGGTAGCTTACCGTGAAACGATTCGTAAAGCGGTTGAACAAGAAGGTAAGTTTGTTAGACAAAGTGGTGGTCGTGGTCAATTCGGACATGTCTGGATCAAGTTAGCCCCACTAGAAGCAGGAAAAGGTTATGAGTTTGAGAATGCTATTGTCGGGGGTGTTATTCCTAAGGAATATATTCCTGCCGTAGATAAAGGGATTAAAGAACAATTAGCAAATGGTGTCATCGCTGGCTATCCGGTTGTTGATGTTAAAGTAACACTTTTTGATGGTTCTTATCACGATGTAGACTCCAATGAAATGGCATTTAAGATTGCTGGCTCGATGGCGTTTAAAGAAGGTGCACGTAAAGCAAGTCCTGTATTGCTAGAACCCATTATGCGGGTTGAAGTGATTACACCTGAAGAGAATATGGGTGATGTCAACGGTGATTTAAGCCGTAGACGTGGAATTTTGCTTGGCCAAGAAGATTTGCCAGCGGGTGGTGGTAAGATAATACATGCTGAGGTGCCCCTTTCAGAAATGTTTGGTTATGCAACAGCTTTACGTTCTGCTACGAAAGGACGTGCAACCTATACGATGGAGTTTGCTAAGTATAATGAAGCACCAGCGAATGTTGCAGACGGTATTATTCGTAAAAAAGATAGTTAGTTATTAATAGTTATTGAGGTAAAAAATTATGGCCGCAGAAAAATTTAATCGAAATAAACCCCACTTGAATGTGGGAACTATTGGCCACGTTGATCATGGTAAGACAACACTGACTGCCGCTATTACTAAATGTATGGCCGAAAAGTTTGGTGGTGAAGTAAAAGCGTTTGATGAAATCGACAAAGCGCCTGAAGAAAAAGCACGTGGTATTACCATTGCGACTTCACACGTCGAATATGAATCTGAAAACCGCCACTATGCACATGTGGACTGTCCAGGTCACGCCGATTACGTAAAAAATATGATTACCGGTGCAGCGCAAATGGACGGAGCAATTCTCGTCGTTAGTGCGGCTGACGGTCCTATGCCACAGACCCGTGAACATATTTTGTTAGCACGACAAGTAGGGGTGCCTAATATTGTTGTGTTCATGAACAAATGTGACATGGTCGATGATGCTGAATTACTCGACTTAGTTGAAATGGAAATACGTGAATTGTTAAGCAAATACGACTTTCCAGGCGACGATATTCCTATTATTAGAGGATCCGCTAAGAAAGCCTTAGAAGGCGATTGTGAAGGCGGTGGTGTTTATGCATTAGCTAAAGCAATGGATGAATATTTCCCAGAGCCTGTTCGGGAAACCGATAAGCCATTCCTAATGCCTATTGAAGACGTATTTACGATTTCAGGCCGAGGAACGGTAGTAACGGGTCGTGTAGAACGCGGTATTGTTAAAGTGGGTGAACCGGTAGAAGTCGTAGGCTTAAAACCTGTACAAAGCACCTCTGTAACTGGCGTAGAAATGTTCCGTAAATTGTTAGACGAAGGTCGAGCAGGCGATAACATTGGTGCGTTGATTCGTGGTTTGAAGCGTGAAGAAGTAGAGCGTGGTCAAGTGCTTGCTAAACCAGGTACTGTAGAAGCTTGGGTAGAGTTCGAAGCCGAAATCTACGTATTAAGTAAAGATGAAGGTGGTCGTCATACACCCTTTATGGATAACTATAAGCCACAATTTTATTTCAGAACAACTGACGTAACAGGAACCATTAAACTTCCTGAAGGTGTTGAGATGGCTATGCCAGGCGATAACGTGAGCATCACTGTAACACTGATGAATGAATACGGTGTTGCGATGGAACAAGGATTACGTTTTGCAATACGTGAAGGTGGTAGAACGGTAGGTTCAGGTGTTGTTTCAAAACTCGTTAAAAAAGGTAAAAAGGCTTAATAGGCCGGTAGGAAATAGTTATGTCCCTGAAAAGCCAAGACTTTCGTATTTTGTTGAATGCATTTGATCACCGTTTAATTGATAAGGCAACAGAGAAAATTGTTGCCTCATTGAAGCGTACAGGTGCTATACTTCGCGGCCCAATTCCTTTACCTACACGGATAAAGAAATTAACCGTGTTGACATCACCACACGTAGATAAAGATGCGCGTGATCAATATGAAACACGTACACATAAACGTTTAATTGATGTTTATGCTTCGACGGAAAAGACAGCAGATGCTTTAAAGCGTTTAGATGACTTGCCTTCTGAAGTTAGTATTGAAGTAAGAACGAGAAAAGATAGAGAATAAAGTTCGTCATTGCGAGCGCGAAGCGTGCGGCAATTTAGGCATTTAAGGTTGATTAATTTTAGGTAGTAATAATCATGACAATGGGTTTAATAGGTAGAAAATGTGGGATGACACAGGTCTATACTGAAAATGGTATAGCTATTCCTGTCACACTCATTGAAGTATTGCCTAATCGAGTGGTTCAGGTGAAAACCAAAGAACGCGATGGTTATGAATCTGTGCAGCTAACGACGGAAACTAAATCGCTTTCACGTTTGAGTAAAGGTGAAGCCGGTCATTTTACCAAGGCGAATACTGAAGCGGGTAAAGGACTGTATGAGTTTCGTTTAGATGATGAGAGTGAAGAATTTGTTAAGGATTTAGCACCTGGTAAAGAAATTACTTTAGATAGTTTATTTACCATAGGGCAGCTGGTAGACGTGACAGGCACCAATAAAGGTAAAGGTTTTGCCGGGGTCATTAAACGTCACCATTTTAGAATGCAAGATGCAACACACGGAAACTCTTTATCCCATCGTGCGCCAGGTTCTATAGGACAACGTCAATCGCCAGGACGTGTTTTCAAAGGGAAAAAGATGGCGGGTCAATTAGGAAATAAGCGTTGTACCATTCAGTCCTTAGAAGTTGTAAAAGTAGAAGCTGAGCGGAATATATTGCTTATAAAAGGCGCTGTACCCGGTGCACCAGGCGGGCGGGTTATTGTAAAACCAGCCGTACGAATGAAAAACAAAGTAAAAAAAGATTAGAAATTTAATATAAATTAATTATTGGAATGGCACTATGCAAGTGGCGTTAGTAACAGAGAGTGGCTCAAAACAAGAACTTCAATTATCTGAAGCTATTTTTGATTGCCGTTTTAACGAACCTTTAATTCACCAGGTGGTTACTGCGTATCTGGCAGGTGGAAGACAAGGTACGCATGCACAAAAAAATCGTTCTGCGGTGAGTGGTGGTGGTAAAAAACCATGGAAGCAGAAAGGTATGGGGCGTGCACGTGCAGGAACAATTCGTAGTCCGCTATGGCGTAGTGGTGGAGTAACCTTTGCGGCAACGACGCAAGATTATTCACAGAAAGTAAACAAAAAGATGTATCGTGCAGCGATGCGTTCGATTTGTTCAGAACTCTTACGTAAAGACCGTTTTGTTATTACTGATTCTTTCACATTAGAACAGCCTAAAACGAGCCAATTATTGGCTAAGTTAAAAGCATTCGATATGCCAAAGAAGGTTTTAATTATTCTGAATGAAGTGGACAGCGGAGTTTATTTGGCGGCACGTAATCTTGCCAATGTAGAGCTATCCGATGTGGAAGCGATTAACCCGGTTGATTTAATCAATCACGAAAAGATTTTAATTACCTCAGCGGCTCTGAAGCAAATCGAGGAACTATTAGCATGACCCTTGCCACAACAACACATCAACAACAGCGCCGATTTAAACTGATTAAAAGGCCTCATGTTTCAGAAAAAGCGACGCTTTTAGCGGATAAGCACCGTCAATTTGTTTTTCAAGTACAAATCGATGCGAATAAGTCTGAAATAAAACAAGCGGTTGAATCCTTGTTTAGCGTAAAAGTCGACGCGGTTCAGCTTCTGAATGTTAAACCAAAAGCTAAACGTTTTAAGCAAACAGAAGGACGTTCTAAGGCTTGGAAAAAGGCTTATGTAAGTTTAGCAGAAGGCCATGATATTGATTTTACTGGAACAAAATAGAGAGTACCTAATTATATGCCTAGCCAAAAAGCAAATCCTACATCGCCAGGCCGTCGTTTTGTCGTAAAGATGTCAAAGGCGGGACTACATAAAGGCAAGCCTTTTAGTAATTTATTAGCACCTAAACCTAAGAATGGTGGGCGCAATAACAACGGAAGAATTACCACCCGTCATCAAGGTGGTGGACATAAACAGCTTTACCGTTTAATCGATTTTAAACGAAATAAAGAAGGCATTTTAGGTCGGGTTGAACGTATAGAATATGACCCTAACCGTACCGCGCATATTGCTTTGATCCTTTATGCGGATGGCGAGCGTCGTTATATTTTAGCGCCAAACGATTTTAAGGTCGGAATGGAGATAACTGCAGGTTCTTCTTCCCCCATAAAGCCGGGCAACGCAATGCCTTTACGGAATATACCTGTAGGTACCATTATTCATGCGATTGAGCTGAAACCTGGTAAGGGTGCTCAGTTAGCAAGAAGTGCCGGCGCTTACGTTCAATTAATTGCGCGAGAGGGAGATTATGCTACTATACGTCTCCGCTCAGGCGAGCTAAGAAAAGTGCCTGTTGAGTGCAAAGCGACTATCGGTGTTGTCAGTAATAATGATCATAATCTCCGTTCTTTAGGTAAGGCGGGCGCTTCACGATGGCGTGGTATTCGTCCCACTGTTCGGGGTGTTGCCATGAATCCGGTTGACCATCCACATGGTGGTGGTGAAGGTAAAACATCTGGTGGACGTCATCCTGTGAGTCCTTGGGGTGTTCCAGCAAAAGGTTATAAGACACGTCGTAATAAACGCAATCTAAAAATGATTGTGCAACGACGTAAAAAGAAGTAATTAAATTCGTGAGGTGTTAAGTGCCACGTTCTGTAAAAAAAGGTCCATTTATCGATGTACATTTGACGAAAAAGGTACAGGCGGCCCAAAGTGCGACGGTGAAACGACCTATTAAAACATGGTCACGCCGCTCTATGATTGCACCTGAAATGATTGGCTTAACCATAGCCGTTCATAATGGTCGTGATTTTGTGCCAATTTATGTAACAGAAAACATGATAGGCCATAAATTAGGTGAGTTTTCAGTAACTCGGATGTTTCGTAGCCACAGGGCAGCTGATAAAAAAGCTAAAGGCGCTGACGAAAAGAAATAGTATTAATTTGAGGTATTAAGAAGTGGAAATTGCTGCATACTTAAAATTCGCGAGATTATCGCCGCAAAAATGCCGTTTGCTGGCGGATCAAATACGCGGTTTAAAAGTTGAAAAAGCGCTTCAGTTGCTAACTTTTAGCGTTAAGAAGAATGCCAAGGTATTAAAAAAGGTTTTAGAGTCTGCTGTTGCTAATGCAGAACATAACCAAGGTGCTGATGTCGATTTACTGAAAGTGAGTACGGTTTTTGTTGATCAAGGACCTACTTTAAAACGTATGCATGCTCGAGCAAAAGGTCGCAGTAATCGTATATTAAAGCCAACGTGCCATATTACGGTTAAAGTATCTGACAATGGGGAGAAGAAGTAATCATGGGCCATAAGGTAAACCCTGTTGGAATTCGTTTAAATATAACGAGAACATCGACAGCGAAATGGTATGCTAAGCCTAGAGAATATGCAGACTTACTATCCGCTGACTTAAAAGCACGTGCATTGATAGAAAAAACATTGGTTCAAGCAGGTATTTCATCGATACAAATAGAAAGACCCGCACGTAATGCCAAGATTACTATCTATGTGGCAAGACCCGGTGTCGTTATTGGAAAGAAAGGCGAGTTTATTGAAAGCCTGAGAAGAAAACTTGAAGTAGCGATGTCAACCTCGGTTTCACTTTCTGTTGTAGAAGTAAAGAAACCGGAGTTAGATGCAAAATTAGTGGCTGAAAATATAGCCCAGCAGCTTGAACGTCGCGTTATGTTTAGACGCGCCATGAAGCGAGCGGTACAAACAGCGCTACGTTTAGGTGCCAAAGGTATTAAAATTGAGGTTTCCGGACGTCTCGGTGGTGCTGAAATTGCACGTAGTGAACGTTCACAAGAAGGCAGTGTTCCTTTACATACCTTCCGAGCCAATATTGATTACGCCTTAGCAGAAGCGCAAACGACCTATGGTAAATTAGGCGTTAAAGTTTGGATTTATAAAGGTGAGATATTCGACCGTTCGCAAATTAGCTTTCCAGAAAGCTCAGAAGCGAGATCGCAATATTCTGAAGAAAAAGATCAAAGACATTATAACCGACGTCGTCCACCTAATAGAGGGGGGGTTAAACCTGCTTCTAAAGAGACCGTTGAGAGTGCCCAATAAATTTTATTAAGAATTAAAGACTGGAAATAGATTATGTTACAGCCCAAGCGAACAAAATATCGCAAACAATTTAAAGGTCGTAACCGGGGTATGGCTTCACGAGGAACGGAAGTCAGCTTTGGTCAATTTGGCTTAAAAGCGACAACGGCAGGTTTTATTACCTCGCGGCAAATTGAAGCAGCGCGTCGTGCTTTAACACGACACGTTAAACGAGGCGGTAAGATTTGGATTCGATTGTTTCCAGATAAACCAATTACTAAAAAGCCTTTAGAAGTGCGTCAAGGTAAAGGAAAGGGAAGTGTTGAATATTGGGTAGCTGTTGTTCAACCAGGTCGTGTTTTATTTGAAATGGAAGGAATTACCCCTGAGATTGCTAAAGCCGCATTAAAACTGGCTGCAGCAAAATTACCAGTAACAACAAACTTTGTAACGCGGACGGTGTTGTAATGAAGACAAAAGAAATACGCGAGATGGATATATCCGCAATAAAAGAAGAATTATTTCAGACGGGACGTGAGCAGTTTAATTTAAAGTTACAACATTCAACGCGTCAGTTAACAGCGACAAATAGACTTAAAATCGTTAGACGAAAAATAGCGAGATTATTAACCATTTTACATGAAAAAATAGGCCAGAAAGCATGAGCCAAACTAGCAAAGTCACTCGTACCCTGATAGGGCGCGTTATTAGTAATAAAATGGATAAAACCATTAATGTATGCATTGAACGAAAGGTCAAGCATCCTAAATATGGTAAATATCTAAAACGTAGTACTAATTTATTAGCACATGATCCAGAGAACAAGTGTCATGAAGGCGATATGGTTACGATTCAAGAAGGTCGTCCTATTTCCAAACGTAAAGCTTGGGTATTGTTAAAAGTATTAGAAAAAACAGCTGGAAATGCTGCTGCACCTGTCGCAGGAGATGCAATATGATACAAATGCAATCAGAGCTAGAAGTAGCTGATAACAGTGGTGCACGCCGTGTGATGTGTATCAAAGTATTAGGCGGTTCAAAGCGCCGTTATGCTGGTATTGGTGACGTCATTCGAATTAGTGTTAAAGATGCGGTACCACGTGGCAAAGTAAAAAAGGGTGAAGTTTGTCATGCTGTTGTTGTGCGTACTCGAAAAGGTGTTCGTAGACAAGATGGTAGCGTTTTACGTTTTGACGGTAATGCCGTTATTTTATTAACAGCACAGCTACAACCACTAGGCACACGTGTTTTCGGACCGGTTCCTAGAGAGTTACGTACAGAAAAATTTATGAAAATTATATCATTAGCTTCTGAAGTGCTTTAAGCGGAAATTAACTATGCATAAAATTAAAAAAGGTGACATTGTCATCGCCTTAGCTGGAAAAGATAAAGGCAAGCAAGGTAAAGTACTTCGTGTATTACCTAGCAAGAGTCGAGCAGTGGTCGAGGGAGTTAACAAGGTTAAAAAACATGTTAAGCCAAACCCACAAAAGAATGTGACGGGTGGAATCGTAACGCAAGAAGCCAGCATTGATATGAGCAACTTAGCGCTTTACAATCCGGTAACAAAAAAGGCTGATAAGGTCCGAATTAAGACCTTAGAAGATGGAAGACGGGTTAGAATTTTTAAATCCAATGATGAATTGGTCGATATTTAATTTTAGGTGAGCTAATGGCCCGATTAAAAGAATATTATGCAAAGAAGGTAATACCACAGTTAAAAGAGAGCTTTTCATATCAAAGTAATATGGAAGTGCCTCGGATAACGAAGGTTACCATTAACATGGGCGTCGGTGAAGCTGTCGCTAATAAAAAAGTGATCGACTCAGCGGTTTCTGATATGACCTTGATTGCTGGGCAAAAGCCCATCGTCACACTGGCTAAGAAATCTCACGCAGGATTTAAGATTCGTGAAGGTTGGCCTATTGGTTGTAAAGTAACCTTACGTAACGAGCGTATGTATGAGTTTCTTGATCGTTTGATCCAAGTGGCTATTCCGCGAATTCGTGATTTTCGTGGTTTTACACCCAAATCATTCGATGGACGTGGAAATTATAGTTTAGGTATTCGTGAACAGATTGTATTTCCTGAGATTAAATACGATACCATCGATGCATTGCGAGGAATGGATATTACCATTACTACCTCTGCAAAAACTGATAAAGAAGGGCGTGCCTTATTAGCGGCATTCGACTTTCCATTTAAAGAGAATTAAAAGATATGGCAAAAAAGAGCGTCATCGCGCGTCAACATAAACGCGAATTAATTGTAAAAAAATATTCGCATAAACGGGCCGCGTTAAAGGAAATTATTTCCAACCTTAATTTGAGCGATGAAGATCGTTGGGCTGCGCAACAAAAGTTACAATTGTTACCGCGGGATTCTTCGCCTGTACGATTACGTAATCGTTGTCGTTTAACAGGTCGTCCCCGTGGTGTTTATCGTCAATTTGGGTTATCACGAAGCATGCTGCGTCTTTATGCCATGAAGGGTGAGCTTCCTGGAATAGTAAAATCAAGCTGGTAGGTTAACGATTATGAGTATGCAAGATCCAATTGCGGACATGTTTGTCCGAATAAAAAATGCCCAGGCGGTCAAGAAGCCTTTTGTTTCTATGCCTTCTTCAAAGATAAAGTTAGCTATCGCTAAATTATTAAAAGACGAAGGTTATATTAATGATTTTCAATGTGAAGAACATGAAGCTAAATCATCGCTGACCGTATCTTTAAAGTATCATTTAGAGAAACCTGTTATTGCTTCACTTAAACGAGTGAGCCGTCCAGGACTACGTATTTATCGTTCGGCTGACCAATTGCCTAAGGTTGTTGATGGTTTAGGAGTTGCAATGATTTCAACACCTAAAGGATTAATGACAGATAAGGCGGCCCGTGCTTTAGGTCAAGGCGGTGAAATTATCGCCACTGTTGAATAAGGGTTAAAGTTGTATGTCAAGAGTTGCAAAAAGTCCAATAAATATCGGTGACACCAGCGTAACGTTGGATGGTCAAGTAGTTGTTATTAAAGGCAAGCAAGGCGTATTAAATTGTCAATTTGATCCGCGTGTGAAAGTAACGTTGCAAGATAAAATATTGCAAGTTGAGCCTTTAGACAGCAGCAATGAAGCAGATGCTTTAGCGGGTACCACACGTGCCAATGTAGCGAATGCCATTATTGGTGTGGGTGAAGGGTTTAAAAAAGTGTTGCAATTAGTCGGTGTGGGTTACCGTGCTAATGTACAAGGTCAAAAAATTAATTTAACCCTAGGGTTTTCACACCCTGTTGTGTATGACATTCCAGAAGGTATAACGGTTACTACACCTACCCAAACTGAAATTGTTATTCAAGGTTCGGATAAACAATTAGTAGGACAGGTAGCCGCAGAAATACGTCGCTATAGACCACCAGAGCCTTATAAAGGTAAAGGTGTTCGTTATGCGGATGAACGAATTAAATTAAAAGAAACCAAGAAAAAATAAGGCAGAGGGTTTACGCGCATGTTAGACAAGAAGTTAAAGCGAAAACGTAGGGCTACAAAGACTCGGGCGAAAATTCGCCAGTTAGGTATGCCACGTCTTTGTGTAGCAAGAACAGCTAAGCATCTTTATGCACAAATTATTGTTTCAGGCGAGAAGGGCGACAAGGTGTTGGCAAGTGCATCAACCTTAGATAAGGAAGTTAAAGCAGGTGGCGCTAATGCAAATAATGTAAAATCAGCGATGGTTGTAGGCAATTTTATTGCTAAACGCGCACTCGCCGTTGGAATAAAAGAAGTTGCTTTTGACCGTTCTGGCTTCAGGTATCATGGTTGTGTTAAGGCATTGGCAGAGGCAGCACGCGAGGCTGAGCTGTCCTTCTAATTAAAAAGGTTATTTATAAATGAGTTTTGATCAATCAACGAAAAGTGATGGTTTGCAAGAAAAGCTTATTGCGGTCAATCGTCACGCAAAAGTAGTTAAAGGTGGTCGCATATTTAGCTTTGCCGCCGGTGTTGTTGTAGGTGATGGTAAAGGCCGTATAGGTTTTAGCAAGCGCCCTGCACGTGAAGTATCTGTTGCAATGCAAAAAGCCTTAGAAAAGGCTAGACGCGATATGTTGCATATAGAACTTAACAACCAGACTGTTTTTCATAAACTGGAAGGCCGTCATGGCGCGACTAAGGTAATTATATTACCTGCAGTTGAAGGAACAGGTATTATTGCAGGCGGTCCTATGCGCGCTATTTTTGAAGTAGTGGGTATAAAAAACGTAATTGCTAAGGTTATTGGTTCTTCAAACCGTATTAATGTGGTTCGAGCAACTTTGAAAGCATTATCAAGCATGACTACACCGGAAATGATCGCGGATAAACGTGGCAAATCAGTAAAAGAAATTGTTGCATAAACGAGTAAATACCCATGTCAGATAAAAAACTGCGTTTGACTTTAGCTAAAAGTATTTCAGGTCGAATACCTGTACATACCGCTACTATTGCTGCATTAGGTTTAAAACGTTTAAACCAAGTAATAGAAGTAAAAGACAATGCCGCTATGCGCGGAATGATTACACAAGTCGCCTACTTGTTAAAAGTAGAGGAGATTGAACAGCATGCATCTTAATACATTAAAGCCAGCGCCGGGCTCTAAACCATCGGCAAAGCGTGTAGGCAGAGGGATTGGTTCCGGATTAGGAAAAACCAGTGGACGTGGTCATAAAGGTCAACGTGCGCGTGCCGGCGGTTTTCATAAATTAGGTTTTGAAGGTGGACAAACACCTTTACAACGTCGATTACCAAAGTTTGGTTTTACGCCACTCGATGGCCTATCTACTCAAGTCCTGAGATTGGATGCGTTAAATAAATTAACGGCTGATGTGATTGATTTACAAGTTTTAAGAGACGCGCGTTTAATAAAAGGGTCTGTTAAAGAAGTAAAGCTGATTGCAACAGGTACACTTGAAAAGGCAGTGCGTGTAAAAGGCATCAAATTAACGAAAGGTGCGCGCGCCTCAATTGAGGCTGCGGGTGGCAGCGTCGAGGGCTAAATGAGTAAACTAAGCCGTTTTGCTTCACCTGGAAAGGGAAATCTACCAAGCAGCAGCGGCTTTAGCGAACTAAAGCACCGTTTACTATTCGTATTGCTTGCTATCCTTGTTTATAGGATTGGCGCACACATCCCGGTTCCCGGTTTAGATCCACACCGCCTAGCTGACTTATTCAGTCACCAAAATAATAGTATTTTAGGTCTTTTTAATATGTTCTCGGGTGGAGCGTTGTCGCGCTTTACGGTCTTTGCCTTAGGTCTTTTACCGTATATCTCGGTTTCTATTATCGTTCAGCTATTAACAGCGGTGGTACCTGCTTTAGAGCAGCTAAAGAAAGAAGGTGAAGCAGGTCGTCGTAAGATTAATCAATATACGCGTTATGGAACGACTATTTTAGCCTTATTCCAATCCGTAGGGATGGCAAAATGGCTAGTGAGCCATCAGGTGGTATTGAACCCAGGCTTGTTTTTTTATTTTGTAGCCACGGTGACCCTAGTGACAGGCACGATGTTTTTGATGTGGTTAGGTGAGCAGATTACCGAGCATGGTATAGGGAATGGTATCTCGCTGATTATATTTTCAGGGATTGTATCCGGCCTCCCAGTGGCTATTGCTAAGTCTTTAGAGCAGCTTAGACAGGGCCAAATTCAATTTTTAACGTTACTCTGTATTCTAGCGGTTATTGTCTTGGTAACGGCGTTTGTCGTCTTTATGGAGCGAGGCCAGCGTCGCATTACGGTCAATTATCCTCAGCGACAACAGGGGCGTAAGCTATTCAGTGCACAAAGCAGCCATTTACCCTTAAAAATCAATATGGCGGGCGTTATACCCCCTATCTTTGCCTCCAGCATCATGATGCTGCCGGGTACCTTTGCGCAATGGTTTTCTAATGTAAAAGGCATGGCTTGGCTCTCAAATGTCAGCTTTTGGCTGTCACCAGGGCAACCACTTTATATCTTGCTATTTACTGCCGCTATAGTATTCTTCTCTTTCTTTTATACGGCGCTTGTGTTTAACCCCCGCGAAACCGCTGATAATTTGAAGAAATCAGGGGCTTTTATTCCCGGTATTAGGCCAGGGGAGCAAAGTGCTCGCTATATCGATGCAACGATGACGCGGCTAACATTGATAGGTTGTATTTACCTGGCTTTGGTGGCGTTATTACCCGAATTTATGATATTTGCCTGGCATGTTCCCTTTTACTTTGGTGGCACCTCTTTATTAATTATCGTTGTGGTCATCATGGATTTTATGGTTCAAGTCCAGTCCTTATTGATGTCACAGCAATATGAATCATTATTGAAAAAGGCGAATTTAAAAGGATTACCAGGTGGCCCCAACGGGCTGTATTAAAAAAGAGAATGTACTAGATATTTGTGAGGTTTTTATGAAAGTTAGGGCATCGATTAAAAAAATATGTCGCAACTGTAAGGTCATTAAGCGCAAGGGCAAATTGAGAATTATCTGCTCTGCAGAAGCTAGGCATAAACAACGCCAAGGCTAATGCGACTCTCATTGCAAGCGCCGTAGGCGCGCGGCAATCCAATGGGTTTTAGCTCTAGATTGTCACGCACTTCGTGCTTGCAATGACGAGAAAAAAGCCGATTTTTGTTGATTTTTTGGTGCCAGTGAGATACCCTACTGCGCCTTTTGAAGTATCTTAAATTTAAGGGTTTGGAGTTTAAAAATGGCTCGAATAGCCGGTGTAAATATACCAATAAATAAACATGTCGTCATAGGTTTAACGGAAATCTATGGGGTAGGTCGTTCACGTGCAGCAAAAATATGCCAGAATTTGGCTATTGCGCCACAAACGAAAGTTAGAGATCTTCTGGATGCGCAGATAGATGCCATCCGTCAAGCGCTGCTTGATTTTAAAGTAGAAGGCGACTTACGACGAGAAGTTCAGCTCAGCATTAAACGTTTGATGGATTTGGGCTGCTATAGAGGCATCAGACACCGACGTGGATTACCTGTCCGTGGTCAACGTACCCGTACTAATGCACGTACACGTAAAGGCCCTCGTAAAATGATTCGTAAGGATTAAGCAATGATAGCAATAGCGTCCATAACATATAAGGTGGTTATTTAATTAATATGACAGATTATAACGCACATTCAGCTCAGCCGACGATGGCAGATAAAGCATTGGCTGGCACTATGCGCAAGCGCAAAGAAATTATTCCAGATGCGATTGTTCATCTGACAACGTCATTTAATAACACCATTATCTGTATTCGTAAGGGTGGGGAAACATTAGGTATTTCTTCTGCTGGAGCTTGTGAGTTTAAAGGGACTAAAAAGGGAACTGCATTTGCAGCGCGAGTTGCTTTTGAGAAAGCGATTGAAAAAGCGTGTGATAAATATAGAGCTAAATATAAACATAATTTAGGCCGGATTGAAGTCAGAATAAAAGGGCCAGGTCAAGGATCTGAGCAAGCTATCATGGCTTTAAAAAATAAAGAGATTGAAGTGACGCAAATTATTAATATTACGGGTGTGCCGCACAATGGTTGCCGTCCACCAAAGCGTCGTCGAGTTTAGAAAAATTATTCAAGCGGAGTAGTAAAGTTAATGGCTAGATACCGAGGTCCTACTTGTAAATTAGCACGCCGATTAGGTAGTGATTTACAATTAAAAAGTGGCATTCGTGCACTCGATAGTAAATGTAAGTTGGCTACCCCTCCGGGTATGCACGGTACGAAGCGTGGAAGATTATCTGATTACGGTGTTATGTTACGCCAAAAGCAGTTAATCCGACGTACGTATGGCGTATTAGAAAAACAATTTAGACTTTACTATACGAAAGCGGCTAAGCGAAAAGGAATTACCGGTGAGAATCTATTAAAGTTACTCGAATGCCGTTTAGATAACGTCGTTTTTCGTATTGGATTTTCTGCTACACGCGCAGAAGCAAGACAATTAGTGACGCACCGTGCGGTAAAAGTGAATGGAACGATTGTTAATATCCCTTCCTATCAGGTTAAAGCTGGGGATGTGATTGAAATAAAAGAAAAAAGCAAAACTCAAACACGTATACAAGCGGCGTTAGAACTTGCTAAACAAAAGCCCCAACCCAGTTGGCTAGATATTGATTCTACTAAGTTACAAGGTATTGTTAAATTGATTCCTGAACGCAGTGAATTACCTTTAGAATTTAATGAGAATCTAGTTGTAGAGTATTACTCCAAGTAAAGCAGGTAAACCATGTCGACGAATGTTAAGAAATTTTTGACACCACAGACGATTGAAGTTCAGACTTTAAGTCAAAACAGAGCTTTAGTTAGTCTGCAACCTTTTGAACCAGGGTTTGGTCATACCTTGGGGAATGCTTTACGTCGTATATTGTTATCCTCTATGCCTGGCTGTGCCGTTACCGAGGTAAGAATTGAAGGTGTTCTTCACGAATACAGTAGTCTAGAAGGCGTACAAGAAGACATTATTGATATTCTACTTAATTTAAAAGGCATTGCTTTTCTATTACATGATAGAGAAGAAGTCACACTTGAATTAGTAAAAAATACAGTCGGTCCTGTTCATGCCGGTGACATTGAATTGCCACATGATGTTGAGGTTAAGAACCCTGATTATGTTATAGCGCATTTAACGAAACCTAAAGAATTTAAGATGACCTTAAAAGTAGTTAGAGGGCGTGGTTATCAGCCAGCTTCGCTACGTAAGACGGATCAATATGTGAGTGAAGTGGGTGCTTTACAATTAGATGCATTATTCAATCCCATTTTACGTGCGACTTACTCTGTTGAAAATGCACGGGTAGAGCAACGTACAGACTTAGATAAGTTAGTTATTGATTTAGAAACAAATGGTACGATTGAGCCAGAAGAAGCGATACGTCGTGCGGCTACCATCGTTCAAGAACAATTAAGCACCTTTGTTGAACTTCGTCATGAAACAGAAGCAGAAGTGCCTGTACCAGACGCGGATATCAATCCTATTTTACTGCTTCCGGTTGATGAACTTGAGTTAACAGTTCGTGCGGCTAATTGTTTAAAGGCCGAACACATATACCGTATTGGTGATTTAGTACAAAAAACAGAACAAGAGCTATTATCAACACCTAATTTAGGTAAAGTTTCTTTATGGGAAATTAAAACAGCCTTACAGAAACGTAATTTAATGTTAGGTATGGATGTTCCAGTTCAGCAATTTTCTTCTTTGAAAAAATCAATGGAAGGGAATACTGAAGAAATAGAAAAAACTGAAGAAATTAAAAAAGATTAAAAGGGCACTGCGCTATGCGTCATCTTAATTCAGGTCGAAGATTAGGTCGTACATCTAGCCATAGAAAGGCGATGTTTCGTAATATGACGGCTTCATTGTTAAAACATGAAGTTATTTCTACTACCTTGGCAAAAGCAAAAGAGCTTCGCCGTGTAGCAGAACCGTTAATTACTTTAGCAAAAGTAGATGGGGTTGCTCATCGCCGTTTAGCTTTTGATCGTTTGCGTGATAAGGAAGCGGTAGCGACCTTATTTAACACCGTAGCGCCACGTTTTACAAAAAGACCAGGTGGTTATTTACGTATTTTAAAATGCGGTTTTCGTGCCGGTGATAGTGCGCCTATGGCTATAGTAGAATTAGTTGAGCGTTCTTCCTAAGATTTAGATTTAGCTACGAGCCTCGTGAAAACGGGGCTCGTAAAGCCTTAGCTAAATCTTAAACTTCTGTGCTTCTTGCGTTGCACTTTCTAGTTCTTGATTCAAATCATCTAGTAATTCCCTATCGTAATTACCTTCATTTATAGCGGCTTTAAAGGCTAACAGGCTTGCTTTCAATCTATCCAATCCACAGTAAAGACATGAGCCAGTTAGCTTATGTAACTGATCATTTAATTTTTGTTTTTCTTTATCTTGAAAGGCTTGGTTAATTTCTTTTTGAAACTCAGGTACTTCTTTTATAAAGTGCTGCAGTAATTCACGTAGTAATTTATATGAATCTTTTGTAAATTCTTTGCCTAAATCTAAATTGATGATAGCCAAAGTAGAACGATCTTTTTCCATGCTCCAATCTTTTCTCCCTTACTAATATTTCTTTAAGTTACAATATCTATAATCATTTGTATAGGAATGAAAATTTCTATTTCTCAGTGAAAAGGGCTCTATAATATAAGCTGTTTAAAATACTATTTTTGAGTGATAAATAATAATAAGGGGGTTGCATGGAAGATATAGTACGACAACAAAAATATGTGCTACTGAAGCCTAAACCTAAATCCGATGAACCAAAGCAGCTGCCAAAAGCTAAGTATGATAATGCTCTAAGAGAAAGGTTAGATGATTATTTCATTAAAATGAAAAATGATAGGCCAAAGGAGTTTTTTGGTGCTGTTGCATCGGAAAGACCAGCTGAATTTATTTATGGTCATGTTCGATATTTAGTTGCTCTTGAATATGCTATTCAAAAATCTTCTTCACTAGATAAAACATTGCTACCATTGGACAGATTAGTTGCTGTTTTGGGTAATGAGAAAATAGCTGATCAGCTTAACATTTTTCAGCTAGTTAACTGTGCTAGGATGCTGGAGTATTTAAAGTCGCCTGAGTTGGCTGCAAAAGGAATCGAAAGCGCAAAGCATTTTACCCAGTTAGTCGAAGATAGAAAACAAGGAAAAATTGACTCGGATAAATTTAGCCACGACGCCACCGCCTATATTCAACAAATGCGCCAGGTGTTTCCAAAGCGATCTTTAGCGTGGCTATTGTTGGATAAGATTGCGATATGCGTAGCACTTGTTGTTCTCCCCATCGCCATTACCAATGGCTTATATCATAAGGCCAGTAGCGGTAAATTCCGTTTGGGCTTCTTTGATACCCAAGCTCCAGAAGATAAACATATAAATCATATTGAAGCGATGCTTTATCAAAGACCAAGCCTTCCATAGTGCTCGATCGTGGCTTAGTCTTTTGCTTGTTTCTAGGGCCTATGTTTAAATACGGACAATTCCTTTACTTTGAATAACATAGTGAATAAATCCCATTTTTCGCTGACTGCCGATAATGTCTCAGAAGCCTTAGCGGGGCTTCGTACGCTACGCGATATATTACGTTGGGGCTTTACCCAGTTTCAGCGTGCAGAACTCTTTTACGGGCATGGTACCGACAATGCTTGGGATGAAATCATTTATTTAGCATTAGCTGTTTTAAAGCTAGGACCCGTGTTAAATCCGGTGTGGTTAGATGCACATTTAACGCCAGAAGAACGTACTCAACTACTACATAAAATAAGCCAACGTATCAACGAGCGATTGCCTACCGCTTACCTGGTTCATGAAAGTTGGTTTGCAGGATTGCCTTTCTATGTGGATTCACGCGTATTAATACCGCGTTCACCCATGGCTGAATTGATTGAACAACAGTTTAGTCCTTGGGTTGATCCTGAGAAGGTGGTTTCTATTTTAGATTTAGGAACGGGTAGTGCATGCATTGCCATTGCCTGTGCTTATGCATTTCCTGATGCTAAGGTAGATGCGGTAGATTATTCTGAAGAAGCCTTAGCCGTTGCTGCAATGAATGTTAAGCGACATCAGTTAGATGAACAAATTGACCTCATTCAATCGGATGATTTCGAGCGTTTAAAAGGGCGGCGTTACGATATTATTATTAGTAATCCACCTTATGTTGATGCCGATGATTTTGCACAATTGCCACCAGAATATCGTCATGAACCAGCAATGGCATTAGCGGCTGGAACCGATGGTTTAGATATCGTGGTTCGGTTGTTAGCACAGGCTAAACACCACTTGCAGAAAGGGGGATTATTAATTGTTGAGGTTGGCAACAGCAAAGCGGCCTTGATCCAGCGTTTTCCTCATCTTCCTTTTGTATGGTTGGAGTTTGAACGAGGCGAGGCAGAAGTCTTTTTATTAACCCAAGAGCAATTAGTGGATGACAAAAAAATTTAATGTAGCCGTTATAGGCGCCACTGGTTTGGTGGGCGAAACAATGTTAGCGCTGTTAGCACAGCGCCAGTTTCCGATTAACCAACTTTATCCTATTGCTAGCCAGCGTTCAGCCGGTGAAGCCATTACCTTTAATAAAAAATCTTTATTGATTGAAGATTTAGCTGAGTTTGATTTTAAAAAAGTAGATATTGCTTTGTTTTCGGCGGGTGCCGCCGTTTCAGCGGAATATGTACCCATCGCAACCAAAAGTGGTTGTATTGCTATTGATAACACCTCTCAATTTCGTTATGACGACGATGTTCCTTTAGTTATACCTGAAGTGAATCCGCAAGCCTTAAAAAACTACGCCAAGCGCAATATTATTGCTAATCCAAATTGTTCGACCATTCAAATGTTAGTCGCATTAAAACCCATTTACGATGCGGTTGGTATTAGCCGAATTAATGTAGCCACTTATCAATCGGTATCCGGTGCCGGAAGAAAAGCCTTTAAAGAATTACTGGATCAGTGCGGACGTTTACTGAATGGCATGGCGATTAAAAAACCAGAAGCTTTTGCGACTCAGATTGCATTTAATGTGATTCCACACATCGACGATTTTCAGGAAAATGGCTATACGCGCGAAGAAATGAAGATGGTTTGGGAGACACAAAAGATATTTGCCGATAAAGAAATTCAAGTGAATCCTACTGCCGTGCGTGTACCCGTATTGCATTGTCATTCTGAAGCGGTACATATTGAGACTAAGAAAAAAATAAGTGTCTCTCAGGTAAAACAATTATTAAAAAAAGCAGCGGGCATTGAGCTTATCGATAGGTATGCGGACAATGGTTACCCTATGCCGATTATGAAAGACGCTGAAAAACATAAAGATACCGTCATGGTTGGCCGCATTCGCGAAGAGATCTCTCATCCCTTAGGATTAAATCTTTGGATTGTATCCGATAATGTCCGTAAAGGTGCCGCGCTCAATGCGGTGCAGATTGCCGAATGTTTGGTTCAGGACTATCTATAAGCCAAGCATTTTAGCGGTATTTAAAAAAATGCGGTAAAATAATGGTATGTCTGATCACTCTAAAATAAACTTTCCTGTAGTGGATGAAAAAAATAATCAGCCGAATATCATAGATGTTGAGCCCCTGGCTATTGTCAATAAAAAGAAGCCTTTAAAGAAGGACGTGGATGCCGATGAGGGTGGCGCCGGCACTATTAGCTTAAGTGTAGAACAGCTTAATGCCTATTTATTGGCTTGCTTTACCAAGGAGCGTCGCAAAGGCCAACAAAAGTTTGGTCCGGTCCCTTATACAGACGATCCAAATAGCTTACTAGGAAAAAAAGCAACGCAACAGGGTATGTGTGGCGAGCAACCCCATGCGCATCCTTTGTTAGCCAAGAGTCAACAGTTTAGTGGAGATGATCCTAAACTGACCGCTATTCCTTCCGATAACCCCAAAGCAAGAGAACGGTTTCCTGAATTACGTTTAGAAAACCAATTGCGCAACAGCCATAGTTTGGGTAGAAGCAAAAGCGTTACGCTTTCTCGGTAAATAGAACGCTTATGCCTTCCTTTGCAAACGAAATTTTATTTGGCACCTTAGAAAGGGTAGAGCATGCTATTCAAATGGGTGCAGATATTGAAGAAGCGGATGAATATGGGTTTTCACCTCTAATAGAAGCGGTTATTGCGAATAAGGTTGATGTGGCGGCTTTATTATTAGAGTACGGCGCTGAGATTAATAAGCCAGATGCTACCGGTCGTTCTGCTTTACACTGGGCGGTTGATAATCACAATATCGAATTGTGCCAATTATTATTGGCCAATAAAGCCGATCCGAATGCATATACCACAGCAGGGCAACCGATCTTAGTCTATCCATTACTGAGACAACAACAGGCATTAAAAAAACTGCTTTATCAACACGGTGCTAAGTTGAACTTTGCTCAGGATTTTATTCAAGCAAAATTATTAGGGCATCGTTATGAATTAAGCGGACACGTTGATATTGTCAATGTAGACGGTCGTTTTATTGAAATCGATTATGAAGGGTTTTTTTTAGAATTCACAGTGGATGTGATTATCCATTCCTTAAAACGATATAAAAATAATTTCTCTTCACGTCATTTACGTTCTTTTTTTGAAAGTTTACAAAAAGTAATTCAGGCATTTTCTATTGCACAAGCCTTGTTAAAATACCAACGTTATACGATTGATATTAAACAGCATCAGCATAGTATCGATGCGTTGCTCGGCCAACAAGAGCTATTATTATTACCCGTTGCTTATGAAGGCCATGCCATTGCCTTGATCAAATACCAAGATTGGTTGATTCGTTGTGATCGTGGTGAAAATAGCCAGAGAGAAGGGAGTGTGGTCATCTATCAGTTACAAAATCGTCATGCTTGGACTATGGATTTTTGTAAACAATTAATTTTCAATCGCCAGTCACGGGAGTTTCTGACTAAAACCATTCATCGTGTATTGGGTTTAAAGCCAATAGCAACCTTGCCTATAGGTGCACAAGTAATAGGTAATTGCTCATGGGCTAATATAGAAGCCAGTATTCCTGCGATGTTGTTTATATTGCAGCTGAGCACCGCGCAAGAACCCCATGCGGTACAAATGCATCAGTCGTATGCCTTAGATTTTTACCAAGCTTGGCATCAATGGGATAAAGACCGAGCCTTAGAAGAGTGTATACAAGGGTTCTATTCTGGCAGCAAAGCGAGACAGGTCTCAAAAGCGACATTATTAGCCGCTATTTTATTTCAAGGCGCTACGCAGTATTACCATGATTTAAGTTTCGCAGAAAAGATTTTAAAGATACTTAATCTTCCTGATCATCGCTATCTATTAAAGGGGTATGTAGAGGTGTATTGGAAATTAAGTAACACGCGTTCTGGAAAATCCTTTTTAGCGTTGTTGGATGCGTGTGGGCTAAATCTGCGGTTGATATGAATGAAGTCAACTGTAAAAAAACATATTATTTCCATTAGCTTTTGGCGATTAACATTCTATGTTTTGAAACGGTTGATCAATATTATCAAGGTGATTGATAAATTGAAATTACAATCACTTTCGATTCCCTGTACACTTATTTTTTATGTGCTGCATTTGTTTAGGGCTATTCTCAGAATAGTTAATTATTTTTATAGCGTAAAAAATAAAAACTTAGGAGCCACTGCCCAACTACTGTTTGCCTTTTTTAAGGTTTTTATTTCAATAGCGATGTTGATGAGTGTGCTTTGTTTTAATTTACCGCTGATCAGCGTTCTATTATCAGCCTTTTTGGTCTATAGCTATCTGAAGGTTATTCGTAGTGTCATTATCTTTGGATTTAGTTGTTATTACTTAAATCGTTTTAGTGGTGATAGCCCAAGGCTAGAAAATCAGTGGTCAAAAAATCACTATAAAGAGAATCTTAAATACAATTCAAGCGTGCTGGCTTTCGGGGTAGTCTTCGCTATCCTGGCGACGCTTTTTGCAAGCGCTGTGCTGGCGGGTGGATGGTTGATGGCCGTGGGTGTATTGCTTTGTGTTGTTACGGTGCTGGATATCGGCATTTCTATTTACGGGTATTTTTTTTATACGGTGATACCTGAGCCCAAGCCGAGCACCCAAACACCCGTGAATTCATTAATCGATGTTTCGCGCGATGACTATTATTATAGAAAATGTCGTTCAGCTAATCTGACAACCGATAATCAGGCCAATAAAATTTATCTTTTAAAAGAATGTTTCGTCAAAATTACGATTTTGAAAAACAAGCTTCAGTATCTTCAAGCACGAAAAACGCCTATTTTTTTGGATTTTTTTTCAGAAGAAAAAAAAATAAAGACAAAAATAGAGGGTTTAAAACGTTTAGCCGCGTCACAGTTGGGGGTTAATCTCAAAACAAATGTAACGCTTTTGTTTAAGGTAATACGTAGTTTAGAAGAGGATGATAAAGCGTTAGATGAAAAGGGGGGGGGCGAGCATCGTCGCCTAATCGGAAAACATGAGCTAGCGTACTTGAAAAATAATATCAATGAATTATTAAAATATACTTTTTCTGAGGCTGAATTTGAGAAAAAAAAGGGGGAGGTTCTGCCTGCTCTTTTACTTGATAATGGATCTGAAAATACGCTATGGGCGATATTATTGGTTTGCAATGATAAAGAGGGGGTAGGTGGTAGAGGCTCTTCTTCAAAACTGTTTACTCAATCCTTTAAAGTAAAAATGTCAGATAGTGAAGACTTAGCGAGGGCTTTTATAGCCTCCAAAAAGATAGCATCGCTATCTAAATGCGAGATAGAATCTGAGTTTAATCATCTCAGCAGATCATTTTGTCCGTCAGGATAAATAAATATTCAGTGGTCACTGTCTGTGGGTATATCAAATGAAACAGGATGGCTCTATTGTCTAAATTACCGAGTAAAATCCGTTTGAATTAAGCTGAGGGTTGCGGTATACTTCTACCGCTATTATCGCGGGGTGGAGCAGTCTGGTAGCTCGTCGGGCTCATAACCCGAAGGCCGTAGGTTCAAATCCTACCCCCGCTACCAATTTTACGTTTTAAAGGCCCCGTTTCGGGGCTTTTTATTTAGAGGTAGGGGCTTTTTTGAAAGGCTCCTTTATATGGAGCGATGAGGAATAGTTCAGCAGCAATAAAAGCAATGATTTTGCCGACGGTTGAGTCCTTAGGTTATGAGTTATGGGGTTGTGTTTACGTAACGCAAGGTCAGCGAAGCATACTGCGTGTCTATATAGACAGTGAGCAGGGTATTAAGCTGGTCGATTGTGAGCGAGTAAGTCGCCAGATTAGTGCGTTATTCGACGTAGAAAATCCGATATTAACTCGATATAACTTAGAGGTTTCTTCCCCTGGTTTAGATCGGCCTTTATTTACAGCGGATCAATTCCAGCGTTTTGTTGGGTGTAAGATCAGTGTTCAAACGCACACAGCAATTGATAATCAACGAAAATTCAAAGGACTTTTAAAGTCTACGAACGAAGAGGGCATCGTACTGAGCCCATCAGAAGAAGGTGAAGACTTAACGTTAACCTGGGACAATATCATGCGTGCGAATGTGTTGCCTGAGACAATTAAATAAGCGGAGGCAGGCTATGAAAAAAGAAATTTTATTAGTGGCAGAGACGGTATCAAACGAAAAAGATGTCGATAAAGAGCTTATTTTTAAAGCCATAGAAGCGGCTTTAGCAATGGCAACTAAAAAAAAGGCGGGTGAGGATATTGACGTCCGAGTCGCTATCGATCGCCGCACGGGTGACTATGAAACCTTTCGTCGCTGGACAGTTGTGCCAGACGAAGTTGAAAAAGCAATTGATGTTGTTTTTGAGCCCTTACAACAAATTATCTTAAGCGAAGCGAAGAAGCGTGACCCCAATCTCCAAGTGGGTGACGTGATTGAAGAGCCTATGGCTTCTGTAGAGTTTGGACGCATTGCAGCGCAAACAGCCAAGCAGGTCATTATTCAAAAAGTTAGAGAAGCGGAACGTGCTAAAATTGCCGAGGCCTATGCCGCACGAATTGGCGAACTGCTTTCCGGTATTGTGAAGCGCATTACACGCGAAGGCTTGATTATTGATTTAGGCAGTGGCGTAGAAGCGTTTGTTCCCCGAGAAGAAATGATTCCTCGTGAAGAAGTACGTTCAGAAGATCGTTTACGTGGCTATTTGTATGCCGTTAATCCGCAAATTCGTGGTCCACAATTATTAATGAGCCGCGCACGTCCGGAAATGTTAATCGAATTATTTAAAATAGAAGTGCCTGAGATTGGTGAAGAACTCATTGAAATAAAGAGTGCTGCACGTGATCCAGGTTCACGCGCTAAGATTGCGGTAAAAACCAATGACGGACGCATTGATCCGATTGGTGCATGTGTAGGTATGCGGGGTGCGCGTGTACAAGCGGTATCCAGTGAATTAGCTGGCGAACGTATTGATATCGTTTTATGGGATGATAACCCCGTTCAGCTCGCTATTAATGCTATGGCGCCTGCCGAAGTTGCATCTATTGTTGTGGATGAAGATACCCACATCATGGATGTCGCCGTACAAGAAGATCAGTTATCACAAGCCATTGGTAGAAACGGACAAAATGTTCGTTTAGCCAGCGAATTAACCGGCTGGACGATTAACGTGATTACGGTAGACGACGCCGCTAAAAAGGTTGTTAAAGAATCGGAAGGTTTACAAAACCTTTTTATGGAACAATTAGGCATTGATGAAGAGCTTGCACAGGTACTGGCGCGCGAAGGTTTTACTAGCCTAGAAGAAATTGCTTATGTTTCGGAAAGCGAATTACTTGATATTGAAGAGTTTGATGAAGATTTAGTGGAAGCTTTGCAAGGTCGTGCAAAAGAAGTACTTGCTGCACGTCCTAGCCCGGATAAGAATGAGAAGAAAAATCCATTAGAAGTTAATCAAGATTTACTTGCGATAGAGGGAATGACAGAAGAGCTTGCGGCTACTTTAGCAAAGCATGGTGTTTCGTCACGAGAAGCATTGGCTGAACTGTCTACGGATGATCTATTGGATATTATCAAACTAGAGCGTAAACAAGCGGGTAAGTTTATTATGGCAGCGCGCGCGCCTTGGTTTGAAAAAGAGAAATAGACAGATAACTTTTACCATTAATTTAGCTAGACTCACAGCAATGGGATTTTTGGCAAGGCGCTGCGAAAACGAAGCCGCCGGAGTGTATAGATGATACATGAGGGTGGCGAGTTGAGCGGGAACGCTGCCAAAAATTCAAGTGCGAAGGGTACATCAATTTAGGTTCGCTAAGCTGTCATATATTGGCAGGAGAGGCATTTGCATGACAGAGAGTATCAAAGATAAAGTGACCAATAAGATTTCTTCTCATGAAAATGAAAAGGAAGATGCCGCTAATAATAATCCTAAAAAGCTTATTACCTTAACCCGTACGCGTAAAAGTACGAGTCTACTTAAAGTCAAAGATACTTCAGGTAAGGCAAAAACCATTAAGGTTCAAGTCCGTAAGAAAAGGACTTATGTTAAAAGTAATGAAGGTTTAATCGATGAAGAGACAAACCGCGCTAAAGAAGCAAAAGAAAAAGAATTAGCGGCAGAGCAAGAAAAAGTAGAACAAGAAAAAGTGGCGCAGGAAGCGGTAGAACAAAGCCAGGCGCTTCCAGAAGCGACACCTCCTACCACCCAAGCTGAACCAACCGTTGTCAGCGAAACACCAAAAAAAGATCAACATCCGATTGAAGAAAAAAAATTAGCGCCTGCTGAAGCTGAAAAGAAAAAGCTGCCTGAAAAACCAAACGTTGTATTATCAGCGAATAAAGAAAAAGCAGAACGCGATAAAAAACATAAAGCACGCAGCTTAAAAGAAAAAGAAATGACGAAATACCGACATAAAAATATTTATCAGTTAGCCGATGAAACCGATGAGGAGTTTCGGTATAGGAAAAAGGGAGGTCGAAACAAAAGAGCAGATCAATTCTTACAACAACAATTTGAAAGACCTACGGCCGCAATAAAACATGAAGTAGGCATTCCTGAAACGATCACGGTTGGTGAGCTGGCAGGAAAGATGTCAGTTAAAGCGGCAGAAGTAATTAAATCCTTAATGAAAATGGGTGTGATAGCCACGATTAATCAGCCCATTGACCAGGATACAGCGACTATTATCGTTGAAGAAATGGGACACGCAGCGAAGCTTATTAGTTCCAATGCTTTAGAAGAAGGTTTAGTACATACCACACAGCAACAAATGGGTGAGTTATTGCCACGCCCACCCGTGGTTACCATTATGGGACACGTTGATCATGGGAAGACTTCTTTATTAGATTATATTCGACGTACTAAAGTCACTCAGGGAGAAGCGGGTGGTATTACACAGCATATCGGTGCTTATCACGTGAAAGTTCCCAAGGGTGTTATTACTTTCTTAGATACGCCCGGCCACTCTGCGTTTACCGCCATGCGTGCGCGTGGCGCACGAGTCACTGATATCGTCGTGTTAGTGGTCGCGGCCGATGATGGCGTGATGCCACAAACGGTGGAAGCTATTCAACATGCAAAAGCTGCCAATGTACCTATTGTTGTTGCGATTAATAAAATTGATAAACCCGAAGCTGATTTAGATAGAATTAAGAATGAATTAGCAAAACATGAACTTATCCCTGAAGAATGGGGTGGTGATACGATGCTGGTTCCTGTTTCTGCAAAAACCGGGGAAGGGATTGATAATTTATTGGATTCACTGTTAGTTCAGGCCGAAGTGTTAGAACTTAAAGCACCACAAGAAGGACCAGGGCAAGGTATTGTTATTGAATCACGTTTAGATAAAGGAAAAGGTCCTGTTGTAACCATCTTAGTTCGACGTGGAAAAGTATCGCAAGGTGATTTCTTAGTAGCGGGTAAGGCGTTTGGTCGGGTGCGTGCACTACTGAATGAACAAGGCAAACCTGTGGAATCGGCTGGTCCTTCTATGCCCGTAGAAGTTTTAGGTTTGTCGAAGGCACCTGATGCAGGTGATGAAGTGCAGGTAGTTATCGATGAACGTAAAGCACGTGAAATTGCTTTATTCCGTGAAGGAAAATTACGTGAAACTAAATTAGCGCAACAACGTGCTATTAAGTCAGAAGATATTTTTAGCCATCTTGATGAAGGCCAAGCGAAAGTACTGAATATTATTTTAAAAACGGATGTTCAAGGTTCTGCAGAGGCGATACAAGAAGCATTGAGTAAATTGTCTACTTCTGAAGTTAAAGTAAAGCTGGTTTATGTAGGCGTAGGTGCTATTACTGAATCGGATGTTAACCTTGCTTTAGCGTCTACAGCCTTGATCTTAGGGTTTAATGTCAGAGCAGATGCCACGGCTAAACGTATTGTAGAGAAAGAAGGCTTAATAATGCATTACCATGGCATTATTTACGACCTGATTGATCAAGTTAAAAATGTGATGAATGGTCTATTATCACCCGAGATAAAAGAAACAGTATTAGGAATGGCTGAAGTGAGGGAAGTTTTCCGTTCCGCTAAATTGGGTGTTATTGCAGGTTGTATGGTGACAAGCGGACTAGTACGACGTAATGCACCGATTCGCGTGTTACGCGACAACGTCGTTATGCACGAAGGCGAACTGCATTCCTTACGTCGCTTTAAAGAAGATGCAACAGAAGTACGAAATGGTATGGAATGTGGTATAGGCATTAAGAATTTCACTGATATCCGTGTTGGAGACGTTATTGAAGTGTTTGAACGTACTTCAATAGCAAGAAGCATCTAATGAAAGAATATATACTCAAAGCAATGGGGTTTTTAGCAAGGCGCTGCGAAAATGAAGCAACCGCAGTGTATGTAACATACATGAGGATTGCGAATTGAGCGGACAACGCAGTAAAAAATCCAAGTGCGAAGAGTATAGTCGTACTGATCGGATTGCGGATTTAATTCATAAAGAATTAACGGTTGTTTTTCAAAAACAAATAGCAGATCCTAGGTTGCGCTTTATTACCATTACTGCGGTTAAGGTGACAAAAGATTTAGCGTTTGCTGATATCTTATTTACCCAGATTGATCCTGAACACTTGCAAGAGTCACACTATAAAGAAATAACCGTTAAATTACTTAAAAAAGCAGCACCGCGGTTGCGTTATGCCTTAGCACAGCGACTTAAGCTACGTGTTGCGCCTATGTTGCGATTTTTTTATGATAATTTAGATGTACAAAGTCAACGTTTACATGATTTAATCGACAAAGCTGTTACGAAAGATCAAGAAAAAAAAGATCAAATAAAACGTTCTGAATAATATACAGTCGACACTATTTTACAATAAAAATTGCTATGCATTCCCATCCACTAAAACCAGTAAAACGCGCTATAAACGGTATTTTGTTGCTCGATAAACCTCAAGGAATTACTTCAAATCAAGCACTGCAAACGGTTAAACGTTTATTTGCAGCAAAAAAAGCAGGTCATACGGGCAGTTTAGATCCCTTAGCAACCGGATTGTTACCACTTTGTTTTGGTGAGGCTACTAAATTTTCACAATTTTTACTTGAAGCGGATAAATCCTATTGGGTTAGTGCACGCTTAGGTATTAAAACAAAGACCGGTGACGCAGAAGGGGGAGTCATTGAAGAGCGCGCTATACCTTCTTCTTGTTTTGATCAGCTAGAATCTGTTTTATCTACTTTTCGTGGTCCTATATTACAAATTCCACCGATGTTTTCTGCCTTAAAGTTTAAAGGAAAACCCTTATACGAACTTGCACGCCAAGGTATTACGGTCGAACGTTCTGCGCGCGAAGTAACGGTGCACGCATTAACATTATTAGGTACCACTGCCGATAGTATTGAATTAGAAATTAAGTGTACTAAAGGAACGTATATTCGGACTTTAATAGAGGATATTGGTGAAGCCTTAGGATGTGGGGCTTATGTACAAGGATTACGCCGCCTTAGTGTTGGAAACTATAATGAAACCGGCATGATCAGCTTGCAGCAACTGGAAGCGTTTACTCAAGAAGAACGTGATCGCTATTTATTGCCTTTAGATAGTTTGTTGCATACTTGGCCATGTATAAAACTTTCGCAGGCAGCGGTTTATTACCTTTATCGTGGCCAAGCTATTCTCCTGCCTAATATTTCTGAAAAAGGTTGGGTGCGTTTGGTTCATACCGTTAATGATCAGTTTATAGGCGTGGGTGAGGTGCTTGAGGATGGAAGGGTGGCGCCTCGCCGCTTAATAGAACAACGTTAGGCTGTCATCCTGCGGCTTGACCGCAGGATCTAAATAAACAAACGCTATTTCTTCTGGATCCTGACTTTCGTCAGGACGACGTTTAAAATCGGCTCGTTTAATCCTTCGAGCTGATTTATAGCTTCCATTTTTAATCTCCAAGTACTTATTGTTCATTTATTGTACATATTTTGAACAATTCGGTGCGATTTTATGGTAAATGCTGGGGTCTTTGCTAGGCTTAAAGAGAGAAGTATTTTTATGCTTTAATTAGGAGCTCATCATGAACAAAGGTAAATTTCCTCACGATAAAAAACAGCAAAAACATCCTTTCCAAGGTGGTAACAAACCACAATGGCCAGGACAAAATCCTAACCAAAACCCTAGCCATAATCCAGGCCAAGGTCACGGCCCAAGCAAACCACAATGGCCAGGACAAAAAGACAAACGCTAAAATAGTTTACTGGGTAAGTAGCTAATAGGAAGATTAATCGCTAACGTTAGCGATTGTTTAGTGCAGGAGCGGAAGTAGAGGGGTGTATTCACCCCTCTTTTTTATTTATGAAAAATAACCCCTCTTTCCAGCATACGGCATATCAACTCTGTTGCTACGTTCAAAATTTTTGGTTGCCTCTTGAAAAGGGGTTTTATAATGGACTGGTAGAGGTTCAGCAGAACCAGGCATCGACGTTTGCGCTGCGCATCCAGATAGTAATAAAGCAGTTAATAAACTGATTAAATTTTTTTTCATGGTTATAGTAGATTATTATTATTAAAATAAAAACTTATTATAAGTTAACTTATGATTTGATACGCGATAAATATTCTCCAGTACGCGTATCAACTTTAATCAACTCACCAATTTGAATAAAGAGTGGAACACGTACCACCGCACCGGTTTCCAATGTAGCGGGTTTTCCACCACCACCCGAGGTATCGCCTCGTACACCGGGATCCGTATCGACGATTTTTAAGGTGACAAAATTAGGTGGGGCTACTGTTAACGGAGCGCCATTAAATAAGGTAAGGGTGCAGGTATCTTGTTCTTTTAACCATTGTTTGGCAGAGGCGACAGCGGCTACATCGGCGGCATATTGCTCAAAAGTATCGGCAGCCATGAAGTGCCAAACCTGACCATCGTTATAAAGATATTGCACTTCAATATCATAGACATCCGCTGCAAGTAAACTATCGCCGGATTTTAGAGTACGCTCAATAACGCGATTGTTTTTAAGATTACGTATTTTTATACGGTTAAAGGCCTGGCCTTTTCCTGGTTTTACATAATCATTTTCCAGAATAGTGTAAGGTTCATTATCTAGCATGATTTTCATGCCATTTTTTAATTCGTTGGTGCTGTAATAGGCCATTATCTTTATTCCACTAATCCACTGAGATACTCGGTGAATATATTAATCTTAAGCTTAATCAATAAAAAGATGTTCGCGATAATATCGTAATTCTTCGATAGAATCCTTAACATCTTCCAAGGCTAAATGTTTCGACTTTTTCTTTAAGCCTTTCGTAATGGAAGGATACCAACGATAAGCTAGTTCTTTCAATGTGCTGACATCAAGATTTCGATAATGGAAATAGCTTTCTAATTTAGGCATGCAGCGCGCTAAAAAGCGACGGTCTTGGCAGATACTGTTGCCACACATGGGTGATTTATTCTTGAGCACATACTCTTCAATAAAGATTAAGGTTTGGTTCTCAGCATCCTCTTCTGATATTTTACTCTCCCTAACACGCGTGAGTAATCCTGAGCCTGCATGCTGTCGTTGATTCCAATCATCCATACCGACTAAGATATGCTCAGCTTGAGAGATGGCTAAGCTAGGGCCTTCCGCTATAATATTTAATTCTGAATCAGTAATAATAGTGGCGATTTCAATGATTTTATCTTTTGTTGTATCAAGCCCGGTCATTTCCAGGTCGATCCAAATTAGATTACTGAAGTTAGGTGTCATGTTGAGGGGAGTCCTAGTATTTTACTCGTAATTTTTTATTATATCCGAAAAAAACTATGCTGTTACCATTAATTTTTTGTTTGCTGGCGTATCTGATGGGCGCTTTATCAAGTGCCATTATTGTTTGTAAGTGTGCGGGTTTGCCGGATCCCCGAACCCAAGGTTCGGGTAACCCAGGCGCGAGCAACGTATTAAGAATGGGTGGTAAAGGCTTAGCCAGCATTGTTTTTTTAGTTGATATGTTCAAGGGGTGGTTGCCGGTTATCATCGCCAGTTACTTAGGGTTACCTTTATCTGTTTTGGCATGGGTCGCATTTTTTGCTTTCTTAGGCCATCTATTTCCGATTTTTTTTAATTTTCGTGGCGGCAAAGGCGTAGCGACAGCCTTGGGTGGATTACTTGCTTTAGCGTGGCCGCTTGGCTTATTCGCCTTACTGGTTTGGCTTGTCGTATTATTTTTATTTCGTATTATATCCTTAGCCTCTATTTCGGCAGCATTATTCACATTTTGTTATGCTCTTTATTTGCTACCACCTGCAGCTTATTTTCCTATCTTACTGATGTGTGTTTTGTTAGTGCTTCGTCACCATGCCAATCTTAGACGCTTATTGGCAGGTCAGGAGCCAAAATTAAATTTAATGAAAAAAGATAACGCTAAAAAGTTATAATTAAACCATGCGTCTTTAATCTTTATTCTCGATTATTAAGCGACACCATTAGCAAATGGCGCTCTTTTTATTTTTATGTTAGTTTCAAAGACGTCATCGTATTAAATACAGAAGGCTAAAAGTTTTAGCAAAACGAAGGGGTGTTATGATTATACGAAAAGAAGCGCTTAAAAGTTTATTTAAACAGTACTTTGAAGTTATTCCTGCAGGAGCAGATGTTTCCCCTTCTATTATAAGAGAAAATGCGAAGCGACAAGTTGAGTCTTTACAAAAAATGCGTCAACTTGCTAAAGAAAACTCACTGGCGGATGTCCCTAAAAAAGCGAATGCATCTAATGGTGAGCATGCGCCGCCTTCATTAACAACAGAAAGAGTGCCAAGCCCTTCGTCCTCTTCATCATCTTCTTCCTCTTTAGAAAGTCATAGTCAGGAAATTGAATTAAAATTATTTTTATATGAAATGGAGCGAGGCAGGAAAAAATGTGAGCTTATTTTTGGTCATAAAAAAGGAACTGATCCCTTGCAAGCTAAGCGTCTTGGTGTAGAAGCCTCTCAGACAATGCCAGGTTGTTATAAGCGAAATCTAGACTCCACGATAACAAGAGGGCCAGAGGGATGGTCTGAGTTTGTGATTAGCTATGATAATAAATTTATTTTAAATTATACGAGTCGTGAGATCGAAAAAGTAACAGCAAAAGGAACACATCAATTTGAGTTTAATCACCAAACGATGGATTGCGGCACTTTTTTAAAAGCCGCGGGCAAGATACGAATACTAGATAACGGAAAAATAGTTATTTCACCTTATAGTGAATATTTAGAACTTGGATGGGATTATATCCCTATTATTCTTTTTGTTCTTCGGGAAAAAGGACTGTCTGTTTCAAATGAAAATATCTTCATTGCTAATGAGCAGGGAGATGTTATCTTGCATCCAGAAACCAGTCAATCAAATAAGATTCCTAAGTCAGAACAGATAGTTCCCTTTTATCTAAATGAAAGTCGTTTTCCTCTGGCTAAAGCGATAGCTGAAAATAAGGAGTTAGATGTTAAAGGAATTTTATCTAAGCTTTTTTTAAGTATAGACGACAGCATTTTAGGCACTAGAAATAAAAAGGATATCAGTGAATTAATAACTAAAAAGGATCAGTTAAAAACTGCTATCGTTAATCTTTTGTTAGCACTGATAAGAAATGATTTGCCGAATGATTTATTTAAAATAGCGGGACCAACTATCGATGCACAGCTATCTGAAATAAATAAAAATAGCGAATTAATAAAGAATAAATTTGGCTTTTCTATAAAAGCAGTGGTTGATGAAACTGTTTATAAAAATTTGTGCAAAATTAATGAAAATCTCGAGTTAATGAAAAATAGAGACGGAGATAGTTTAAAAAATATTCTTAGTAAAATTACTCGTAATAAATTTTTAAAGCTTAATAAAAATATAAATAGCCAGGCTGAAAAAAATAATTCTGATGTTGAGTCGGAAGCAACACTTGAGAAATCTATCCATGAAAAGTTATTTGAAATTAAAAGAAACATTGAATCCATAAGCAGGGCTCAAGCTAAAAAAGATTATAAAGTTGTTGCTTTAAAAGAAGCTGTTGACAAAGTCATCTATGAAAATTTATGTGAAATTAATGAATCTATACTGTCAATAAAAAATAAGGATGGCGTTACTTTAAAAGAATTTACTGGAAAAACTGCCCGTCAAAACTACGGCGAAGTTAATGAAGCGATACAGTTAATAAAAGATAGTCATGGTATCGATTTAAGTTTTGTGGGCAATGAATTGGATAATTGGCTTCATTATATTTTTAATTTGAAATTTCAACATGCGAATAAGTTAGGGATAGTAGCGAGAAAGGGAGAAAGCGTATTATCTGCAGCATTACATCATGTTGAAATCAACTTGAAAGAAATTAAAGTGGGTTCTCTTCCACAACGGCATACAAATGAAGTTGATCTTATTAATTCTCCTTTTGTTCGATTTTGCTCTGAAAATCCTACTAAAACGTGTATTGCATTATTGCGTGATTATACTAAAGGTGGTTTTTTTTGGAGATTATTGACGGGTGCTTGGCGACGTCATCACATTAAAGCGGTTGAGCAGCTTTTAAAAGGATACGATAACCAACAGTATTCGGATAATCTTTCTGTCCAGGATATTTATCGAGAACTGTTTAATCTAAATGAGGGCACTTTAGCTGAGTATACGGGTAAAAAAGGGACGCTTTATGCGCGTCTTTTATGGTGTGAAACACTGGAAAATGGAAGTGCTGTAGATCCTGCCGTACCTGTCGTTTCTGTTGTTAATGAAGGGCCTAGTCAAAGTGAAGTGCTAAGTAATCGAGGGGAGGTTCCGTTAAACAGCCGCGTAGAAGAGATGCCTGCCATGGTTTCTACTTCTGTTGCTAGTCCGGTGTTTTATAGGGGGGCAAAACGAGATAGCCAACCGCCATTAACGGTGCCCACCATTGTCATCGAAGGAGCGGCTACACCACCGATGGCTACTTCTTCTCCTGGATTAGGGTGCTAGTCTAGTTTGTCTAGGGGCCAGCGAGTCATGGTTTTTATAGCAAGATCATCATGCTGGCCTAGATTTAAACGTCTATAACCTAGATAAGCGATCATAGCGCCATTGTCGGTACAAAAACTGGGGCGTGGATAATGAACCGTTATTTTGTTTTTTTCTGCCATAGCGCCTAATTGTTCTCGTAGAGATTTATTAGCCGCGACGCCACCTGCGACCACTAAGCGGGTTAACCCAGTTTGTAATAGTGCACGTTGTGTTTTTCTGACCAAAGTCTCTACGACAGCGGCTTGAAATTCCTGGGCAATATCCGCTTTAGTTTGTTCATCCTTCGCATTTGAATTAATTGTGCTGCTGACAAATGTTTTTAAGCCGCTAAAGCTAAAGTTTAGACCGGGTCTATCTAGCATAGGACGAGGAAAACGAAATCGTTTCGGGTTGCCTTTTTCAGCTAACTTGGCAATAGCAGGGCCGCCAGGATAATTTAGGCCGAGTAATTTAGCGGTTTTGTCAAAGGCTTCTCCTACGGCATCATCCACACTTTCGCCTAAAATCTCATAATGACCTAGATCGTGGACACTAACCAGCAAGGTATGGCCACCGGATACCAATAGGGCAAGAAAGGGGAACTCAGGTGGGTTTTCTTCAAGCATAGGAGCGAGTAGATGAGCTTCCATATGATGTATCCCAAGGGTTGGGATAGCTAGCGCCCAGCCCAAGCTACGGCCTAAGACAGCGCCTACCAGAAGAGCGCCGGCTAAGCCAGGTCCAGCGCAGTAGGCAATACCTTCAATCTCAGAGAGGCTAAGATCGGCCTCTTTTAGGGTTTCCTGGAGCAGGGGTAATATTTTGAGGATATGATCACGTGAAGCCAGCTCAGGAACGACCCCACCATATTGATTGTGTAGCTCAATTTGACTATAGAGCGTGTGGGCGAGTAAGCCTTTTTTGGCATCATAAATGGCAATGCCCGTCTCATCGCAGGAGGTTTCAACGCCGAGCACACAACCTATAGAATGTTTTAAGACACCTTGTTTTGAATAGAAACTTTGCATTTTGCTCGATTGATGGTTAGAATTGTCCCCCTATTTTAACTTTAATTGAGGAAGTACACTACATGCCTGGTGTAATACTTAAACCTGGTGAGGCGCTAGAGTCTGCAATACGTCGTTATAAGCGTACTTGCGAAAAGTCACGTATTTTTGCTGAAGTACGTCGCCGAGAATATTATGAAAAGCCAACCGAAGCACGCAAGCGTTGCTTTGCAGCGGCGGTTAAGCGTTCACGTAAGCGATTAATGCGCGATAACCCCGTCTTTTTAGCTAAAATGAAGCGTAAGCACTAATCTGGATTAACAATGGATTCTCCTCTCAAACAGCGGCTTCAAGATGATATGAAGGCCGCGCTTCGTGCGCAGGATAAGCCGCGTTTGGGTGTTGTCCGGATGATACTAGCAGCGATTAAGCAGATAGAAGTAGATGAGCGTATTGAATTAGATGATGCGCGCATTTCTCAGACGCTTAACAAGATGATCAAACAGCGCCGTGATTCTATTGCGCAATATACTCAAGCTAAGCGTGATGATTTGGTCGAGCAGGAGCGCTTTGAAGAAGGCATTATTCAAACTTATTTACCAGAATCTTTAAGTGAAGAAGAAGTAAATAAACTGCTATCCCAAGCGATAGAACAAACCGGTGCAACGTCTATCAAAGATATGGGAAAGGTCATGGCAGAACTGAAGTTAAAATGCCAGGGTCGAGCGGATACAGCGGCTTTAAGTGTTAAAGTAAAAGAACGCTTATCCTGAATTGTATCTGACTAAATCCATCTGAGGGTTATAATGCATGTCATCAACCCCAATTCCACAAGATTTTATCAATGATCTTTTAGCACGTTGTGATATTGTTCAGCTAATCGATGAGCGTGTTCCTTTACGCAAAAAAGGCAAGAGTTATACCGCTTGCTGCCCTTTCCATACTGAAAAAACACCTTCCTTTACCGTAGCGGCTGAAAAGCAATTTTATTATTGCTTTGGTTGTTCGGCAGGCGGTAATGCGCTGAGCTTTCTGATGGATTATGAGCGCTTAAGCTTTCCGGAAGCGGTTGAATTATTAGCGGAACAGTTTGGTCTGCAAGTACCCCATTCTGAATCTTATCAATCTGCACAGAAAGGCATAGCGACAACACTTTATCCACTGTTGGAAAAAGTGGCGGCATTTTATGCCGAACAATTGCGCGCTACGCCGGCGGCGATTGAATATTTAAAGCAGCGCGGCCTATCAGGACAGCTAGCTAAAAAATTTAGCTTAGGTTATGCACCTGCTGCCTGGGATCATTTACTGAAAGCATTTAAAGATACCGACGCATTATTAGCCGCTGGATTACTGATAAAAAAATCTGAAGGAAAAGGATTCTACGATCGTTTTCGTGACAGAATTATTTTTCCTATTCGTGATAAAAGGGGACGCGTGATTGGTTTTGGGGGACGTATATTAACCCAAGGCCAAAGTGAAGCTAAATATTTGAATTCCCCGGAGACAATACTTTTTCACAAAGGTAAAGAATTGTATGGCTTGCATGAGGTTTGTCATGAAAGCCGTCAGTCTGAGTACATCATTGTAGTAGAAGGCTATATGGATGTATTGGCGTTATTTCAAGCGCAGATTCCTTGTGCCGTAGCTACCTTAGGAACAGCGACCAGCAGTGATCAAATCTTACGTTTGTTTAGTATAAAACAAGAAATTATTTTTTGTTTTGATGGTGACGAAGCCGGTAGAAAAGCTGCATGGCGTGTTTTAGAGATTGGTTTAGCTTTGCTGCAAGATGGGTATTCAATGCGCTTTCTGTTGTTGCCCGATGGGGAAGATCCCGATTCGTTCGTTCGCAAGCAGGGGCGAGAGGCGTTTATGGCTTTAGTACGACAAGCGCATTATTTAGGTGACTTTTTATTTGAACATTTATTAACGCAACTTGATATTAGCCAACTAGAGGGAAAAGCACGTTTGGCTAAATTAGCGATACCACTGATAGAGAAGATTCCGCTAGGCATTATGCAGCATAAATTATTTGAACAACTGGCTGCTTTGATCAATATGGATGTGCGTACCTTAAAACAAGTCACACAGAGCGAGATAAACACACCAGTGAAACCACGAATAAAAAAAACAGATAGCGCTAAGCGCTTTTCTCCGATGCGCTTAGCCATTGCGTTTTTAGTGCAATACCCACAACTGGCTAAAACACTTTCTGAGCAACAATGCCAATTGCTTAAAACATTAGATTTGCCCGGTAGTTCCCTGTTAATTAAGTTATTTTTATTATTGAAAGAATCGCCGGAATTAAGTAGTGCTATGTTATTAGAATATTGGCGTGACGATGAAGCTTCTTATAAAATTTTGCAACAATTAATTCATTATTCGGTCACTATCCCTACGACGGGTATTCAAGCTGAATTTCATGACTTACTGAATCATTTGCAGAACATGGCTGTTCAACAAAGCATCGATAAATTATTGCATCAAGCTAAACAGTCGGTTTTAACAGAAGAACAGAAAAGACACTTATATCAGTTAATATTGAGTACTCGAGGCGAAAAATAATTTGAGTCAACGTTGCTAAATGTTCTTAATTGTCTAATCCCAGCCTAGTTCCTCTTATCTAGCTACCGCATAGTGCTTCTGGTAAAGTGCGCAGGGATAACAATTAATTGGAGTTAAATGGTATGCAAATAGGTGTTCCTAAGGAAATCAAAAACAACGAGTTTAGAGTGGCGCTTGTTCCGGCTACAGTGCGTGAATTGGTAGCACATGGACATCAAGTATTCGTACAGACAAAAGCGGGCGAAGGTATCGATATTTCGGACAGCGATTATACGGATGCCGGTGCCAAAATTCTTAACACCGCAAAAGAAGTCTTTGATAAAGCGGAGTTAATACTCAAAGTAAAAGAACCACAAGCGGTAGAATGTGGTTACTTGCGAGAAGGGCAAACACTCTTTACCTATTTACATTTAGCGGCCGATCAAAATCAAACAGAGCTTTTATTAAAGTCAGGTTGTACGGCCATTGCTTATGAGACCGTGACCGATGCACGGGGTGGATTGCCTTTGTTGGCGCCGATGAGTGAAGTAGCAGGACGTATTGCTATACAAGCGGGCGCGCACTGTTTGGAAAAAGCGCAAGGTGGGCGCGGTATTTTATTATCGGGTGTACCAGGTGTTGCTTCAGCCAGTGTCGTTGTTTTAGGTGGTGGTGTGGTAGGAAGCAATGCAATTCGTATGGCGTTGGGTGCACAAGCGCAGGTAACCGTATTAGATAAATCCGTTGCACGTCTGCAGGAGTTAGATTCACAGTTTGGTGGCCAGTTAAATACTATTTTTTCAACGCGCGATGCCATTGAAAAATATACCGCCTTAGCTGATCTTTTAGTGGGTGCAGTACTGGTACCTGGCGCAGAAGCGCCGAAAATAGTGAGTAGAGAACTAATAAAAAAAATGCGTCCAGGCACGGTTGTTGTGGATGTGGCGATTGATCAAGGAGGATGTTTTGAAACAAGCCGACCCACCACACACGCGGAGCCGACCTATGTGGTAGACGATGTCGTGCATTATTGTGTTAGCAATATGCCAGCGGCTGTTCCACGTACCTCTACCTTTGCTTTAACCCATGCCACATTTCCTTATATATTTGCACTCGCCAATAAAGGCATTCAACGCGCATTGGCCGAAGATAGTCATTTGCGTAATGGCCTTAATATTTGTAGAGGTCAAATAACGCATCAGGCCGTGGCGAGCGTTTTTGATAAATTGTATATCCCTGCCCAGGAGGCCTTAAGTGCTTAAGTGTTTTATTGAGCAAACGGAACGATCCATTCCCATTGTTTCGCTAACAGCGAAACAATGGGATTCGTGGTTAGCAAAACAAAAGCCTGCTGCACAGCAATGGCTTGCGACACTTAATTTTTCTGTAAAACCAGGGAGCACAGTACTGCTTCCTGGCAGCGAAGGGCAATTAGATCAAGTCGTTCTCATACTGAATGATGCAGCCGATTTTTGGTCGTTTGGTTGTTTATCTTGTTCATTACCGCCAGGACATTATCATTATGTTGATATCAACGATGAGGTTTTTTTTCATCGTGCGGCGATGGCTTGGGGATTAGGTGCTTATGAATTTACACGTTATCAAGCAGCGACAAAACCACAGGTTCAGTTACTGATTCCTCCTACAGCTAATATTCAGGCATTGAATGCTAAAGTTAAAGCGATTTATCGTGTACGTGATTTAATTAATACACCTACAGAAGATATGGGTCCTGCTGAATTAGCCGATACCTTTGTTAAGCTCGGTAAAAGTTTTCATGCTTCAGTAAAACAAATTGTTGGTGATGATCTTTTAAAGGAAAACTATCCGGCTATTCACGCAGTGGGTAGAGCAAGTCCACGTGAACCACGTTTGCTTGATTTAACATGGGGCGATAAAAATAATCCTAAAGTTAGCTTAGTTGGTAAAGGCGTATGCTTTGATTCCGGTGGCTTAAACCTAAAGTCCGGTTCAGGTATGACATTGATGAAAAAGGATATGGGTGGTGCTGCCAATGCGATTGGTTTAGCAGAAATGATCATGTTACTTAAATTGCCGGTGCGTTTGCGCTTGCTGGTCCCTGCGGCTGAAAATGTGGTTTCAGGCAATGCATATAAACCGGGTGATGTAATTAAAATGCGTAATGGTTTAAGCGTAGAGGTGGGCAATACAGACGCCGAAGGTCGACTTATTTTAGCGGATGCTTTAAATGAAGCCGATAGTGAAAATCCAGATTTACTGATTGATTTTTCTACCTTAACCGGTGCGGCTAGAGTAGCGGTGGGTACAGAAATCGCTGCATTTTTTACAAACAAAGAGGGCTTGGCAAGCGCATTATTAAAAAATAGCGAAGAAGCGCAGGATCCTATGTGGCGGTTACCACTGTATAAGCCGTACCAAAAATTATTAGAGAGTAAAATTGCCAATCTCAATAATTCAGCCAGTTCTTCTTACGCTGGTGCTATTACAGCGGCTTTATTTCTGGCAAATTTTATCAAAGAAGAAACCCATTGGGTGCATATCGATTTTAATGCCTACAATGTGGCGGCGAGACCCGGAAGACCTGAAGGTGGCGAAGCCATGGCGATCTTTAGTTTATTGGGTTACTTAGTTAAAAAGTATAGCGCTTAAAATCTCTAAGAGAGTTCGATGTTAGCAGCTAACAAGGTATTGCTGAGTAACATCGCCACGGTCATCGGCCCAACGCCCCCCGGCACAGGTGTAATATAAGCAGCCGATTGTTTTGCTGTTTCAAACTCGATATCACCGTGCAGTTTTCCATTTGGCGATCGTGTAATACCAATATCAATCACGATAGCGCCGGGTTTAATCCATTCACTTTTAATAACACCAGCTTTTCCTATGGCGCTGACTAATAAATCCGCTTGTTTAACAGCTTGTTGTAAGTCACGTGTTTGTTTATGACAGAGCGTAACAGTACATTTTGCATTAACCAACTCTAATGCCATGGGTTTACCCACTATATTTGAAGTCCCTACTACCACTGCATTTAAACCAGGCAGCGTAATTTTTTCATGCTCCAGTAAACGCATCACGCCATACGGGGTGCAAGGCCGTAAATAAGGTCGTCCTTGGGCAAGCAAACCCAAGTTAGTAGGGTGAAAGCCATCCACATCTTTTTTTGGATCGATACTATCTAAAATCAGTGGTGTTTTTATATGCTTGGGAAGCGGAAGCTGGATCAGAATGCCGTGTATAGAGGTATCACTATTTAGCTGTGTAATCAGAGATAATAGCTTTTCTTGCGAGATATCCTGCGGTAAATCATAAGCGACTGATTTTATCCCGCATTCGCTACATGCCTCGCGTTTATTTCGTACATAGATGTGTGAAGCCGGATCATCACCCACGAGAATGACCGCCAAGCCGGAGGCAGATTGACCTTGGGTGAGACGGCGTTGAACTACATCTTTTAGGTTCTCGCGAATTTTTTGGGCAATTGCTTTGCCATCAATGATTTTTGCCGTCATAATTGCTTCAAATTACCGTTGTTAGGAAGAGAGATTTTTCTTGTAGAGCAAGGCCATATTATATGTTAGATCCCAAACTTTTACGTAGCCATATCGAAGAAATTGCAGAAAGGCTTAAGCCACGCGGCTATCAGCTCGATACCGAACAAATAAAACAGCTAGAAGAGCAGCGTAAGGCATTGCAAATGCATACCCAAGAACTGCAAAGCCAGAGCAATCAAAGCGCCAAGGCTATAGGTTTAGCGAAAGCAAAGGGTGAAGCGGTTGCCGTTATCTCAGAAGAAGCAAAAACGATAAAAGGGCAACGCGAAGTGTGTGAGCGCCAGCTCCGGGATATAAAAGAACAGTTAGAAGCCATTTATCTGACTATCCCTAATTTACCGCATGCTACGGTACCTATAGGCAAAGATGAAAGCCAAAATCAGACGGTACGCCAGTGGGGGGGAGTGCCTAGTTTTAAATTTTCACCCAAAGATCATGTTGATTTAGGTCAGCAGAGTGGGGATATGGACTTTGAAGCAGCCGGAAAAATCGCAGGCGCACGTTTTGTGGTGCTGTATGGGAAATTAGCCAAGCTTCAGCGCGCCTTGATCCAATTTATGTTAGATGTTCATAGCAAAGAACACGGTTATGAAGAACTTTATGTGCCTTATATCGTTAACAGCACCAGTTTAATTGGCACAGGTCAGTTACCTAAGTTTGCGGATGAACAATTTGCACTAAAAGGTGAGCAAAATTTTTATTTGATTCCAACCGCAGAAGTGCCGGTCACCAATTTAGCCCGCGATGTTATTTTTTCAGCGGATAAATTACCTAAAAAATATGTCACGCATACGCCTTGTTTTCGTAGTGAAGCAGGCTCTTATGGAAACGATACCCGAGGGATGATTCGTCAACATCAATTTGAAAAAGTAGAATTGATCCGATTTGTAAAACCAGAAGACAGTTATTCAGCCTTGGAAGAACTGACGCAGGAAGCAGAATCCATTCTACAAAAATTAAAATTACCTTATCGTGTTGTTTCTCTTTGTACCGGCGATTTAGGTTTTAGTGCCGCCAAAACCTATGATTTAGAAGTTTGGTTGCCCAGTCAAAACACTTACCGTGAAATTTCATCCTGTAGTAATTTTGAGGCCTTTCAAGCGCGTCGATTACAGGCGCGTTGGCGTAACGCTGATAATGCAAATGCTATTGAATTAATCCATACCCTCAATGGTTCGGGATTAGCAGTAGGGCGTACGCTGGTTGCGATTATGGAAAATTATCAGGATGCAGAAGGCAAGATACGAGTTCCTGACGTACTAAAAGCGTATATCAATGAAGATATTATTTGAAAATGAGTAAGTTATGCAAAATACACAGGCACACCAAAGCGGGATGATTTCATTAAGAGTTATTTTGTTATCGATTTTTTTGGCGATTCTTCTGGCAGCGTCCAGTACCTATTTAGCGTTAAAAATTGGTATTTTACCTTCTGCTTCTATTCCGGCAGCCATACTCGCGATGGCCATTCTGCGTTTTTTTAAAAGTACTAGTATTTATGAAATCAATTTGATCCAAACTTCTGCCTCGGCGGGTGAAGCGGTGGCCGGGGGGATTGTCTATACGATCCCAGCGCTGGTCATTATGCGCTATTGGAATCATTTTCCGTATTTTGAAAATGTGGCTATTGCACTATTAGGTGGTTTGTTAGGGATTTTATTTTCTATTCCCTTGCGTAAGGTATTAATAAATACACCACAGTTGTATTTTCCCGAAGCGAAAGCGATTGCAGAGGTATTACAGTTAGTCAAAAAAAATGTTTTTCATCTTCGTGAAATAGTTATTGGTACCGGTTTAGGTGCTTTATTAGAATTAGCACAGAGCGGTTTTAAAGTGATTGCCAGTGCGGCTGAGAAATGGGTTGTGCTAGGGAAATCGACGATCGTTGGTTTTGGTATCGGTTTTTCTCCGGCATTAATCGGTGTGGGTTATTTAATTGGATTTGATGTAGGGCTAAGTCTGGTTTTAGGCGCGCTGCTGGCCTGGGGACTAGCCTTACCACTGTTAAGTGTGGTGGCTGCAATAAAGCCTTTCCATCTAACAGCCAGCTTAGCGGCTTATAGAAACGATATTCATTATATTGGTTTAGGCGCTATGCTGACGGCTGGGTTTTGGACGCTGATTAATTTATTAAAGCCTTTTTACCAACGTTTCCGGCTTTCAACGCAGGGGTTGTTTAAAGCTTCTACAAATGGGCCGATACTTTCCAAAGAACGGGATATACCTAGCACTTATTTATTGTGGGCATTACCTGTTCTAATGGTATGCATTTATTTTTTATTTCACTCTATATTTCCAGCACACATTTTTAGCAGCAGTGTTTCTTTATTCATTAATTTGGGTGCTGTTGCTTATGTCGTCGTCTTAGGGTTTGTTTTTGCTGCCATTTGTGGATATTTTTCTGGGTTAGTAGGTGTAACCGCTAGTCCCGGCTCAGCCATTTTGATCGGAGGTCTTTTACTAACCGCCCTCATTTTACGTGCTTTGTTTGTTTTTCAGGGGCACGCGGCTACTTCCGGACACTGGCTTAATATGGCGGCGATGACCATCATAATCGGTGCGGTAGTGGCAGGTACGGCGGCTATTGCAAATGATACGATTCAAGATCTGAAAGTAGGTCATATTATTGGTGCTGCTCCTTGGCAGCAACAGCTGATGTTGGTCTTGGGCGTCATCGTAGCGGCGTTGGTCGTTCCTTATGTGATGGAACTGTTATTTAACGTCTATGGGTTGACCACGATTCTGCCGCATGCGGGTATGGATCCAACACAGACGTTATCGGCACCCCCTGCTGCAATGATGGCAGGCTTAACACAAGGCATATTTAATCACGATTTACCCTGGGCTATGTTGGGTATAGGTGCCTTGATTCTGGTGTTTTTCATTGTGCTGCAATGGTTGGGGCTAAAAAAACTTTCTTTATTAGGGATAGCGATGGGTGTTTATTTACCCTTAAGTTCTTCTGTTCCCTTATTTATAGGAAGTTTATTTGCATTCTTTATCAGACGAAATTTTCAACAACGCTTAAAAGGGGCGTCCGAAGAGGAAAAGGCAAAGATAGATCAGTATCAACACTATGCTGTACTGCTTGCGTGCGGACTTGTAGCCGGTGCCGCTTTAATGGACGTGGTATTAGCTATTCCGATGTCACTAACCAGTAATCCAGAGATATTAGCTATCATGCCGGCTAAGTGGAATAGTTTGGCTATAGCGTTGGGTTTTCTGAGCGTCGTGGGTTTAGGTTTCGGGTTTTATAGAGTAAATAACTCAAAAAAATAACCGGGTGTGATTTTAAGGGTTGAAAATAGTGAGAAAAAGGACGGGATTGCTATTTTCTGCCAAATTGAATACAATCTGCCGTTCAATTTGGGGCCGTTAGCTCAGTTGGTAGAGCAGTAGACTTTTAATCTATTGGTCGGTGGTTCGAATCCACCACGGCCCACCAGTAATTCCCTTTAAAATCAAAGTGTTAAACAGAAATTAAATTTACTTTTGTTTCCTGAAAATTCCCTTGCGGGACTTTTGCGGGAGCTAGTAGTTTATTCTTCCTGTTTAAAACAACTAAGTTATTTCGTAAATCACATACTTTATTAGCAGCTCGAATTAAGTTGCTATATTCAGATTGAGAATAGTGTGTAGTAATTCGTCCACTCTTATGTCCTAGCAAGTCCTGTCGATCTTCAAAACTCACTTCAGCGGCACGTAAACGTCGTCCAAAAGTATGTTTAAGATCATGAACTCTAACATGAGGCAATCCAGCTCTTGCACGCGCTTTCTTCCATGCTGAATTTAATATCCGAGTAATAGACTTACCTCGAAAGGTAAACACATATTCAGGATGTATCCCACGCACTTCTTCAATCATTTTATAAGCTATCTTGTTGAGCACAACAAGTCGTTCCTCTCTATTCTTAACTCGCCATTCTGGGATAAGAAATACAGAACCTTCTGGTACTTTTATCTCCCATTCCCATCTCAAGCTACAAATTTCCTGATCACGACAGCCTGTGTTAACTGCAAACAACGCCATCCTTTTTAAATGTATAGGAAGTTCTTTGAAGAACCTCATTTGTTCATCATGAGACAAAGGATAAGGTTTACGCGCGTCAGTTTGTTTTTCCAACTTGATCTTAGGCGCTTTAATCAACCAACTTAATCCATATTCATCTTTCCATTCTTGTTCAGCTAAATTTAAAATACGCCTGACCACTTGTAGTCCATAATTAATAGTTCTTTTTTTTAATTCTTTAGCATTATTATTTTTCCTTTCCCGACGAAAAACATAACCCTTCAAACTATCCATATGAACTTCTTCAAGAGGTAAATGTCCTATATACTCATCTAGAGCCTTTAGTTGAATTACATCTACTCGGATGCTTGCCTTATGTTGGTTTTCCTCCACATACTTTATAGCAGCCTGCCTAAAAGTTCGTTTAAGTCTAACGCCATAAATTTTCGCTTGCCTTATCTCTTCAATACGTTTTGCTAGGTAGATTTCGGCTTCTTCAAGAGAATCTGATCCAGTGCTTTCGCAAATGCGTTGTCCGAGTATTTTTTTATCGATGTGCCATATCCCCTTACGGTTGAGTAGCCCCGATGTTCTTTTTCGCCCCATAATTTTTTACTCCTCTTTTTAGCGGGGCGGCCATTACATTCCTTATAATGCTCAACCCACGCATCTAAATCAAGTCGATCAAATGCAATTCCTCGTTTACCTATTGGAACAATTGATACATAAGGTTTTACTTCTTGGTTAAATCTATTTTTGTCCATTCCTAAATAATTCGGCGCATCACGTAAGCGAATGAGTCGTGGTTGCATACTCTCCTCCTAGTTATCTAGTAAGTATTTTTACTACATAAATTCTTTTAATTTTTTATTTATTTATAAACGATCTTACGCGAGATATTGATAACTCGTGTTATCAATATCTTAGGTAAGCTGGTTTTACTGATTAGAAAGATAAGGAGCGTTGTTTAGATGGATAACAATACTTTTGAACTTTTTATTAAAACCTGCGGCAATGAAAGAAAAGCAGCAACCCTATTAGGAATTACGCAATCACATATTAATCAAATAAGAAATGGCAATAGAGCACTTGGCTATGAGAAAGCCATATTAATTTCAGATTATTTAAAAGAAACAATAAACTTAGAGATAAATCCCATTGATTTAATTTCAGATAGTAAGAAAAACAAATTTATACTTTCTCAATGCTCACTATTTTCAAGTATTCCAATTACATATGGAAAGATAGATTTACGAAAAATTGTCGTTAACAACAAATACAAATTTAAAAAATACAAAGAAAAATACACAATCATTATTGATGAATTTAATCATTTAATTTCCGGAGAAGAAACCTATTTTTATTACCTAAATGAAAATAAAAAAGTAATTGATGGTTACAAATTTCATTTACAAAAGTTAGTTAACCAAGAATCTAGAAAAACTATCAGGACATATCTTGTAGGCGAATTTGATCTAATCAAGTGAGTCGCTATGCTCCCAAAGCAGGAGCCTGTAAACAATTTTGTGTAAGTGCCGTGTCAGGAGAACCTACCCTCGAATTCGATAGCGAATCGATTCATAGCGGCTCTCCAATCATGTAAAGCCATCGTCCACTTTTGTGATGCCTTCTGTACCGCTAAATATACTACTTTTAATGCCGATTGGTCATTAGGAAAGATTTTACGATTATTAATTGATTTTCTAATCACACTATTGAGTGATTCAATGGCATTGGTGGTATAAATAATTTTTCGTATGTCGTCAGGATAATCGAATAAGGTCACCATATTACTCCAGTTTTTATGCCAGGTACGGCTAATGGCGGGATATTTTTTATCCCATTTTTCACTGAACATCAGAAGCGCTTCTTCGGCTTGCTCTATAGAAATAGCACGGTAAATAAGCTTAAGATCCGCTACCACGGCTTTCATGTCCTTATGCGGTACGTAGCGTAAGGAATAACGAATAAGATGCACAATGCAGAGCTGAACCTTCGTTTTTGGGAATACCGCGTTTATTGCCTCTGGAAACCCGCTTAGTCCATCCACGCAAGCAATAAAAATATCCTTTACCCCACGATGATTTAATTCGGTTAATACAGATAGCCAAAATTTTGCACCCTCGGTTTCAGCTATCCACAAGCCGAGTAATTCCTTTTGTCCTTCACAATTAATGCCCAAAGCCAAATAGATGGATTTATTGATCACACGTTTATCTTGATGGCATTTAATAACGATACAATCTAAATACACGATAGGATATACCGTTTCTAAGGGGCGATTCTGCCACACCGTCACCTCATCCATCACGGCTTCAGTCACTTTAGAAATCAAGCTGTGCGATACCTCCGCACCGTACATTTCTTTGAACGTCGCCGCTATATCACGGGTAGTCATCCCTCGGGCATACAGCGCTAAAATCTGTTCATCAAACTCCGTCAAGCGCGTTTGTCCTTTGCGTATAAGTCGAGGTTCAAACGTACTATTTCGATCCCTAGGCGTGTTAATCTCAACTTCGCCAAAATCACCCTTTAATCGCTTCGGTGAATAACCATTGCGGCTATTTCCCGTATTCTTGCCTTCTATCGCGTGCTTTCGTAGCCTAGATGCTCCTCTAGCTCTGCATCCATGGCTCGTTCTACCGTGAGCTTTAATAGCTGCTTGCTCAGCGCAGATATATCTTTTTCACTCTTTATGGATTTAGCCAATTCACTGATTAATTCGGGAGCTATATTTATTTCTTGTTCTTGTTTCATTACTTATTTCTCTTTTATCGCTAGTGCTTTTTTCAGCGCATTAGCTTAGGTAATAATAAGCATTTACACAATTTAGTTTACAGGCTCTGGTAAAGCTTTTTCGAGCTTTTTGGGTGTTTTTTGTGGCCTTTAAAAGCCGTCTGTACGATCTATCGAGGCTACTAAACTAGCTAGCAATTATCAAAAAGATTTAGTACTTAGGGCAGAGTTGCTTATTTTCTCTATTTTATTTTAAAATTTTGGGATAGTTAAAATCAGTACCAACCGGACAAATTTTGATAGGTGTGTCTTATGTCAAAAACCAATAAAAAAATAACGCTAATAGCAATAGCTATCATCAGTTTGGCTATGTTATGCGGCGTCGCCTTGTTTTATAAGAAGCAGCAAGCAGTTGCTGTAAAATCTAATATAGTTCAAAAAGTCGCCAATGATCAGCCGCTATCTTCTTTTTCTCCTATCTATTCACTCAATGAATTTATACAATTCAATAAAGAATTTGATAGTCTTTTTCATCATAATGCGCTGGTCTTTGATAACTCATTCTCCCAAATTAATCAAGGCACGTTATCTTCGACGTTAAAGGAAAAGGAAGAGCCTAATCAGTTTCTATTTTCTATAAACATACCTGGGATAAATCCGAAAGATATCAATATATCGATACAAAACCGAACACTTTGCATTACAGCAACCAAAAAATCTCAATCTTACTTCTATTATCGCTTTCTATTACCTGATACGGCAGATAGCGAAAAAATAACAGCTAAAACAAAATACGGTGTTCTAGAAATTATTATTCCAAAAACAGAAAAAGTGCCATCTAAAAACGTTGTTATACAAGAAGAATAACCTATATCTTTTCGCGATGTATTATTAAAAATTTACTCTAGAGGTTTTAGTATAGAATATCAGTGCTAGGAGCCTAAGGGATATTTTGCCACGACGAGATTTTTAACATCAGTCGATGTTTGATATGTAGTTGGAACCGAAAAGAAAGCCGCCGGTGATGCTGTTACGGTTACTGGTGGTGGAGTATTTTGTTCTGGTTCAGCTAATAAAGCTTTTAGATGTTCTATCTCCGCTAGATTCTCTTTTATTCGAGCTTGATTCTCTTTTATTCGAGCTTGATTCTCTTTTATTCGAGCTTGATTCTCTTTTATTCGAGCTTGATTCTCTTTTATTCGAGCTTGATTCTCTTTTATTCGAGCTTCTGCTTCTTTTGTATTTTTGCGTGTTTGGGCTGTAGTAGCATCCATCTGCTTGCGTTCATTGATGTGTTGACGGGTTTCTTCGCTATACGCTTGTAGTTCATCAGGCGAGAGAGAGAACATATAAACACTCCATTGCATGCGGTTGATATGATAATGCATGCAATCAAGCGCGAGATTTTTCAGGTGCATTAATAAGGAATCTGCTGCTCGTTCAGCATCGGAATTTTTTAATTCATTGGGATTTTGCTCTCTGAATTTTTGCAAGTCATTTTTTACAGACTTGATCTGTCCAAGATAGTACTGCGATTGCTCTTTTAATAGCGCATCATTCCTGTGAACTTCAGATTTTTTATCCAAATGAAACATCAATAATAATTCTTTAATGATCCCGGCAATTTTTGCATCGTATTGATGTACAAATTCTACGGCATTACCTGAATGTGCATCCAACACCTCTTGAAATTCGAACCAGCGTTTTTGGAACGGAGGAAAGAAATAGAAGCCAGCGCCTAAACGTTCGACCGCTTGCAGCATGAGAAGGGCAAGCTTAGGAATAGAATCTTCTGTCCATATTACTGGTTCTTGGTTTTTTTGATATAACCACCGTCCTGGTTTTAATAGACTATTGGCTAAATCGGCGTGAGGAACTATGCGCCCAATTTTTTGAAACCAAACGCTTAGGATCATTTGTGTGATCTGATTTAGATCTGTGCAAAAATCTTTATGAATCTCTTGCACCAAACGATAAAGGTTTCTTTTGTCAAAAAAAGGAATTTCATTTTTTTGAAACTCCCTCTCTTCGGTGCTTATATACTCCTTGATCTTCGCCATGAGACGAGGCTCCTGTCGACAGAGCAGCCATTGTAAAAAGGATCCCTTCTTAGGATAACCATGATATTCAAACCAGTCCTGGATAAAGAAATCAGCACACAGTTTATTTAAGGCCGGATCCACTAAGGACTTCCAATCCTCAAGCGGTATTTCTTGCCTGGCAGTATGGCGTAAAATTTTTTCTTTGAACTTAATGAACCGGCCAGACGGTTTTAGAGGGTTCTCGCCTAAAACCCCTTTTTTAAACGTATTTGGCCAGTCAAACGTACTCATAAAACTCTCAAATAAGGCCAGTGCTATCGATTGATATTCTGAAGCATGCTTCTCCTTATCCACCCATTGGGTAATGAGTTGCTCATGCAATGAAAAATATAACCAACAACCTTCTCGTATCAACTCGGGCGATTGGAGTTTTTTGTTTCGAGCGGCTTTTTTAGTGGATTTTCGCAATCGCTCACTGATAGTGAGTAATTGTAAATAGGAAATTTTTGCAGCGCTGGGTGTCGTTGTATATAACGACGTCAATTGACTAATACATTCTTGTACCCACTGCTTCAAGCGTTCTATCCAGGAAGGCGATAAATCCAGTGTGCTGGTTTTTTCTATAAGTTGCGTTAATTGTTCTAGTAAAAGCTTTGATAAATGTGCTGTTTCTTTTTCTTTTAGCGATGAATTCTCTATTTCACCAATGTAAACATGTAGTACACCAACCATTTTAGTATAGTGATTATAGGCACTATCTTTTTCATCGGAACGCAGACGGTCCTGAGCCGTATTACCCAGCTCATCCAAAAATTGTTTAAAGTAGAAATTCAATGCATGCTTCTGGATTCTAAGTAAAGCACGATCGACTGTGCGGTCGATGGGTTTTTTATAGATGGCTTTATAGACTAATTGGTGCAACTGATGTAAGTAGGCCGCTTTAGGTACCGTCGCTATCATCTGGTCAGCATGCTTTGTCCATAGCATTGTTTGGTAGAACTCAATTAATTGATTGGGATAGCATTCTGTAGCGTTCTTTCGATAGACATACATTGTGAGTAATAGTAGCAATAAAGCAGACAGCCAATCATCTTGGCTATTATCGTCAGCTGAGTATTGCTGTTTCAGCGTCAGCAGACTGTTGAGTTGTTCAGCGAGTTGTTGAAATCTCTCTACAATAGTTTTTGAATCTGCTCCTCTTAGTCCTGCGCGCAAGGATTCAATCCAATCGGATGTCCACATATCTTGTTTGGTTGCAGACATCGACAAACAATTTGTTATCCAGAGAGATAGATTGGGTTGCAACAACTGGTCTGTAGAGTCTGCAAACTCTGCAGGCTCTACAACTAGAATATCTGTGTTGTTAGGAGGCATGACTACATCCTGGTAAGTTAAGATTATCGGCCTCAGCATTTGATGCTTGTGATGTAGTCGGAGCCGAAAAGAAAGCTACCGGTGATGCTGCTACGGTTGCTTGTGATGTAGTCGGTCGTCCTTGTTTAGCTAATAAAGCGTCGTGTAGACGTTTTTTCTCTGCTTCTGTCGTTTGTTTTTGCGCTTCTGTCGTTTGTTTTTGCACGTCTGTCGTTTGTTTTTGCACGTCTGTCTTTTGTTTTTGCACGTCTGTCTTTTGTTTTTGCACGTCTGTCTTTTGTTTTTGCACGTCTGTCTTTTGTCCTCGAGCTTTTTCCCCTGCTATCTCTCTGTGTTCGTCAGTGGCTGCCGGTGTTTCTGTTCGTTGCGCAGTGGGTTCCGAACCTGAAGCGAGCCCAGGAGCATTTTCCTTCAGTTTTTTGATGTCTATAAGAGGGCCATCTATGAATCTTTCCATTATCTTATACAAAACACTGCTACGGCCAAGTGTGGCTTTCTTGCTCATGTTCTTATAATTTTCTTCCAAGTCATCTAACACGTTGCTAATGCTCTCTACATCTTCTTCCGATAATAGAGCGCATAAATCGCCAATATATATTCGCACACTGTCCAGTCGCTCTTGTCCGACTTCAGGTTGCCCTTGTTCAACTTTAAGATTAGATCTAATTCCATTTCTAAATGAACACCCCCATCGTTTTATGAGCGGTAATTCGTTGTAATACTCCGGCTCCATTCTCGCTAAAGCTGACAAATAGTAATCTAGCAAATCTGTAAAAATAATCTCTAGTTTTTTCACCGCGTTCGGCGGCACACTGCTCAACGCCTTACTGTTAGTAATGATAGACAGCGTTTTTTTGGAGTCGTAGACGATAGCTTGTATTGAAAGACTATTATTAATCGCGGTAGGCGACGCTAACTCGAGCGCTGGGTTAGGCGTATTTGTTAAAACTAAGGAGCGATCAGTAAATAAGTGAAAGAATAGAGGTACCCTATCGGCTTGACAATCGGTGCAAGCGTAAAGCCAAGCTTTCGTTCTTGAGTCATCTTTTTTATCCGGGTAAAAATAATGCGTGAGTTGCTTGGATCGGGAAGAGGTTTTAGGATTTTCTCTCCAGTCACAAACCCCATTCGGATCGACTCCTCTATAAATCACATAGGATAAATCATCTAGGGTTGGTACTTGCCGTTCTTTATCTGCTTTATTGATGGTTTCAGTCGGATACAGATAATGAAATAAGCTGATGGTTGAAGAAGTAGAAGAGTCAATTTCTTTACAGATACGTCTCTGGGCTTGCTTGATACGTGCCACAGCCGTTTGATGTGCTTGATTTTTGTGTACCTCGGAAGCTTTTGTTTGTTTGTTAGAAAAGGTGTTAATCACCTCTGTATAATGAGATTTATTTTTCTCCAACGCGTCTTGTAACCGTTTAAGATCGGCAATAAGATCTTTGGCTAGTTTCTTCATCTCAGAAGGGATGGCGATGGATTTTTTTTCTGAGTCATCTTTGCGATGCTTCGACCAAACATCCGTCTTAAATGATTTCGGTAACTGGATCAATGTATCATTTTTTTCCCAGATAGCGCCCCAATGGCTATCTCGATATTCTTGAATAAGTTCATCAGGCAATAAGCTTTTTCCAAATGCTGATTTTACATTGCAATTGCTGAAACAACAGGGTGAAACTAAAATTGCTGTGTACAGTTCGATCGAACTCTGTTTTTTTTCGTTTGTTTTGAGCCACTCTAGTAGCAATTGCCGCTCCTTCAGTTTCCATCGCAATTCCTCCATTTGCCGTTCTACCGGTCGCTGTTCCTCCGGTCGTAGTCCCTCCAGTTGTTGTTGCAGTATCGCTAGTTGCTGTTCCTCGTGATCATTGCTCGGCAACCGCGCTTCTTCTATCAGTGTACTGAGAAACTGAGTGAGCTGTATGCACTTTTCGATTTGCCAACTGCGTAAACTACAGGCCATCTTATAAGCCTGCTGATCGACTTCAATTTGTTCCATCTCGTATTCGGGAACAGCTTTAGGTAAGAAAATATAAGCCATCAGTAATTTTTCATCCTCTTTGGCAGCGTGCACATCCATCGTATGTAGAAAAATACGCTGCCCGACTACTCTCTGTTTAGCTTCAGTCAGTAGGGGAGCCCAATCTGGTTTGGTCTCAAATGGGTTGATCAGTTTTGCTTTGTGGACTTGTTGAATAGTTATGAATAGCTTGAGGATATCAGTACAGGTAGTGGCAAGTACTGGATTGTTTGGCAGGAACGCATGTATTCTTTGCGATATTTGATCGGGGTAATTCATGCACAGTTGGATGATTTGCTGTAATGGGTCATTAGGCCGCACTCTACGGAAAACGCTAACAGTGCTTGAGTTTGTTGCAGGTCTCAAGTAGATGGCACTGAAGCCTCGATAAAATTGGGCAGCAATTGCTTGTTCTTTTTTTTTCAGTTGTTCAATGCAACCCTCAATGCTTTTTAAACAGTGATTATATCGTGTAATTACACTTGTCGCTTTTGGCTCTTTCTCACATAATAAATCGGCGATATACAAGGTTTGACGAGGTGGCAATACAAGCGAATAAAAAAATTTTTTGAAATTATTTTCAAAGATTTGAAAGTAACCGCTAATCCTTCCTAAATAGGAGGAGAGCGTGCGGTAATCATCAGAGGTCAATACAGAAACGAGCTTTGTTAAAGCTGTCTCGATTTCTATGAAACTTGTTAGTGCCTTTTCTAAATCACTAACACGATCATTTAGATTAGTCAGATACTTTTCAGCTTCTTTTTTAATTTTCAGAATAGCTTTGTCAGCATTGCCGGTAATCTTAAAATCGTAGCGTGTTTTTGCATTTCGTACTATTTCCTGATTTGGATTTTTTTCATCTTGGCGTTTTTGATACTGCTTTTGGGCGAGATATACAATAAAACTTCCCCCTTTGTAAGCCTTGTGGAGAGCCTCTTCAGATAAGATTACACGATGCAGATATTCAAATAGTATATGTATGACTTCAGCCGCCGTGATTCCTGCCCCCACTACTGCTACTGCATGCATTGTTGTCCCCTGTAAAGTATTTATTTACTAATAAAACTCCGTAGAGTGTATGATAATTGAATCTATTTTATAAATAGATAAATTAATCATCTTTAATATACCATTTGCTAAACTAATATTCAGTTTAACTTATTATTAATTTATATATTTTATAAGAGTTACTCTAGTAAATAACAATAATTTATTTTTATAAATGGCTTTTAATATAAAAAATGAATGATATATAAAGAAAATATTATTCACAAATCGTAACAGATTTGAGTTCCGATGAGGCAGTGATTATTGCGGTTAGTCAATATGAGTGTAATCAAAAAACACCTTTGATAGTTTGTACTTCTTACAACTCCTTAGAGATAAAACGAAAATGTCTAGATTTGGTTGCGGATGACTACATAATTAAACCCATAAACCATGAGAGAATAGTTGAAAAATAAATCGAAAAATGTTTATTAGTCTCGGGCGAGGAAAGGAAACTTCGTCGCCAACATATTAAGGAGGATACGTTAAATTTAATATAATTTTGCTAAGTTAAAGAGAAAATTTATGTATTTACAACAATTAAAAAAAGATTCGGGTTTAATTAATAATGAAAAAGAAAGAAAAGGATGGTTGGAAACTATTTATGAAAATTTACTATGGTTAAGCGGAAAGCCTTTTCCTAATATTCCTCACCTAAGAGGTAATTTATTTACAGGAAGATTACCGCATTTTCAAGAAGAAGATGCAATATTGCATACATTGTTAGCTGCCAAACCGTTAGTGGAGAATCATTCCAGTAAAATGTGTTCTTTTTGGTTGGGCAATAAACGTATATTAATCATTACAAAACCAGAGGATATATATAATTTTAAGATAAAACAAAAAGAATTAATATCCAGCAAAGTAGAATCATTTGATTATTTACATGGCGAAACCCATTCAATTCTTACCGAAGAGGGGAAGATTTGGAGAAAAAAAAGAGAAGCTTATAGTTCTCATTTGAATTCTAATAACACTAATTCAGATGTAGAAAGTATAGTAAGAGGTTACATAGCTTATATTAAAGCCAACCATAAATCCGAAATCAACTTAAAAAAATTATTTGATGCTTTTTCGCTTAAAATCAATGCAAATTTATTAATGGGATTGCCAGCTACATCACCTAATGAAGCAATAGGGATAGAAGATTATAAAAGAAACTTAACAGAAACCATGTTAACAGCAACAAGTTTATTCGGCATACAAGAATCTGGTGGGAAGTCGGCTGAGAATCTAGAGCGCCATTTTCAAAATATAATAAAAAGATTTCCACTGTTAAATAGCAATAACTTAATTAATACCATCGGTAAAATAAATGTAGACTCCGAAGAAGATGTGGGTCCAAAAGACATTATGGCCGATTTTAATCTTCTTCTTCTTGCAGGGACCGAAACTAATTCTTTTGTTTTACAAACGGTGCTTTATTTGCTTGCAACTCATCCTGAAATAGAAAAAAAATTACGTAAAGAACTTAGCGAAAAATTAAAAGACACTATCCCAAGTCTCTCAAATATTAGCCAACTTAGCTACCTTGATAGCATCATTAAAGAGGTCCTACGATTGTATCCTCCAGCTCCTTTCATTTTACCAAGACAGGTTAAAGAGACTTTACATATAGGTGGAGTTACTTTAGAAAAAGGAGATACTGTTTTTATATCGCCCTACTTAACGCATCGCTTACCCGATGTTTGGGAAAATCCGGACAAATTTGACCCAGAGCGATTTGGGCCAGAGAAAGAAATCCCAAAAGGTGCCTATATTCCTTTCGGCTTAGGATCACGTGCTTGCCCTGGGCAACGCTATGCCGCACAACTTATAAAGTTCTTTACAGCAAGTATTTATTTGAACTATTGTGTCTCTCTTGTAGAAGAGCCGGCTGATATATCAATGCATAATAGTAGTGCATTTTTTTATAAAAGCCCCTCTGTAGCTCAATTCATTCCAGATAGAGAAATAGATGAGCCAGTGAAAAAATTAAACCTATAATTTTCTATCTAACCATTGGCGTAAATATTACTAATAATTAAAAGAACTCATTAACTATGTCTAAAGTTGCTAAATTTAAAGATTCTATTGAGCATCCGAAAAAGAATTCCGTTTGTTTATTAACCGTTATTAGTCTTGATCAGGACTATCAACAAGGCGAAAGCTTTAATGCTTTTTGTCAACTCTTAAATCAAGAGTATGAATTAAACAAACGTGTAAATAAGTTAATTATCCTTGAAACAGGATATCTAAAACGACATTATATTAGATTAGACGCGACTCTTAGTATTGAGGATGCAAACGAGAAAGCTAGACAATGGGGTAAAGAATGGATTAAAAGTCATAAGGTACATTTAGAAGGATTGCAAATACCTTATGAAATTAAAAGTTGGGAGGAAATTACTCGCAGGGGCTCGCTTGATGAGAAAGACACGAGTTTTTCTTCTCATATTGCTAGGATAAAAAGGGATTATGAGAAGGAAGACGATAGATTAAAGCACTTAGTTAATACCTTATCAAGGAGTTATGCTTTTAAATTAGTGGATGAATGGGATAGGCGGGGTGTAAAAATAAAATTTGATATTTGTTTTCAAGCAGCGAAAAATTATCTCCTTGAAGAAGGGACTATTATTTTTGAATTAATTAAATTAGGCGCTGATTATATTATTTATCCTGATAGAAGTAATCCTGTTTTAAAATATATTTATAAAAAATATCTTATGGAGACCGATCCATTGCCATGGAAAAGATATCAAATTATAACTGATAAAGAATCTCCATCTACAAATTTAAAAAACAAATCTAACCCAGTACCTTTAATAAAATTGAAAGAAAGTGTTGATACAGCGCTAACTCACGTTAGCTATAACTGGGATGATGGGCAAGTTAAAAAATTTTATAAAGGTTTCGTTGCTCTTCTTTCTAGTGTTGATAAAAAGGAATAATTTGTGGTTAAAAAAAATCCAGATCATAGTCAACAACCATTTCATAAACTTTATGAAATGGCTTGGCCTGAATTAAGTAGTTTTTTGTTAAATGATCTACCTGTAAATGTAACTATTATTGATATAAAAGGTTATGTTGCATGGGGAAATCAGCGAATGCTAAATACACTAAGTTTGCATTCTATTGATCAGTTTGTAGGGAAACATATATCTACGTGGGATGCGTCAGGTGAAAGTAGATGGGAACATTGTAGAAAGGTTATAGAGACTGGCAAAGAAATTACTATGGAAGAATCTTTTAACGATTTTTATTACTTAGTAATAAGAAAACCTATTATACATACTGCCCAAGTTAAGGGTATTTTAGATATATCTATAGATATTACGGAAAGGAAAAAATCAGAAAAAGATTTGAGGATTGCTAAAGAAAAGGCAGAAGTAGCAAATCGAGCCAAAACTGAATTTCTAGAAAACATGCGGCATGACATCCGAACGCCCTTATCTGGAATTGTGGGTTGCGCTCATTTGATTCAAACACAATCAAAAAATCCAAAAAAAGTAGAAGAATATGCGACAGACCTTGTAGATTCAAGCAATGCCTTATTGGAATTCCTGAATAAAATCTTAGAAAGTATCAAGGTGGCTACGGGAGAAATTCCGCTCTTAAAGCGGCGGTTTGGCTTACATAAAATATTGGAGCAGGTCGTACACTTAAACAAACCACAAGCTGATGTAAAAAACCTTCATTTACATTTGGATTATGATGAAAATATTCCTCCGTATTTGCTGGGCGATCCCATACGATTACAACGTATTGTACTAGAGCTGGTGACAAATTCATTAAAGTATACGGATAAAGGCGAAATTAAAGTCAGCGCACGTTTAATAGATAATAAAACGCGCTCAGGACAACTGATCATTGAATTACGTGTCAGTGATACCGGCATGGGCATTCCTAAAGATAAGCACCATGAAATTTATACTCGCTTTACCCGTTTAACACCCTCATATCAGGGTATTTATCCAGGTACCGGTCTAGGTCTTTCAGTCGTTAAACAATTTATGGATGAATTAGGCGGCGAGATTCAGCTGGATAGTCAACCTAATCAGGGATCAACCTTTACCTGTTTCATTCCTTTGCAAGAATCATTATCACCCGCTGTCGATGAAAGTGATACAGAAGAGACTTTAGCCTTTGCAAAAGGTGCTCACATCGTCACTAAAAAAACGACTGGGGCACAAGAAGAAATACCATTGACGACAGGAAGTCGCGTGTTAGTGGTTGAAGATCATCCTGTTGCTGCCAAAGTAGCAAAGGGTGCTCTATTAGATCTTAATTGCCAAGTTGATATCGCACCGGATGGGAAAACGGCGTTAAGCTTAGTAGAAGAAAACCATTATGATCTGATATTAATGGATATAGGTTTACCGGATAGGGATGGTTGTGATGTAACACGTCGTATTCGCTTAAAACAATGGCAGAGTAATCCATCGGTTCCCATCGTTGGATTAACAGCGCATACCGTTGAAGAAAAAAAGAAACGTTGCCTTGAAAATGGAATGAATGCGATCTATAGCAAACCCTTAACGCCAGAGAAAGCCACAGAGATACTCAGTGCGTTTCTATCGCGTGCACAAGCCCCTGTTCTTAAAGAAACCCAGGCTAAATCTTCTGATAATTTACAATCACTGCCTCTTTTAGATAAGGAGAAGGCGTTAGAACTACTGGGTAGTGAAGAAACACTTCATGAGCTATTGGCCTTACTAGTAAGTGGTCTGACTAAAGAAATAATAGAACTAAAACAATATCATCAGGACAAAAATTGGCAGGATATAGGGAAGTTGGTTCATAAATGGAAAGGTGGGGCAAGTTATTGTGGGGCGAGTCGTTTAGAACACGTTTGTAAAGAAATGCAAACTGTACTGAGAACGAAGTCGTCTGAAGAGCTCGAAATGCTTTATCAGCAGTTACTTCAAGTCGCAGAAGAAACTAATGAAGCAGCTAAAAAAGAAATTTCTTAGGATAAATGAAAAAAAATTTTCCTACCCAGGTAGAAACAGAGCGACTAATTGGTTCAATCCCTACTCTCAAAGATTTTATTAAAATTAAAATGGCGGGATTGGCCTATAGAAAAGATACATGAAAATTTTAATGATATTACTGAAGGAAATTTAAGTATATTAAAAGGGGTATAGCTATTTCCCCTCGTATTAATTTTATGCAGACATAAGATATGGTCAAATTGTTTCCATTGTTATTTGATAAATAGATTGATACTCCTTATTTAGTAGGGTCAAAAGGGGTTTTTCGTTTTGTAAACTTATTTAGAGTAAGCTAAACTAAGGCAGGGAGCTGGTCACTGCGTAGCGGGGATCGGCTTTCTTCCTTTGGAAGAAGGACAAGTCCGTACCCGTGAGGGTGTCCATTCTCGTTACACCTAAGTTTCTTAGTAATTAATTTAATATCTTTTTTCTCTGTTTTGCCCATAACAAGCCTTCCAATTGGAGTAGCAACAAGATCGGCAAGTTGTAGGCCGGCGATATTATCTGATTTAGAGCGTAAATTGAGTGTAGTAATGCACCGTTCAATTTTTTTTGCGAGCCTGTAAACTAAATTGTGTAAATGCTTATTATTACCTAAGCTAATGCGCTGAAAAAAGCACTAGCGATAAAAGAGAAATAAGTAATGAAACAAGAACAAGAAATAAATATAGCTCCCGAATTAATCAGTGAATTGGCTAAATCCATAAAGAGTGAAAAAGATATATCTGCGCTGAGCAAGCAGCTATTAAAGCTCACGGTAGAACGAGCCATGGATGCAGAGCTAGAGGAGCATCTAGGCTACGAAAAGCACGCGATAGAAGGCAAGAATACGGGAAATAGCCGCAATGGTTATTCACCGAAGCGATTAAAGGGTGATTTTGGCGAAGTTGAGATTAACACGCCTAGGGATCGAAATAGTACGTTTGAACCTCGACTTATACGCAAAGGACAAACGCGCTTGACGGAGTTTGATGAACAGATTTTAGCGCTGTATGCCCGAGGGATGACTACCCGTGATATAGCGGCGACGTTCAAAGAAATGTACGGTGCGGAGGTATCGCACAGCTTGATTTCTAAAGTGACTGAAGCCGTGATGGATGAGGTGACGGTGTGGCAGAATCGCCCCTTAGAAACGGTATATCCTATCGTGTATTTAGATTGTATCGTTATTAAATGCCATCAAGATAAACGTGTGATCAATAAATCCATCTATTTGGCTTTGGGCATTAATTGTGAAGGACAAAAGGAATTACTCGGCTTGTGGATAGCTGAAACCGAGGGTGCAAAATTTTGGCTATCTGTATTAACCGAATTAAATCATCGTGGGGTAAAGGATATTTTTATTGCTTGCGTGGATGGACTAAGCGGGTTTCCAGAGGCAATAAACGCGGTATTCCCAAAAACGAAGGTTCAGCTCTGCATTGTGCATCTTATTCGTTATTCCTTACGCTACGTACCGCATAAGGACATGAAAGCCGTGGTAGCGGATCTTAAGCTTATTTACCGTGCTATTTCTATAGAGCAAGCCGAAGAAGCGCTTCTGATGTTCAGTGAAAAATGGGATAAAAAATATCCCGCCATTAGCCGTACCTGGCATAAAAACTGGAGTAATATGGTGACCTTATTCGATTATCCTGACGACATACGAAAAATTATTTATACCACCAATGCCATTGAATCACTCAATAGTGTGATTAGAAAATCAATTAATAATCGTAAAATCTTTCCTAATGACCAATCGGCATTAAAAGTAGTATATTTAGCGGTACAGAAGGCATCACAAAAGTGGACGATGGCTTTACATGATTGGAGAGCCGCTATGAATCGATTCGCTATCGAATTCGAGGGTAGGTTCTCCTGACACGGCACTTACACAAAATTGTTTACAGGCTCTTTTTTGCTGGCATATAGTTAGTTCCTAGATTTTTTAAGTTTAGCCAAGCAAGTTCCAAAGCCTCATCGAGCTTATAACCACGACGTTCGGCTATAATCAATCCACTATCAGGTTGAGTTTTAAGTTCCATACAGAATCTTTCAACGAGAATATCTAAACTTAGAAAATCGGGATCTATAGCAGCGGTAAAACCATACTTTAATAAATGTTTATCTTTTTTTATTACACAAGCAACAACTTTAAATTCAAGTTTTTCAATTAAAATATTGAGTTCTTCATAAAATTCTTCTCGGAAATGAGAATTACTTAATTTTTCAAATCCTTTTTTGTTTCTTGTGATATCAGCTGTGTGTAGAATGATATCCTTTCTTCCAAAGAATTTTAATTTAAAATTATCAAACTCCTTGCTTAAAACTTCATCGGCATAATTTTTATCGAGAATAACACCTGCTAGTACAAAAACGGAATAATTATTATCTATTTTTGACAAGCTATGATCGCCTGATTCATCAAGAAACATAACCTTCATCAACATTTTCCTTCGATGAGACAGGAAAGCATTGTGAAAGCAATGCGAAGTCGAAGAGCCCGCGATAGGCGTGCGTTGACGGGCGAAGCAGGAAACGCATCACGCCGTAAAGTCATTTGTGGGAGGCACGGGCATGAACTCCGAAGGAGTGAGTGCGTGCCGGACGCAGGACGTATCGCGGCCTAATTTCAGTCGCGTCATGCGAACGAATTTCGGGGACACCATGGCCGAAATTCTTCGGGAGCATAGCGACTCACTTGTGTAATGACCGCCACCATTAATAATCTTCTTTTTTCAATGACTTATATTTTAAGTGTATGCCTTTTAATCTATTGGTCGGTGGTTCGAATCCACCACGGCCCACCAACCGCCAATTGAAATGATAAAGATTTTGTCATTACTTCACTTCGTCAAAGCTGTTTAAAAAATACTTTAAGCTTTTTTTCTTCTCGTGCAGCAGATATTTAGTTATAGTTCTAAGTATCAATTCTTTTTTCATATTTAATCAACATACCATTACAGGAGTAACGAAATATGAGTTCTAATTCAGTTTATTGTGGTTTTTATGCCAGTATCCATCAATATGAGGATGATGAACTGGCAGGGTGGTTTAGTAAATTAAAAGAAGAATTCTTAGGTGTAGATTTGAGAAAGGGGTTTCTTGCAGAGCTGGATACTAAGTTAAAAATTAGCTGTTGCAATATAGAAAATTATAAATCTATACGTGAGTATATGAAAAATTCTTTTGAATTATTGTCTAAAGATTTAGAAGTTGTATGTAATAAAAGGAGTGCTGGTACCTTAGATAAAGATGATATGAGAGAGATTAAAGATAAGATTAAAAATTTTGATGTGGCATTAAGCGACATGAAAAATTTTATTAGCAAAGAGATGTATGATAGTAAATTACAATATATTATCCTCAAATTAAAAGCTATCTTGCTTGGAATAGCCAATTGTTTCCTTGGCAGGGATTTACAATATAGTAAAATTAGAGGCGGTGAACATTATGTAATGATTAGCGCTGGTCCGGCAACTCACGTTACACCGGTTTATATTCTTCCTGATCGACCTAGCATATCCTTATTTTTTTCTGAACAAATTTATAAAGAAATAGATAAAATAGGGGAAAATTTACCTCAGTGTACAACCTTAGTTAAATAGCGATATATAATTCATTTTTTAGATATTTAAATGCGTTGTAATAAGAAAAATTGATTTTTTTTATACGTGTATATTTAATATGTTTAAAGGGATAGCTAATTCCATTATTATATAAGGGTAATTTATGTCTATAGATGCACAAAATAATAAAAGTAAGTATCAGTTTGATGGTCATTATCAAGATCAATTGAAATCAGCTTTACAGAATGGATCACTTGCTTTTCGTTTGGATAGCGAAAAAACAGTAAGCGGCGAAGAAGGAAAGTTAGCCCTCATTTTTGATAAACACTTATTGCCCGAACACTGTAAATTAGAATTAATCGCGAATGCTTTAGCTAGCCTAGAAAAACATCCTGAAAATACTCAATTATTAAACGCATTAGGGGAATATACAAAGAATAGCCGTTATGAACAGAAATGGTATTCAAAGATGGGAACGGGAATGGGTGCAGCTGAATATAAGGCTCGCTTTAATTTGCTGGCAGTAGGTATTTTTCCTCTGGTTGCCGCTATAGCTTTTTTTTCTCTTCCTGTTGGGCTTATTGCCGCTGCTGCGTGCCTTTTTACGGCCGCTGTCTTTAAGGCTACAAGTGAGTCGCTATGCTCCCGAAGAATTTCGGCCATGGTGTCCCCGAAATTCGTTCGCATGACGCGACTGAAATTAGGCCGCGATACGTCCTGCGTCCGGCACGCACTCACTCCTTCGGAGTTCATGCCCGTGCCTCCCACAAATGACTTTACGGCGTGATGCGTTTCCTGCTTCGCCCGTCAACGCACGCCTATCGCGGGCTCTTCGACTTCGCATTGCTTTCACAATGCTTTCCTGTCTCATCGATCGACTTTTGAATGGTTCTATAGGGCTTGGAATTGGCAGATTTCTTAAAAGTTTGGTAGGAGCTAAGCAAGAACCCTCTAATTTAAGTGAGCTTGAAGGTAAGCTTAATGCGGGAATCAATGAAAACAGAGCATTGGATGAACCGATGGTTACTCCTAAGGTAGTACACCAAGTAAGCGGCGGGCACTCTTATGGCCAACGTCCTTTTTCTCCTTTATTTGAAGAGTTAGTGGGCGAACCGATGGTTAGTTCTACGGCGGCGCATCCAGTAAGCAAAGAGTTTGCTGGTAACACTAAAGCTTCTTCTTCGTCTGCATTTTTTGGCGAGCCGCGTGAAGCTAAAGAGGCGGCAAATAATAGGTCTGATAATTCGTTCACAAACACAAATGCTGGATATACGTTTGATAGAGGAGGATAAGGGACTCTTTATCAAAAGCTATTTATAAATGCGTTTGTTGAATTAAAAAAAAGGGGCAATAGCCCCTTTTATCTTGATGGACCCGAACCTCATAAAACCGTTTAACCTTTCATCGGTGTTTCTTGTAGCACCACCATGCCTTTTAATAAGTTGAATGCTTCAAAGAGCTGATAATCATTTTTGACTAAATCATTGCTTGCAATCGTAGTGGGCATTTCAAAAATATTTTTGGGTGATGCATTCCCATTTTGTAGATGCCCTTTTAATTCAGATTCGTGCAGATAAATTGAATCGACCGGATCTTCATCGACGGTACTGACTTTTAATTCATCTAGGGTAATATCAGGTAAAATGCCTGCCGCTTGAATAGAACGGCCAGAAGGTGTGTAATAGAGTGCCGTTGTTAACTTCAGCGCGCTGGTTTCATCGAGTGGGATAACCGTTTGTACAGAACCTTTACCAAAACTTTTTGTTCCTAGGATTACGGCGCGCTTGTTATCTTGCAGTGCGCCGGCAACAATTTCTGCGCCTGATGCACTACCTTGGTTAATTAATACAATCATTGCTTCACGGTAAACTTGATTGTTGGGTTTAGCGATGAGTTTCATGTTAGCTTCAGGCGTTTGACCTTGTGTGTAAACAATAACGTGGTGATAGCCCATTTTATTGGGATCCAAAAATGCATTAGCAACATCGCTGGCCGATGTTAATAGACCACCTGGATTATTTCTAAGATCAAGTATTAAGCCTTTAAGGGGTGTTTTTTGTTTATGTTGTAGTTGATTGATGATGCTATCTAAATCTTTGCGCGTGCTTTCTTGAAAGCTACTAATTCGAACATAGGCAAAATTAGGTTCTAATAGACGCCCTTTGACGCTGCGTACTCGAATGATTTCGCGCTTTAGATCAGTGGTGAAGGGTTTATGTAATCCCTTGCGAATAAGCGTAAGGTGTATCAGTGTTCCTTTTTCCCCGCGCATTTTTTTTACGGCTTCGCGTAAGGTTAAACCTTGAATAGGGCTATTATTAATGCGTAAAATCCAATCGCCCGATTTTATACCTGCTTTTTGTGCAGGACCATCATCAATCGGTGTGACTACGTGTAATAAACCGTCTTCCATGGCGACTTCTAAGCCTAAGCCACTAAATTCGCCCGTGGTCGCTGTTTGTAGATCCCTTAAATCATCGGCATCTAAAAAACTAGAATGTGGATCTAAACCATTGGCCATGCCTTGCATGGCATTCTGTAATAACTGATGTTCGGAAGTGGGTTGTACATATTCTGCTTTGATAACTTGTAGTTCTCGATTAAAGCGCAGTACATCTTTAGAAAGCATGTCTTCTGGCTTTGTTGGAGCGCTTTTAGTTTTTAACGGTGGGGGACTTGAAAAGGGAGTACTAAAGCCTAATAAAGCACCGCTGAGCAGAATTAATAGTATAATTTTTAGTCGCATAACGAGCTATTTCCTTACTCATACAGACTTTTCTGTTAATAAAGTATGTATAAGCCCTATTTTTGAGGCGCATGGCTGTTTTTTTGCGCACTTTTTACGCGATTTTTTTTAGGGTATCTATTTATAGTCTAATCCACTTTAGTGATTTTGCGAGTTTGTCACGGAAAAATAGATTCTTTATTGCTCAGATAATTTTAAGGACAAGGAAATGAATGGGCTGCGTCGTTTTTTATGATACGGTCTAATAGTTGATTGGAGAAGGGGCAGGGCTTGGATAAGGTCTTGGGATTGTAACTGGCAATGATGATGAGAGGATGCGGTCTTCTGTTGGTAGTAAGTTCTTAAAATACTGAGGGGACGACTTAGGCCGTAGGCTTCCATCAGGATTTATTTTTTTTTTTTCTTCTTCTTCTCCAAGGGAAGAAGTGCTCCCAAAAGAAGTATTACTTTTAGATGATATGCTTTCCTCAAGATCCATTTCTTCAAGATCTATTTCTTCTTTTTCAGCGGGAGCAGTGCTTCCAAAAGAAATATTACTTTTAGATGATACGCTTTTATCACGATTTATTGCTTTGTTAATTGAATCTATGCATTTATTTGAGTTCCTCAGTAAATTTTTTAATTGGATTATTGAAAGAATAATCTCTTTTCTTATTTCAGATAAAAAAGGTGAGTCGTCTTTTAAAAGTATTGCATTGAGTTGCAGAAGTATTAGTGTACTAGCGATGACTGAGGTTAATAATATGGCTACAGGCTGAATGATTGGTTGGGATATCACGATGGCTAGAATAGTAGCAATTATTGTTAAGGCGAAAAAAATATTAGTGCGAAATATAAGACGCGCTAAGCTTTGACTGTGTAAATAAATGCCCGTTATAATTTTATGATCAAGAATGCGATGTAGACTTACTATAAATCCTTTTTCGAGCGTATCTAACTCTTTTACTTCTGCATATCCTAATCTAATAAGTTTTGAGCGAAGATCGGTTATTTCTTTTATTTGCTGCAAGCTCTTCTTAATAAGCTTATATTCTTCTGCAGAGTGATTTGATTTTTTGAATAAGGAAAGAGTAAGCTCCTGTATATTAGGCTCATCATGTAGCGAGATGTCAGGATCCATTATATATTCCTTGATTGCTGATAATCATTCTAAAATTGAAGTGATTTCTCGTCAAGTCAGCTTTTGGATATAAGTTTGAATTAATTTTTTATTATTTAAATAATTTAATCAAATATAATTAAATTTTCACCCGTCATTTCTTTTGGTTTAGCTAGTCCTAATAGGGCTAATAATGTAGGTGCGATATCAGCTAATGTGCCACTGTCGTGTTGTTGTTTTATTTTTGCAGGACGACCAATATATATAAATGGGACAGGCTCGGCGGTATGTGCGGTATGTGCTTGCTGTGTTTTTTCGTCGTACATACACTCTGCATTGCCATGATCCGCCGTAATAATGGCTTCTCCACCTTGTTCTTGTAAAGCAGAAACAAGCTTGCCAATACAGTCATCAATACAGGTGATGGCTTCTTGTGTAGCATTTAGGTTACCCGTGTGGCCTAACATGTCTGGATTAGCAAAATTACAGATAATGACATCGACTTTTTTTTCAGCAATTGCTTCAAGGAGTTGAGTCGTAATTTCTACAGCACTCATTTTGGGTGTTAGATCATAAGTGGCTACTTTTTTAGAAGGAATTAATACACGTGTTTCATTCGGATGTTCTGCTTCAACACCACCATTAAAGAAAAAGGTAACATGCGCATATTTTTCTGTTTCTGCAATGCGAAGTTGTGTCAAACCTTGTTCTGAAAGATAGCTACCTAGATCATTCGCTAAGGATTGTTGCGGAAAAGCGATTTGACTTGGGATATCGCTTGCATATTGTGTGAGCGAGATAAAGTCACCTAAACGAGGATGTTGCTTGCGTTTAAAATCGCCAAAGCCCGTATTAAGAAAAGCACGACTTAATTGTCGTGCACGATCGGCACGAAAGTTCATGAAAATAACAATATCACCTTCTTCAATTTTAATCGCTGGATCATTCGGTGCATGAATGCAAGTTGGTTTTACAAATTCATCGCTTTCGCCACGATCATAGGCTTGTTGTAAACCATCTAAGGCTGTATTAGCTTGGTAATCTGCTTCGCCGTTGGTCAAGCAGTCATACGCTGCTTGCGTGCGTTCCCAACGTTTATCTCTATCCATCGCATAATAACGCCCAATGAGACTGACTATTTCCCCCAATCCCAGTTCGTTACACTTATTTTCTAGTGCAGTAATGTAGCTTGTTGCACTTTTAGGGGGTGCGTCTCGGCCATCGAGAAAAGCGTGTATATAGCAATTTTTTATATTTTCTTGGGCACACAATTGTAATAGGGCATAAATATGGTTTTCATGACTATGAATGCCACCAGGCGATAACAAACCAAGGATGTGCATAGCCTTTTGAGAATCTTTAGCTTTTTTTAAAGCAGATAAAAAGACTGCATTTTTAAAAAAATCACCGTCTGCAATGGATTTATTAATCCGTGTTAAGTCTTGATAAAGTACACGGCCTGCCCCCATGGTTAGATGTCCGACTTCGGAGTTTCCCATCTGGCCTTCAGGTAGGCCTACCGATAGTCCAGATGCATTTAACAGCGTATGAGGACAGGTTTTAATTAAGTGATCCCAGTGCGGTGTTTTAGCAAGCGCGATAGCGTTGTGTTCTCTTTCTTCGCTATAGCCCCATCCATCAAGGATTAACAATAGAATAGGTTTGGGTCGTTTAGATTCTGGCATGGAGACACTCGCTGTGTTGGATAAAGAGTATAAATTACCTGAGCAAGTCTCTCATTTTGAGATAGGGACTTTCAAGGTTATGGTATGATTTTATTTAAACTAACGCGTGTAATGGTTTAAGAAGGTAATGGACCTTCTATGAAAAGAGGCAGCGGAATAAAGCTTCCCTTTTGAGCTTCCTTTACAAGGGGGGCTTTTTTTTCACCACCACCAAAGAAACTGTCTATTTGTTGCCAAAATGTTTTATCTTCTTTTGTAAGATAAGGTGCATCTTTAGGCGTATTGAAAAATTGCGCCGAGCAATGGCCAATTTTGATTTCTCGTAGCACCATTTCTCTAATTTGCTCAGGAACATTTTCTTCCGGTAAGGGAAATGTTGCTATAATGTTAGCACCATCGATGAGACAGGAAAGCATTGTGAAAGCAATGCGAAGTCGAAGAGCCCGCGATAGGCGTGCGTTGACGGGCGAAGCAGGAAACGCATCACGCCGTAAAGTCATTTGTGGGAGGCACGGGCATGAACTCCGAAGGAGTGAGTGCGTGCCGGACGCAGGACGTATCGCGGCCTAATTTCAGTCGCGTCATGCGAACGAATTTCGGGGACACGATGGCCGAAATTCTTCGGGAGCATAGCGACTCACTTGTATCTTCTGTTCTAACGAAGTTATAGATACAACAAGATATCACCAATACAAGAAATAAATTATTAACAGTGAATAAACTTGCAAATCCACTAAGAAGAGGGAAAAAGTTGACAGTAAAAAAACCTAGAGCACCTACAAGCCCTAGCAATGCTGGGCCAACTAGGTAAGGAGAAAGGTTGGTATATTGGGCCATAGGCCGGATTATTTTATTGATTGGGCAAGCAATCAGGTATAAAAAATTACTTATGAAGTAAGGCATACATAATATAAAAAAAGTGGTAGCTGGTAGAACGTATAGAACAGTACAAAATCCCAGTACTTTTAATACGCAAAGAGCCAAAGCTTTTTTATCAGCACACCCCTCGGTAAAATTTTTAGCAGATTGAATAACTTCGAATAAAAAAGGTACAAAAATTCTATGCATTATATGGTTACGTAGAACTGTCAGTGCTAAATGTATACTATGTACTAAAACTAGTATCACTTTAATGGGTGAAAATAGTTTTCTCCAAGTTAAAACCGAACGGATTTCTCCTGTAGCAATAGCATGCCTATACTGAAAATCATCTAAATATTCTTCTCCGAATAAGATAATGATGAGTTTGCGCCAGTCACGTTGACAGCATTGCGAAAACGATTCATCAAATAGTTGCTCTTGGTAAGTAGTTTGACGTTTTTCCATTAAATCAGTTTGCTTTTTTTCTAGTGTTTGGGCAAGATTTATAAATTGCTTATAGCGTTGTGCAAAGGGTTGTTTTTCATGAACAGGAAGTTGGGAGAAGGTACAAAGTAAATCTTGATAAGTATTTATAATAGATTCTTCAAGAAATAAATCAAAGGCAGTATCAGGAAATTTAATCGGCACAAGTGAGTCGCTATGCTCCCGAAGAATTTCGGCCATGGTGTCCCCGAAATTCGTTCGCATGACGCGACTGAAATTAGGCCGCGATACGTCCTGCGTCCGGCACGCACTCACTCCTTCGGAGTTCATGCCCGTGCCTCCCACAAATGACTTTACGGCGTGATGCGTTTCCTGCTTCGCCCGTCAACGCACGCCTATCGCGGGCTCTTCGACTTCGCATTGCTTTCACAATGCTTTCCTGTCTCATCGTTGGAGCAAAATAATGATTAAATTCTGGTATATATTCACTCTCGAAAGGCGAGATGATTGTACGATAAGCAGCTTCTATTTCTATAAATAACGTAGTATTACCACCTTTATCGGGGTGGTATCGACGAGCTAATAGTCGATAAGACTGATTAATTTTTTTCTTTTGTTCTGCTTCGCTCAAACCTTGTAGATCTGAAAAAGTGAGTTAGAGTTTTTCTAGAGATTTTTTATCTAAGTGATTCATTTAAATATAATACCATTAAAGAACAGCGCACAAATTCCTTAAAGTATTATATTTAAATGCAACTGCCTATACAATGTTTGATATAATATTTAAAATAATAAATAATCACCTAATCAGTTTTTGAATGATGAGAAGTCATTTTTTTGTTTTAATTTAAAGAAGATATTCTTGCAGCTTGCGGTGGTAACGCCAAATCAGCAAGGGTGTTCCTATGATTTGTCCTATTAACGTAGCCCACCAAATACCATAGCCGCCCATACCAAAAACGATGGCTAATAAGTAGCCAAATGGCAAGGTCATCACCCAATAAATGAAAATAGAAGTTAATAGTGTAAAGCGTGTATCTTTCAAACCGCGTAGTGCGCCAAAGAAGGAAAATCGCACCGCTTCAGCTAATTGAACTAAAGCCGCAATGGCGAAGAACTCTTTGGCTAAATGAATAATGGCTGCATTTTCTGCGGTTGATTTAAAATCAATATTGATTAATTGTTCGGCAAAAAACCAATACAGAATGGCGGCAAGCAACATGAATGCACATGCATAAAATACACCTAAATAGGTGGCATAATTGATTGCTTGACGGTCGTTCTGCCCAATACTATGACCTACTTTAATGGTGATACCTTGTGCTAAGGCAAAGGTCACAATCGAAAATAACCAATAAAATTGTAGTGTGACTTGATTAGCGCTCAGCGTGTTTTCACTAATCAGACCCATGATAATGGTCATTGCCAAGAAAAATCCTACTTCAACGCAGTACATCAAGCCTAAAGGTAGACCTACTTGAAAGATTTCTTTTAATGCGGGTCCTATTTTATGAAAACGAGGGAGTTTAAAATAAATGTGATAACTTTTATTTAAGTAAAAATACGCCGTGAATCCAACGGTAATAATCCAAAAAGAAATCGCAGCACCCCAACCGATACCGGCAATACCCATTAAGGGGGAGCCAAATTTTCCAAACATCAAACTATAATTGAAAAAGAGACTAATGGGCACAAACAGTAAACTAAAGGCTAAATTAGTTTTTGTGCGACCGAGTCCTGCTACAAATTGTAATAATATCGTAATAATAAAATCAGGGATAATGGCCCAAGTAAGGCCATGTAAATAAGGTTGTGCTAATGCTACGGTGGTTGGTTTTTGTCCAAAAAATAAAAATATCGGGGCGAGATTCCATAGCAATAGCATGGAAGGTAGCATTAATACTAAGGCTAATAGCAGGCCCGCATAAAGTACGCAGCATATTTGATCTTGATTTTTTTCGCCATAATAACGCGCCACTAAGGTGGTGACGGCAGAAAATGTACCCCATACAATGACCATGATGGTGGTAAATACCCAATTTACCAGTGCACCAGCCGCGAGGCTTTCTGTACCAAGGTGCGCTAGAAATATATTAGAAAAAAAACCAATAGAGGTTTCAATGACACCGCTCATGATGAGCGGTATCGCTAAAAATAATAATAGTTTGCTTTCAGAAAAAAAAGTTTTTTTATGTTGAATCGCTGGGCTTAACATAGGGCTTGGAAAATGAGAAGTCGTTAGCGACTTAAATATACTCTTCGCACTTGAATTTTTGGCGGCGTTCCCGCTCAACTCGCCATCCTCATGTATGTTGTATACATTCCGGCGGCTTCGTTTTCGCGGCGCCTTGCCAAAAATCCTATTGCTGTGAGTATTATATTATTAAATTCTTTTTATAGCGCGCTTTTCCTAGCGCAAAAAACAGTTTATTTCTCAACGCGATGTATTCAAGTGTTCAGCGTATTATTAGTTTTAGTCGCATAAGCTTTATAAATTAAAGCTAAACCCACAATAATCATTGGTAGTGAGAGCAACTGACCCATGGTTAACCAATTCCAAGCGATGAAACCAATTTGCGTATCGGGTTGACGAAAGAATTCAAGTATAAAACGAAAAGCACCATATAACAGTGCAAACCAACCCGAAACCGCCATGCGTGGTCGTTTTTTACTTGAATAAATCCATAGAAACGAAAACAGTAGGATTCCTTCAAAGAAAAACTCATACAGCTGAGAAGGATGTCGCGGCAATTGACCTGCGTGAGGAAATACCATCGCCCAAGGCACATCCGTTACTCTACCCCATAATTCGCCATTAATAAAATTACCAATTCGACCAGCGCCTAAACCAATGGGTACGAGAGGGGCTGCGAAGTCTGTAATATCAAAAAAGTGTTTACCCGTTTTTCGACCAAAGAGATAAATGACTAACAGAACGCCAAGTAGTCCACCATGAAAGGACATACCACCTTGCCAGACTTGAAAAATGATCCAGGGGTTCGCTAAGAAATTAGTAAAATCATAAAAAAGCATATAACCGATGCGGCCACCTAAAATAACACCCAAGGCGGTATAAAAAATCAGATCGCTCACTTGATCCATCGTCCAACCGCTGTTGGGCTTATTAGCGCGATAGCTTGCCAATATCCAAGCGCCGATAAATCCAACGGCATACATTAATCCATACCAATGGACTTTAATGGGGCCTAGACTAAAGGCAATAGGATTGATGGAAGGATAGGGCAACATAAATTTAGTCCTGATGAGAGATCAATGTGTATTCCGTGCTGTAGTTAACAGCATAGCGCATCCAGCTATTCGTTGTCTTTGTGATGCCAAGGATTGAAGGTAAAAAAACGACGATGTAGACCAATAATAGCAGGCCGGAGGGTATTCTTTCAAAATTTGGCGCAGGTTGTTTTTTTAGAAGTCTGCGCATAATAAAAAGTAGACTCATTGAACCGATGAGTACCGCAAAATACAGCATAGCGCCTAAGAACACAGAGAGTACATTGCTAGCTTTTATTTCATTGGTGGGTATTAAGGTAATAGGGATGTTAGACAACAGAAGTAATGCGGCTAATAGCAAAGGAAGTGCGATGGGATAAAATCCTTTTTTTGAAAAGTGCCACAATACTAGAAAAGGGATACTTAAAAATGGGAAATAGTACATCCAACCTAATGGAGAAAGTAATAGCATCGCGATTAAAATAAACGAAAAGTCCAGATCGGTTTTTTTTTGTAGATCAACACCCTTAATAGGGCGTAAAAACCAGTAGAGCGCTAATAATAATAATCCCGATAGGAAAAGATACGCGCCTGTAAAAAGACCATGAATAGGTATTAAGGGCGTATTCGCTTCCGTTCCACCTATTAGACGTAATAAAACGCCATAAATAGAAACATTCCAATTGGAAGCGGCCCACGCTATCTGATGACCGACTTGGTAATAGGCATAATAGGTATTTATGCCAAGAAATGCAGCGGCTATAAGGCCACATATCAGTATCGTTAAAATAAAAACGCCTAGTGCGCGCCACTCTTTACGGATTAAAAAATAAAGAATAAATAAAGCGATAAAAGGTTTTAGACTAGCGGCTAGGCCTAAAAAAATAGCGGCGGTTGTACTTTTTTGTTCATGAGCCGCGCGCCAGGCTAAAACAAGAAAGGGCAGCAGTATTAAACTAACTTGGCCAAACTGTAGTGTGGTGAAGGTAGGGAAATAACTAATAAAAGCAATTAAAAGTAATAAACAGCTTGGCAATGAATGGAGTGACGGCGGATCAAGTTTTTGTTGAATCAATAAAATACTTAAACAGCCCGCTAATATGGAAAAAAAAGTCCATAACAACAAGGCATGTGTATAGCTCAAATAAGCGAAGGGAAAACTAATTAAGGTAAAAAAAGGTGGGTTGAGATTTCCGGCTAAACGAATAGTGTGTTTGGGATTTGATTCCGGTTTTGCTAAAAGTGCGCGACCCGATTCCGACGATTTTTTATTCTTAATGAAATAAATGGGGGAATAAATGTTACGTCCTTCGAGCATCAGGCGTTGTGAATGGTAAAACTTACCATAATCACTATAAAGAATGCTGCGTTTACCTAAGGTGAGCGGATAGGTGTAGCTAAGGCTAAACAATACGCTCAGAACAGCAATTCCTAATAAAGAATAGAGAATATAGATTGTTTTGTGGTAGCGGGGGTGTTGTTGCATACTTCCTCCGTCATTGCGAGCGCCGTAGGCGCGTGGCAATCCAGTTATGTAATCTCTTCATATAAATCTGTCCAATTTGGATTAGTAGTTTCTACCAGCTGTAGTTTACTTTTCCTAGAACCTGCTTTAATTTGTTTTTCTCTTAGGGTAGCTGACTCCATTGTTTCATGTAGTTCATAAAATACTAATAATTTACAGTTATATTTTTTAGTAAAGCCATGAATAACCCCTTCTTTATGTTCATAGATTCTTTTAGCTAACATTGATGTTACCCCAGTGTAAAGGGTCCCATTCTTTTTATTAGCTACGATATAAACAGCTGGTTGTTTCATCCTATTATTATTTTATTGTCTGGATTGCCGCGTGCCTACGGCACTCGCAATGACGATAAAACTTTTACCCGTCATGGCGAGCAAGTGTAATGAGCGTGGCAACCTATTTTAATGCTTAATTAAAAGCTCTAGGCTGATTAAGTCCCGCTAATTGCAACTGATTATGCAGTTGTTGTGAACTTTTTGTATTGGGTAAAGGACCGATGACCACCTGATAATAAAGACGTTTATGGATAGATTTTTTTTCTATTTTAACGGGCGAATCTGTCCAGTGTTTAACGAGCAACGCCAATTTTTGTGCTTGTTGGTGCTGCTTAAAAAGGCCTAAATGAATAAAGAGATTGCTTGGGTTTTGTGATCTTTGTTGAGCAGGTGGTTTGGAATAGGAAGTATTGCTGACAAGCCGCGTTACGCCGGGTGTGATAGCGCGGATTGCAACGGGTGCTGTTCCTGAGCCAGTCATGTCTAATTTTTTGGCTGCGACGTAAGAAAGATCAATGAGCCGGTTACCCACAAAAGGCCCTCTATCATTGACTTTAACAATGACTTTCTTGCCGTTACGTAGATTGGTTACTTGCAGGTAAGTAGGTAATGGCAGTGTTTTATGCGCAGCAGTCATGCCAGCGACATTATAGTATTCGCCATTAGATGTTTGAAAGCGGTGAAATTTCATACCATACCACGAAGCAGTACCTGTGGCATGGTAACCTTTAGCACTTCTCAACACGTAGTAGCGACGTCCGAAAACGACATAGGATTTTGGATTACCGCGTTTACTTAAAGGTTCTGCTTTAGGAACCGCATTCGGAATTTTATTGGCATTGATTCTAAAAGAAGGCGGTTTATCCTGACGTAGTGGGTAACGGCGCGAGCTGGTGGTGCTACAGGCTGTTAAGGCCAAAATAAGCATGAAAAGTAACGATCCTAATACCGACTTAAAAATAAGGCTTCCTTGCCAAGCCTTATTTTTTATTAACATGTAAATGCTGCTCTTGTTGATAGTAATGGTTGATTAATTCACTTAATTGGTAGACTGCCATGGCATACAGTGAACTGGCATTATACCGTTTAATGGCCTGAAAGTTAGTAAATCCTAGCCAATATTCTTTACCGTGTTTGATAGGTAAAGCAACCAGCGTGGTTTTTAGTTGCGAAGGTAAAGGTTTGTTGGGGTAGATATGATACTTTTCAAAGGTTTTTAATGTAAATCCTTTGAAAGAAGCCGGTAGATGTTGCATAGACTGGTTTTTATTTTTAACGCGCGTGGCAACAGGGCCATCTTTTACCCAGCCATAATACTTAAGGTAATTCGCTATGCTAAGAATGGCATCGTCTGAATTATTGATGAGATCGCTATAACCCTTACGGGAAGCATCAACCGCAAGATGTCGATAATTGCTTGGCATAAATTGTACTTGACCTATTGCGCCTGCATAGGAGCCTTTTGTGGTTTTAGGATTAATCGTTGGGTTTTCACGACCTAACAATAAGAATTGTTCAAGTTCGCTTTGGAAGAAGTCAGCGCGGCGGGTGTGATTAAAACTCAGTGTGCTGAGTGAATCTAAGACGCGGTATTTACCGGTTACCTCACCATAGCGTGTTTCTACGCCTAAAATAGCGACAATAACGGCTGGGGGAATGCCATAGTGTTGTTGTGCATAGCGTAAGGTTTGCTTATGCTCGTTCCAAAATTTCACACCGTTACGTGCACGTTTTTCAGTCACAAAAATAGGTTTGTAATCGGACCAGGTTAAACTTTCTTTTGGTTTGGCAAAGGACGAAATGATAAACCGGTTTGGTTTGACGGTCTTGAATAATTGTTGTAGTTGTTGGCGGTCAAAGTGATATTTCTTAACCATTTTATCGATAAAATGATTGACCTCTGGCTTATCGGCATAGGCTGAACAGGCGGTTAAGCAAAAACCAATTAATAAAACCACGGTTTGTAGTATGTATCTATTATATTTGGATTTTCGGAACAAAAAGCTCAAATAACTCTTATTTTTTTGCATATTATCCCTTCCTTTAATTACCGACTAGTTTTCTGTGTGTTTGAATAGACATCAGAATACCAAACCCTGCGATTAAAGTAATTAACGAAGTTCCGCCATAGCTAATAAGGGGTAATGGCACACCGACGACGGGTAATAGACCGCTTACCATGCCAATATTAACAAAGGCCGCAATGAAAAAACTCAAGCTTAAGCCCCCCCCAAGTAAACGTGAGAAGGTGTCTTGCGCTTTCATACTAATATAAAGGCCTCTGAAGGTAACCCAGAAATAAAGCGCTAAGAGCACAATGCTGCCTATTAAGCCAAATTCTTCACCGCAGACTGCAAAAATAAAGTCGGTCGTATGTTCAGGTAAAAACTGCAGGTGTGATTGTGTGCCTTGTAGCCATCCTTTGCCAAAAAAACCACCGGCACCAATCGCAATTTTAGATTGAATAATATGATACCCCGCCCCTAAGGGATCTCTTTCTGGATTGAGGAAGGTTAATACACGAAGTTTTTGATAGTCGTGCATAAAGTGCCAGCCAATCGGTGCTATCACTAAAATTAATAGACCGCCTAATAGGAGCAAGCGCGCACTAATACCCGCCAGCAAAATAACAGAAAAGCCTGAAACAGCAATTAATAAGGCGGTACCTAAGTCGGGTTGTTTAACCACTAATAAAGTAGGTACTAGCACAATTGCTAATGTGGCGAGTAGATTTAAAAAGGAAGGCGGTAGCGATTTATCGTGTAAATACCATGCCAGCATGAGAGGCACTGATAATTTCATCAGTTCTGAAGGCTGGAATTGAAATAACCAAAGGTTGAGCCAGCGTTGTGCGCCTTTTCCAATCACACCGATTAGCAATACGGCAATAAGAAGTAAAAAACTAATCGTAAATACCCAAGGTGCCCACATTCTATAAACGGAAGGAGGAATTTGTGCAAATATGATCATCACTGTAAAAGCAAACAACATACGCAGTGCTTGTTTACTTACTAATTCTATACTTTGGTTACTGGCGCTATAGAGTATAAACAAACCAATGATGACAAGGCTAAGTAAGCCAATTAATAAGGGTTTATCAATGTGAAAGAATTCTTTTATCCCATGTCGGGAAAGCCGACGATGGTAGTCTTGAATTTCATACATAAAATGGCATCTTAATGAAAAGTTCTAGTATAGGATAAATTGCCGATAAAACCTTGGTTTGTTTTGCTTTCAGGGTTGATTCGTTTTTGCTATGTATACGCTTCATGCTTGAAATTGCGAGCAATTAAGGTTGGTTGCGTGGTTGGTAATTCGATGTACAATATGTTGATTCTAAGCAACTTGTGTATCTATGCAATATTTCAAGCATTATTCTTTACGTTTAGCCGGTGGTTTTTTTTTCTATTTGATGTTCGTTACGCAAGCGTTTGCATTAACGTTTGTGTTGCCTCCGCATGGCGATAGTGTTGTAGGGCACGTACAATGGACACAAGCATTACCGGGCGATACGTTTAGTAAAATAGGAAGACGCTATGATATGGGTTATTTTGAATTAGTAGAAGCGAATCCAACGATAGATCCGGTACATCTTGCGCCAGGCACCATCGTTGTTATTCCTAGTCGTTTTATCTTACCAGCAGGTCCTCGTCAGGGTATTGTTATTAATTTAGCGGAATTACGTATTTATTATTATCCACCGCACCGTCATGTTGTGATTACTTATCCGGTGGGTATTGGTCGAGAAGGTTGGGATACCCCTTTAGGACCTTCTTGGATTGCACAAAAAATTAGTAATCCAACGTGGTTTGTTCCTGAGTCGATTCGAAAAGATCGTGCAAAAGATGGCGTTCATTTACCCTTAAAAGTACCACCAGGGCCTGATAATCCTCTGGGAGGCTATGCGATGCGCCTTAAACAATTGACCTTTTTAATTCATGGTACCAATGATTATGAAGGTGTAGGAAGGCGAAGTAGTGCAGGGTGTCTTCGACTGCTGCCTGAAGATATAGAAAGTTTATATCCGCAAGTTAAACGTAAAGAGCGTGTTTATATCGTCGATTCCCCTTATAAAGTAGGCTGGGATAAAGATAGACTTTATTTAGAAGCACATGTACCCTTACAAGGGCGATCGGCATTACGATTGACGCAGCAACGAGCGACAATGGAAAAGTTAATGGAAGTTAATAGCGATAAAGCGGCTAACATCCAATGGCAATCAGTGGATAAAATTGCATTAAGGCAAAATGGAATTCCACAAATCATTGGAATGCCAAAAGACGCCTTAAAAGCTGCTTCACACCATTCTTCTTAAAATGCCATGGGTATAGAATAAACTTTTTGAATCATAGTAAATTTTATGCGTTGTATTTCTTTTTGTACGGCTGCAAGTTATAATTTAAGCATATTGGCCGACTTTTTTCGAAGTCGCCATTATATCGCTAAATTATTTCGTAATGTGTTGTATATCACTAAAAATAATAAAGAAATAGATATTTTCTTTTTTAGTCATGGTTGTTTTGTGACGTGGGGTTTACGCAAAGCACAAGAAGAAAAGTTAATCGAACAAATCGCTCCTTTCTCGGAGGGTGTGCTTAAAAAAGCAGAAATAGAAAGAGATCGTTTTATCTATCATATTGATAAAGAGACGCGAATTTTTCCGCATCAACGATTTAATGTGGATGTGATTAGCATCGAGGAAGGCGAAACCGATAACATACAAATGAAATTAGCCATTTCATATGGTTTAGCGCAATCTATCAAATTAGAGTTCTATGAAGAGTCTATTCAGAAAACCATACACGCAAATAGCCGTTTCCCTAAGGAGTTAGCCGAAGACGGAAAAATATCGCTGTCACGTAAAGCAATATCGAAACGTATTGGTGAAATTTTCCTAACACGAAGTTCTGTTAACTTGAGTAGTGAATATCTTGATGTTCCGGAATATTTTTGGCGTTACTCTAATCTTGAAGAATATTATGTAATGGCGGAAAAATTTCTAGACATTACTAAGCGCGTGGAAGCGCTCAACCATAAATTAGATGTGGTACATGAAATTTTAGAAATGCTCAATAGTCAGCTTGAGCACCGTTATTCCAGTATTTTAGAGTCCGTTATTATTTTATTAATATTTATTGAAATCGTTGTTCAAATCATACAACATGTTTGAAAATGGTTGTGTAAAAAATCGGTTCTAATAAATATTTGCACGCCCCTCTAGCAAAATGCTAAAAATATGCTATTTTATAAAATCCAAACCTTCTGTTTACTCCTTAATGTAAGAGGAATATGAATCATGGCTAAAAAGTTAGCTAAGAAAAAGTCTGTTACAACGAAAGCTCGTAAAAAAGCGAAAGTAACATCCGGTAAAAAAATACCTTCTATTAGTAAGTCTTTTACAAAGACTGAATTAATAAACTGCGTGGTAAAAGGAACTGAATTACCTAAGAAAAAAGTAGTTGAAGTATTTGACACGTTACAAGCAATCATGCACGGGCACGCAAGAGCAGGTCATGCTTTTTCTTTGCCTGGTGTGTTTAAAGTGACTGTAGTCAGAAAACCAGCTACCAAATCGCGCAAAGGTATTAATCCTTTCACCGGAGAGCCTACCGTTTTCAAAGCAAAACCTGCTCGTAAGGTTGTAAAAATTAAACCGTTGAAGAAATTAAAAGCAGCTGTTTAATTTTCTGGTGTGAAAAAAAGAAGGGCGCTTAAATGCCCTTTTTTTCGTTAATGAGTTTTAAAGCTTCCTTTTGAAAAGCCATCAGACGGCTTTTAGTCCGTTTGAATTCAAACAGAAAACGGCCTTGTGGATAAAGATCATCAATCGTCGTGGCACTCGTTACTATCAATTGTATGCCGGCATCATAGAACACATCGACTAAATGTATGAAAAGCCGTGCGCTATTATCATTGTGTTCATCCATTGGCGTAAGCTGACTAATTAAAACCGTAGAAAAGCGTTTTGCAATATTTAAATAATCGACTTGGCTACGAGGAATAGCGCAGATTGAAGCAAAATCAAACCAAATCGTATTATCGGTATAGCCTTTATGATTAATCAGACGCCCATGGACAGAAAGTGATTGATGGTGAATGGTTTTTCCTCTGGCTAGATCATCAAATAAATGTTGCACATGGCTCAAGGGCATGACAAGTGTCGGATTATCCAGGCTATTATTTTTTTCAATATCTTGATATAAGCGGTAATCACGGCAGGTTTCTAAATGGAAAATAGTGAGGTGTTGTTTGAGTTGTGTAATAGCAGGCAAAAAGAGCTCTCGTTGCAGGCCATGCTGATACAAGGCATCCGGTGGCATATTTGCCGTCGTGACTAGCATGATACCTTGTTTAAATAAGCTTTGTAGTAGTTGCGACAGCAACATCGCATCACCTATTTCATGCACCAGAAACTCATCTAAGCAAATGACTTGTGTTTTGCGTGCAAGATCGTGTGCAATTTTATCTAATGGATTAGATTGGCCCTGTAGTCGTGTTAGTTCAGTATGAATAGATTGCATAAACTGATAGAAATTCAGGCGCATTTTTGGCACAGGGAGATGGTTATAAAAAAGATCCATCAAATAAGTTTTTCCTCGACCCACTTCACCCCATAAATATAATCCTTGGCACGTTTTTTGTTTTTTGAATAAGCGCCATTTTCTTGCGCTTAGCAGCGCGGTATAGATTTGTTGTAATTGCTGCATCGCCATTTCTTGGCGTGGATCATAGGACAAGGTTTTTTCTTGAACTTTTTGTGTATAGGCTTGTAAGGGCGTCATGTTGTTTTTAGCGTAGGCGTTATTGCGGCGATGAGTTCTTCACGTAATTCAATCAACTGACCATGAAAGAAATGCGTGGCACCTTTTATTTTAATAACCGGCGGTGGATTAGCTAAGCTTTCTGCCCAAGAAAAGACGGCCTCTGGCGAAACAACTTCATCTTGATCGCCTTGAACCAGTAGCCAAGGACAAGGAAAAGGTGGCAGGGATTTAAAGGGAAAGTTTTCTATGGGCGGTGCAACACAAACAAGCTGTTCTATCGGCCATTTTTTAGCGCCACGCGCTGCAACATAAGCACCAAAGGAAAAGCCCGCTAACCAAATAGCGTGGTCAGGACAGGCTGTTTTTAGCCATTGTAGTAGGGCGAGTAAATCCTCGGTTTCGCCTATTCCTTGATCATATTCGCCTTGGCTTTTTCCGACACCACGAAAATTAAAGCGCACGGTGCTAAATCCCAGGGTGTTAAAGCTGCGCGCTAAGGTAGTGACGACCTTATTCGTCAGCGTGCCACCAAATAAAGGGTGTGGATGACAAATAACGGCGATGACAGGCGGGTTACGCGGGGATTCAGGATAGGTTGTTAGTACCTCGAGTTGGCCGGCAGGGCCTGCGAGTAGCAAGCGCTGTTCGCGACTTAAAGGGAAGGGTATTAACGTTGTCATGTTATAATCTCATCAACTCGTCATTGCGAGCGCGGGGCGCGCGGCAATCTACGCAATAATTTAAAAGCACCGTCATTCTTATGCAAGCATTAAATATTAAAGGCCTGACAAAAATCTACAATAATGGTGTAGTTGCGCTACAAGGAATCGATTTGCGCGTTAACCAGGGCGATTTTTTTGCTTTATTGGGACCTAATGGCGCCGGTAAATCGACGACCATTGGTATTATCACTTCCCTTATTAATAAAACGGGAGGGCAGGTCCAGGTATTTGGACATAGTCTCGATACCGAGTTAGAAGCAGCAAAATCCTGCATTGGTTTGGTGCCACAAGAACTTAATTTTAGTATTTTTGAGAAAGTAATAGACGTTATTGTCTATCAAGCCGGTTACTATGGTGTTCCTGTGCGTTTAGCCAAACAACGTGCTGAAGTTTACCTCAAAAAACTCGATCTATGGGATAAGCGTAATCAAGTTTCTATGCAGCTTTCTGGCGGCATGAAACGACGGTTAATGATCGCAAGAGCATTAGTGCATGAGCCTAAATTATTAATTTTAGATGAACCAACCGCCGGTGTAGATATAGAAATACGCCGTTCGATGTGGGAATTCTTACAGGAGATTAACCGTCAAGGAACGACCATTATTTTGACGACGCATTATTTAGAAGAAGCAGAATATCTCTGTAAAAATATTGCGATTATTGATAAAGGACGCATCATAGAAAATACCAGTATGAAAAATTTATTGGCGACGCTCAATATGGAAACGTTTGTGTTTGATTTAAAAAAGCCCTTAGACACACTCCCTGACGCTGCCTCGCCCTTTGCCATGCGCTTGCGAGATAATCTGACTTTAGAAGTCGATGTCGCAAAAGAGCAGTCGTTGAATAATTTATTTGGTTTCTTAGAAGGGCATCATATAGAAGTGACGAGCTTACGTAATAAAGCTAATCGACTGGAAGAGTTATTTTTAAATTTAATTGCCGAAAATAAAAAGCAATAAATGTGTATTGTCTAGATTGCCGCGCGCTTCGCGCTCGCAATGACGAATTCGTAAAAATATTGGGGATAGAAAAAAAATCATGCGCGCTAAAATTTATTGGGTCGCTTTTATTAGTTTATTGCGTAAAGAGATTAAGCGTTTTTTACGTATTTGGATGCAAACGCTATTACCACCTTTAATTACCATGGGGCTGTATTTTTTAATTTTTGGGGGGTTGATTGGGAAGCGCTTAGGGACGATTGAAGGCTTTAGTTATATGCAATATATTGCGCCCGGTTTGATTATGATGTCAGTGATTACCGCGGCGTATACGAATGTAGTGACTTCTTTTTTTGGTATGCGTTTTCAACGCAGTATAGAAGAGTTGATCGTTGCACCATTACCTAACGCGTTACTTTTATCAGGATTTGTTGCGGGTGGTGTGGCGCGAGGCTTGTTGGTTGGATTGTTAGTCACGTTATTAACTTTATTTTTTACCCATTTGCAGGTGCATAGTATTTTCGTTTTATTAGCGATTGTGCCGATGACGACTATTTTATTTTCGCTGGCTGGGTTTACCAATGCATTATTTGCTAAGACCTTTGACGATGTTTCATTAGTGCCTACGTTTGTCTTAACACCGCTCACTTATCTAGGTGGCGTTTTTTATTCCATACATTTACTACCTACTTTCTGGCAGTATTTATCGTTATTTAATCCGATTTTGTATATTGTCAATGCCTTTCGTTTTGGATTATTAGGCGTTAGCGATATTCCCGTGATGCAAGCCTTAGTGGTTATTTTCTTCTGCTGCGTGGCTTTGTTTTTGCTTAACCTTTATTTATTGAATAGAGGAAAAGGTATTCGTACGTGACAGGGGTTAATCCTAAAGCCGTATTATTGCTTAATCTCGGTACGCCGAGTACGCCCTCTCCCGAAGCAGTGCGTCACTACCTGGCTGAATTTCTAAGTGATCCACGAGTGGTCGAATTGCCGGCTTGGCTGTGGCAACTGTTTTTAAAAGCAGTCCTATTACCATTACGTTCCAAACGCACGGCAAGACTTTATCAATCGATTTGGATGGAAGAGGGATCGCCTTTAGCCGTGTATTCAAAAAGACTGGCTGAAAAGCTTCAACAAAGCTTAGGTGATTCATTTAAAGTGGTTTTAGCGATGCGCTATGGGCAGCCTTCTATGGCGATGACTTTAAAAAATTTATTGCAAGCAGATAACATTCAATCATTGACCGTTTTGCCACTGTATCCACAATATTCTGCGGCGACCACCGCTAGTTGTTTTGACGAGGTGGCGAAAACGCTTAAACAACAGCGTTTTATTCCTTCGTTACAATTTATTTCATCCTATTTCGATCATCCTTTGTATATTGCAGCTCTAGCAGAGAGCATACGACAATATTGGAGGAAACATGGAAACGATGCCACGGTCTTATTTTCATTTCATGGCTTGCCTCAACGTAGTGTTGAATTAGGTGATCCTTATGCGCAGCAGTGCCATGCCACAGTAAATTTGTTAGCGAAACAATTAAATTTATCCCCTGAACAGTACCATATTGTATTTCAGTCACGATTTGGAAAGGCGCAATGGTTACAGCCTTATTGTGATGTAGTATTACAGCAACTGCCCGCACAAGGCGTAAAAAAAGTCGTTATCGTTTGCCCTGGGTTTGCGGTGGATTGTTTAGAAACCTTAGAAGAAATATCGCAACGTTATCAGCAGCTCTTTTTAAAAGCAGGCGGAGAGAGTTTTCATTATATTCCTGCTTTAAATGCTGCTACAGCGCATAGTGAGCTATTAGCAAGCATAGTAAAAAATACCTAATTTTGAATTGACCACGTTGGGGGAGTCTATGCCAAATCGTACCAAAAATTATCGCCAGCTACTACGTGATTTATCTGATCGTATTGTTAAAGCACAGCAACCCATTCGTATTTTAGATAGTATTAAGTGGGGCAGTGAAATACAACAAGCGTTTTTTACAAAAAAATGTAAAGAATTACCGCTAGTAGATAAGGATTATTATCAAAAAAATAAATTTTCATTTGATTTTGATGAAAAACGCGAAGAATTTCAAAGGCTAGAACGTGATATTAGTCGTCAAGTCGGCCAATTTAGTTCCGTTGGTAGCATTATGCTACGGATGTGTAGAGAATATCGCTATGTATTACGTTTTTTAGCTGCCCGTGGCACAGCAGAGTTTAGTGGCTTGTCTCAAGAGCTGTATGGTAGTGCGGATGATGCTTTTTATGTAAATGCACCACGTTTAAAGGATCTTACTAAAACGATTTCTGCGGCACTGGATAATATCAAAGATAAAACAGCCAATGAATTCGACGAAAAAAAATATAGCAGTACACAAGCCGCAAAAATCCTCAATGAACGTTTAGCGCAGTATTTTGTAAACGCCGATATAACGAATCGTGTTAAGGTCAGTGATGGTATTGTTGCCGATGCAGCGGCTGGATCAGAATGGATAAAAATACGTAAAGATGCACTTTTTAGTGAACGTGATTTAAAAATTTTAGAGGTTCATGAAGGGTGGGTGCATATGGGAACCACCCTGAATGGGTTACAGCAACCTATTTGCACTTTTTTAAGTAAAGGTCCTCCTTCTTCAACCGTCACACAAGAAGGATTGGCCATTATTATGGAAATTTTTCATTTCGTTTCTTCACCGTTACGGATTAAAAAATTGACAGATAGGGTTAGCGCGATAGCGATGGCTGAAGAAGGGGCTAACTTTCTAGAGATTTTTAATTTTTTTCAATCTCAACATTATAATGATGAAGATAGTTATAAAAGTTCTGTGCGTATTTTTCGCGGTAGTTTGCCGGATAAAGGGCCTTTTACCAAAGATTTAGTTTATAGTAAGAGCTTTATTTTAATCTATAATTATCTACGTTTAGCAGTACAAGAAGGCTTAGTGAATAGAATTCCACTATTATTTGTAGGGAAAACCAGTTTAGAAGATCAACGTTTGTTATCGCATCTCTATGAAGAAAAAATAATTATTGCGCCGCAATATATTCCTCATCAACTTAAAGATTTAGCCGCTTTAAGTTGTTGGATGTGTTATTCGTTGTTTTTAAATAAATTAGATCTTGAGATGATCGCCGTTGATTATCGTAATATTTTAGAGGGTTAATCGCTATACATTTTCATGGCTATGCCTTCCACCCTCTCAGAACTTTATCAATGCTTATTAACTCAGTATGGCCGCCAAGGTTGGTGGCCTGCGGATAGTCCTTTTGAAATAATGGTGGGGGCTATTCTGACGCAAAATACCAATTGGTTGAATGTAGAAAAAGCCTTAGCTAATTTGAAACAAAAAATTAGCTTGGATGCTGATAGTATTCTAAGTCTTGCTCAAGAGGAATTAGAAGCGTGTTTAAAACCTTCCGGTTATTTCCGAATAAAAACACAACGGTTACAATTTTATTGTCGTTGGTATCTATTACAAGGTGGTTATCATGCGTTGCAACAATTAAGCACACAACGGTTACGTAAATTATTGCTTGATGTGCATGGGGTAGGTCCAGAAACGGCTGATGATATTTTATTATATGCGTTTGAACGTCCGGTTTTTGTCATTGATGCGTATACACGGCGTTTACTAGTACATTTACAAATGATAAAGGGAAGTGAAGGTTATGAAGCGCTACGAAGCTTGTTTGAGGAAAACTTACCGAAACGAGTGGATTTATATAAGCAGTTTCATGCCTTGATTGTGGTGCATGCTAAACAATGTGGTGCGGGCGCAAAAATAAATAAGCCCGTATGTGAGATGTGTCAGTTAACTAAGCTGAATGCTTATTCAGCGTCTTCGTAGGATTCATGAATTTTTAAGCGGTTTTCACCGGCAAATTTCATAATACACTCAAATACATCGGGGTTGGTTTCTTTAAGTCGAGGATCGAGCACTAGGCATTTTGCATGGCTTTCATTATTAACACTAGGACGTAGTTGGGGCGAATAGGCCATGCGTCGATTTTCAAAACTGGCTAGACATCCGCACATCCGCTCCGCCCAATCGCTGGGGCGAAATGTTTCACCACTTTCTGTGATCCCTTCAATGATGATTCGTTTTTCTTTCGTGTGTTTAGATGTCGTTGTTTCTAACATAACTTTTCAAATTCTTATAAAGTACATTTATATTACAGGAATAATGCTTACTTCACTAGGGAGCACTATTTCTTAAAGCGTCTGGGTATAAAGTTTATAGCCTCTTTCTGCTTTACTACGTGTTTCTAGGGTTAATGGAATGGTTTGTTTTAGCAGCTCAGCGATTTTTTCGATTTGCTTGGCGTCACCTTGTTTTAATTCTAGCTCAATTTCGTGTAAAGGCATGTGTTGGGTGGCGGTGCTCACGGTGCCTTGATCGAGGACTAGTTCAATTTGTGTACTATCCTCTGTTTCCAAGCTCCATTGTGTGCGGTTAAATCGCGTATGAAATAGCTCTATTAAAGGTTGCTTGCCAATGATAGTTTCTAACTTTTTAGAGACTTCTTTATCTCTAAAAGCATGGATATTAGGTGATGTCTCTTCTATGGGCTGATCCCATTCATGCCTATGTTGGAGTTCACCCAGCTGTTCGCCCGCGGTTTTTAAGGTTTGTATCGTGCGGCCTTCTGCTTCTCGAATGCGTAGCGAGAGTCCTTGTTTCCATAAACATAAATCAGGGGTATCAAAATAGCGGCTGATTAATTCTTCAGAAACCGGATGAATGTTTTTTAAAAGGGAATGATTAAAAAGTAATGCGATATGTGCAGGGTTTGCATCAATACTTAATTTGAGTTCAATTTCGAGAAACATAATAAGCGCCGCATTATTGAGATTTATTTATTATTTTTGTATCGCGTTGTTGGTACAACGCCTGATAATTTTCTATTTCTTTTTGTTGCGACGGTGATTTACTCGGATTTTTTTTATCGAATTGAGTTAAAAACGTATCGGTTTCACTGATATATTTTTTATCGGCTTTAAGACCATTGATAATGGATGTCATGCGATGCTCTCTATTGCAATACGTAGTTCTTTTATGGCTTTTTGTTCAAGTTGGCGCACGCGTTCGGCAGAGACCTGATAACGGTTCGCTAATTCTTGTAAGGTGGCTTTAGGTTTAGCCAGCCAGCGCTCTCTAATGATAGCTTGGGAACGGGAATCCAATTGTGCCAGTGCTTGATGTAGATTATTTTGGCTAGATTCTGCGGAATCGCTCGCTTCTAATAAACGGGCTGGATCGTAGCGCGTATCTTCAAAATGCGTACCGAGTAGAGGGTAAGTCGCGTAGGAATCTGAGTTTTCATCACTCGTAATATCTAAGCTCATATCGTGAGAGGCTAAACGCGATTCCATTTCACGCACGGTTTCTGGTTTTACACCGAGATCCTGCGCAACATGTTCAATTTCTTTTTGATTAAACCAACCTAGACGCGTTTTCATTTTACGTAGGTTAAAGAATAATTTACGTTGTGCTTTGGTGGTGGCAATTTTGACGATGCGCCAATTTTTGAGAATAAACTCTTGAATTTCAGCTTTAATCCAATGAACAGCGAAAGAAATAAGTCGTACACCGACTTTAGGATCAAAACGTTTAACCGCTTTCATTAAGCCGATATTACCTTCCTGAATTAGGTCGGCGAGGGCAAGCCCATAGCCGGTATAGGTTTGTGCAATATGCACAACAAACCTTAGATTAGAGATAACCAGTTTTTTAGCCGCGTTAAGATCGTGATCGGTATAATAACGTTGAGCTAATTCGGTTTCTTCCTGAGTGGTTAACACCGGGATTTGTTTCAGCCTAGAAATATAGGCATCCGTACTGCTGATTGGGAAGGCAGTTGTATAAAGTGAAAGTGTTTGTAAGTTGGTGTTATTCAATGGGGCCTCCATCTCGTCTTTCGAATTGTTTTCAGCCGTTCACTTGACTTGATAATGTGCTAGAGTATAACCCAATCTGTTTCTTATTTCACCTGGTTTAGTGCATTAAATAGAGGGTTTCATCACTGACATCTATGTATGAAGATCTATTAATAAAACGCCGTATCAGTACCGGGGTCCAAATCGGATCGGTGTTAGTGGGTGGCGGCGCTCCTATTGTGGTCCAATCGATGACCAATACCGATACCGCGAATGCTCCGGCTACTGTACAGCAAATTCTTGAATTAGCGGCGGCGGGTTCCGAGATGGTCCGACTGACCGTCAATACCGAAGAGGCCGCACAACAGGTGCCTTTTATTCGCGACCGGGTTCGCGCTGCAGGTTGTTCGGTCCCTCTCATTGGCGACTTCCATTACAATGGCCATCGTTTACTACGCGATTACCCGGCTTGTGCCGAAGCCTTAGATAAATACCGCATTAACCCCGGGAATGTGGGTTATGGTGAAAAACGCGATATCCAATTTACTCAACTCATAGAAATAGCGCTAAAACATAATAAACCGGTTCGTATCGGTGTGAATTGGGGGAGTCTGGATCAAGATCTGAGTGCCAGACAGATGGATAAAAATGCCAAGTCCTTGCATCCGCTTTCGGCTAATGAGGTGCTGCGTGAGACGCTGGTTCTATCCGCATTAACGAGTGCCGCTTTAGCTGAGAAGATAGGACTGCCGGCTAATCGCATCATCTTATCGTGTAAAGTTAGTCGTGTGCAGGATCTGATTGCTATCCATCGAATGCTAGCGAGTGGTTGTAACTATGCGATTCACTTGGGTTTGACGGAAGCCGGCATGGGTTCTAAGGGGATTGTGGCGAGCACAGCGGCTTTGGCGGTTTTATTGCAGGAAGGGATTGGTGACACGATTCGTGCCTCGCTAACGCCTGAACCGGGTGGTGATCGAACGCACGAAGTGAAAGTCTGCCAACAAATCCTGCAATCTATGGGCCTTCGTGCCTTTACGCCCTCGGTTTCGGCTTGTCCGGGTTGTGGTCGTACCACCAGTACCTATTTCCAACGGTTGGCGAATGAAATAGAAGCCTATATTAAAATACGTATGCCCGTCTGGCGTCAGCAGTATCAAGGGGTAGAAAATCTATCGTTGGCGGTCATGGGATGTATTGTGAATGGCCCCGGTGAAAGCAAACATGCCAATATTGGTATTAGTTTGCCTGGCACAGGGGAAAACCCGGTTGCGCCGGTGTTTGAAGATGGTCGTAAAACAGCGACCTTGCGCGGCGATGATATTGCTAATCAATTTCAAAAAATTGTAGAAGCGTATATAGAAACGCACTACCTTCGATGAGACAGGAAAGCATTGTGAAAGCAATGCGAAGTCGAAGAGCCCGCGATAGGCGTGCGTTGACGGGCGAAGCAGGAAACGCATCACGCCGTAAAGTCATTTGTGGGAGGCACGGGCATGAACTCCGAAGGAGTGAGTGCGTGCCGGACGCAGGACGTATCGCGGCCTAATTTCAGTCGCGTCATGCGAACGAATTTCGGGGACACGATGGCCGAAATTCTTCGGGAGCATAGCGACTCACTTGAAATTAAACGCTAATAAAAACAGTGAACTTGAGCAAAGCATTTTATGAATATGAAAAGAAAGCTGATTTTTTTACGCTATCTTGGTTTAAGTTTAGGACTATTTAGCTTTTTTTCTGCAGCGAGTGCAGCGGAATCGAATAATAACCCGGCCTATCAACGTTTAGAAGCCATGTTGCCACTTTATCAAGCGGCTGTTCAACATCCGTGGCCACAATTAAATGCCGATGAAACCTTAAGCGTAGGTATGCAGGGCCCCGATGTTTTAGCGCTACGTCAGCGTTTGTGTGCGACGCATGATTTATCGCAAACAGTATGTAATCAACACGCAAATAATGCGATCTTTGATGAACAAGTAGAAGAAGGCGTAGAATTTTTTCAGGAAAGACATGGTTTGCTAGCCGATGGTGATGTGGGTAAGCTGACTAGGCAAGCGCTCAATGTTTCGCCTGAACAACGTGTGCATCAAATTCAAGTTAATTTACAGCGTTGGTCGCGTTTAATCGCATTAGCCGAACCGGCTTATATTTGGATTAATATTCCTGATCATTACCTGCGTCTTATAAAAGACCATCATTCCATGTTAATGGCACGCATTATTGTGGGTAAAATCTCACGACAGACGCCAGAAATTAATTCAAAAGTAACACGTATTATATTAAATCCTTATTGGACAGTCCCTCCTGGTATTGCGCGCAACGATGTTATCCCACAGATTATAAAAAATAAAGATTATTTACAGCAACACCGCATGCGTGTATTCGCCGCTAATCGACCAGACAAAGCGTTGGATCCAGATGAAGTCGATTGGTTGGCAGCACAAAAAAACCCTTATCGCATTATTTTACGCCAGGATCCCGGTCCACATAATGCATTAGGGCAGATTAAATTTGAGTTTTCCAATGCGCATATGATTTATCTGCATGATACGCCATCAAAACGTTTGTTTGATGCGGAGAGACGTTTATTTAGTTCGGGTTGTGTACGCATGGAAGATCCGTTTGATTTGTTGGAAGCCTTAGCGGAATTTGATCCTTCAATTAAACAAAGCGAATCACAAATAGAGTCAACATTGGAATCAGGAAAGACGGTGATTATACGCTTAAAACAAGCAATTCCCATCCATTTGACTTATATCACCGCTTGGGTTGATAAATCCGGTATTTTACATTTTTGGGATGATGTTTATTCAAAGGATCCTAAGTTTTCTGGAACTCAGAAAGAAATAGTAGAAAAAGCGTTAGCGCAAGCGGTTTAAAAGTGTTTTAGCGTATTAATAAAGCGGCAGCTACTTTACGTCCTTCTGCCATTAATACCGCATACGTGCGACAGGCTGCTGCCGTACTCATGATTTCTATACCAATTTTTTTTGCATAGAAATCGGCTAAAAGAGCAGGGTCGGGGAAAGATGAATGTAGTCCCGTACCGAGTAATACAATTTCTGGTTTTAAATCAAACAGTAAAAGAAAATGAGTGGGATTCAACTCCGCTAAGGATTGTGGCGGCCAAGGATCAATCAGTTTATTGGCACTAACAATAATACTGTGATCAACTTTTTCATCATTAATTTGAATGAAGCCATCACCATAGCCGCGTATGTGATACTGACCTTCACCAGAGTCTAGATTTAATTCCATTGATGAAGAGAGATGAGTTAATAATATCTTAAGCAGTCTAGTTTAGAATGCCTAGCATTAATAATACGGCATGGATTTATGTATGTCAAAGCTGAAAATTAAAGATATCGTTGTAGTGGCTTTATGTGAACCAAGTAATCCGATTGGTGAAGCGCCTGGCCGTTATGATATGTATCAGAAGATGACACCAATGGATCGTGTTGATATGGTCGATCGTCTATTCATAGGGATTGGCAACTTAATAGAACAGGCTGAAATAGATCACTTAAAAAGTAGAGGAAAAGGAGATGACGTCGATCGTAATTACATTACGAGAATAAGTACGAATGAGTTTTTTTCTATACTAGCGAACCATTAAGCTTGCAAGAGTTTGAAACACTACAAAATAAAGTAGCTGAGAAAGTAGAAAAACTACCTTCTGGCATACACTTAGTGCGGGGTTCTTTCGCTGTAAAAACCGCGGATAACCAAGTGATGAATGTGACGCCCCATATTACTTCTGGTTCTCCACTAACATTTAATTTGATCGTCAAGAATCATACTTCATCTATTGATGTACGTTATAAAGAGAAAAATGCTAATGGCTATTTTGAACACTTAAGTGCATTCGATAATCGGGATGGCTCAGAAGGGGCAGGACATGTGTCTAAGATTGATATTGATGGAAAACCTAGCTTCTTTACGTTTAATAACGTTATAGCTTGTAAGACGCCGGGGACAGAGCCGTTTCTGACTGCAGTGGATATTTGTTTAGATCATGCTCGGGGCGTGGCGAAGATTAATATGGAAAGGCTTCTACGTGAAAACCCTAGCGCAGCGAGTCAGCCAATTTCACATATGTTGGTCTCCAATATTATTGAATCAATGCCAATGAATTGTTTTGGTGCAGTAGTACATGTCGACCCCTTTCATTCTCCTCAAGGTTCTAAAAAAGATGCGACCCAGATTATCAGAGAAGAGACGAATACACCGCACTTTTTTGGAAGCGCTACGGTTAGGGTAATTGATTTAAGTTTTACACCATGTCCAACAGTACAAGAGGCACAAGCGATGCAAAGGATGCAAGAATATTTCAAGCGAGTTATCGGGTTTCTTGAAAATTTAAAATTTGGCCCTAAAGATGAAGTAATGAATAAATTTATTCAAGGATATAAAAATGAATTTGATAGCGCATTAACGAGGGAAGAGAAATGCGACGTTGTATCTCGATTAAATGCGTGTGCACTGGCGCTAGAATGCACTCTAAAACAGGATAACGCAGTTAGGCAAGTGAGAGAAATTATTGCCGACTTTAGAAAAAGGGCGGGTCCTTTTTCTATGGGAAGGCATGCAAAGGCAGATAAAATCGAGGCAGCGATGAGTAAAGTTTCTGTTCAAGATCGATGTAACTTCAAGCAATCAGAATCTTGTAAAGCGGTTATGAAAGAATTAGGAAAGCATCGTTTTTTTGGTAAAAAAGGATCTGCCATAACCTTAAAAAAGTTTAAAGCAAAATTTTTTACAGAAATGCCCAGGAAGACAAGTAGAGAAGATGAAAATAATAACGTATCTCCTCGCTCGACTTGCAGATAAAAAGTATTATGATTGGTAATTTGAAATAACTTTTAGGAAGCGCAATTATGAGACAAGAAATATTAAAGAAAATAAATGAATGTGTAAAAACAGCGAATGTTGATTTAGAAAAAATGAATGTGTAAAAACAGAGAATGTTGATTTAGAAAACTTGAAGATAACGGATGCTGAAATTCCAGAAATAATGCAAAAAATCAAAAAATTGCAGCCTAAGCTTTCTATGCTCAACCTCGATCGGAACCAACTAAAGGATGAAGGCGCCGTTACTTTAGCAAATGCGTTGCGAGGGTTTCACCAGCTGTCTCAACTGAGCTTGCAATTTAATGTTATAGGCAGAGAAGGGGCTATTGCCTTGTTTAGTTTAAAAAAAGAATTCACTCATCTCGATATTCTTTTTCATGGTAACAAAATACAGGACGTGAGTGAAATGGATGAAATTGAAAGAATTGCTAATGGTCAAGGAAAATCGCTTAGGTAATCCGTTGCTTAGGAAGAGGGATCTTCCATGCACGAAATAGCGCCTGAACTTCATCCTTAAAATTAGTGATTGATTCCTGAGTCTATGTCTACGAGTTTCCCTTTATATTATCTTTAAGTGCTCGCGTTTACAGCCCACCTACGTGTAGAATTTATCCATGCAAAAAACACGCGTACGTCGTTCAACAGATAAAGTTCCTTTTTTAGAAGGCTTGCATCCAGTCTTAGCCAGGGTTTATGCGGCTAGAGCTATTCAATCGTCTGCTGAATTAGATTATCGTCTAAGTCGTTTATTACATTATCAATCCTTAAAAGGCATTGAAGAGGCGGCTTCGATCTTAGCCACGGCTTTGATGCAACAGCAACGACTACTGGTGGTAGGTGATTTTGATAGTGATGGTGCAACCAGTAGCGCATTGGCAGTGAGCGCACTACGCAGCTTTGGTGCCCAGTCGGTTGATTATTTAGTACCTAATCGATTTGAATATGGTTATGGTTTAACACCTGAAATTGTGGCGGTGGCCATCAGCACTAAAAAACCTGATCTGATTATAACGGTAGATAATGGTATTTCCAGTTATGAAGGTGTAGCCGCCGCTAAAAAAGCAGGTTTAAAGGTAATTATTACCGATCATCATTTGACTGGTTTATCTTTACCCGATGCGGACGCTATCGTTAATCCACAACAAGCGGATGATCAATTTAGCAGTAAAAACTTAGCCGGTGTAGGCGTTATTTTTTATGTGATGCTGGCGCTACGCCATGCATTGCGGGAACGACAATGGTTTAACCCAAACACACAACCTGAACCGAATATGTTGCAGTTCCTCGATTTGGTGGCATTGGGAACCGTTGCTGATTTAGTGGCGCTGGATCACAATAACCGTTTAATGGTGTATCAAGGGTTACAGTGGATAAAGGCGGGTAAAGCAAGACCCGGTATTTATGCCTTACTCAAACTAGCAAAACGTGAAGTGGATCAACTGGTTGCGAGTGATTTTGGTTTTGGTGTTGCACCGCGTTTAAATGCAGCGGGCCGTTTAGCCGATATGTCATTGGGCGTAGCCTGTTTACTAGCGAATGATCCGAATGAGGCTTATGAAACGGCTTTAAAACTCAGTGCATTAAATGAAGAACGACGTACGATTGAAGAGGGAATGCGCCGCGAAGCATTTGTTGCTTTAGATAAACTAATAGAGCAAAAACCCTTGGGAAATGGGATATGTTTGTTTGATCCGAGTTGGCACCAAGGTATTATTGGGTTACTTGCTTCGCGCATTACTGAGCGTTTACATAGGCCTAGTATCATTTTCGCGCCGAGTCAGCAGGGCGATGAAATAAAAGGTTCTGCACGTTCTATACCCGGTGTTCATATTCGTGATGTCTTAGAAGCGATTGCAACGCGCGAGCCACAATTGATTGCTAAATTTGGTGGTCATGCCATGGCAGCCGGTTTAACGTTGCAACGAGATGCTTTAAGTCGTTTCTCAGCGGCTTTTCAAGCGGAGTTAACCCATCATCTTGATGCAGATACCTTGCAGGGGAAATGTTATACCGATGGTGAATTAGATCAGCAGGATTTTTCGTTGGATTTAGCAGAAATATTGCGTTATCAAGCGGGACCTTGGGGGCAAGGTTTTCCAGAGCCGCTGTTTGAAGGCCGATTTAATGTATTGGCCCAACGATTAGTGGGTAATAAACATTTAAAAATGACGCTGAGTCTGATGGAATCGAGCCAGCAACTGGAAGCGATTGCGTTTAATATTAACCTGAGTGATTGGCCTAATCATAGAGCGGAACAGATTATGGCGACTTATCGTTTAGGTGTGAATTATTATCAGGGTCGAAAGCGAATCCAATTGATAGTAGAAACGCTGGAAGCAGAATAAGAAAAAGGCCAGCAAGCTGGCCTTTTCTAAAGCGTATTAAAAACGTTTTTAATACTCACAGCAATGGGATTTTCAGCAAGGCGCCGTGAGAACGAAGCAACCGCAGTGTATACAACATACATGAGGATTGCGAGTCGAACGGGAACGCCGCCGAAAATTCAAGTGCGAAGAGTATAGTTTTTATTTAGCTTCTGTGTCGCTAGGATTAACCGTGCTTAGTTTGCTAAGATCAGCATCTTTGTCGATTTTTTTAGCTTCTGAAGTGTTAGCCGCTAAAGTGTCCTTTTATCCATTTTTTTGAACAGCGTCCTTTTTAACAGGTGTTACCGGTGCTTTTTCAATGGTGGTAACTGAAGAAGGCTGGCTCGTAGCGTTAATAGCTTCGTCTGCAGCAAAGGCCGGGATGGCTAGTACGGCAGTGGTTAAGCCTAATACGAGAGCTTGTTTCAATTTCATGTCGAAGGACTCCAATTTATTATAAGAATTGTAAACATGACTTTTTTGTGTAAAAAGACATGAGGCGCTATCATACCCAGTAAAAAACGCAGTGTGAAGACCTTTTTAGAAAAAAAATATGCTAAAACAGCCGAAACAGCTTAGAAGTCCCTTTATGATCGCCCCGATGATAGGTTGGACAACGCGTCATTATCGCTATTTTATGCGGCTTATTTCGCAAGAAGTCACGCTGTATACTGAAATGATCACGACCGGTGCGCTGTTAAATAATTCAGATCACGACCGCTTTTTGGCTTTCCATGCGAGTGAACAACCCTTAGCCCTGCAGCTGGGTGGTAGTGTTCCTGCAGAATTATCGGAAGCTGCAAAGATAGCGCAACGCTATGGTTATACCGAGATTAACCTGAATGTAGGGTGTCCCAGCGATAGAGTGCAATCGGGTTGTTTTGGTGCGGTATTGATGAAAGATATTCATCATCTGGCCGCATGTATTGCGGCCATGAAAGCGGCTGTGTCGCTTCCTATCACGATAAAAACCCGTATCGGTGTAGATGATTATGAAAGTTATGCTTATTTAGCTGATTTGATTCAAAAAGTGAGTGTAGCCGGATGCAAGACCTTTATTATTCATGCGCGAAAAGCTTGGTTGAAAGGCTTAAGTCCTAAAGAAAATCGCGAAGTGCCACCTTTAAATTATGAATGGGTTTATCAAATTAAGCGGGATTTTCCGCAGTTAGCGATTGTTATCAACGGTGGTATTAAAGATTTAGCCGAAGCACGCGAGCATTTACGTTACGTGGATGGTGTGATGATAGGACGTGCGGCGTGGCATACCCCTTATCTATTTAGAGCACTGGCTTTTCCAGAGCTTGTTGATTGGAAGGGTAGCGTGGAGGATCGTATCGCTATCGTTCAAGACTATATAGCTTATGCGCAAGCCGCTTTTATGCGCGGTGAAAGTCTTTCGCATGTATTACAGCCGTTATTCGGTTTATTTCATGGCGTTGCGGGTGCTAGAGAATGGCGTTACCAGTTAACTCAGGCGATACAAATGAATGTAGCGCCTGAGGTTGTGTTGCGAAAAATGTTAATCGAGATAGCAAATAATAGACACGGTTAAGCTATAAAATTATTTATTTTTTTAAGTGATACAAAAGAAACGGGCACCCGTCAACGGTATCAGATTTACAATCGTAACGGTTATTTCTTTCATTGCCTCTTGCATCGATGTGTTTTTTCCAAGCTATTGAATTAGCTTCAAAAGCGGCAACTTTAGTTGCAGTACCCTGCAATAAAGCAGCCCTCACAGTTCCTTCTTCTGTTACATAGCTGCAGGCACTTAACTTACCATATCGTAATTTAGCAATTGGTTCGTCAGGGTGCATAAATATAGCACCTGCAAAAGCAATGGGTTTTTCTTTTAATGCGAAATCGCCATCTTGATCGGTAAAGACAATATTGCCAAACGCATTTATTTTTTGTTCAAACTCTTCTGGGATTGGGCAAGTACCTGCTTTTGCGGCTAAGCTAAGCGTTAGCAGCGGGGCTATTATAGCCATTGTAATTAAACTTTTTATTTTCATCTGAATTTACTCCATTAAAGTTATTTAATTCTAAGAAAGTAAATAATATCCTTATAAGTTTTTTTTGTGTATCAAATAGCCATACTAGATATTGAAAAACACTATAAATAACCGTACTAGATAAGGGGGTGTCAGTGATTTAGCTGGCGCTATGCACCTGTTGTAGGCTCAGTAAATCCTATTGATGCTCATTCTTTATTTTTTAATAGGATTTAAAGGTAAGGTGTAAATATCTTTTTGCGTTTGATTGTCCATCAATATGATTTTAGTCTGATTTTTACATGTTTCGTTTGACAGATAGTTGCATGTGGTTTCTAAGCCTTGCGCATGAATACCTATCCATTGTGAGAAGAGGAAAGGAAAGTTAAGTGCAGAACGATAGGCAGTTATTGTTTTTTTATGTGTGTCATCGGAGGAAATAATAAACATCGGAACACGATAATTTTGCTGGTATTTATCACTATGTTCTAAAAAACCTTTTCTTAACGCAAGTCCATGATCAGCAAAATACATCATCGACCAGCTATTTCCGCTCGATTTTGATAGTGAGACAATGTTTTTTAATAAGGTATCGGTATTGTGAATGCTTTGGATATAACAGGATAACTCTTTGGAATGGAAATAAACATTAAACTGGTTTTTTGTTCTTTGGCAAGCAGGAGGATGAGAGCCAATAAGGTGAATGACGATTAACTTTGGTTTGTGTATGGTTGCGCTATTGAGTGCAGATTGGATAAAAGGAAGTAATGCGTTATCACTCGCATTTTTAAAGCGCGCTAAATCCTTTGATTGTAAAAATAGTGATTCGTTAGCGTTTTTGCCAATGCCACTAATTGGTGTATCAAATTCGCCAAGATAACCTTGATTGGAAATCCACCAGGTATAAAAGCCACTTTTTTTGGCTAGGTTGATGATATTATTTTGCAGTTGTAATGCATTATTGTGATGTTCGGCTAAGGTATGTGTTAAAGAAATAACGGTAGCAGGCCCGGCAGATAAATAATTGTTGAAAAAAAGCCCGTTGGATCGGCTAGCAAAGGGTGTGTTGTTAATGGAAAATCCATAATTGTGCATTAAATCTTTCCGTACGCTTTCACCAATCACTAGAATATAAGTTTGGTATTTTGGATGCGCAGAGACATTTTTCCAGCTATCTTTTTTGCTTAGTATTTCTTTGAATTCTTTGTATTGCTCACTAACAAAGTAGCTATTTTTGTATGCGTCTAATAAAAATTTTACGGGTGTAATGCCTATCCCAGAGAAATCAAATTTACCTTCTAATAAGGCTCTTTTTAGTGGCATAAATAAGGTGCTTATCAACACGAAGGCTACGATACATTTATTACCTGTTATCGCTATATTTTTAGGTAGTCTAGCGATAGAAAACCATAAAATAAGAATTAAAACGCTACCTATATAATAAATGATAGGGATACTGCTCAATAAACCTGCTGCTTCACCCTTATTAGTATAAAATGCAGCTGTAATGACAGTATAATTCGGATCGCCAAAAATCTGCCCAATAGGAAAATAAAAGGCGGCAAGTAAGGCAAAAAAAAGCGTGATAATTAGATAGAGTTGTCGATTATATTTTAGAATTAACAGTAAAAGAAAAAATAGTGCAAATGAATGAACGATACCTAGCGGATACCCAAAAGAGGCATCCATGATGATAGAAAATAGAAGTAATATCGCATAGTGTCGCTTATTGGGTAGCTCAACAACGCTAGAATAGAGCGATCTTATTATTTCCACAGTATAGAAATCCAAGTAAAGATAGCCAGTAGTAGCGTCAGAAATACAGCTGCAGAGCCTATATCTTTGGCTTGGCCTGATAGCACATGCTGCTCAGTGCCAATGCGATCGACTATTTTTTCTATCGCGCTATTGATGACTTCGGCTATTAAAACAAGCCCTATGGAAGCAATCAGCGTCAGGCGTTCTACCTTACTCACATCGATATATAAGGTGACAATGATCACCACGGCTAAAAGCAGGCATTCCAAGCGAAATGCAGGCTCATGTCGCCAGATAGTGGTTAGTCCTTGTAGAGAGCATCGGGTGGCTTTAATCAGGCGGGAAAACATTTTTATTATAATTTTTGTTATGACCATAAATTATATCATTCGACGCATCATGTATCTAGATTGAGTTATTAAGGGCTGGTGACGGGCTCAATCCACTGATATAACGCAAACGATTCGGGCTGACATTTAAAACAGCGGGTCGCACAAGCGGGTGTTTTAAGGCATTTTTTTACGCAGCCTTTGCGTATTAATAAATCCAAAATAGCGACTATTTCTTCCTTATTGGTTTGAAAGGTTTGTAATAGCAATGAGAGATTAACTACTTTTTTTTCGGCAATAAATTTTTTTAAGTCGATTAAACTAGCCATGGCAGCCTCCTCCAGAACAATCGCTAGGTGTGCTTAGTGTCGTTAAGCCACTGGTTTTATAGCGTAAAGCCCAGATTGTTGCGATTAAAGTAAGACCAATGATTAAAAAACAGAGTAATGATTGCAAAGGATGTTGCATAAACGTGGCTGTTTGATAAAACACGGTTGCTACAGCGTAAGCAATACCGGTGCTCCATGCCATTGAAAAATAAGCCCAGCTCCGGCCTATTTCTCGCTGCATGACAGCCATGGTTGAAATGCAAGGGAAGTACAATAAGATAAATAATAAATAGGCAAACGCGCCAATTTTACAGTCAAAATAGTGGGACATCACACCGTAAACACCGGGTGTGGTATCGGGCGCGGCCATTTTTGCTGCCATGGGATTCCATAAGCTATCTTTGAGTTCAGCAAGATTTTTAGGCACGGAGAGTGCGGCTGTTTTTAATTCCGTTAAGATATTAGCAGCGTCGTCTTCTTCAGTGAGTTGTCCTACTTGTGAATATAACGTATTCAGTGTACCCACAACGACTTCTTTAGCCAGCAAGCCGCCGGCTAAACCAACCGTTGCCGGCCAATTATCTTGTTGAATACCAATGGGATAAAAGACGGGTGTTATGGTTTTTCCAATAGAAGACAATAATGAATTTTGGTTTGCTTCGCCTGAAATAAGTTTTCCATGAATGCTGACGGCATTTAAAAAACCGATGAGCATGCAAATAGGAATAATGAAGCGTCCCGCCTTAATTAAAAATAATTTCAGTCGTTGCCAGGTACTCATAAAGATAGTGCGCCAATGTGGCCAATGGTACGTAGGCAATTCTAAAATCATCGGCGTGTTTTCAGCTTTTAAAGTGGTAGAACCCAGTAAAAAGGCCGTTAAAATGGCGGTAATAATCCCAATAATGTAGAGGGCGAAAATAATGAGCGCACCGCCGTGTGGGAAAAATGCGCTGACAAATAAAACATAGACTGTCAGGCGTGCACCACAGGACATAAAAGGCGCCATCATCACCGTTAAAATACGATCGCGTGGTGAGGCTAAGGTACGTGTGGCCATCACAGTCGGTACATTACAGCCAAAACCGACAATAAGGGGAACAAAGGCTTTTCCTGGTAAGCCTACCGCAGCCATCAGTCTATCGATAACAAAAGCGGCTCGTGCCATATAGCCGGAGTCTTCCAATAACGATAGGAATAAAAACATGGCACCAATAACAGGAATAAAGCTGATAGTGGTATTAATACCTTTACCAAAACCATTCGCGATCAATGCAATCAGCCAGGCGGGTAGGTGTAGAGAATTTAACAGCGTGATAGTGCCATGAATAAAAATCGCGGTACTGCCTATATCGAAAAAATCTTGAAATGCGCCACCGACGTTAATGGCAAATAAAAACAGGGAGTACATCACCAATAGAAAAATAGGAATACCTAACCAGCGATTCAGGATGAAGCGATCGATGGAAGACGTAAACGTTTTGTTGTACGTTTGTTTTTTTATACTTTGTTTGAGTGCGGATTGTATCCAGCGATAACGTGCGTCGGCGATGAGTAGGTCTGGTTCTTCGCCTAGCTGGCTACGTAATTCGTCGCGTAGCGATTTTGCATCACTGCGTTCTTCTGCGCGGGCATAGCTTTTTGCCAGGTTGTCATCTTCTAATAGACGCAGTGCTAACCAACGGGTACAAAGACGGTTGTTCTGCGATTTGACGGCACCGTTTATTTTTTTACTCAGTGTTTCCCAGGCTGTTTGTAGTGCAGGTTCCAGTGGATAAGTAATAGCAGCGGCTGAAACTGAGACGTTTGTGAAGGCGTGACGTAATTCAGCTAAGCCTTTGCCACGAATGGCCGTTAAAGGAATAACAGGACAGCCTAATGATTGGCTGAGTTGTGCGACATCAATGTGTATGCCACGGCGTTTAGCAATATCCATCATATTGAGTGCAATAATGACAGGCAGTCGCATTTCTAAGAGTTGTGTACTGAGATAGAGCTGACGTTCTAAATTACTGGCATCAACGACATTGATGATCATATCGGGCGGATTGGAGAGTAGATAATTACAGGCAATGCATTCATCGACGCCACTATTGTCTGAAACGACACTGAGTGAATAGGTGCCCGGTAAATCAATAATTTCATAGCACTGATCACCCAGCGTGAGAGAGCCACTCTTTTTCTCAACGGTGACGCCTGACCAGTTACCTATTTTTTGCCGACTGCCGGTGAGTGCATTGAATATAACGGTTTTCCCGCAATTGGGGTTGCCGGCGATGGCAATGATTTTATTTTTTTTTGTCATGACTGAGTTATTTAATTGGGACATTCCACATAAATGTGGCAGGCCTCGCTTGCTCGCAAGCTGAATTGACTACCGAGTATTTGCAGCTGTAAGGGATCGCCAAACGGTGCGCGTCGTATCAGGGTGATAATGGTTTGTCGATTAATGCCAAGATTTTGCAAAAGTTTGCGGCAATGTGAGGCTATATCTGGGCTAAATCCCTGTACAATAGCCGATTGCCCTGATCGTAGTTGGGTGAGAGGAACCGCTGCCTTAAGCATAAAATCTCTAAATGAGAATGATTACTATTTATAATAGTGATTTTTCAGCCCAGACGCAAGCGATTCCTTTGCTTGGCATGTTGCTGATGATATCCTTAGTTTTATGCATTTAAATCAACTATTAGACGGTATTTGTAGCCCAGGGCCGAATCCGCAAATAACCGGACTTTGCCAAGATAGTCGCCAGCTTAAGCCCGGGGATTTGTTTTTTGCTTACCCGGGGGTTGAATCGGATGGTAGAAATTTCCTCAATGAAGCGATTGAAAAGGGGGCGGCGGCTATTTTGTTGGAGTCAGATGCACGATCTATGCTGTCTTCCTCGGTTCCGCTGATCCCTATTGCTAATTTAACACGTTATTTGGGTCTTATTGCGGCTCGATTTTTTGATTATCCGAGTCAACGCTTGCCCGTGGTGGGGATTACAGGCACCAATGGTAAAACATCCTGTACACACTTTTTAGCGCAGTGTTTGCAACAACTGGATAGACGCTGTGGTGTTATTGGCACATTAGGTAATGGTTTTTATGGCCATCTAGAATCCACTCAATTAACGACACCAGATGCGATTGAATTACAACGATTATTAGCGGAATTATTAAAAGGGAAAGCAGAAGCCGTATTGATGGAAGTATCTTCGCATCGCTTAGCACAACAACGTTTGAATGGCATGGAATTTTCTATTGCCGCTTTTACTAATCTCACGCGCGATCATTTGGATTATCACGGTAGTCTTTTAGCGTATGCACAAGCCAAACGATCGCTTTTTGATTTGCCTGGTGTAGAGCACGCGGTACTCAATGCGGATGATCCATATGGAAAAGCATGGCTTAGCGAGCTAGCGGGAAAGCTACCCATGATCGCTTACTCTATTACAAAACCTTCGGCGGCGTTGTCATCTATTCCGCAGGTATGGGTGAAACACTATGAGTTTAAGTTACAGGGTTTGAAGGCTGCTATCGCCACGCCGTGGGGCGATATCAGTATTGAAAATCCCTTTTTAATAGGAACTTTTAATCTCAGTAACTTATTATTGGTTTTAACGACATTGAAATTACTTGATTTTTCTTTATCAGAGATTGCAAAGGTTATTTCAGGCGTGAAAGGTGTAAAAGGGCGCATGCAGGCTTTTCATCGCATGCATCAGCCGTTGGTAGTGGTTGATTACGCACATACACCAGATGCGCTACAACAAACGCTCAAGGCGTTGCGAACACATTGTCGAGGATCTTTATATTGTGTGTTTGGTTGTGGGGGAGATAGAGATAAAGGAAAACGCCCCTTGATGGCAACAGTAGCGGAGCAACACGCCGATAGTATTGTCATTACCAATGATAATCCGCGTTTTGAAGATCCGAATCAGATTATTCAAGAGATACAACAAGGTCTAAGCGGCGCGAAGCCGGTTTATGTAGAGCCCGATAGACGGCTTGCAATTAGCTACGCTATTCAAAACGCTAAGGTGGAAGATGTTGTACTCATAGCGGGTAAAGGGCACGAGGACTATCAATTGGTAGGCGGAATAAAATACCCGTTTAGTGACGCGGCGGAAGTGGAATGTTTATTAAATCCTGATAAAGCTTAATCGTTTTATAATCTTGGAAGTGGCCTATCGTTTTCTTGTGGCCGTTTTTGTTCTATCGGTTGTGGGCGATTAAAAAAACTGGGGTTAGAAGTGAGCAGTGAGGTATTATTTTTTCCATTTTTCATCTCAACATTAGCCGTATGTGCTGATAGCATTTTTATAATGGCTGCGTTGCCGTTCTCACGCGCTTTATCTAAAGGGGTATCGCCAAAATCATTAGCTATATCAATGGGAGCGCCTCTTCTCATGATTAGCAATAATGCTACAATCGCTTCATGACCATTCTCACAGGCAATGTGTAAAGGGGTGTCACTATCTGCATTTTCTATATCAAGAGAGGCTTTTTTTCCTAGCAAGATTGCTGCAATCCCTTTATTACCCTTCTCGCAGGCAATGTGTAAAGGGGTATTGCCCTTTTCATTCTTATGGTTAATAGAAAGGACAGCGCCGTTTTTTAACAATAAATTTATGATAGTTTCGTTGCCATTCTTGCAAGCGTAGTGTAAAGGGGTATTGCCCTTTTCATCCTTGTTGTTAATAGAAGAGGTAGCTTCGTTTTTTAACAATAAATTTACGATAATTCCGTTACCATTCTTGCAAGCGTAGTGTAGAGGGGTAGTACCCTCGTCATTTTCGGAGTTAATAGAAGAGCCGACCCCTTTTTTTAACAATAAATTTACGATAGTTCCGTTGCCATTCTCGCAAGCGTAGTGTAAAGGGGTATTGCCTTCTCCATTGGCGATATCAATAACGGTTCCTTTTTCTAATAATAATTTCACAAAGGCTTCGTTACCATTTTTACAAGCATAGTGTAAAGGGGTATTGCCTTGTTTATCCATCATTGATAAAAAAAAGCTATTTTTTTCAATGAGTAGTAAACAATTTTTTGGCGTTAATGTTAGCTCGGAGTTTAAATAGGCTTTAAAAACGTTTAAAATAGCCTTCAGTTCATCTGAACGATTATTTAGCATCGCGATTTGATTGATTGTGTTCAGCACGGGTCGGTTCCGAGTTAATAACACCCAATTGAGTAAGGCCTCTAGAAAATTAGATTTAACGAGCGGAGATGTCGCGTGCATTATTTCTGTTAGACGACGATCAACTTCTGCGCGTGATCTATCATCTTCGGTATAGGTATAAAATGGTTTGTTGCGATCATATAATGCAATTTGTACTGAAGAATCGCCATAACCCTTACCATCTATAAATTGTTCTATTTCTGAAAGGCTGGCAGCTTGTCTCCTCAAAGTAATGCCGGTGCCTGAACGTATTCCCAGTGCAACTTTGTGCGTATAACCGGTTTGTACTAACTGTTTGGCAAGTTGTTGGTATAAAGTTTTGACCATGGAGGGATTAACTTTGTTAGACGTTTGAGAATATTCTAACGAGTCAAACACCAATGCACCGGACTGGCTACGCCAAACCCAGCATTGCGCTAGCACGGGATCGGTTATTTGCGGATTTTTAGCGTCTCCCTGATAAAGCACGTAAAATCCACTATTAGGACTCGTCAAACCGTGGATAACACAGCGTTCTCCTGTTTCGCCAGAAAGTGATTGACAGCAGTCGGTTAATTTACCTAGATAGGTTGCTATGGCGGCCTGTTGTATATCTTGGACACAGAGTTTTTTTAAATAAACGCCAGGATAATTATCTACAGTGCCATCTAAGGTGATTTCTGGAATGTTTTTCCCGCCATGCTCGCGGTCTAGTGTTGCAAACTTTTCATAATCCTTTGTGGTTAATCCATTGTTTAACATCATTTCACGAACAATTCCCAGTTCTTGAGTATCCATCCAAACCTCATGACAAGCGACTAATAGGGGTAAATCGACTTCAGATAATTTTATTCCTGCGCTCAGTTTAAATAATTCTTTTCTTAATGTTGATAATCTTATAATTGAGCTGCGATATTCTTTTTCTTCTTCATTGTTTAAGGTAGCATGTCGTCTTTTGAAAGCTTTAAATTTTATATTTACCTGCTGAACTTCCTTCTTTTTATTTATAAATGCGGCTCTATCAAATTTTTGACCGGGTTGCAGTTTATTGTTTAGTAGTAATTTTTCCAGCTCGGGCTCGGGAATGTCAACTAATAGCTTAAGGAATGAAGTATCGTCAAGATTTTTTTTAATGATTTTTTTCCAAGCTTTAAAATCACATTGTGATACATCAGGCAAGTTAAACTTGCAGGCATCATGCACCGATAATTTATTTTTTATACTTTTTGTAAGATACGTCAATGCCTCAGAAGTACTATCAAATAATGCCGATAATTTTAAGGCATGCTCTTCAGCAACACCTTGTTTTTCAGTTGAATAGGCTAACTCGCAATAAGGGAGTATTTGTTTATAACGTTCAGTATCGAAGTGCTCGCCGTATTTTTTGCCGTCATTTGGAGTGTTATATTCAATACTTATATCTATCTGTTCCCCTGGTGGTAGATTGAGGGGCTTTTTTATAGTCTGAAAAATTTCATTTAAACATTTTAGTGCGTTTACATCTGCTTTATAGGATTCTAATAGCTGGGTTAGTAGGGCCTCTGCTTGATCAGGCTTGTTTTTAGCGTATAAAATTTCTATTGTTTTCAGCGATTCTAGCGTTTCTTGAAATGTTATGGCCATGCTATTTTTATTTTTTTAGATAAAATACGGATGATCTAATGTAGCAGGCTGAAATTAATGAATTATGAGGGATTTATTAATTGTTTATTAAACCCTGATAAAGCTGCAATGTCGTCTGAATAAAAATATCTTTATCAAAGCTTTTTAGCGCTTTTTCTCGGGCATGCTGCGCTATGGGTGTTAAATCGTTTTGTTTTAAAAGCATGATTAAACATTGGGTTAAGGCCGGGATGTTATTAACCGGTACAACCCAGCCATCAACCTGATCGGTGATATTTTCTGGCAGGCCACCATAATTAGAGACAATCACCGGAAGACCCATTGCCATCATTTCTCTACACGCAAAAGAAATGGTTTCTTCTGCATTGGATAACACAAAACCCACATCACCTAGCGTCATCCATTCTCGGGTATCGGAAAGTAGACCCGTAAAAATAACTTGTTTATTTAAGTTAAATTGATCGACGGCTTGTATTTGTTCTTGTGGTGAAGGGAGCTTGCCTGCAATGATAACCTTAATCCTATTTTTTAACTCAACAGGTAGTGCAGCAATGGCGGCAATTAATGAAGGCCAATTTTTACAGTCGGCTGTTCCTGCACTGGAAACCAAAATAAAATCATCCATACTTAAGCCATGGCGTTGGCGTAATTGCTTTTTTTGTTCGGCAGAGATGGGTTTGTAAAAGTTTGTGTCTATTCCGTTAGGAATGGTTTGAATAAGTGTCGGTGGTATACCGGCCTGAAGCAGATGTTGCTCAGTGGATTGACTAACGGCAATCACGGCATCCGTGAAATAACGCATTCTCAGCCAAGCACCCCACTTAATGCGTAAAGCATTGTGCTTCGTTAATACTAATTTAGGTCGGTGTTTTAAGAAGGGATAAATAAGCAGCACAGCGCGATGATCAGCCGAACCATTAACATGAATAATATCAAAGGCTTGTTTTTCAACCCATTGCTTAAAGGCATACAACTGTTTAAATAATGACCTCCATTCTCGGAAAAGGGCTTTATAGTTGATACCGCAGCAGGGAACCGTTTCTTGTAGTGTTAAATAGAGTCGGGAAGATGGTGGACATGCCAAAGCAACAGTATGATGGGGCTGTAAGGTTTTAATTAAACTGAGAAGATAGGTATCCTGGCCACCACCATTGGCTTCATGAAAATTACAAAATAAAAGACGCATATTAGTATTTTAGTTCAATTTCCGGTCTATATACCGGATAATAGTATATATTTAAAACATTAGTCTATTTTTGGTACAAAATTTTGTGAAATTATCAACGCTAGCATCGATTCTTCAAGGGCAATTAATAGGCGCGGATGGGGATTTTAGCGCCGTGAGCCTTGATTCGCGGGCAATTAAAGCGGGTGCACTTTTTGTAGCGGTCACCGGGGAGAAGTTTGATGGCCATACGTTTATTGAGCAGGCTAAAAACCACGGTGCGGTCGCCGCGCTGGTAGACAGGGCTGTTTCTTCTGAGCTTCCGCAGATTTTAGTCGCCGATACACGCAAAGCCTTAGGCCAATTAGCCGCGGCACATCGCGAGCAGTTTTCTATTCCAATCATTGCCTTAACAGGCAGTTGTGGAAAAACCACGACCAAAGAAATGTTACGCGCTATTTTAAGTGAAAGTGGTCCTGTGTTAGCGAGCACAAAAAGTTTCAATAATGACATTGGTGTGCCTTTAACCTTGCTGGATTTAAATGCACAACATCGATTTGCCGTGATTGAAATGGGCGCTAATCATCCGGGAGAAATTGCGTATTTAAGTCAGCTAACCAAGCCTGATATTGCATTGATAATCAATATTGCACCCGCGCATTTAGAAGGATTTGGATCCATTGAAAAAGTAGCGCAGGCGAAATCTGAAATTTTTTTAGGTTTATCCGCACAAGGCATCGCCATTATTAATGCCGATGATCATTTTGAAAAATCTTGGAAAGCGCGCTTAGCCAAGCATCCAGTCGTTCGCTTTGGTTTAAAGCAGAAAGCTGATTTTTCAGCGAAAGAGATTCGTTTAGACGCAGAAGGTAGAGTGCAGTTTATTCTGGTGAGTCCCAAAGGGGAAATCCCGATTCATCTGGTATTACCAGGACAACATCATTTATTTAATGCCTTAGCGGCTTCAGCCATCGCAAGCCAAGTAGGGATATCCTTAGCGCATATTAAAAGCGGTTTAGAAAAAATGCAGGATGTACCGGGTCGATTGGCGATCATAAAAAATAAAATGGGCGCTTCTATTATTGATGATACTTATAATGCTAACCCACGTTCTGTCACCGTTGCGCTACAACTTTTAGCGCACTATCCAGGGCGTCGTATTTTTGTGATGGGTGATATGGGGGAGCTGGGTGATAATACCGAATATTACCATCGTCAAATAGGTGAGTTAGCAAAAGAATGGGGGATTGAAACTGTGTATACTTGCGGTGAATTAACCGCTTCAACGGCTCAAGCATTTGGCTCTTCAGGGAAGCATTATGCGAATCAGGAAGATTTAATCCAAGCGTTGAGACCTTTATTAGAGAAAGATGTGACTGTATTAATTAAAGGCTCGCGCAGTGCACAGATGGAAAAAGTAGTAGCGGCATTAATTCATTGATTGAGTAGAGACAAACTAGAGCTTATTGTAGAGAATAGAACCTATGTTGTTGTGGTTAACTGACTTTTTGTCGAATTACTATCGTGCTTTTCATGTTTTTCAATATTTAACCTTGCGCGCTATTTTAGCAAGTTTAACGGCTTTTTTGATTTCACTTTTATTAGGCCCAAAGCTGATACGTTCTTTAAGCTATCATCAGATAGGCCAGCACGTACGCCATGATGGTCCAAAAATCCATTTAACCAAAGCCGGTACGCCGACCATGGGCGGCGCATTAATTTTAATTGCCATTGTATTGACCACCTTGTTGTGGGCTAATCTGAGCAATCACAGTATTTGGGTGGTTTTAATTGCTATTGTAGGGTTTGGTTTAATTGGCTTTGCGGATGATTATCTCAAGTTGGTTTTAAAGAATAGCAAAGGTTTAGTACCGCGTTGGAAGTATTTTTGGCAATCGGTGGTGGGTTTAGGTATTGCGATTGCACTGTATCGAAGTGCGCAATTGCCGATTGAAACACAACTAGTGATTCCTTTTTTTAAAAACTTGCTGATTCCCTTAGGTATTTTTTATATTCCCTGGGTTTATTTAGTGATTGTAGGCAGCAGTAATGCAGTTAATTTAACGGACGGTCTGGATGGGCTGGCGATTTTACCGACCGTATTAGTCGGTGGTGCCTTAGGTATTTTTGCTTATTTGACCGGGAATATTGCTTACGCAAAATATTTAGCGATTCCTTTTGTGCCGGGTGCGGGTGAAATAGTTGTCATCTGTGGTGCTATTGTGGGCGCGGGCTTAGGATTTTTATGGTTTAATACCTATCCGGCCCAAATATTTATGGGTGATGTCGGTGCTTTAGGCCTGGGTGCTGCTTTAGGTTGTATTGCGGTCGTAGTCAGACAGGAATTAGTGTTGCTGATTATGGGTGGTGTTTTTGTTTTGGAAACGATTTCAGTGATTCTGCAAGTGGTTTCATTTAAACTAACCGGGAAACGTATTTTTCGCATGGCGCCTATTCACCATCATTTTGAATTAAAAGGTTGGCCAGAGCCACGTGTGATCGTACGATTTTGGATTATCACGGTAGTATTAGTTTTATTGGGTCTAGCGACGTTAAAATTACGCTAGATTTTTTTCTTATCTTTAATTTAGTCAATTTATCCGTGCAAAAAAATGAAAAAAAAATAGTTGAACTCAGCTTAGCATTAGCAGGTATTTTTCAATCCGCGGCGCTTGTTAAGAATTTGGCAAGAACAGGGCAAGTTGAAAATAGTGTATTTGATGCCAGCATTCAAACCATTTACCGAATTGATGCCCCTAGTGTTGAGCAGGTTTATGGCCGAGTGTCTACACTGCAGGTGGGTTTTCAAGAACTGGTGAAAGTATTAGGTCATGCCAAAATGATGGGTGATAGAGATGTGACCCGTTATTTAGTAGGGCTAATGCATTTAGAGCGTAAGCTGAATCGCAGTTCAGAAATAAAACAAACCTTAAGCCGACGGATTAAGCATGCGGCTTATCGATCCAATTATTTTTCTTCCTCGCCTCAAATAATGATTAATAGTTTGGCAGATATTTATGTGTCCACCGTGGGGCGCCTTTCTTATCGTTTACATGTAGTAGGCCACGGTAAATATTTAAGTCAAACCGAAGTGATTTGTAAAATACGTGCGGCGTTATTAGCCGGTGTTCGATCGGCGGTGCTGTGGCGACAATTGGGTGGTTCGCGCTGGCAGCTTTTTTTGATGCGTAATAAGTTGATTGGTATCGGTAAGCGATTGTTAGCGTTGTCTTAAAAAGATTAATTTAGTCGATGGATAATTTTTTGTAATAAAATTACGTAACACAAAAATATTTAATTATGTGATAATTTTAAAGTTTTAGAGAGATAATTAAAAATGGCAGAAATTGGGTTATCAGAAGAATTTTCTCATGCAACTCTATTTCTTTTGGAAAAAAAGAAAAGTTATTGCAAGGAACAGTTCCCCATACTGTTTTTTGGAAAGATAGAAATTCTATTTTTTTAGGGTGTAATGAGTTATTTGCAAAACTTGCTGGATTAAAATCTCCTAAAGATATTGTTGGAAAATCTGATTATGATCTTCCTTGGAGTAAAGAGCAAAGCGATCATTATATTGCTATAGATAAAGAGGTTATTTTAAGTGGCCAACCCAAGCTTAACGTTGAAGAATTCCAAACACTTGTAAATGGCATTGATACTGTATTACTTACTAGTAAGGTTCCCTTACGCGATGTCTACGGTAACATTCCTGGGGTTTTGGGGATTTATACGGATATTACTGAAAGAAAAAAAGCTGAAGAAGCATTAAGACTAGCAAAAGAAAACGCGGAAATAGCAAATCAAGCCAAGACTGAATTTCTAGAAAACATGCGTCATGATATACGGACGCCATTAAGTGGCATCGTTGGTTGTGCTCATCTGATTAAAATGCAATCAGGTCTTCCAACAAAAGTGACTGCATTTGCCAATGATCTGGTGCAATCGAGTGAGGTTTTATTAGAGTTTCTGAATAAAGTCTTGGAAAGTATCTCCGTGTCTAGGGGTGAAACTCCAGTCTTAAAAAATAGATTTAATCTGAGAGAAGTTTTAGAGCAAATTATACGTCTGAATAAATCCCAAGCCGTAGTAAAAGGTTTGGAGTTAAGTTTAGATTATGATGAAACAATTCCGGTTTATTTGATAGGCGACTCCTTTCGTGTACAACGGGTTATATTAGAGCTGTTGACTAATGCCTTAAAATATACTGATAAAGGTTCGATTAAAGTTAGTGCTTGTTTAGTAAAAAATAAAAAACGTGAAGTGATTATTGAATTACGCGTCAGTGATACCGGTATGGGCATCGCTAGAGATAAGCATAATGAGGTTTATACCCGTTTTACCCGCTTGACACCTTCATGTCGAGGTACTTTTTCGGGGGCAGGGTTAGGGTTATCACTGGTTAAACAATTTATCGATGAATTAAGTGGCGAAATCCATATTGAGAGTGATATGGGAAAGGGCGCAACGTTTATTTGTGTGGTTCCTCTTCAAAAATCGTTGTTAATAGATGAGTCTGATGTAGAAGAATCAAGCGTAAATACGTTTCGCATGAATTAATATGGTTTTGATTAATTAAAATAAATTCTATTTAAAGCTAAAATAAAAATATGAGTAAAAATTCTAGATTAGTATTAGAACCTTCTTTAAAAAAAGAAACAGAAAGGGAAAGAATTAAAAGGAAAGAAAAATATACGAGAAATACCAAAATTTTATATGCACCCATCAGCATTGGTCAATCCTATCACGATAAAAAAATGTTTTTAGAATTTCTTAATTTGATAGAAAAAAACTTTCAAAAATTACTACTTGTTCGTTTTATAGTGGTGGACTCACCTCAGCGTTTTAGGTTAGCTATTGATAAAAAAGTAAGTTTTGAGTCCATGCTTGGAGAAGCTAAGAAACTTGGGGATGAATGGGAAAAAGATTGTAAATTTCTTGCTGAAGACAAATTAACTTGTAAAATTGAATTTATAAAATGGGATAGCTGGGTAAATCATCCATATTATGATATCGCTATGGGATATATTAAAAATTTGTATAATAATAATGATGAGTTCAAAGAGAGTATAGAGAAGGACATAATAGAATTTGAAAGAAGACATTTTAATCGAAAAAAAGAATTATTTATAGAAAAAGATAGGGAAGGCTGTAGAACGTGTTTGCTAGATGAATGTGCAGGCTTTATTGTTTGGGATAGAGACATAGTCTCTATTGGAAATACTTCTCTTGTTTATCCAAACCGATTAACAAACTCTATATCCTTTATTAAGAATGAGTTTACTATGTTTAAAGCTTTTTCTTGTGTACTTAAACCATTCGATGGGCTGCCTGATTACAGCAGTCTTAACAAAGACGGGTTAAATGACAATGTAAAGTTCAGGGCTCTCTAACAGATCACTATAAAGTTCCGATCATTATTTAATTTTAAAGTTAATATGACAAAAAAATCAGAAACTACAGAAAATATAGATAAAGTTTTAAATAAAGCACTAGATTTATTTAATAGTCATATTTATTGGAAGGATATTCATGGTAAATATGTTTGGTGTAATAAAAAATATTTAAGTGTATTAGGTTTAAAAGATCAAGCTAAGATTAAGGGGAAAACTGATTATGACTTATATGATTCTAAATTAGCGAAAACGGTAGGAGAGTTAGATAAAAAAGTATTTAATACCGCAGAAGAGTACCAAGCAGAAGAAATTGGCTTTGATGAAAATGGAGAACAAGCATATTACCTATCAATAAAAACCCCACTTAAAGGTGAAACAGGGATTGTTGAAGGTCTACTAGGGTTATCAATTAACATTACAAAACAAAAAAAGCTCGAAAAGAGCTTGAAAAAGGCCAAAGAAAAAGCAGAAGCGGCGAATCAGGCCAAGACCGAATTTTTAGAAAACATGCGTCATGACATGCGAACGCCCTTATCGGGGATTGTGGGTTGTGCGCATCTGATTAAAATGCAATCGGATCTTCCAACAAAAGTGACTGCATTTGCGGATGGCCTGGTGCAATCGAGTGAGGCCTTGTTAGAGTTTTTGAATAAAATCTTGGAAAGTATCACTGTGGGTAGTGGTGAAATTCCAGTCTTAAAAAATAGATTTAATTTAAAAGAAGCGTTATAGCAAATTGTACGACTGAATAAACCACAAGCGGTCATAAAAGGCTTGGAGTTAAGTTTAGACTATGACGAGACAATCCCTTTTTGTTTGATAGGTGATGGTATCCGAGTGCAACGGATTATATTAGAGCTGTTGACGAATGCCCTAAAATATACCGATGAAAGTTCAATTAAAGTCAGCGCTCGTGTAATACAAGATAAAAAACGTGAAGCCATTATTGAGTTACGTGTCAGTGATACAGGGATGGGTATTCCTCAAGATAAGCATAAAGAAGTTTATAACCGCTTTACCCGCTTAATACCGTCATTCAAAGGTACTTATCCAGGCACAGGATTGGGGTTGTCGGTAGTTAAACAGTTTATAGAAGACCTAAATGGTGAAATACATATTGAGAGTGATGTAGGAAAGGGAGCAAGTTTTATTTGTGTGATACCTTTTCAAAAATCATTATTAGATAAAATTGATACAGAAGTATCAAACGAGTTAAAAGAAACGAGTATTTTACCGGAAAGAAGAGCGGCTAATGAACCGTTAGCCGTTGAAGCTGCCCATGGAAGTCGTGTTTTAGTGGTGGAAGATAATTTTATCGCAGTACGAGTAGCACAAAACGTGCTATCAGAACTTGGCTGCCGTACCGATGTTGCACCTGATGGAAAGACAGCGATAAAGAAAATAGAAAAAAATCATTATGATCTCATCTTAATGGATATGGGTTTACCGGATAGTGACGGCTGTGAAGTGACGCGACGAATTCGACTAAAGCAATGGCAACGAAATCCATCGGTACCAATTATTGGATTAACAGCACATGTTGAGAATGATAAGAAACAACGTTGTCTGGCCAATGGAATGGATGCGGTATTTAATAAACCGTTGACCCCTGAAAAAGCCGCTGAGATATTAGTAGCTTTTATTTCACATAAAGACCAGTCTCAAAGAGCAGTTCCTAAAGCAACGGACTCTCTACAATCTACTTCTCTTTTAAATATAGAACGCGCCGTTGAGCTTATAGGAAAAAAAGAAGTGGTAAAAGAATGTTTAGATTTACTGGTCAGTGGGCTTAACGAAGAAGTAGAGATCATCAAACAACAGCATAAAAAGAGTGATTGGCTAGCAATTAGAAACATGGCACATAAATGGAAGGGTGGAGCAAGTTATTGCAGTGCTAGTCGTTTAGAACAAGCGTGTGAGCAGCTAGCGGCTGCGATACAAACAAAGTCGCCTGAAGAAATGGAAGTACTTTATCAGCAGTTAATTCAAGTTGCCGAGGCAACCAAAGAAGCGGCTATGAAAGCGATTGTGGCTGAATAATTGCTATCTTGAAAAAATGACTAGCTGTTTAAAAGGCAAAGCATTGCGTAAGCGGATGCTCAGCCGAATAGCCCCCAGTAGCTCGGGTTGGCGGGCGGCGAAACAGGTCGCTTGCATGGAAAGTTTTTTTGTACTTGCCATGACGGTTCGCAGGTTGTTTTATTTGGGTATGAGTGAAAGAAGAATTATTTCTAGCGTTGCTGTGTAGCGTTTTTTGTCTTGCTACAGCAGGCGCATCTGCCATTTTAGTTGGGGTTTTAACTTTCGCTGCACGAGAGCGGCGATGATCATGTTGAAATAAGGTTGATTTTTTATTCATGGCCGATTTCATCGGCGCTGTAGCTAACGTTTTTTCTTTTTCCAGTGGTTGTAGTAGGTTGTCTAAACTCTCTTGAAAGTTTTGTTTTAAATCAGGTGTTAAAGTTTCATGATAGTTGTATAAACAGTCGATCCAGAATTTTTTTAAATCTATTGCACGGGTTGACTCCGGTTCATCTTGTTTAGGGCTCTTTTTATTATCGGGGCTTATTTTGTTAATCACTGCTTCATAAAGGTCTAGTATTTTTTTTAATGCCAATAGCGCAGCGGCTTCAATAAAATGCAAACTAGGTATAAGTAATATACCAGCAATCGCCAATTTTTGAGTAATACTGGTCAGTGCGATAGGTAAAAAAGCAAGCGCAGCAGGCGAAAAAAATATTAGGCCAATAATTGAAAGTGTAACTAGGCTTGTAGGCATAAAAATAGCCATACTCTTTTTAGAGTAAAACTTTTTTGCTGCCGAGGAAAAGTCCTCTAAAAAAGATTTGAATTTATGCGTATCCTCTGTTTCTGGGCTATCAAGGCGAACTTGATGTTTAAAACAAAGCCAAAATTCACGAAATATTTTTTCGTCAAGTTTTCTTGCTTTATCTAGCTCTCTATGTTGAGTTGAAAATTCTGGTTGGTGGGTATTGGTTAGGAGAATGCTGATTAGCTTAAGGAAATCAGCATTCTTTATAAGGCGAAAAAACTTTCTTCTGGTTCGTCTTAGCTTTCTTTGCCTATCCAGGGCATATAACATGGGTCTTATAGGTATTGAAAGCGCTGATCCAATATAAGGGATGAAAAAAATTATGTTAGCCGCTTCTAAGCCAATGGCAGTTGTGTCATTAGATGAAAGTGAAAAATTTCTTCCTTTATCATAAACTATTGTTTTATAAACGTTTATTTTTGTAGTTATTTGATCTAAAAAATTTGGATTATAGCCATTATGATTAGCGGTTAACGCTTTAATATGCTCATCTATTGTGGGGTCGTTGAGGAGGTAGCCTAAAAGTTTAGACAATTTAGATTTTAGCTCATCATCTTCATTTAATGCTGCTAGAGATGAATTTTTTTGTTGAATTCCCATGCGGATATACTAAATACGTAATTTATGATTTTAGCGATTCTACAGGCTTATTATTAAATAAAAATTAAAGAGCACTTGCCCTTAATAGAAAGAAGCGAGACGAAAGAGGTAATCTATGATTGATCCCTGTAAAAAATTCCCTATGGTTAATGTCGATCGGCTGTGCTTTTTAAAAAATATTGTGAAGAACCCAAATATTATCGTAGGAGACTATACCTACTATGATGATCCTGAAAATGTCGAGAACTTTAACAAAAACGTATTATATCACTTTGACTTTATTGGCGATAAGCTGATTATTGGTAAATTCTGTCAAATAGCGACGAATGTACGCTTCATTATGAATGGCGCTAATCATGCAAGCAATGGCTTTTCGACTTTTCCATTTCGTGCGTTTGGTAATGAATGGCAAGCTGTGCCACTTACACCAACTTATAAAGGTGATACGGTCATTGGAAGTGATGTTTGGATTGGCTATGACGTTACGATTATGCCAGGGGTGAAAATAGGCGATGGCGCTATTATCGCTTCAGGAGCGGTGGTAACTAAAGAGGTAGCGCCTTATTCAATTATTGGTGGTAATCCGGCTAGGTTGATTCGCAAATGATTTGATGACGAAACGATCCATAAATTAATCCGTCTCGCTTGGTGGGACTGGCCATTTGAAAAAATTACTGAGATGGCAACAGCCATTGCTGAAGGCGATAAAAAATTGTTTGAGCAATAGCTTGCTGATATCGATGCTCTTAAGGGGGAAGGGTTATCGCTGATTGCGACACCTGTTTTTCAATGTCTTCTTAAATCTCTATAAGTCTTTGATTTTACTGGTGGCCGAAGGTGGAATCGAACCACCGACACAAAGATTTTCAGTTAGGCACTTAGATCGTAACTTATTGAAAAAACAACATTATTATAAACAGGACGACCCTTACAAATGTATAATAATGGCCATGGATGTCATGTTCAGTCGCGCAAATGTCGCGCACGGATTTTTAAGGTAAATTAGAAAGAAAGATGACTAATGTATAGTCGATGTAAATTGTTCTACATCACAACCGGTAATGCGTTTAATTTTTTCAGGGGATAGACCTTCTTCTAATAGGTCTTTGGCAATACGGAAACACACTTTATCAGCAAAAGCTAAAGCAGCACGATCCATTAGTTCTAAAAGTACTTCTTGCCCTTCTTTAGGGTAACCAATTTCATCAAATACTTCTTTTAGTCTTGCATCAAATTCCGGGTTAAGAGGGTAGCGCATATAACCTCCTTGTTATTTTATAAATAGAACTTTTACGCTAGTTCCATCACTTCTTTTTCAGATAATCCGGTTAATCTTTGAACAGCTTGAGGAGAAGTTCCATCATTTAGAAGATTTTTAGCTATGGCGATGGCTTTTCGGTGTTCGCCTTCTTCTAGGCCTTTTTGTAGGCCTTCTTGTAAACCTTGTTGTTTTAACTGTTGTGCCAGGGTCATAATATCCTCTCTATAGTTAGGGAGAGCTTCTGCTAAGGTCGAATAAAACTGCTTAAAATCCTTAGATTCACCCTCTTGACTGATATAATACAATAAACTTTGGAACTGTTCATGTGTTAGAAGGTTCTTTGCTATTTGTAGGGAAATATCCTTTATAAATTCTAGTGCATCCCTTTGATGGATGTTTTTTTGAACAAGCTCTAAAATGGCGATGCCCTTATGCTGGCGCAATTCATTGTCTGGTATGACAGTAATATCAATCAAGGGATAGGGTTTTAAGAATATTTCTTGAGCTAACTCCCTGTTTTCAAAACAATCTACGATGTTTGTACTAAATGGATATGGGCTCTTCCTCCCCCTATAGAAAAGCAAAGGGACGACTATAGGTAAGGTTTTGTTACCTTGGTCTAAATGCTGTTTCATGATGGCTATTTGGTAACGCAACAGCTTAAAAGGAGTAAGCTTATTAGGCGTAGTTTCATGCTCGATAAGGGTATAAATATAGCCTTCTGTTCCTGCTATCTTGATTGAGTAAAGAATGTCTGAGAAATGATGTTTTAAATCTTTTTCAACAAATGAACCAGGTTTAAAGGTCAAAGCGGAAAAATCACATTGTTCCTTTATATTTATTGGTAAATAGGTTTCTAAGAAATCTTTTGCTTTATTAATGTCAGCTAGAAAATTACGAAATAAGCGGTCATGTGGATCATGGATTTTGATGGTCAATTTTTATTATTCCTTATTAAGAATTAGGCAAAGTAAATCTTATCTAATTTGTAAAATTATTTAAGTTTAAATTTCCCATCTGCATATCCTCGCATTAGCTCGTAAAAAGCCTGTTTCATTTCTTTGTCATCAGCTGTAGCCTTCAATTTAAAGGCCTTTCTTAAAGATAAAGGAACATCAAAAGTTATTCTAACTATTTTATCGTTATCAAACGAATCTTTGCTCGAGGCCTTCTTGGTCATAAAATGTAAACTACTTAGATATATGGAATAAGTATTATAACTTATGACAATAAAAAAGTCTTGACTAAACACCTTATAAAACTTAAAATACTTATACAACTTAAATAAGTTGTTATGAATAGAAAGCTAGTAGCCCAGGCGCTGATATCCATAAGGGCTAGAATAACTAAGTAAGGAGAATATTATGAACTATTTTTTCGATACTACGATTTTGACTACAGTAGTTGTAGGAGGAATCATACAGAGTTTCTTATTAATCAATTTAATCAATATTATGAAGAAATAATAGAATTTATTTAGAGCGTGGCGCGTAAGGTCTAGAACACCCTGCGCACCACTAACCACAATCTACTTTCGAGGAGTAAACCATGGCTAACATCAGTTTAAATCAATCCGTCCATCTACGACAAGCAGCAAGTGATTATCTATCGCAATGCTACCAAATATCAGCTCATATAAAGGACTTAATTGATGAATTAAAGGACACTAAAAAGGGTCTTCAATTTGGCAGTTTAATCGAAGCATTAGAGATGTTTCTGGAATCATTCCAGATAGGTATTGAAGAATCGCATAATGCATTGGATGTTGATATTAATCCCTATCCTTCTCTTCAATCCTTATACCTTTGTCAAAAACAAGGTGCAGACCTTCTGATAGAAGCGGCTGATGATCTGACTAAATTAAGAAATCTTCTATTAGATACATCCCATAATTTAGCCCTATACGATGGTTTTGAGACTTATTCCTCCGCTTTAGAAAAGGAGATTAAATAATGTCCCGTTATCAATTAATTAATAATTTATTGAACAAGGTAATAGAAAAAGACGAGGAATTTGTCTATCAAGTACAAACGCATTGGGATAAAACCGATCGATTCTATAAAAACGATATATCGATTGAGCATTTTACAAAATTATACATTTTAGTCGTCAATCATAGTGCCGTTCTGAATCTTTTCTACCAATCCATAAAAAAAGAATTAAAGGGGGTGACCCATGCCTAATCTACAACATCTAGCAGTTGGAAACTCCCTAGGTTCAGGTAATGCTGAATCGGTGGGACAAAGCATCTGGTGTGTAACGAAGGAATATGATCGGCTTATTATGAAGGCGGTTGCAGAGGGTTATGAAAGCTATAACGATTTACCTAAAAGCTTAAAATACAATCTCGCGCTAGAAATTGTCAAAGCCGAAAAAGATTCTATTTTTTCATATTATGACCAGAATTACAGAATAGAAAAATATCTTTTTCATATCCTTTTAAATGCAGGTTCTCAAGATAGTCTGAATGATTTGTCTGATTATCTTCTCAATAGTTTTATGTCTAATAAGCATTTTATTGGCGATATTAATGACTCAATTGAGCAACAAATAAACACAAAGAAAGGAGGAATGAAACATGCTTAAATTTTCCTCTTATAGAGATTTTGATAATTGTGTTTGGGAGATTGTTCAGTTCATAAAGTATAAAAAGCCATTAAGCCCTAAATATGCTCGGTTATGGGAATCATCATCAAAAGATAGTGTTAAAAAAATTCCAGCATGGAATCGAAGTCAATCTGATCTGAAAAAATTTATCGGGTTCGCTCTCGGAATAGAAAAGAAGGAGGGAATATGATTACAGCCGAACAACGACAAGCAAGAAGACAAGGCATCGGTAGTAGTGATGTAGCGAGCCTATTAGGACTTAATCCTTACTGCACTCCGTATCAATTATGGCTGGATAAAATGGGTCAAAGTGAAGAGGAAGAAGTTTCTTGCAATGATCCTCGTCATATCGGGAGTGTATTAGAAGACAGTATTGCCCAGTTATTTTCTGACATTAAAGGGATTTCTCTCGAAGAAGTCCCACAAACCTTAAAACATCCTGACTATCCATGGATGATTGCACATCTGGATAGAAAAGTTGTTGGTAAGGATGAAATTGTTGAATGTAAAAATGTCAGCGAACGATCGTTTAAGTTTTATCAATGGGGCGATGAAGGAACAGATCAAATCCCTCGATGAGACAGGAAAGCATTGTGAAAGCAATGCGAAGTCGAAGAGCCCGCGATAGGCGTGCGTTGACGGGCGAAGCAGGAAACGCATCACGCCGTAAAGTCATTTGTGGGAGGCACGGGCATGAACTCCGAAGGAGTGAGTGCGTGCCGGACGCAGGACGTATCGCGGCCTAATTTCAGTCGCGTCATGCGAACGAATTTCGGGGACACGATGGCCGAAATTCTTCGGGAGCATAGCGACTCACTTGTTGCATTACATGACACAAATTCAACACCAATTAGCGGTTACGGGCTATGGATTAGATTATATAGCGGCTTTGGTAGGTGGTAATCGGTTGATGACTTTTGAAGTGAAACGCGATGAAGCCATTATTAAAGCCTTAATAGAAAAAGAAAAATACTTTTGGCATGAGCATGTTTTAGCTAATAAGCCACCTGACCCATCCAATCGAGCTGATATTTCTCTGCTTTATCCTCAAGATAATGGCGCTTACAAGGAAGCGACCCTAGAAATGATGGAGTCAGCTAAAAAACTCCATGAAATAAAGCTAGAGAAAAAGAAACTTGAAAAGGAAGAGAAGAATTTCAATGACAAAATAACGCTTTATATCGGTGAAACATCCGGTATTCAGTGTGCTGGAAAACCCATTGTTACGTTTAAAGCAACCAAAGCTGGTTATCGTTTACTTAGAACTGTTGAGAGGAATTTATATGAATTTGCCAATTAAAAATAGTGATGAGAATCAAGAGATATTTTTAGCGTTAAAGAACAGTATTTATCCAGGTGCTAAAGAGGAAAGTGTAAAGATGATCTATAGCTATTGTAAGGCTAAAAACTTAGATCCTTTATTAAAGGTCGCCCATATTGTTCCCATGTACGTTACAGATAAAAACATAAACCGTTCTTATTACCGCGATGTTGTTATGCCAGGTATAGCCTTGTATAGAATAACAGCCCATCGTACCGGTCAATACATTGGCTTGACTGTGCCAGAATTTGGACCAGCTATAACAGAGGTATTAGATGGAGTAGAAGTCACTTACCCGGAGTGGTGCTATCTTAAAGCAAAAAAATTAGTCAATGGCCATATTGCTGAATTTGAAGCGCGTGAACTTTGGAAGGAAAATTATGCCACGGCAAGCAAAGATACTTTAGCACCTAATAAAATGTGGCTAAAAAGACCCTACGGTCAATTAGCTAAATGTACGGAAGCACAGGCACTTCGCAAAGCTTTTCCAGAAGAACTAGGCGGAACAGTCACGTATGAAGAAATGGAAGGAAAAACGGAAATATTAGATACCGATAAGGTTTTAGAATTTTCCTCAGTAAATGGTGTTGATAAGCTTAAACAAGCCTTAAATATTTCAGCTACTGAAACGCAAGAAATTATTACTGAAGAAGCGCATGAAGAGATAGTAGACGAAGGTTTACCCATTATGCCAATTGGCAAATACAAAGGTAAATCAATGGATGAAATACCTGAAAATTATTTGCAATGGTTGTCTGCCAATAATCAAGACTATAAGTCTTTGGCGGATCAAGAGCTGATAAGAAGACAAGCTAATTAATAGGAATAATAATATGAATATGTTTAATCAAGACAGTGAATTTCGAATCATTCAAAGACTAGAACGATTAGAGAAAGAGTTTGCTCAGTTTAAAAGAGATGTACTTTTTGCATTGGGATTAGCTGTTATCTTTGGTTTTTCTAATTTCTTAATTCATTTATTTCATTAAAAGGTTTCGATATGAACAAAAAAAATAAAAACAAATTCATTGCCTACTTTGATGGTTGCTGCGAACCCATTAATCCAGGTGGAGTTGCGAGCTACGGTGCAGTGATTTTTAAAAATGAAGAAAGAATATGGGAATGTTCCGAGTTGTTTGTACCCATTAAAGGGAAAGAAAAGATGACCTCAAATAACGTAGCTGAATATTCTGGGTTTTTAGCCATCTTAGAATATCTTAAATCTCAGAGCTATGAGAATGAATCTATTACCATTTATGGTGATTCAAAGTTAGTTATCAATCAAATGAACCCTGATCCATCTAAAGTACAGTGGAAAATGCGCCAAGGTTTTTATATTCCTGTTGCCAGGAAAGCTAAAAAGGTTTTACAGAACTTTACAGATATCCACTTGGAATGGATACCTAGAGATGAAAATGATATTGCCGATGAACTTTCAAAGGCAGAACTTAAAAAGGCAGGTGTTGAATTTAGAATTCAACCAGAAGATTAATTACTAAACCGGTTAAACCACGATTAGGGGGTACAAATGTACATCTTACATATTTATCAATCTCTTTATAGGATGTACAGAAGTATCAGCTAATTTCTAAAAAATAAAAGGCGTGCATAAAGCACGCCCCCGCGTTACCCGAGTAGTGAGATACTCGGGGCGCTGACCAACATCAACCCAAGGAGTTGATATGGCTTACGATAGCTTAACTCGTGAAGAGTTATTCAGCAAATTAATTTCGGAAGAAAATGAGTGCTTTGAAATAAAAGCCCGCATTAGTCTTTTTGATAAAGGCGTTAAAAATCCTACCAAAAAAGACATAGAACAAGAAAAGTGCCATTTAATTTATAAAAATGGCAAAGAAAGTTCAAAATATATCAAACCCTTATCTAAACTAGAATATGATTGCCTTGTATGCGCTTGTGCAGGAAAAAATGCAAAGCAAACAGCAGAAATATTAGATATAAGCGAACGATCTGCTAAAAAGCATCGTAATCTACTCATACAAAAGACCGGCTGTAGAACTATTTATGAAGTAACCCATCTAGCTAAATCTTTATTTGAAAAAAAGAAAAAAACATTAGAAAAATCCTCTTTCTTGGGGGTACAAAAATACCCCTTCCATAAAGAACAAAAATATATTTTAGGAACAGAGGAGGCAGAAAATGCCTCCATCTAAAGAAGATATAAAGATTATCAATGTATTTTCCATTAATAGTGAAGGCGGCAATCCTTGTGCGGTGGTAGATAACGCTGATCATCTATGCACAAAGGAAATGCAAGCGTTAGCCACGCATTTAAATTTGCCTGAGACAGTTTTCGTTCTTCGAAATAAGCGACAGGTTTTACTCCGATTCTTTGCTACTAAAAAGGAACATCCTCTGTGCTATCACGGCGCATTAGGGGCAGCATTTTATCTCTGTAAATTGCATGGGGTTAATCAGATAGATTTAGCGTCTTACCTTGAACTAACCCGCATGAAAATGCGATGTGAGGATAATGTAGCCTCTATATCGATACCGAATAGAAGTAAGGTTATAAAAGCACCTATCGATATGGGGGCTATCAGTAAACTATTAAGAATAAGCCAATCTTGCATTGATAAAAACTTGCCTTGTTTAGTCGCTTCTGTAGGCAACCCTAAATTATTTGTTCCTATTATAGATAGGGCGATCTTATTCAATATAAATCCCAATTTAAAGCTAATTTCTGAATGGTGCAGAGATAATAATATTAACGGTATCTATGCTTATTCTAGTGATACAGAGCATTCTGATTTTGATTATATAGGTCGTAACTTTAACCCTCTCTTTAGCCATCAAGAAGATATTGCTACCGGTACGGCTGCTGCTGCACTTTGCCAAATGATAAGCCTAAGTACTCCCTTAATAGATTACACCTTCACCATCGAACAAGGCGCTAACTTAAACAGCCCTAGCAAAATAGCTGTTTTAGTCACGGAAGACGCGTTGGAAATCAAAGGAGAGGCCTATTTTTCTAAAGATAATTCAGAAGGGACTAAAAATGTCTTCCAATAAAGATGACAGAGTAAAAATAAAAATAGCTTTAATGGCTGAAAATAAGTCAAGTAAATGCAGTATATTAGAAAGTTATTTAGAATCTCTTAATTACAAGGTTGATATTGCAGCCGATGGGTTTACTGCAATTCAGAAAATTCATATGAAATATTATGATCTGATTATAACTGATTATTCATTACCTTATATACCCGGCAATGAGGTATTAATAGAATCTAGGCTATCAAAAATAAATCGCAATACCCGTACTATTTTAACTATTTCTCATATACATGATTCCGAAATAGGGGATTATCTTGATTTAGGGGCACATGCGGTTTTAATTAAGCCTTACTCTATTCATGATTTAAAATTGGCAATAGGATAAATATTTTGTGGGCTTTATTAAATAATAATGTAAAATAACGGCTCATATTTATTAGAATGAAAATATTAATTATTAACATACATAAAGGCTATGTCTTATAGTATATGAATTTTATGCGGCAGAATTATCTAGGCTTCAAATAATAATAAAAAATGGTAAATACTATGTTAAAATCCCCGGATCAAAAAAAACCAAGTTATAGAATAGCACATTGTGGACATTTCCCTCATTATAAAGTAGATAATTTATCTTTAGATAATATAAATATCGTATATTTAGTTAGTGTTGGTAAAGAAAAATTTGAGAATGAATGGGTAAAAAGGTTTATAAATTTTGTTGAAGACATAAAGCCGCAAAAAACCTTTATCGTTGTTGCTGATAGCTTACAAAGATTTAATCTCGAAGTTGATGAAAATTTATCTGAAGAACAAGCTATGCAAGAAGCTAACCTTCGTGGTGAAGCCTGGATAGAAAAATACAAACCACATTTTTCAATATTAGGACAGTCTTATGAATTTATTCGTTGGGAAGATTTAAAAAGTAATAAAGATTATATTCTATTTTATAATAGTGTCATTGATCTAGTTTCATCAGATGATTATTTTAAAGAATCACTTTTAAAGTCATCTGAAGAATATATTAATCGTCCTTCTCGTTCTGAAAAAGATAAAATTTTAGCATTAGAAAAATCAAGTGAATTTTTAAAAGAGGAATGTGCCGTACTACGGATTTTATCTAAAGTTAAAAATACAAAAGTTATTCTATATCCAGGAAAAGCAACTGACGTTCTTCATTATGCAATCCAAAAGATAAATGTTTGGGATAGAGCGGATTATCCAATGCATTGGATAGAATTAAAACCGACTAAAAATAAAAAAATAAATTCGAAAGTAGAAATAAAAAATACTTTTTTCAATCCTGCTCCCTCATCAGTTTCTTATAAAGATGAAGAGGGATTATTTGAAAAATCATTACCAACGCATGCTCTTTAAAGTAAATATCAATTAGAAAAGGATTATTATGAAGAATATAGATAGAACTAGTACCTATGAATATTTTATAAATATTTTAGAAAAAGCGCCTGGTCATTTTTATTGGAAGAATAAAGAAGGAATTTACCAAGGTTCTAATGATGCCCAAGCTATTTTTTTAGGTTATAAGTCTGCTAGAGACCTCATTGGTAAAACAGATTTTGATTTGCCTTGGAAAGAACAAGCATCACTTTTAAGGAAAATTGATAACCAGGTAATGGAGACAAGAGAGGAATATTCTGTTGAGGAAACAGTTTTTAACTCGAAAGGTGAAAGTTTTATATTTTTTTCTCGTAAAATGCCACTTTATGATCCTCAAACTAAAAAGGTAATAGGGGTAATTGGAACATCATTAGACATTACTAAACAAAAACAAGCAGAACAAGCAAAAAGTGCATTTGTCATGAATATGGCACATGATATCCGAACACCTTTCTCTGCAATTGTAGGCCTTGCTCAATGCCAAGCAATGTATGGATTAAAAACACCAGAAGAAGTAAAAGATAATGGAAAGATGATTTATCAATCAGGTAATCAATTATTAGAAATATTAGATTCTGTCATCATTGCGCTTGAAAAAAATGACATTAATGATATTAAAAGGGATAAGATAGATTTATACGAATTTGCTCAGGAAATGGAAGAACTTATAAAACCTAGCATCTCTATAAATAATTTAGGTTTTGAACTAAACGCAGATAAAAATATAGGAAAAATTGTTACTGATCAAATCCGATTGAAACAAATTTTGGCTAATCTTCTATCTAATTCAGTTAAATTTACTCCTAAAGGTAAGATTATTTTATCGCTTTGAGCGAACTGTAGATAAGTTAAAAATAGAAGTATCTGATACAGGTATAGGAATTGATAAAAGCGATCACGATCGAATATTTGAAAAATACGAAAAAATTAAGCCTTCTTACAAGAGTTCAACTTTCACTGGATGTGGGATGGGGTTATATCTTGTCAAACAACTTCTAGAAGATTTGAAAGGCACCATAACACTAGAAAGTGAATTAGATAAAGGATCGACCTTTCAAATAGAAATACCTTTGTTTATATGATCAACCCCAATAAAAAATTCCCATTAGAAAGCATGCAAAGGCTATGCTTTCTAAAAACAATTATTACTAACCCTAATATTATAGTGGGTGATTATACCTATTATGATGATCCCGACGATGTTAATAATTTTAATAAGAATGTCCTATACCATTTTGATTTTATAGGCGACAAACTGATTATTGGGAAATTTTGTCAAATAGCATCTGGTGTGCGTTTTATAATGAATGGCGCGAATCATTCCATGGGTGGATTTTCTACTTTCCCATTCCTTATTTTTGGTGATGAATGGGGTAAAACCTATGAATATCCACCGTCCAAAGGGGACACCGTAATAGGCAATGATGTTTGGATTGGTAATGCAGTCACAATTATGCCCGGCACTAAGATAGGTGATGGGGCTATATTGGCATCTAACGCCGTTATTACAAAAGATGTAGAGCCTTATAGTATTGTAGGCGGCAATCCGGCAAAACTTATTCGTAAGAGATTTGATGATAAAACTACTGATACTCTATTAAAATTAAAATGGTGGGATTAGCCGATAGAAAAGATTTATAAATATTCAAACGATGTTTCAATAGGAAATATGAATATATTAAAAGAGATATAGCTATTTAGTAAGTCTAGATAGAGTCTGTCTTTTTTTAAACTTATGTAGAGTAATTTAAACTAAGGCAGAGAGCTGGTTACTGCGTAGCGGGGATCGGCTTTTTTGTTTTTACACACGATATAAATTTTTTCTTACTTTGCTCTTGATTTTTATAAGAAAACCACCATTTTTAGTAGTGAAGGTAATTTCAACTCAACCAGAAAGGAGGTTTATTATGACTAATTTAGCACGTTATGAATATAAAGTACCTTCTGTTTTTGATTATATTAATCGATTTATGGATTGGCCATCTTCTGAGACTGCCTATTCGCCTAATGATGCTTCATTTGTTGAAACGGGTGGCTGGGCCCCCTCGGTGGATATTAAAAGCGAATCCGATCGCTTTCTGATAACAGCAGATATCCCAGGTGTGGATTGCAAAGATATTGAAATTAACATGGAAAATGGTGTTCTCAGTATCAAAGGTGAACGTAGCCTCTTTAATAAAGAGGAGAGAAAAGGATATACGCGAGTAGAACGATCGCAGGGAAAGTTTTACCGGCGCTTTACCTTACCCGATACAGCCGATTCCGATAAAATATCGGCTAGAAGTAAAAATGGAGTGCTAGAAATAGAAATTCCTAAAAAAGAGAAGTCATTACTTAGGAAAATAACCATAAAAGAAGAGTAGCTAAATTCTGTTACAGTTAATGACCGCACTAGACCCTCATTGTTTGCGATGCAATCGATGAGGGTTTAGCATGGTTTATTGTTTGGCTAAGTATAATAAACAACTTCATACCCCACATCCCGAACCATCTGATGCTCAATAGCTAAGGTCATGGTTTGAAAAGCATCGACGGCATGAGATGTCCAATCATGTAGAGGTGAATCTTTGTAGATATTGTTTTTCTCATCAAAGACCTTGGAATAGTTGGATAGGCAATCAATGAGCCTTTCCGTATTTTCCTTATTGAACTTGGTTCTATAAAGTATTCGTCGCATCAAATTAATGGCATCAATCTTACGCTGAGGCTTGGGTACGCAATAAGCGGCCTCCCCTAGTTCTTGTAGAATGTCTTGAGTGCTTTTGGCAGTAGCCTTATCTCGGCTTTTACCATCATGCGGTAAAAAATGGCTGTGTAAACGAAGATGGTGTCGAGTGCAAAGGCGATGCGCTTCATTGACATAATATTGAATCGGATGATTATTGGCTTCAATAAAGTGGATAATGACCGGATTATTTAAATGATCGAATTGTGCTAAAACCACAGCAGTTGAATCATTAACTCCTAAATCATAGAAGGCATAGACTGGAACATTGGGTAAAATGAGCTCAGGAATAATTTTCTTAGTTTCGTCCAAATTTTGAACTTCTTTAGAAAAATATAATCTTTCATGTTGTACGGTAATGACGGAGTAATATTCTTGTTGAATCAGAAATTCAGGCATACCGGCTTTTCGGTCTTCGTCGATGAGCTCATCGGTAACGTATCTATTGCCATTTTCGTCTTTGAGGCTTTCAACGCTATCAATGCGCCATACCCAAGCCGGGTTCGTTTTGATGGATTGTAGATAACGATAGGCATGATTCATGCCGTTAAAGGTAGTTTGTAAAATAAACCAACCGTTATTTTGCCGAAAGACAGGCATTAAAATATGCAGCACTCTAGGATCGGAGAAGGCATATTCGGAGAAGACGGCGCCTAGGACGTTTACCCCTCTTAACTTATCTGGGTCGATATCTGACCCTAGTACTCGAATCACAGAGCCGTTAATGAGCTGTATGGTCATATCTTGGTTATTGATATGCTTGATACACCGCTTAGGGATCATATCCAGGAAGCGAAGACTTTTTCCTTCATTATCATCATTTAATAATACGGCACCTTCCCAAAGCACTAATCTGGCTCGTACATTGGTGGGATAAATCATCAAATATAAGCCGGCTTGAGTGAGCGCCCCTTGAATCAGTAGGTTCCACGATTCAATCTCTTTACCAGAACGTCGAGGCCTGACTAAGAAGAAACGTTTGTAGTGCTCAATAAATAATTTGTGCTGTATCTCTAATTGATAAGGCCTTAGCTGTAAACAGGGTAAAGAAATGCTCTCTGTTTTGCCAAATTTTAAAATAAGGTTATTTTTATCATCCCGTTCCCATGTAAATTGTCCATACGACCGTTTTTGTAAATGGACTTTTAAGTGATTAATTTCTTTTTTAAAAGTAGCGAGTTGCATTTCTAATATTTTATAACAAAATTAGCTGCAAAATTTGGAGGGCGTGATTCTGTTCCTCCTCTATCGCCTGTATTTGGATAGTTTTTAACGGGATTATCTCCACCTGAATAAGCATTTGAAGCACCACTAAAAGCTTGGAATAAATATTGACCATTAACAGCGGAAGGAGTTGGATGACTATGAATTAAGATTTCATCAAACTGGAATGATCCAATACCATTTCCAATCAACCCTTGGCCATAATTAAAATAACGGTCATCTACTTTGACGCTGCCATCTTGATTCCAACCGCGAATAAATGCATCTTGTAAATCAGGCACAGCAAAACAAAATTGATTGATTGCTATTTTAATTTTTTGAGCCACTTCCGGCATCGTATCCGTTTCGATGAAATCGACTGGAATATTAGTACCTGAAATAGGAGGCGGTTCACCTTGATCATTTATTCTAGCAAAGACATTAAAGTTTTCGGCGTTCGTTGAAAACGTCCAGTAATCGCCGGGTTTAATCGTGCTTGCATCGGTACACGTTATACGTGTTAATTGATGTCCGCCTAGAAATTCAGCGAGATAAATAGCGACATCTCTAGCGGTATGTGTCGATAAAAGTGGTAGCAAGATTGCAGTTAAGTTGGATGGGACAGGATTGGTGCCTTGGCCATTTACAGTGAACCACACTCCGAAGGTATTGGTTGTATTTGAAAATTGAAACCATTTACCGGCTAAATTATTAGCAGCAGTACAATTGATGTAGAAAAGAGGTTTTACTCCTGCAACATTTCTTAGTTGAACGATATTAAACCCACTGGTTTTTACATCGGGTGCTGAAACAGAAGCGGCTATTTTTCCTTGTACATAAACACGATTAGGGTAATCAGAACTTAGGAAGGCATTGACCGCATAATTATTGCCTGAAAATGGCGTTTCTATGCTAAATCCTGATGTTCCTGCTGTACTTGCCCTTGCTGCACCGGATTGATTTGTGGTTAAAATGAGTTGGTTGTTGGCATTAAGGTTGGCAGTAACAAAGCTAGTACTCGTACCAAATCGATAATACCCTGTTTCTTCATTCCAAAGTTTTTTTGCTAGACGTAGGTAAGGAATATTATCGGCCGAAGAACCTGATCGTAAATAACGTGTGCCGACACAGAGTAATTCACCCATCTGAGCTTCAGGATAAACAGCAGCAAATATCTTTCCCACATCACCATCATAAATAAATAAGCTGCCTTTACCATAATAAACCGGTAAGCCTTCACTTAAACCATCGGGTTCTGGTATTGGTAAAAAATCATGTAGATACTTAATATAGGTCTGTAATTGATTTAAAAAGGCTTGCAAGGTCAAACCTTGTTTTTGAATATTATCGTAATAACCAATTAAGCCCGTTCCATCTCCTCCATTCGGTAATTGACTAGCCAATTCCGAACGTAAGGTACTGACATTGGTATTTTCAATTTGGGCTGCGATAATTTGTCCGTTTCGACTGAGCCAGACTTGATTGTCTTTGGTGGTTAAGATGGGTAATTTATTAGATAAATTAGAAGGTAGATAACTATTAATCACATACTGCAAGCTATCGGTATCTAATTGGGTTTGAAACTGCTGCATAATCAGCAAAACACGTTCAAAGGCGGCATCTAAGGTATGGCCATTAAAGGTTTGTGCATTGCCAAACTCTGTATCGATACTGACCTGCGATGAGACAGGAAAGCATTGTGAAAGCAATGCGAAGTCGAAGAGCCCGCGATAGGCGTGCGTTGACGGGCGAAGCAGGAAACGCATCACGCCGTAAAGTCATTTGTGGGAGGCACGGGCATGAACTCCGAAGGAGTGAGTGCGTGCCGGACGCAGGACGTATCGCGGCCTAATTTCAGTCGCGTCATGCGAACGAATTTCGGGGACACGATGGCCGAAATTCTTCGGGAGCATAGCGACTCACTTGCATGCTACGTACTAAAGTAACAATACTACCGTTGCTAGGTATTTTATCTTGAACAAAGGTAATGGTACCACCCGTCATGGTTCCCGTATCTTGAACAGTATAATCCTGATTTAAGATACAAAGATCTTTATCCGGATTAGCCGCATCAGTTGGCTGTGTCACATAAACAGCGATATCTTCTTCGATCAAGATTAAATAGGTGTAGTTGAAGACAGCCGTTGTACCATCTGCAATATATTGATTAATCGTTTTCTGCTGCGGTAAATAGCTTGTAATATTCATTGACTTATTGTCCGTAATACATTTTTTGACCTGGTGCTAAATAAGATTTATCACCGAGAATCTGATTGAGATAAGGGCCGATAATCGGCATCGTATCGATAGGGAGGATATTTTTAGCAATATTTTTTATTTCTTTCCCTGCTTTCTTTGGATTAGCTGTCACTACAGCCCCTCCTAATGAAACGGTATCTAGCAATAGTTTTACGCTAGGCGGTGTAAACATTTTTACCAAATCGCCTGATCCTCTATAATCAGGGTCAACGGTTTGCATGAAAACCCCAAAATTTGGGTTAACTAAATCCAATAAATAACTCATTTTTTGAGGGACGTTCATTTTGGAAAACAATGGCATGCTTTTGCCATGCGATAAGTTATTGAATAGATTTGACATGTAACTTAAGGGTAGCGTTGCGGCAAACATGGCTAATGCCCACCGTAAACGCATTTGGGTATTCATAGCATCTTGAAATCCTTGCCATATCACTTTATCCGCATAGGTTAAAGCGAACCCTTTAAACTGCATTACCATCCGGAATGCTTCACCCCAGCCTGTACCTGGCCGTGTACCATAATACATAAAGGCTTTCATAAAGTTATCAGGGGCTAATACCGCATTATCAGAAGCAACCGAAAATATCGAATAAACCTTGCGATACAAATCATTACGCATTTCATAGCGAGGTTTTGTATCGCCATACAATGCTTTTAACTCGTCATCCGTAACAGCTTCTACATTGGCCGTCGTAAATAGTCCTTGTTGGTTCTTAGTTCGAAGTAAATTCCATTCTTTTTCACCTAAATCATATTTTTGTAATTGCCAGCGAGTGGCGTTATTTAAGTTTTTCCAAGATTGATCGCGTTGGTTATATAATCCTTTAGAGATAATGTGCATTAAGGAATGACGATTCCCTTTATCAAAAGCCTCCAGCAAATTGGCTCTAAAAAATCCGGTAGTCACTTTCTGAATGAGTTCAGTTCCGTTAGTTAAGTCAGCAAATCGAGCGATATAACCGAGATGACTATCTGCAAGAAGCTTAAATTGTTTCGCAATAAATTTTCGTTCTTCATCCGCAAACGTATCAAAGGTATGACTTATCGTCGAAGCAAAACTTTGGAAATACTGATTTCCCCAGCGCTGTGCAAACGAAGCGATATAGACAGAATCGGGTAAGCTCTGTAATACGATAGTCGATAGCCTCGCTGTTGCGGTTAAAGCGCGGACATTAGAACCAAATGCAGCGATGGTGGGGCTTACTGCACCCTTATTTTGTTGCATGACTTCTGCATATATCTTGTCAGTATTATCATTCCAATATTGATTTTTAGGTGATTTATTCATCTGGATCTTTTTCAGATCAAGATAAACAGATGCCGGGTTATCACCCATTAGTTCAGAAGTTCCAATACGATTCCCAGAACTATTGAGATCACCATTGATGGCTTTAAATAAATTCCCTTGACCATATTCTCGGCTATAATTCAAAAAAGATTCATGATCCTTCCAGTAAAAGAATAGATGCGCTTTTCTTTTAACGGCTTCTCTATCATTGATAATCGTTGAACGCGTGAATATTTCGCTTTTACCTGTCGTGATATTGTCATAAATAGCCTGTAATCGTTTATTCACTTCGGATTCAATGATATTACCTTCCGTATCAATAGCTTTACTTCCAGCAAAGGTTTTCTCTAAATTGATATGCGTTTTTATGAATGAAACCCATCGTTTTTCTGCATTTTGAATGGCCTTAGAACGCATTTCCGCAGATAAGTTATCGAGACTTAACCGCTTTGCCATACTTCGCCCACCTTGCATCACTAATCGTTGATCATGGACGGCTCGGATAAACCGATCGGTATTCACTTCACGCAGACGTAAGGCATTGGAAATAATTAATTCAGGATTACGCACATCGATATAATTTTCTATTTTCTTGGCGAGCTGTTTGGCTAAATCAGGTGCGGCTTTACCATCTAAGGCACGGGCAATGGAAATATCATTATCCTTATTCTGTAGATAACTTAATTCCTCATCTGACATCCCTTGGTATAGCGATTTGAACAAGCGCTGTTTGGCGGCTTTCTGATAGGCCTCAACATTCATAGATAAGTTCGTATAGCGTTGCACTAGTAATGAACGCAGATCAATCTTTTTAGTTTTTAAAGTGGTTGCTAAGGCATCAAATTTACGAATATTGTTTTGAGTGACTAAGGCGTCTTCAAAGAAAGACTGCAAATGCTCTTTATTGACCTCATCAATAGCTTGGCTAATGGCTTTCTGACTGCGTAAATTATCGTAATTTTTGGCTTTGGCTAATACCTCATTGACGTAAGTGTGTAAATCATCGGTATTAAAATGAGCCAATTGTTTAAGCGCTGTATCAAAACAGTGTTGATTCTTCATAAGCTACCTTGTAAACACTGCATCAGATCACTAAATACTTGCGACTTACTTTTAAATTCTTGATATTTTTTGATTGTAGGCTGTATTTCTTTTGCTAGTTCACTGTCATCTAAATGCTTTGAAGAGAGTTCGATAGGCGTTGACTCCTCTTTAACACCGGCTTTTATATTATCCTCGTACTGTTTTAAACGATCTTTAGCTTCGAAAGCTTGTTTTTCAGACAATTTTGCATCAGGCATCTTATTTTCAATGCGCTGCTTTAAGTAATCTTTGACAGCGTTACTATCAGCTAAATATTCAGAACCAGCATCAATATGGTGAATAACATTGGATAAAAATGGTTTCCAATCCCCTTCGCCTTTATTTTCTAATTCTGTAAGAATGCCTTTTAGACCATCACTTAACGCAGGATTTTGTTTGAGTCGATCTAAAGCATTTTTTTGTATGAAATCAGAGAGTACATTAGGGTTATCGATACCTTCTCGGGCTAATAACTCTTCCGGTATAACCGACTGTAAGGCTTTAATATCATTCGGTGTTAATAGTGATACATTCACTTTATTATCGATAGGGTTAACGGCGATATCAGGATGATTTTTTTGCAGTAGTTCAGCTGCACGTTGTTCGAGTTCTGGGTTATCTGGATTTTTTAGATATTCCTGAAACCAAGCTTTTTCTTCCGGTGTAACCATTTTATTTTTTTCTGCTTGACTGAGTGTTTCTTCTGTTATATCGCTTGTTTCTGCACGGTTAAAGAACTTAGAACGAATCAAATTACCGACAAAAGGAACAACACCTAAGGCTAATCCAATACCACCGGCAATAGCAGTCGTTTTAATAAAATGTGAAATGTCCACTTTATTATCTGGTGTTATTGATTCAGCTAGATTTTGAGGAATCAATGGCGCAGTACCAATACCAGAAACGGTTAACGCCTTTTCTCCCAGTGACCCCACTGTTTCAGTCGATAATTTTGTGATGGTCTTACTAGCAAGATTGCTTAAGAATTCAGGTGCTAAAGCCGAAACACCTTTAACAGCGCCTTTAGCTAACAGTCCACCTGTACCACCTAAGGCGATATTAATTGGGTTTAAAGCAAAGCCCAGTAATGAGGCAATCCCATTTCCTATCTGTTGTGTTAACGTTGCACCGGGTGTTTCTGTAACATGTTGTACGGCATCATAAACGTCATTCAAGGTTGAAAAGTGTGGGTGCAATCCAGCTAGCGGTGCTATTTTCTCCAGGGCTATTTCAGGTTCAATCAATTGTTTTAGAAAGCTACCACTGATTGAGGCACCAGAAGAAGGTTGAGAAAACGCTTCTTGTTGTTGGTATTGTTCCCTAAAATCAGGTTTAACGATCGCATTACTGAGTAACATTTATTTCTTCCTATGCGCATAAGTTAATAAGCTATCCGTATAGGGCTGCGAATAAACCACGGTACCTGCTTGGTCAACCGCAATAATTAAACCATCGGGCGTATTGGTCACCGTTAAAGGATTACGATCACTTTCAAAATAGCTTTTAAGTCCGTCAATCCAGGTATGCTCCTTACTGCTTATCCCTAAGGCTTCATACGCTTCCTCTTTCACATGCTGGGCTAAGTGGGCTGCTTCACTATCGGTAATCCCCAGTGCTTTAGTATTAAAGAGATAACCGTCGCCTTTGGAAATTTGATAGGCTTTAGAGAAGTTGTCATTAAACGTTTGCATATAGTCATTGACGTTTTTTAATCCGAGATCATTGTGAATTAATCCCTGGTATTTCACATAGTTGGTGGCCATATCGACAATGTTTAAGGTGCGCGAAGGATCACCCGATTGGCTTAGATAATTAAAGATATCGCTGTTATCTGTACTAGGGTTATCCCTAACAGCGTTAAAGACGCTACTAAAAAAACCAGAGCTACTGTTTAACTGTGAAACCACTAGATTCTTTAAGGATTTATCATTTACTTCGGAATCAGTTTTATTAATAATGCCAATTTTTGAAAAATCTTGACCGGTTTGATTAGCAGAAATCAATTGCCGTAAAAAAGCCGGATCAGTATTGCCCTGTAATAAACCTGCGGTATAGGCCACTTCCTGTTGCAAAGGCTTCTGTAAGCTTGCAGCAAGATAAACCTTATTATTTGGATCGTGATGGTCTAATACTTGTAATAATCCATCAGGGTCAGCACCTTGTATAAAAGAAGATTGTGCTTGCAGTTTTAAATCATTGGGAATGGGCTGAATAAAGTGATTATCGATGTGCATGGCATGGCCAAGTTGCACCGATCGCGAAATATAATCGTTATACGCGGTACGAGGATCAATGCTATTCGCATTTTGCGCGTAATCTTTTAAGATAGCTTGGCCTTGCGGTGTCTGTTGAATGACTTGGGCATATTCTCCAGAGGTAAAACCATTCACCAGATGCTGCAAGCCCGATCGTTCACCTTTCTCCGCTTGAGTCAGTAATCCATTTTTAGTATTTAATTCATCTAAACGCTGTTTAAGTAATTGCCAATTCTCACCGTTATTAAATAAGCCTTGTGCTTTTTGTACCCCTTGGCCAAATAAGACCACTTCATTTAAGTGATCGGGTGTTAGCTTCATCCAGGCGAGTGGATTAATCGCATTGCCTTTCACTAAATCAGATTTAACACCTTGCATCGTCAAATCATTGTCATAGTGATTTTGTAGATGTAAGGTGTCTTGAGAGATAGGCGTATTAGATTTATCGACGTTCTGTGCGAACGGTGAGGCTAATACTGTCTGTAAATCCGCTGATCGTGCTTCAGGGTTTTGTTGCAATTGATGCAATGCCTGTAAGCTATCCATTGTATGCGATAGTGTTTGAAACAGTACACTACCTTGCTTTGGCGTAATGATTCTACCGACCATCGCCTTTTCTACCGTTTGATGCGCTACATCTAACTTTTTCTGGAATAATTTCTCATCATTGACCGAGGTATAAAGGTCTTTTAAGACATTCGGCCATTCGGTGTAAAATTGGCCGGTTAATTTCAGCTGGTTGGTTTGATAGTTCGTTAACTGCGCTTGTGCATTAACTTGTTGAAATCCGGATTGCAGTAAATAATCTAATTGGCCTTTGGTTTTATTATTAACCGGTGTGGTATTTTTAATATTATCGAGTTGTTGCTGTGTATCTTGAGCAATTTGACTGGCTAATTGCGGTTGGGTTTTAAGTTTAAGCAACGCATCGGATTTAATTTGGCTGGCACTACTAGTGGCTTGTAATAAGAGTGCACTACTTTTTTCTTGTTCCATTCCTTGGGCGGTTTGCATTAAGCCTTGTGAAACATTGCCTAATGCTTGGCCTATCGCATCAAAGCCTTTGGCAGTGCTGGCCACCGGCGTATCACGAATAATCGGAATAGCATCACGGTATTGTGCTAAGGGTTCAGCCATTGGTTTTAGGCCTCATCCCTCTCAGTTGTCCAAAGGTCATTAAGGTATTAGCCCCATCACCAAATAACTGGCCATATAAACTATATTTTACATTCCGTTTTTCGATATCTACATTGGCATCGGAAATACTCTTTTGTGTATCGAGATTAGCTTGTTGTCTGGCGGCTATATTTTCAGTATTGCGTTGAATAGCATTGAAACTCGGCGATGAAAAAGCTACTCCGCGCGTTGTCATTTGGGCGGTTTGATGTTGTATGACCGTATCTAAGCTATCTAAATTGCTTAAGGTTTTTTGTTGATACTGCAATTCATTTTGTTTAGCTTGTAAATCTAATTGATTTTCTTGTGCTTTAGCGGCTTGTACTTCCATCACACCTTTCCCTACTTCCATTGCGGCAGCAGTCGCTAAAATCAGTAACCCGGCTTGTGGCATAAGTCTCCTAAATCATAGTGGCCGTCACTTGATAGGCGATGGCGGTAATGTTCAAATCAAAGGGTGCATTCTGTTTGATTACAAAGGTTTTATCGCGATTCCAACCTAAAATAGGTACTGTAATAGCGGTTCCTGAACGTGTGGTTAAATTCTTTCCTTGTTGAATATCAGTAAATACTTGGTAATTGACTAATTGATCGTTGATGTAAAAATTTAATGATTGGAAATATTCGACATAAATCTTAGTGGTTTGCTTCATCAAATCAGCATGAGAAGAACCTGCATAAAAATACATCGGCCTTATTTCAACCGGGTAAAGTAAACCCACAAAACAAGCACCGCTATTTTTTTCAAGGTTGTTTACTTGAATTTTCCCTTCTTTAACCGGATAAATGCCGTAATCTTGGTTATTAAAAATAACTTGGACACTAATGTCTTCAAAACGATTGAGTCCTTCAATCAGACCACTCTCCGGTAATTGTTTAATCTCATAGCCGTCTATTTTTACGTTTTCATCCATCTTTTCTAAGACGGTTTGTTGGCTATTTCCATAGATTTTTAGCAAATAGATCGTATTATTGATAGATACAATATCTTGTATCTGAACCTGTTCTTGTACCGAAATGGGTGTTAAAGCCGCAAGATTAATTTCATGGGCAAATTGAAAAACCGTAATACTATGATCTGGATTTAAAAAATAAATAAAATTATCTTGAGATGTATCTGTTCCACGTAATAAGACAGCTTTGGTTGGGTTTTTTACTAAATGGCTAGAGGCCTGTGAGATATTACTGGCTAAATAACTCTGGCCAATCCCTTGAAATCGAAAATTGATGATCGCATTTCCAGTTTTGTTTAAATAATAACTATCGTTCAAATAACTTAAAGGTTTTAGCTTCTCAGAAACACCATACGCGGACTGTTGACGTATAGAGAATGTACTTGGAGTTAATCCCACATTCTGTTCTTGTGGGGCTACGAACTCATAATTAGCGGTATAAACTTCTAATTGTTTACCACTATTCATCCATACAATACCGCCTGAATCACTTTGACCTAAGGTATAAATGATGGCATCGGTATCTTGTCCCGTGCCCACATCAAAGTTAACCGGCGCATTAATTCTAGAACCAAACAGTGTATTGGATAAGGTAGCGGTATTAGCAAACCATAAACGGTTCTGGTAATACAGTACTCGCGAGGGATAGCCAAGCACCGCAGAAAAAGCCGGTTTGCGTATGGAAAAGCGTGTGCCGGTGGTATCACCGGTTTTAAATGGGACGATCTCATTGGCGGTGAATACGGTATTCCCTGAAGCAATTCTCACAGCGGTAATAATGCCATAACCGATAGGGCTAAATTCACTGGTGCCTGCGCCAATTAATTCACCACCGATCCAGCTTGAATCAAAGATAACACCGTACACCGTTGCAGTGATGACCTGATTTGTTGTTGAAAGTGCAATCTTTGCTTTCGAATAATCCACATCCCCAAAGTCATAGGCAGGTAATGGATAAAGGTTTAATACTTCATAGGTAAAGACAGTGTTCGCGTAATCTTTAATCGTAATACGTGCCGGTGGGTATTTACCGTGTACTAAAATCAGCGAATCATTATCGAGGGTGTAATCAATACCATCTAAATCGGCAGAAAGATAAGGTGTCGTTAGCGTTTGGTAATAACTTAAACTCTCATCATTGTTTATTTTATAAACATCAAATTGTTTATCCAAGCTGAGGAGAATATAAAAGTGATTATTCTTATCTTGAAAGCCATACAGTTTTGAATTGGGGTCGTGGTTATGAGTTTGAAGTAAAAATTTTGTGCCTTTTCTTTTCTTCGCTAACCCGGTGGTACCAACCTCTACATTTAAAAGAGACTGAGCAGCCGTTAAATAATCTTTAAAGTCAGTACGATGATAATGTATCGCATCAATTTCACCGCTACTGAACATCGCTTGACGAATCAGTTCAGTCGCCATGTTACACCCACATCACACGGTCAAAGTTGTTATACGGTGCAGTTTTAATATCCCGTTCCATGTTATTGAGTAATAGCGCATTCGTTTTTTCTTGTAAGAATTTGGTATTTAATAAATTAGAGAGTTGAATATTTTGTGTCAGTGGAATGGCGGCATCAGCGGCTGCATACAATGCTAAAGTCCGCGCAAAAATCGGCGGCATGATGCTGTAATCTATTGTATTTACCACGTAGTAATACATAAAAGGGTTGCTATTAGCCAGAATAAGACGATCCACTATCGCAAAATCCAACATAAAATTTAAATTAAAACGATACGTAGCCAATTTGATAAAACGTCCATAATCAAAGGGTAATTGATAGGTATAACGATAATCCGGTGAAAAATTTTGCGTAATCGGCGTATTATCTTCACGGTATTTAATGGCAAAACGCCAGGTTTCACTCAGTAGTAATATCGGTAAAAGATAGTCTAGCTTTTCGGAAATAAACTTTGACCGTTCACTTTCATTTTCATTGGCAACCGGTGAGGCACCTATTGCCAATAAAACCTGATTAATGACGGTCAACTTCGAAAATAACAGCGCCATTTTTTTTATTCATTGCTTAAGAAGAAGGTTCAGGCGGTGGTGTTGTCGGTGGCGCTAAAGCGGTTAAGAAGTTTAAACTCGCTTTCGGTGGTTTCGTTTTATCCGTTTCTTTATTAATAACAGCATATACGCCGGTACCATCTTTTTCAGAAGAAACCAACACTACATCATTGACTTTAACGATGCCATCTTCGTAAAAATCATTCATGTAGCTATCTTTGGTTAAAGCCGCTTTATCATCCTCAGTCGAAGCAGAAAAGACGTTTAAAGCTGTACCCGGAAAGCCACCGGCTAAGGGCGTAAAGGTTTTAAAATTTGAGGTTTTAACAGGGCTGGCCATCTTAACTCCTAAGGATTTGGGGCAAATTTTTGGTTAGCGGTAATTAAGGCAATGCCACGAGGTTGAATGATCTTGGCACCACTGGTTAAGCAGGTGAGCAATTCCCAACGGTCTTGATGCGGTAACCAAGTAATACTCGTTGTAATATCTCGGTTATAGCCTTGGATGATGGCATCGCGATGCACGACCGGGACAGTATATTTAAATACACCAGTTTCATCAGCTACACGAGGAATACTATTAATCCCATTTTCACCTAAGAAGCGAAAATCGATGTCTAAATACACTTTAACTTTGTTGTTCGTTAAAGGTTTTACATCGTTATAGAAAAAATTAGTGACTTGTTTATCATTATACAAAGAAGGTTTTAATAATGCTGGTGCCCAGGTAGATACTTCAAGATCATGCACATCCATCCCTTGGCTTTCTAAATAAGCAATTGCTAACGCATATTTTTCTTCGTTTAAGCCTGTATTAACACCCACATTTAAGGGGACGGTATAAATATCACCGTTGATAAATGCGGGGTCACTGAAAATGGCATTAATCTTAATGTAATCAGTTAAACGTGCAGCAGCTAAACCATGTAACCTAGCGTGGTCACGAATCTTATCAAAGTTGTACAAAGTCTTTTCACCACCACCGATCACTGTCTTAAGATGGTAATCATTGGTAGGCACTTGTACATTGGTTTCATTAACCGGTGTAACAAATATATCCGTCGGTGCGAAATTGGTTTGATTCATTTCTACCAGATCAGAAACAGGCACATTCAGCGCAGTACCATGTAATCCATGGCGTTCTTCAATGGTATCTTGGAGTTTTAAACGGTTTTGATATTGCAGCGTGACTTCGGTATCAAATAATTGACACGCCGCTTCTAAATTAACATCTGGCATACGCAACCCAATAAATAAAAATTAATTAATTTCCATCCATCAGGTTGCCTAAAATAACATTAGGGCTGATATGGCACACGATCGACTAAAAAGGTTACGAAAAGGCTTTTTAGTTGATAATTTCAGTTTATTTCGTATGCCAAAATATTCAAGTACCTTATATAGCCATCATTTCTTTAATCAGTAAATCTGGGGGTAGATTAATAAATTCATTGTCTACTGATTTACCATCTTTTGATATAAAGAAAATAGGCTTACTTTTTATTGTTGAGTTTGATTTTAGAGATGTAACTACATTTTCCATAATTGAATTAAAAAAATCTATAATTTTCTCTAAAATACTTCTGGTATCCAAGATATCTTTAATTACATCTTTACATTCAATGTGAGAGGATACCACACCATATTTTGCTATCCATCCATTTCTGATTGGAATAGCATTGATTTTATACACTGCGCTACCTTGAACAAGAAAGTCTCCATTCGGATCCTCTATCAATCCCTCAATTCTATTAAAATCATATAATTTATGACAAGAAAAACTAACTTCAATATATAATTCACCATTCTTTAAGCTTATATCTACATTTTTTTCGGGGTTACATAAAATATAGCGATCACTGCTATTTAGCATATTTATGTGTGGGTAAAGGAAATTTTGATGAAGAAAAATTCGTAAAAACTTTTCAAGAGTCTCCTTTTTATTGATACTAGAACAATCCTCAAAAAGTTTTGCAAACATCAAATTAGAGGCTTCTGATAAATGATAATCTTCGATATTTATAATTGAACTTAATGGTACACCATTAATGCTGAGTTCTTCCTGCATCCTATTAAAGTCTTTGTAAAAATTTTCTTCCTTATATAAGGAAGTTAATTTTTCTTTAGTTACCTGTTGGTCGCTATCGATAATGAACTTGCCTAACGCCCTATGATTTTGGAAAAAAGCCATACTTTTAAACCCACTTTTATTATTTTCATTAAAATTATTTTAACATATAAAGAGCTTTATTTTTTAAATCTTGCTTCAGCAACTTCATTAGCAAGACTAATATAGCGGTTCCTATTTTTCTCGGTAGGATTTTTTTGATATTCCTTTGCGATATTGAGTAACTCTGTTCGGCCTTCATAAGGGTCGGACAGATTGGCACGTTGGTTACTTAAGCCTGGGACTTGGCTATTTAATACTTGATCACGGTGTTTCATGGCATCTGACATGGCGTTTTCGTCTCCTAAAATCGTATTTAACAAGTGAGTCGCTATGCTCCCGAAGAATTTCGGCCATCGTGCCCCCGAAATTCGTTCGCATGACGCGACTGAAATTAGGCCGCGATACGTCCTGCGTCCGGCACGCACTCACTCCTTCGGAGTTCATGCCCGTGCCTCCCACAAATGACTTTACGGCGTGATGCGTTTCCTGCTTCGCCCGTCAACGCACGCCTATCGCGGGCTCTTCGACTTCGCATTGCTTTCACAATGCTTTCCTGTCTCATCGAACGGTGTTATGCAAAGCAGCGGGATATATTTTCGTTACATAATCCTCAACCACTTTCAATTGACTACCGAGCTGCTTTTTACGTTCTTCTAATTGATTTTGGTACTGCAGTTGCTGTTCCTGCATGGATAACAGCGTTTTATTAAATTGTTCCTGATTTAATCCAGCTGATTTAGCTAATTGCTGTATATCATACAATACAGGTTCAGCTAATGAAACCTCGGGCAAACTATAATTTTCAGGCACTTCATAGCTTTTAAGCTTTTCTTGCAAAATCTTATTTTCATTAAAGACTTTCGCACTGTTTTTATAGGCTTTTTCTAGTTCTTCGACACTTTTGTACTTGCCCGCATAGAGTTTAGGTGGTTCAGTGACTACAGTTTCTTCAGTAACTGGATTTACTTCCTCATTATTCGTTGTTTCCATCGTCTTCCTCCAGTAATTGATGAATATAGGTCATGGTATTTTGAATATCACGCCAGACAGAACGTCTACCATCCGTCCAAGCAAAGCCTGGATTAGTAGGTGCTGGTGATTCTTCCATTGCAGTACGCAGTAATTGATTTTTCAAAAATTCAGAGCCTTGTTTTTTTGAAAACAATAGAAACAAGTCGTACTGTTCTTTACTAATTTTCTTTTTACTCAGTAATGTATCGAGTTTATTTAACATTAAACCTGTACCTGAGAGGGAGAAGGAATAGAAATTGGGCTGGCTCTAGTAGCTGGCGTTGGTAATTGAGGCGTAGGCGTTTGGGATTGCTGAATCTGCTGTGCCATGTGTTGTAAGAAACTAGCAAATTCTTCTTTAGATTTCATAAGCTTGGATGGTAGATTTAGTTTATCGGCTAAGAACGGTAAGACTTCTTCCATCTTGGTTGCTGTTAATACGGCACCTTCTCCACCAAACTGTTGGAGTATTTGTGCCATCATTGTGAAGTGGCTTAAATCGTCCTGTTTCTGTAAATCATAAAGCGGACTTTGGAAGTCAAAGCGTAATAAATGTGGATTAATACCACTAACACCTCTATCTTGAGACAGTAAACGCCGTTTGGCTAAAATCTTGGCGCTGATGGTAAAAATCTGTTTAGGCAATTCGTTAATAAGTCTTGAAATATCGGTTGCGCTGGTTCTTTGTGCTCTATTTTCTCGAATAGAGACTTCAGTCGCTGATTTAACCGGTGTATTCACTTCACCAATGGGATCGACTTGAAAGCCATCGCGAATAATCTGTCGTAAATCTCTGATATGCTCAAGTACTTCAGGATATTCAGGTAACTGTAATGCTTCTAAAGGATTTCTTCCTTGCGGATTACGTGCAATTAACGCGCCAGCCCATTGCCGTACCATGTGTGGGTTAAAGTATTTATCTGCATCGTAAAATAACGGAGGATTAGCCTTATACGCTAAGTTTTTACGACTGTATTCGATGATACGATTAAGATCACGTATGGTGGGTAATAAATCAATGCCGATGCCTCGTCCTTCACATTCACCGGGTCTAACCCGATCTCGGTAAATAATAATCTGGTTATATTCGCGCTCTGTTTCCCATAATGGCGTTAATGGATCATCTTCTAATATGGCATAGAGATAAAATTTATTTTCTTTTAGCTTGATTTGGCCATAAATAACCGTAAATAATTCATTGGGTTGTTCTAGTAATCGTCGTTTATTTTTATATTTCGGAAAGTCTTCCGCTATTTTTCTGCCACTCATGCGGCATTGGTACCAGCAGGTGTTTAACACATCATCGGTACTGTATTCTATGGTTAATGCAATGGCGGGGATAGAACGAAAATATAAAGGCGTCACATCATCAATGGATTCAACCCATAAGGCAGCTGTTCCACCGACTAAATCCAAATTACTGCAAGCAACCATGCGGGATAGATTTGATTGGTTTAAATAAAAGAATAATCGTTCGTTTATTTCGTCAATAACAGGTTGTAAATCTGAAATGTTGTCTTGTTTAGTGAAATGCAGATCAAGGCTTAATTTGCCCCAGGTACGATCTTGAGGGAGTAACAGACCGTGTAGGTCATTCGCACGCTGATAGGCGCTTAGAAGCGCCGTATTATCCCACATCATTAATCCGGTGGGTTTACCTTCATCGCGATAATTGAATTTTATATTGAATGCATCTCGATCGGGGATAACATAAGTATATAAATCTTTATATAACGCTAACCATCTATCCTTATAGCGTTTACTTTCCTCATAACGAGCATACAGTTGAGCAAAGTTCATTGGATAATCTGTGCCGGTGGAGTAGGGTTATCAGGATTACTAAACTGTTGCGCATCTTGGCCTTTGATTATAGCCATACGTTGTTGTGCAATGGCTTGACGTTTTTGTTCTAATTCTTGTTTTTGAAGTTGAATTTGCTCGTCCATTAATCGATTAGCACTATCATCTCCGCCACCACCACTCATGCACGCCTCCAGTGAGCTAATAACTCATAATTGGATTTATCTTTATATTTCAAGAGTTTTCGATATAAATGCCTAGGGTTAAATGTCCAACCGATATCAATCCCACTAAAATAACGACACACCTCGTTACAGGTGTACCATTTGATAGGAAATTCCTTAACTTTTTTAGGTTCCTTAATAAAGGTAACGATAAAAGCCGTTAGCATCGGTAGTTTTTTAATACTCTCTAGATTTCTATTCACATCTTTAGATTTCAAAATACGATAAATAAAACCTGCGGGCGCAATCTCAAACAAAATACAGTGGTCACCTTGGTAACAGAGCAAAGCACTATGAACGAGCTCCTGACTAAAACTAAAAAGGTTATATTTTCCTATCCCACGGTTATAAAACAGGAAAACCGAAATCACTTATGCTTTCTTAGTTTCTTTAAAGTTTCTGCTAATCGAGCTCGTTTTGCTAACAAAGCATCCTTAGAATGCGTTGCTTTTTCTAGTTTTTTTTCAGGAATTTTTTCACCTTTTTTCATATGGAGTGCTTTACGTAAAGCACCTTCATGCGATGAGACAGGAAAGCATTGTGAAAGCAATGCGAAGTCGAAGAGCCCGCGATAGGCGTGCGTTGACGGGCGAAGCAGGAAACGCATCACGCCGTAAAGTCATTTGTGGGAGGCACGGGCATGAACTCCGAAGGAGTGAGTGCGTGCCGGACGCAGGACGTATCGCGGCCTAATTTCAGTCGCGTCATGCGAACGAATTTCGGGGACACGATGGCCGAAATTCTTCGGGAGCATAGCGACTCACTTGTTTAATTGCTTTTTGAATCCATTTTTTAGCCATCGTTTAATACCTTCTTAATTTCATCGAGTTCTTGCCGCAATAGGACTAATTCATGTGCGCCTACGGCAAATTCAGTGGGAAAACGTCGTTCTAAGATCCAAGCACGTGATTGCCAGCTTTTTACGCCAGCTTTAATATCATCCAATAACCCAATAATCGCTTCGCACTCACACTTTTTTAAAGTGCTAGAAAATTCAGCTAATGCAGTTTTTTTACCTTCTTTTAAATGTTCAAGGCCGGTATTAATCCAATCAGATAAGGTAGCGCGATTAATTCCATTCGATTCAGCAGCTAGTGAGTAAGGGACTAGATTTGAAACGGCAGCAATAATATTTTTTGCGCGCTCAGGATTAAACTTGGTAGGCCGTCCTACTTTCATCCCCGATTATGATCCACAAAAATAGGTTCAGCGTTGCCCAAATAACGTTTATTAACCAGCGCATAGGCATTTGCTGCATGGGATTTGGCTAGCTTGACATAAAGAGATTCCGAGTCCGAAGACTCGGAGGGAGATACAGTTGTTTTAGGAGCTTTATTATTCATTGCAACAGGAAATAATAATTATGCAACTCTGACTATAGAATAAAAACCCCATTAAAACAGCTACCTTATACGGTACGTTTCTTTTTATCCTTTAAAAAATACAATGATATTCCCTCTCTTTTTTAGGATTTTCTTATGGCCCGTGGTGTAAATAAAGTTATTTTAATTGGAAATTTAGGTAAAGATCCTGAAATACGGGCTACACCTAACGGTATATCTGTTGCTAGCTTAAGCTTAGCGACGAGCGAAGCCTGGAAAGATAAACAAACCGGTGAAAAACAAGAGAAAACAGAATGGCATCGTGTCATATTATTTCAACGCTTAGCTGAAATTGCTCGTGATTATTTAAAGAAGGGTATTAAAGTCTATATCGAAGGGAAATTACAAACTAAAAAATGGCAAGATAAAAACGGCCAAGATCGTTTTACTACCGAAATTGTCGCTAACGAACTACAAATGCTAGATAGCTCTACAAATAAATCCTCTGATAGCGACTTTGATAGTAGTATTCCCTTTTAAAATAAATCGAAGTAATCTTGCAAAATATCGTAAGTCTCTTCGATGCTATAAGAAACAGCAGTGGCATAACCCACTTCTGCCATTAATTTTGACCAGTGTTTTTGCTCTGGGCTTAAATGGCCCCTTTCACTTTTTAATTCGATCCATAAGCCATGGTAAGTAGGATTAGGGTAAGCAAGAAATAGATCAGAAACACCCGCTTTAACTCCCATCTTTTTAAGCTTTATTGCTTCTTGAGGTCGACGATAACCGCCATTGGGAATATGTATGAGATATTCATCTAAAATCGGCTGTGTCTTCGCCCACATCATCAAACCAATGTGGTGCTGCGTCTCGGTCATAAAGAATACTCTCGTAGGTGGTATAACGGGTTTTGCACTTATGGCAATGGTGTCGGCGAAGATATAAACGTCCGCCAAATTGGGGGCGTGAGTTGGTTACCGATGTTTTGGGATAATTACAGTTAGGGTTAATACAACGCATCTATTTCTCCGGTATCACTGTGAATTTATAATGTTTTCATTCTTCTCGGATAGATTTGTTAGCTTTTAGAAAATGATAGAGACGCTTTTGTTTTTCTGTTTCTAGTTTGGAATAAATTTTCTGTTTCTTTTTCTCATATTTTTTCTTTGTCCTATTTTCCCTGAATTGTGCTAGGGAAGGTATTACTCTCTGTAGTAGGTTCTTAAGCATTAGTTGACTCCTTGTTTCTTTCACAATAGGGGCAATGAGGGACTTCGTAGGGACTTTCTTTCCCTAGCAGAATATGTTTTTGGCAGGCCTTACAGAAAACAGTCTTGTTATAGCTGATAGAAACAACACGTGCTTGCCGTAGGGCGGTAACTTGATAGCTGGAGATAGCGACGTCTAAGCTAATCTGATTAATCGCGTAATCAAACATCTCCTCGATTTCTTCATTCGTCCAATTATCATGACGACCTACGTTTTCAATTAGCTTTTTGAGTTGCTGTTGCTCTTTTCGTATGAGAACAAGTAATGAGTCTTTATATTTGACTAACCAGCACTGAACTTTTTCTGTAAGGTGCTCTGTTGGGAATAGTTTAATTTTTGACCCTTCCAAACTGACTTTGATCCCGCGTTGGCGAAGTTGGTTAAGAAAATTGTTATTACTCATCTTTCTTCTCCATCAGATCGCTGACATCAATAATGAAAATGTCTTCTTCCTTTGTCTTTTCAGAGTTGGTCAAATTTTGTCGAAGGTAACCATCGTCCTTCTCGAAGGAGACCATATAATTTGTTTGGCACTCTTCGGGATTTTTGGTCTCCTTCAGCAAATTTTGACCAATTTCTTTGTTTTTAGCTTCTAAATTGTTTAAATTTTGTCGAAGGAGGCCAAGCTCTTCAGCGGGAGATACTATTTCTTCATATTCCATGGTCTCCTTCATCAAACTTTGACCAACTTCCTTATTATTTTCTTTAAAATTGTTCAAATCTTGTCGAAGGAGGCCAAATTCTCCGAAGGAGGCCAAAGTTTTTTGATGGTACTCTTCGGTAGCTTTAGTTTCCTTCGGTAAAGACCACATCCAACCCCCATTCATTCCTGATTTCTGAGTGATAATTTTTAGCGCAGTCTTTGCTCGTAGAGTGGTTCGCCAGGATAAGCCGTAATCATTTGCTTCTTTTTTTAGTTTACTAACTGGTTTAGAAAAATGTGCTAGTTGATCAGACAAAAAGTCCATGGCTTCTTTTAATAGGGTATGTTCTTCAGGATCACTGGGTGAAGACATGACCTCATGAGCTTTGATATCAACAGGTTCTGTTTCCCAAACGATACGAGAAGTGCTGATACCACTGTCTAAAACACATGATTCTATTGAATAAGCTAAACCTGTTTTGTCATTGCCTATATTATTTTTCATAGGCAATAACATACGACGGTTATCATTGTTGGGGTCTTGAGCTATTAAGAAAGCAGCACGGGCAGCCGCTACGAAGGCTAAGCTGCCACTAACACGCATGAGTGGGTCTTGATTCGAGGTCTTATTTAAATGTGAAATAGCTAAAACAGCAAGATTATGTTTAGCCGCAAGTTCACTCAAAGGAGTGAGCAAAGCTCTGATTTCAGCATTCTTGTAACTATCTGTTTCTCCTAAATAAGCGGTAATGGGGTCAATAATGAGTAATGCTACGTCTTTTATTTCTTCTAAAAGTTTATCAAGATTGGCAATATCTGTTTTAAGACTGAATGATTTTTGTAATAGCTTTCCATGTTTGTTTTTTATTTGAACACATTTTAGAAAATGCGCCTTAGTTAAATCAGCGCCAGCCGCACTTAGTCGTGGTGCTAATGTGTCACTTGGGTCATCTTCTGCTGAAAGAAAAATAACATTCCCTGATTGACAAAGGATTTTATCAACAGGCCAAATATCTCCGGTGGTTACAATAGCCGCTAAACTTGCGCTTATTTGCGACTTACCTAAGCCGGGATTACCAGCAATAATAGTGACTTTACCTCGAGCAATACGTCCAGGCCAAAGCCAGGTAATGGATTGCTGTTCAACATCAGAAAAACGTTGATACAAAATACCATGTTCTCGTGTAACCTTTTCTGGTTCTAAATGGCTTAACTCGATTTGTGCTTGTTGAATGAGTTTTTTTACATCGCCTTCATTTGCCTGTTTATCAAGATAATCCAACATCTCTTTAAACTTTCGACGTTGAGAATGACTTTTAACAATAGCTGCATGGGAGGCAATATTGGAAATACTATAGGGTTGATTTAGTAACTCTAAAACATAGATTTCGCCGTTAATTTCTTTGAGTTCGGGAATAATTTTAACTTCATTGCCGAGACTTAACGCATCAACACATTCACCTTGTTCTAATTTTTGGGAAATCAAATCGAAGAGAACTTGATGCTCTCTTCGATAAAAGTCTTTAAAGGTTAATTGTTCTTGTATGATTGGCCAAGTGGTATTATCGCGTAATAGCCCACCTAGCACCGCTTGTTCAGCTTCAGGAGAATAATAGTTCATTATTTTCTCCTCGTAATAACTTGTTTTTTAATTAATTGAGATAACTCTTGTCCAAGATATTTACGAAATGAATTTGATAGATGGTCTATACCAAGTAAGCGGATCACTAAATCAGGGTAAAAAGAACATCCCCACGGTACGTGATAAAAAAGTTTTTCTATATGTTTCCCTTGATTAGGATTTCGTATAGGAAAATAGGTTAGATAATTGGGTAAATAAATCCATCTTCTTAAAGCATCGCTAGCAACAAATGCATTTTTTTGAAGGGCATATAAATCAAAAATAGCCTCATCTTGATCATATTCTAAATCACGAACGATGTAGTCAAGGGGATAATAGAAGCATCCTAGCCGATTACTGAAAGGACTTGTATATAAGTAAGCCAAAAATACTTTTTTGTCATTAGTTAGACCCAATGTATCATCCCAAAAATTAAAGGGTAATTTTGATTGTGGATAACGTATAAATTGCATAACTATCTCCCAATAACAGTTAATAAAAGTGAACGACAGGTAAAAAGAGGGTTTTCTAAAAATCTGATTTTTCGGTAAGCCGCATGAGGGGTAATTTCTTCGCGCCGAACTTTCTCAATGAGTTCTTCATCGTTATAAGCAATAATCCGTTTGAGCATTCGATAGGAGAAAGCACTCCCTAGACCAAAAAGTTGAGCAACAAAATCTCGGGTTTTGCCTCCTGGAGGAAGTGCTATATGTGGATAATTATCCACCTTAGCGTCTTTTTTGAACAGATTTTCTCGTCGATCCCCGCTCAAATTTTCAACTCTTTATGCAAGTTTTGTTCTTGTGATTAAATCAAACTCGCCAGCAAGATATGTCCTGATGGCTTTCCCAGAGTCTTGGTTAACTAACTTTTGTAAATGAAATTTGTAACCATCAATTACTTTTTTATTTTCATTTAAATGATAGAAATAGGTTTCTTCTCCAGAAATTAAATGATTAAATTCGTCAATGATGATTGGGGGTTTTTCTTTGAATTTTTTAAATCGAATATCTTTGTTGATGACTATTTTTCGTAAATCTATTTTTCCATATGTAATAGGAATGTTTGAAAATAGTGAACTCTTAGAAAGTATAAATTTGTTTCTCTTGCTGTCTGAAATTAAATTAATAGGGTTAATATCTAAGTTTATTTTTTCTTTTAAATAATCTGCAATTAATATTGCTTTCTCATAACTAAGTTCTCTATAACCATTTCTTATTTGACTAATATGTGGTTGTGTAATTCCTAACAAACTCGCTGCAAATCTTTCGGTGCCACAGGTTTTAAGAAAAAGTTCAAAAGTATTGTTATCCATCTAAACAATGCTCCTTATCTTTCTAATAGGTAAAACCAGCTTACCTAAGATATTCATAACAATTGTTATGAATATTTCGCGTAAGATCTTCATAAATTAATAAAAAAATTAAGAACATTTATGTAGTAAAAATGCTTACTAAGTAACTAGGAGAAGAGTATGCAGCCACGACTCATTCGCTTACGTGATGCACCGACTTATTTAGGGATGGATCGCCATCGATTTAATGAAGAGGTTAGACCTTACTTAACAGTGGTTCCTATCGGAGAAATAGGAATTGCTTTTGACAGACTTGATTTAGATGCGTGGGTAGACGATTATAAGCAATGTAAGGGTCGCCCTCCATTAAAGAGGAGATCATTATGGGAAAAAAGAAAATGCCAGGACTCGTTAAACGCGGGAACATTTGGCACATTAACAAAAAAGTCAACGGACGTCGCATTTCAGAAAGCACTGGATCAGGTTCTCTCGAAGAAGCCGAACGGTATTTAGTTCGTCGTCTTGAACAGATTCGACAAGCCAGTGTTTATGGAGTAAGACCAAAGCGGACTTTTAGGGAAGCAGCAACTAAGTATTTATTAGAAAACCAACATAAAGCAAGTTTACATATTGATGCAGCTAATATTAGGTTTCTTGATAAATTTATAGGTAACTTACCTTTAGATAGAATTCATATGGGGAGTTTACAGACTTATGTGGATTCACGTCGAAAAGACGGTGTGAAGACAAGAACTATTAATCATGGATTGCAAGTTGTGCGACGTATTTTAAATTTAGCAACAGAATGGTTAGACGAATACGGTTTAACATGGCTAGCGGTTGCCCCGAAAATTCGGTTATTTCCTGAATTAGATAAGCAACCACCTTACCCGTTAGATCAAGAAGAGCAAACCCGCTTATTCAATGAGTTACCTATACATTTGAGGCAAATGGCATTATTTGCTGTTAATACAGGTTGTCGTGACCAAGAGATATGTAATTTACAATGGCAGTGGGAAGTTCAATTCAATGGGAGTTCAGTTTTTATTATTCCTGGAGAGTTTGTGAAGAATCGTCAAGATCGCTTAGTTGTTTTAAATGACATTGCACGTTCTGTCATTAATCAAGTTCGAGGTATGCACCCTAAGTATGTTTTTACTTATTTAGGAAAGCCTACTACCCGGATGCTTAATTCAGCTTGGTTAAAGGCACGTGCGCGTGTTGGATTACCTAAAGTACGTGTTCACGATCTTAAACATACATTTGGTCGACGATTACGCGCAGCAGGGGTAAGCTTTGAAGATCGTCAAGATTTATTGGGACACAGAAGTAGTCGCATCACAACGCACTATTCGAAAGTAGAGTTAGATAATTTAATTCAAGCAGCGAATAAGATATGCAGACTGGGGAAAGGTATACCCATGCTAACGGTACTCAAAAGAGCGGCCTAGTGTTAAGCGTCGCGCAAAAGTCGCGCAATGTATTTTTTGTAACGGATTAGGTTTTATTTAAGTGTTTGATTTTACTTAGATTATCTGGTGGCCGAAGGTGGAATCGAACCACCGACACAAAGATTTTCAGTCTTAATTTTTACATTTTTATCTATTTTTAATTTCTTTTGGTTTCTTCTAATTTTACCTTAAATTTACTTGTATATAGGAGTTTAAGGTATATAATAACTTCTAATCTTTTTTAGTCTTTTTTACTTCTGGCTACGACATAGTTACGACACATGAAGCTAACAAAAATTGTAGTAGATAAACTTCAGTTGCCTACGTCAGGAAATCAAAAGCGTTATTATGACTCGGTCATGACAGGTTTTGGTGTAAGGGTAACTGCTAAAGGTGCTAAAGCTTTTTTTGTAGAAAAGATGATAAAAGGAAAACAAAAGCGCTTAACAATAGGGCGTTATCCTGCGTTAACGGTAGAACAAGCTCGGAAAGAGGCACAAAAGCTATTAGGTAAAATTGCTACAGGTGTTGATCCTATTGCAGAAAGCAAAGCGTCTAAACAACGTTCTTTCACCCTCCAAGAAGTTTTCAATGACTATATTAATGCTCGAAAATCTCTTAAGCCTTCAACAATATTGGATTATCAGCGTGCTTTTAATCAAGTAATACCTGATTGGTTAAATAAATCTTTTTTAAGTATTACAAAGGAAATGGTTTTTTTGCGTCATGAGGCGCATGGAAAAGAACGAAGCGAGTCAAGGGCAAATGACGCTATGCGTGTTTTAAGGGCTTTATTTAATTTTGCTATGAACGAATATGAAGATGATAAGGGAAAGCCATTGATATTTGAAAACCCTGTAAAGCGCTTATCTCATAAGCGTGCTTGGTATCGCATTGAACGCCGACAAAGTGTGATTAAACGGCATGAATTAGCACAATGGTACCAAGGACTGCAAAAACTCACTCATCGTTATGATGCTAAGCAAGCCGAAATGATGAAAGATTATTTTTTATTTGTATTGTTTACAGGCTTGCGTCGTGAAGAAGCAGCTACAGTGCGGTGGGAAAATGTTGATTTTAAAGATTTTACATTAACAGTTACTAAAACTAAGAATGGGCAAGTACATACGCTACCGTTATCAACTTTTCTTTATGAGTTATTGCTACGCCGTAAAAACGAGACTATAAGCGATTTTGTTTTTCCCGCTACTAACGGTAAAAAAGGGCATTTAACCGAGCCTCGTAAAGCGATGTTAAAAGTAGCAAAGGAATCAGGGATTGAATTTACTGTACACGATTTGCGCCGCACATTTATCACCTTGGCGGAATCATTAGATATTCCTGTTTACGTTCTAAAGCGCTTGCTAAATCATGCTCTTGTAACAGACGTGACAGCAGGTTACGTTGTGATTAATATTGAACGCTTACGAAAGCCTATGCAGCTTGTTACTGATGCCTTGGTTAAGTTGATGGGAATAGAAGGCAACAGCGCTGTTTAGAAAAATATTAAATGGAAAAAATATAGATTACTTAATATAGCAAGGAAGTTATGAAATGGAGAAAGCTTTAGAGCAATTTAATCATTGGGTTAAAAACTCGAGTTTTAAAAGCGTATATGAGACTCTTGAATCAAAAAAATTTCCTATCACATTGGCAGTTCAGGTTAAGTCTGATCTTTTATATTTACCTATAAATATACTAAGAGAACTTTTAGAAAAAGAGTCTATTGAGGTGAAAATAGCCTATCAAGATATTAATTGCACGAAACCTATTGAATTAAAAGAGCTACTAATAGTTACTCAAAAAGACTTAAATATAACAAAGGTGGCTTACGCAAGGCTATTTGCGCACTATTTAATCTATTCTTATATAGCTGCCACACAGGAAAAAAATTACATTGATGAATGGACGTTAAAAATATTTTTTTCGAGGGAAAGCTGCACGGCTGAAGAAGCGGCTTATATTTTTATAGGGGTAAAGGGGTTAGCTAATCCAACTCTTGTAATCGATGAAAATGTTTGTGCTAAATGTATAGATGAATTTTCTAAATTTGAGGAAATAGTAGTTAATATTATTAGTAGTGGCCATTATGATGAAATGGATTTAACATCATTAATTGATGAAACATTAGAATTAGGACTAAATATGGTTGAAAAAATAATGTTATATCATATGTCAACCCTCATCATACTTTTTAAAAGTTGGTCCGTTAAACACCCCCTTTATATGGCTGATAAATTTTGTGAAATGGGTGTTAACTATAAAAATTTTTCAGTACATGAACAATTGATCATAAAAGTCCTTAATGATAGAAAAGATGTTGCTCCTAACACCTTTAAAGAGAAATTTCCCTATTTGTACGAATTTTTAGAAAAAAATAAAGAGCCGCAAGAGGCAATTATTAACCCTCTAAAACAGCATTTTAGTAAATTTGGAGAAAAGGGGGGTAGGCAACTTAAAGAAAAAAAAGAATTAAGGCTATTGGCGCAATACGAGATAAAAAAAGGCCACACATGGACGACATTTAAAGCGATGTTAGAAAAAAAACACACTCAAGAGATTGATGCATACGATGGAATCGAAGGTGTTTGCTATTCAATTTACCTTATAAATAATGGTAAAGAGATTATTATGTATTACAGTACAGATACTCAAGAAAAAGAACAGGAAATTTCTATTTATACTTTGAAACGCTACTTTAGTGAAGAAAATAGAAAAATAAAAGAAAGTTCCGAGCTAGTTTCTCCAGTGTAAGATGCTCTATCTAATAAAACTTAGAGTAGATAAAGACCTTTTAACTACTCTTTCCCTGCTCTTGCGTAGATAAGGCTTAAAATTTACTACTCCTGCGCAGTTTAATATCTTTTTTACTGCGCTTTCGCAATAAGCGGCTTACTGCGCACACCCCCAAAGCATAATTAAACCTCATATTAATTATTTTTAATTGTGAGGTTATATACACATGCAGGTTAATAAACTGTATCTCAATGAAAGTGAAGCAAGTTACCGCTATGGCTATAGTCGTCAGTGGTTCCAGCGCGAACGTTGGAAAGGCACAGGTCCTAAGTTTCTCAAAATTAGCGGCAAAGTACTTTACCCCCTAGAAGACACCGATAAATGGTTTTCCACTTCTGGCTTAAAACAAAGTACCAGCGAAACAACAGGAGGTAAAAATGCTTAAGACTGAAAGAAAATATTTAAAACCGCAAACACTCTTTTTGCGAGATAGATTAATAGAGCGTCCTTATAACACCTGGGAACTTCGTACGAAGTTTAATATTTACAGTCCAGCGGCTCGCATTACAGAGTTAATAAAAAGTGGGTATGTTATTTATAAAAGTTTGATAGTTGTTAAGGACGTTAATGGTGGCGTACACCGAATAAGACAATATGCCTTAGTTTCTCAATTTGATAGGGAGGATAACTATGATGTCTAAAAATAGCAAAGGACTGGGTATTGGCCGTACTCAGCCCTTTAAAAATAAACACATACAATCGCATAATAAGTTAAATGGGCAAACAACGCTAGTTAAAAATAAAAGTACTACGACAAAACGTCAGTTTGACCGAAACATGCTCCCTAACCCTCGTGTTTATTATGCGGGGGTGTTAAAGAAATTTCATCCTCGAAAAGAACAAGCGACCGCACTGTGTCCATTTCACAAAGAGTCAAATCCTTCTTTCTCTGTCAATCTAAGGCAGGGAAAGTTCTTTTGTTTCAGTTGTGGGGCAAGAGGCGGAAATGTTCTCGATTTTCACATGCGTTTGCGCGGAATTGAGTTTATTGACGCTGTCACTGAATTGGGAGCATGGAAGTATGAATAACTTACTGACACAGGAAATTATCCAAGGCTTAATTAATAAGTTTGCAAAAAATGAACTAAAGGACGCATTGAAAGATTATAAACATACAGGTACACATGTTTATTATAATAAAGATGAAACAGTTGCATTGTTAAAGATCCGTCTAAAGGACATTACCACTGGCAAAAAATGGATAAGGCCTTTTCACTATGATAGTGAACACGGAAAGTATATCATAGGAGAGCCTAAGTTAGATCACGGTAAGCCGTTATATCGCTTACCTGAGCTAATTAAGCGCACCGATGAGACTATTTGGTTCTGTGAAGGAGAAAGTTGTGTAGAAGCGATGGAAAGCTACGGATTATTAGCAACAACATCTGGTTCAGCCAATTCAGACAATACGACTGATTTCTCACCTTTAGCCAATCGTAAAGTAAATTTTTTCTGTGACTATGATGAGGCAGGCATTAAGTATCGAGAAAATGTCACGGCTAAGTTACAGGCATTAGGCTGTACGGTTCGTTGGGTCGATGTTGAACAATTACATCTTCCGAAAGGTGGTGATTTTATTGACTGGATGGAAGCAAAGGGTAACATTACAAAAGAAGACATTCTGCAATTACCTTTAATTGATGCACCGAATTTAGAAGATGCGCCCATCCCTTTTTGTCCATTTGAGGTCAGAGATGACGGGGTTTTTTATTGTAAAGAAGAAGAGAAATTGCCTATCTGGCTTTGTCCGAAATTAGAGATAACCGCATTAAGCCGTGACCCAAATAATGAGAACTGGGGGCGTGTGTTAAAATTTAATGATGCAGATGGACATTCGCATCGCTGGGTTATGCCGGACACTTTTTTGGGAAATGGAGAGCAGGCAACAAGCGAGCTATTTCGCCAAGGACTGACGCTTCATCCTGGCTTAAAGCAAAAAAGACATCTTTTAGAGTATCTTGCTACCTCCCCCGTGGAAACTAAAGTACGTTGTATAGACCATACCGGTTGGTATAAGCAATCGTTTCTATTGCCAGACAAGGTTTATTATCCTTCTTCTGAAAATGAAGAGGCTTTGATTTACCATAGCGATTACACACTACATAACTATAGTAAATTGGGCACATTAGATGAATGGACTTACAATGTTTCTAAATATTGTGCCGGTAATTCACGATTGATGTTTGCAGTGGCACTGGCGTTTGCAGGACCACTCGTGGGTTTATTAGGGCTAGAAAGCGGCGGTTTTCATCTTGTAGGAGAAAGCAGCATAGGAAAAAGTACCGCCTTAGCTGTGGCCGCTTCGGTTTATGGCGGTAAAAACTACGTTCGTACCTTGCGCACCACCGATAATGGTTTGGAAGGATTAGCCGCACAACATAATCATGCCTTACTTATTTTGGATGAATTATCGCAGCTTAATTCACGTATTGCAGGTGACGTGTTTTATATGTTGGCAAATGGTCAAGGCAAAGCGCGTGCATTTAGAACCGGACAAGCCAAAAACATAGCGACTTGGTGTTTACTTTTTTTAACGAGCGGTGAACTGTCATTACGGGCTCACTTAGAATCAGCAGGACAAACCATCAAAGCAGGTCAGGAAATTCGCTCAATTAATATTTCAGCTGATGCCGGCAAAGGTTATGGGATATTTGAAGATTTACATGGTCATAAAGACGGTGCAAGTTTATCAAATTATCTTAAGGAGCAATGTCAACGTTCTTATGGCAGTGCTATTGATGCTTTCTTAACCTATTTAGTGAAGGCAGATAAAGAAAAGATTCTAAAGGAACGAAATGAGATAGCGCAGGAATTTCTAACGCGCATTAAAGGTGATAATGCACACGGACAAGTTAAACGTGTGGTAGAACGATTTGCCTTGGTAGCGGCGGCCGGCGAATTGGCGATAGAATGGGACATTGTAGACTCGGAAAAAGAAGATTCTATCGAAGCCACGTTTACCTGTTTTGAATCGTGGATGAACGATCATCGTGAAGGCGGTATGAGTTCGTCTGAAGAGGAAAAAATACTAGAACACGTCCGGCATTATTTTGAGACGCAATCATCACGTTTTGATTCGTTCTTAGTCAAATCATTCTTCAAGGGCAACCGAGCTGGCTTTGTGGATGAGTCGCACCATAAGCCAATGTCAGGCGACTATTACGTTTTTGTAAAAACCTTTAAGCAAGAGTTGTGTAAGGGTTTTGAGCCAAAAATTGTAGAGCAATTGTTATTAAAGAAAGGGTTGCTGAAACCTAATGCGGCTGGAAAAATAGGCGAGCCCATTTGGGTGCCATCCTGTGAAAAATCGATGCGTCTCTACCATTTTCCGTCTTTAATATTAGGAGAAAAAACAAGAGCTCATTAAAAAACGCTGTAAGGTTTGTAATGTCGTAAGGAATTTTATAAGCATTTGATTTTATTATGTTTTTTTTTAAAAATATCCTTACAAATCTCATTGCAAGGCTTGTAAGGATTGTAAGGAAGTTCAAAAATCCTTACAACCTTACAAACCCTATCTTATCTTTTGTAAGGGAAAATATTTCTTAAGTTATTGATTTTAAATGGTTTTTTAATTTCCTTACAGCCTTACAAACCTTACAACATTTTTTTGCCAAACCTGAAAAATAGAGGAAATAAACAGAAAATGAAATATCAACCAGGCCAAAGCGGCAATCCCAAAGGTAAGCCGAAAGGCGCATTAAATAAAAAGACGCGATGGTTACAATTACTTGAGTCTCATGCGGATAAGCTGGTAGAGCAAGCGATTGAACTAGCACAATCAGGTGATGCTAATACCTTACGTTTTTGCTTGGAACGACTAATTCCTAAAGCCAAAGATAGACCCGTTAACCTAATGCTACCTAAGGAGCTGGCTAGGCCAGGCGCTTTACTGGAAGCAGGTAACGCTATTTTAAGGGATGTGGCTAAACAGGAAATAACCCCCGATCAGGCTAAATCACTAATGAGTGTTTTGACAGCCTATCGAGATACTAGCTTAATGGAAAAACTGATCCAGGAAATTAACGAGCTCAAAGCAACGTTAAAAAGTCAGGAAAAAGAAAAGGTATTTTAGTATAAAATTAATTCCCAAGGAGATGTTTCAAATGCTTTATTCTTTTGAAGATAGAGTGCCGAAGTTCATTGGCGATAATCATTTTATCGCTGCCAGCGCCGATATTATTGGCTCCGTCATTATCCATAATAACGTTATTATCCTTTCAAATGCCGTTGTACGTGGGGATAATGATGTTATCGAAATTGGTGAAAATACGAATATTCAGGACGGAGTTATTATTCATACCGATCCTGGGTTTTCAACAAAAATAGGGAAAAACGTGACGATGGGACATAACGCTGTGTTCCATGGACGAAGCGTTGGCGACAACTCTGTGATTGGTATAGGGGCTGCTGTATTAGCCAATGCGGTCATTGGGAAAAATTGTATGATTGGAGCGAAAGCACTGGTGCTTGAAAATCAAGAAATTCCTGATGGATCACTCGTCATTGGCACAGGAAGAATAAAGTCAAAACTAACTGAAAATCAAATAGAAAATTTAAAAAAATATTCCCTGCATTATTTTGAAAAAATATCTCGATATAATAAGGGACTTAAAGTATATCAATAATAAAAGAATTTTTAAATTCTAGAGAAATAAAAATGAAATCAATTAATAAAATTTTGAATAAATTTTTGAAAAATAATAACTACTATGTGCTTAAAGACCTTAATTCTAAGTACATTGGGTGTAGTGAATCGGTAGCTGAGGAGGCAGGACTTGATTCCCCTAAAAATATTAATGGAAAAACAGATTACGAAATGATATGGAAAGATTCTGCAGAGTCTTTCATTCAAGCAGATAGCGATCTTATTTTAAACAAAAAAATACAAATCAATAGCCTAGAAATGATACAAGGCTCATCGGGCATGCACAAAGTGTTGGTTAGTAAAACAGGATTACGCAAAGACAATGGTGATTTAGTAGCGATAATATCAACAAATATTATTATTGACGATATCGACATGGATATTCGAAAAAAAATGGGTAAGTTGAGTGAGGATGAGCAGAAATTTTATTTGGGTTCTTTTTGGGGAGAGAAATATATTACCAAACGTGAAGTACAAGTACTTAAATGCATTCTCCATGGGTTTTCATCCATAAAAATGGCATCTATATTAGGTCTCTCTAGGAAAAGAATAGATTGTATCATAAAACAATTGAAGCAGAAATTACAGTGTAGGTCACAACTCGAAATAGTAAGTCGAGCTATAAAAGAAGGATGGATTTATTTATTGGAAGAAAACATTGGAATAAATAACATCATCGATAAAAACAAAAAACGCTCTCGGGATAGGGAATAATACGCTGTCAATTTTTAATTTTCACAAACTATCGGATATATCTGATCTTTTCTAAAAACCACAGTAAAAGTCCTATAGGGAAATTCCTATATTTTATTGTGCCGTTTTTTCTCTATAATTTACCGCTTTAAAGCTCTTAAAGGGATATAAAAAGTGGAACAACAAAAAGAGATAAGAGATAAAAAAATAGTAAAGGAAATCTTATTGGTGGAAGATTGTGCTATTCAAGTAAAGGCACTTTGTCGTTTTTTATATCTTTTAGAATATCAGGTTGAAATAGCAAGAGACGCTAAAACAGCAATTCAATTTATACAAAATAAACCTTATACGCTAATTGTAACAGATTTAGGGTTGCCGGATGATTCAGGTGAATTGGTCATTGAAGAAACCAGAAAATCTGAATTTAATCAGTTAACGCCTTTAATAGTTTGCACTGGACATGCCGACTCAAAAAAAGAAGAAAAATGCAAAGAGTTAGGTACTCAGCAGGTTTTAATAAAACCTATTTATATAGAGATGCTCAAAAAGGCGATTGAAAAATGTCTTATGAAGAAAGGACTTGATTTGAGTGTAGGCTATGAAGCGGTATAGGTTTTATTACATTTTAATGTATATTAGAATGGCATCTTTTTCTATAAATTATAAGAATAATATGCCAATAAAAGCAAATTTTAAAAGCAGTTTTAACCATCCCAGTAAAAATTCAGTTTGTGTGTTAACTGTCATAAGCATGAACAGCGAAAAACAGTCGGAGGATAATTTCAAGGCATTTCTTTTAGCTCTTAATGAGCAATATGAGTTTGGACGGGTTCATAAATTGATTATTGTTGTTTCTGGTGGATTACATCGACATTATATTGGTCTAGATAAAAAATTGGCTGGTGAGCAGGTAGTTAAGCTAGCAAATGACATGGATGAGGCCTGGATAGCTTCTAATCAAGAGATTCTTAATTGTCTCAAGTTTGATTATCAGATTATCACTTGGGATAAGTTACTAGAGGATAAAGAAGAATTTCAAGTATTTTTTGTACAAGTTAAGAATGATTATCTTTCTAAGGATAAAGCTTTTAGAAGTAAGGTCCTCCAACATAGTGGAGGATATTATGCTGAAAAACTATACGCAAAGTTAAGGCAAAAAATGCCTGATATAACGTTAGATGCTTGTCGAGAAGCGGCGATTAATTATGTGTTAGACGAGTGTGCAGTGCTAGTTAGCCTGAATCGTTTAGCAGATTATTTGGTTTATCCTGGGAAAATGAACCCGTGTGCTTCTCATATATATAAAAATTACTTTTCAGATAGAGAAGAGTTTTTAAGATACATTGAGTATAGTTTGACTATGCCAAAACAGGTGAAGAAAGAAACGGCATCAAACGATTCTGCTGTCGATGTTTATGGCCCAAGATTTTTTTGTAATTCTAAACAGTTAGATAAGAAAATTTTGTGTTCTACGAAAACCTTGTTAAAAGAGTTAAATAATTATGATAAGGTCATGTTTTCTATTATACAAATATAAGCGACCACAACAATACTCGAAGCGAAGAACTCACCCTCCCCGGCCCGGCTCTGGCCCGCCGCTTGATGTGTCTCCCCACGCTTTCCCCCCCAACCTCCTCCCTTTTTTTTCGGGACCCCCTGTTTTTCCCCTCTCCCTGTTTCTTGCCCCTGGCCCGGGTCCCTCCTTGGTTGGGTTCGTGCTGCTCTTCACGCCGCTCCCGTCGCCCGCTGGCCTCTCTTTTTGCTGCCGCTCTCGGGCCTCTTTGGCTCCCCTCCGCCTTTGCGGCGTCCCGGCGTTGTCCCCCGCGGCCCCCCCCGCGCCCTCGTCGTCGCCGCGCCTCTCCCGGTCTTCTCTCTTCTTTGCCCCGCTCCCCCCCCTCTTCGGCCCCGACTGCCGGGCTTCTTGACCTCTTTTGGGGCCTCCGTTCCCTTCCTGCCGCCCCCCCGCGCCCCCGGGCCCCCCCCGTGCTCCGTCTGCCACACACCACAACGGACAACTAAACACAACGAGAAGCACATACACGCACGCCTGTTTCTGCAGGTAGGCCTTGCCAATGCAAGCAAGTATGGATTAAAAACACCCGAAGAAGTAAGAGATAATGGGACGATGATTTATCAATCAGGTAATCAATTACTAGAAATATTAGATTCAGTCATCATTGCGCTTGAAAAGAATAACATCGATGATATCAAAAAAGATAAGATAGCTTTATACGAATTTGCTCAAGAAATGGAAGAGCTTATAAAACCTAGTATATCTATAAATGGTTTAGAATTTGAACTACAAGTAGATAAAAATATAGGAGAAATTGTTAGTGACAACATCCGATTGAAACAAATTTTGGCCAATCTCCTATCTAATGCGGTTAAGTTTACCCCTAAGGGTAAGGTTATTTTATCCTTTGAGCGGACTACAGGTAAGTTAAAGATAGAAGTATCTGATACGGGTATAGGGATTGATAAAAGCAATCACGATCGAATATTTGAACAATATGAGAAGATTAAGCCTTCTTACAAAAGCTCAGAATTTACAGGGGTTGGTATGGGTTTATATCTAGTAAAGCAACTCGTAGAAAAGTTAAATGGAAAAATCAGCCTAACGAGTAGTCTAGGCAACGGCTCAACCTTCCAAGTAGAAGTACCTTTAAGAGGATGAGTGTGTGCTAAACGCGAGAGACGGTTATGGCCTGGAAGTATAAATTCTGACTATGCTGTTTATATAGGCCAATCAGTCTTGATTATTTGCCCTCTAAATAGTTATGCAATTTAATTAATTGGTTAATTTACGTATTAAATATTTGTTTAATGAATGGATATTTAATGGTGTATAATTGTACATCTTCTATACAGTTAACAGTCAACAATGGACTATTGAGATGGCTAACGAAACCCGTTTACCCAATGGACTTACCCAGCGTCAGTTTGCCTTCTATAACCGATTAATCGAGCAAATGAATGAGACAGGCAGGATGGACGCTAAGCAAGCGGCTGTATCAGCAGGATATTGCTCAACAAGTGCTTCACGAATTGCTACTCGTCTTTTGAGAAAGCCAGAAGGTCAATCTTACCTAAAATCTCTACAAGTAAAATCTGCTCATTCTGCTGCCACTACGATGGATTGGATAATGGAAAAGCTGGTATGTACAGTTAGGGCGGGCATTTCTGACGATGGTTCAATTAATTACAACGCGTTATCCTGTTCTATTCGAGCTATATCTGAAATCAATAAAATTAAAGGGTACTATGCACCCGATAAGAAAGTGAAGCTCAATATGACCATGGATGATAATATTCAAGAAGCTAGAGTAAGAGAACTAATTATAAAATACACTAGAGAATATTGATTGTTCAGTATCACTTTATCTAAAAGTTGGCGCTGATTACGACACTCATACGACACGTGATTTTTAATATTTCCTTATAAGTTAGTTAAACCCTTAGATTATCTGGTGGCCGAAGGTGGAATCGAACCACCGACACAAAGATTTTCAGTCTTCTGCTCTACCGACTGAGCTATTCGGCCCGTATAGGGGAGGTAGATTGTAATCAATCTCTCTAACTTTAGCAATTAGCTTGTTTTTATTGCCTTTTTTCATAGACTTAATCGCCAATTGAGACGCCTAGCTATCGCTTAATGGGGATCCCCCTACGTAGTGTTTAGATCAACTATTTGTCCTGCCCTTCCCTCGGTTATTAGTTTAATAGTCCCTTAACCTTAGCATGATATAAATTAAGCCAATAACATCCAAGAATAATAATATCAAAAAATGCTAAAGCTATTTGCTTTTATAAGTGGAAAGGAGACTCTACAACAAAGAAAAGAAGCCTATAAAGAAGTATTTCTTAACAACCTAGCGCAATTTAAGTTCGATATTACTCAACCCTTATTAGATATGAGTGAATATCAGGACGCCGTACAAAGCTATTTTTCAGCACGGCTTGTGAGCTTAGAAGAAGGACTCGAGCATCATTCGCTAGTTCGGAGGTTTAAAGATCAATATGCTGAGAAAATTATTGGTTTAACACAAAGGCTAACTACCTTAAGCGAACTAGCCGAGAAACAACAGATAGGCTCTGAAGCGGCGCTAGTAGGTTATCAGAAAAAACTGAATGTTGGTTTGTTAGATATAAAAAAAATTGCTGAGGAGTTTTTTCAGCAAGTCAATAAAGATATTACCGAGCTGCTGGGTCTTCTCAGCACCGTTGCGTTTAAACAGAGTGATCCACTTCTTCATATAACGGATCAGATTAGAGACGCTATACGCAGAGATTTGACGAATATACAAAGTGAAGCGTGGGCGCTAGCGCCTGATGAGCATCTATTTAAAACACTAAGCGTGCTTGTAGACTCTGAAGCATTGTCTCAAGTCACTAGAGAGCAATTGCTGGGATTATTTGAAAAGTTAAACTCATCTAAAAATGCCAAATTGATGATTTTTAGTTTAAATGCCGCCTTTAATACGGTTCCTAGCCGACTTAGCGAAATAGGGTGCGAGAATGCATCTATAACCGCGCGTATACAGGGTTTGGGAAGGTTTTTAGACGAAAAATCAGTGGGGCCACTTGAGCATTATTTAATGACTGCTCAAGATTATTTTAGTTTGTTGCTGAGGTTGGATAGGGATGATCCAGGCCTAGTCAATTACATAGAAGCGCATTCAACAGAAAAACCGTTATTCGAGCGTCTTTTAGAAAAATTTAAAAAGAACGAACTAGTCTCTTTGAGAATATTAAAACAGGCTTTCAGGACGGTGTTAGATAGCGAGGTAAAAAACCTTGAAGAAACTAATCGTGAATTAGGGGATTCGAGCGAGCCGCTAAATAACCTCATTGATGAGTATAATGGCAGGTTACGGGCACTCGAGTTAACGTTTGAAGTGAGCATAAATGACTATCATAAATTAAGCTCTTTTTACGAGGTGTCAAACTATTACTGCACTGTTTTAGAAATGATTAAGCTGCATTCTGTAGAAGTAAGAAAAAAAGCAGCGGAATATAGATTGGTAGCGCTGATTCTCGAAAAATCGCGTTGCGTAGATAAAGCGGAAATTGATATTTTCTTTAAGGAAATAAAAGATCCGGATTGCCGAAAAAAATTGGTAAAAAGTAT